>JAHBXN010000001.1:0-600000 GCA_019636475.1 Phycisphaerae bacterium
AGCTCCCTTCAGATTCCACCTCACGATGGACACCCTGGCCTGCCCTGCCGGTTCCGGTCATCACGGCCCGCAGAGGACTTACACCTCCAACACGCATCACATGCCTGGCAAACAAAACGACCGCGCAGGCACAGGCCCGCGCGGTCGTTCAACTTCTGAACTGTCCGCCGAAGGCGGCGATCATCAGCCCTTCGTGGCTGGATCCTTCTTCTCTTCCTTTGTCTGCTCCTTTGACTCCGCCGGTGCCGGTGCCTCAGCACGCTTCGGGGCCGCAGCCGCGTCTGCCGTCGCAGAGACCGAAGCGCTGCCTGGCGGGGTAATCCGCTTCTGACCGATGTTGGTCAGCGGATTCGCCGGCGAAACCGCCTGCGAATTCACTGGAATCGTGATCGTCGGCACGTCCGGACTATCGGTCTTCATGGTGATTCGGTCACCACCCGCCGGCGGCGCATAACCCGTCGGCACGTCAACCTTCAGTCGATAGGTGATTGAATCCTTCACGTCCGTCAATTCCAGCTTGATATCCGGATTGGATGTTGCCAGATCCGAAATATTGAACGGCTTGTTGATGTTGCTGCGGATGTAGAACTGCCGTGTCACATCGGCGGTCCGCGAAGGCGGCAGAATTAACGTCGTTGGCGACACATCGATGGCAGCGGTCACGAATGCATACGCCGAAATTTCGACGTTCGGCATGTCCGCAACACCGGTTGGAATGGTGACTCGGCCGTTGATATTGCCGGACTCGAACGGCGGCTCCAGCGTCACAACCACCTCGAAGCGCTTGCCGGGCTCAAGGGTCGAAACCGACGCCTTTACCTTCGGATGACTGCTGATCGGCTCACCCAGCGTCACCGGAGCTTCCACGTTGCTCGCGATCGTCAGCTTGCGAACCAGCTTGTCGCCGGAGTCCTGGGCCGTGATCCGTCCGAAAGACGCAGCCTGCGGCGTAACCTGAATGGGCTGCCAGACTTCACCCTTGATCTGGAGGGAGATGGTCGAATCCGCTCCGGCGATGTTCGTGTTGACCGTGACGTTCTTGCTCAGCGGGCCACTCGCGCCCTTCGAACTCATCGTCAGTGGAATCTTGCCGGTTTCGTTCGGCTGAACAATGCGGTCATACTGACCAGCAACCGTGCAACCGCAGGACGGCTTCACGCGAAGAATTTCCAGCGGCCCCGTGCCGGTATTCGTAAAGTAGAAATCGTGCTTGATATCCGAGCCTGACTTGACGCGACCGAAATCATAGATCGGCGTATCAAACTTGATTGCCGGAACCTCGCCCGGCTTCAGCACGACCGTCGGTGACGGGATGTCCGCCCCCGGCTTCACTGGCAGGTTCTGAGCGCCAGCCGCCGGAGGCCCCACAACGTTCGGGCCGTGGTCGTGGCCCGCATGTGGGTCAACCTTTGCGGGCTGAGCCTCGGCACGCTTGGCCTCCTCAGCCTTCTTCGCCTCGTCAGTGGGCTGATTCTGGGTAGCCTTTTCCGCGGGCTTCGCATCGTCCGCAAGAACCCGTGCGGTGATCACCGACGACCCCGCGCCTGCAATCACAGCGGACAACAGCAAGTTCATTCCATGATGCTTCAACTCTCGGAACATTCAATTTCCTCCGTCGCAGGACTCTCTTGTGGTACTTTCTCGTGTGATCTCAATCAATTCCGATTGACTGGCAAGTATCGCCTCACCGGTCCGAACTCGTGTAACTATACAGGATGACGATGGCGAAGCGCTGTAACGGCTCTGTAAACCATTCCGCGTCGAAACGGCTGAAAAAGTAGGAATTTCAGCGGTTTCAGACCATATAAATGCACAATTTCGCGGTAGTTCCATTCGTCCCGAACGAGCCTCTCTGGCAACGCTCCTCGCCGATTTACGGCAATCTCCGCGGCCCCGGTTGCTGGCCACATTCCGAGAAAATTGGCGTCATTCGCCCGACCACCTGAATCCTGCATTAATGCTAAACTGCCGGTACGATTCGCTTACTCGGACCGACCGGCGGATGCGCGGCGTCGCAACATCAGCATGACGAACAAACCCGAAATCGTGACTGTCGATCGAAATGCCATCCGGCGCGTCCTGCGATTCTGCCTCGCCCGGCCGGGTCAATCGGCCGCTGAGGTTGAGAACCACGTCACCGCCTTCCTCGAATATGCCCGAGCGCTCAATATCGACGTCCACCATCTCTTCGTCGCCAGGGAAAAAAGACAGGAGAAGGCGGCTGCGGCCTGCATCTACTCTCCCGGGCGCACCGCCATGATTCTCCTTCCACGATCCGATGTCATGGCGATTGGCGAATCCACCATCGCAGCCCTCGTGCGCCGCGCGAAGCAGGCCGTCTTCGCTGATGACAATCGACTCCTCCAGTCGCTCGTCGAAGAGCACGATGTCGCGACGCAGGCAGCCCTGAGAAATCTGGGCTTTCAGAAGATCGCGCTGCTGAACTACCTGGAGCGGCCGCTGGTCAAGCCCGTGCCACCGCCTCATCCGCCGATCGGGATTCGTCGAGAAGACCTGCAATGGCTGAGCTACTCACCCGAATCTGACAACGTGTTCCGACAAACCGTTCTCGATTCCTATGCGGACAGTGCCGACTGCCCGACACTGTGTGGCCGGCGCGATATCGGTGACATCCTGGCCGGTCACAAAGCCGCCGGCGTTTTCGATCCCACCAACTGGCGCATCCTCAAGTGTGATGGCAAACGCGCCGCATGTGTCTTGCTGGCAAAGAATCCGCTTAGGCCAATATTGGAAGTCGTTTATATGGGCGTCTCGCCGACCTGGCGTCGCCGCGCTGTCGGCAGTTTCGTGATCGGAACAGTACTCGAAACTGCGTATCGTCAGAAATATCAGACGGTTACGCTTGCAGTCGATTCCGCCAACCTACCCGGGCGCCGCCTCTACGAGAAATTCGGCTTTGGTGAGACAGCTCGGCGCGTCGCATTGATTCGTTGGAATGACGACAAAACCATAAGTTGATTTTACTTTCGACATGTTCGAGGGATAGGTGCGAAGATGACGCGACGGGGGGTTCCGATGTCCTCGGCGCGAAACTTGTGGAAATCCGGTGGATCAAAAAAAACTGATCAGCCGCAACCTTCGCTCCCGTCAATTCCGAAATCGTGTGTAAGCGATTCGTTAAGAAATTACTGATTGACTGCGAAATGCCACATTTATACACTCCGCTTCCCGGTCACAAGAGCGGACTTCGGTAGCCTGAGACTTTGCATCCGATTGGGGTCGCGACGGATACAAAGGGCCGAAGGACGCCTACCCTAGGCCGGGGTGTCTTTGTCTTGCTTACTCTAAATTTTCACAACCGCGATTCATTCGCGTTGCGCTGGAGGAGCGCGCTGTGCACTCACAAATTCACGGAATCGAAGAGCAAATTCACATTCGGGTTGCGGAAATCGTTGGACCTCAAAACTATAAGGTCTGGTTCAAGCCCTGCACACAGTTTGCATTCGCCGACGGCATTCTGAAAGTTGGAGTCCCCAACATCTTCATCGGCAGTTTTATCGAAGATCACTTCGCTGACGCTATACAATCCGCCGCCGCTAAGGTCCTGCAGGCGCCGGTGCGCGTTGCATACGTGATCGATCCCGTATTGTTCCGGAAGCTGCGAAAAAACCAGCTCAATTCCCAGGCCGCATTCATTGGTCAGGCGGCGGAAAGAATGGCTCGTGAAAGCTTCGGCGGTAGCGGCAACGGCAGCAGCAATGGAAACGGCAATGGCAACGGAAACGGACAAGGCCATGGCCCGATCGTCGCCCAGCCCAGGCAGTTGCGAGGCCGTCTCGACGATTTTGTCGTCGGCAGCAACAATCGGCTCGCCCATTCGATGGCCCTTGGGCTCGTGGAAAATCCCTTCGCGGATTCGACTCCGCTCTTCATCTACAGTGGTTGCGGCCTGGGCAAGACGCATCTACTCCAGGGCATCGCCAACGCGCTCTCCGATACGAGGCCGGACGTGCGATGGCTGTATGTCTCCGGCGAGGACTTCACCAATCAATTCATTCTCGCCTTGCGAGATCGCAAGCTCGACGCATTCCGTCATCGCTTCCGCGATGTGGATGTCCTCTTGCTTGACGACATGCAGTTCATCGCGAACAAGAAGGCCACGCAGGAGGAATTTCTCCACACCTTCAACGCGATCAACGGCAATTCCAAGCGGGTCGTCATGGCGTCAGACGCCCATCCGAAAATGATGAGCGATCTTTCCGCCTCGTTGACCAATCGCCTCGTTGCGGGAATGGTCGTAAAAATCGATCGCCCCGACCGCGACACCCGCGCACAGATTCTTCGCCGCCGAACGGCAATCTCGCAGCATCAGGTGCCGAACGACGTCATCCTGTATATCGCTGACAAGATCATTGCCAACGTTCGCGAACTCGAAGGCTGCCTCGTGAAGTTGCTCGCCTACGCCTCACTCACGCGCTCGGAGGTCACTCTCGACCTCGCACGGCAGGCGCTCGAGGATCACCTCACCCAGACCTCAAAGCTCCTCACCATTGGCGATATCGAACAGCACGTCGCCACCTACTTCGGCCTGACGCCGGCGGACCTGCACACATCCCGAAAATCCCGAACCGTCGCCCTCGCGCGAAACCTCGCGATGCATCTGGCCCGCAAGCACACCAGCTACAGTTTCCCCGAAATCGCCCGCTACATGGGCAACAAGAACCACACCACCGTGCTGCTCGCCTGCCGCAGAATCGGTGTCGGCCTTGAAGCCGATGCAGAAGTGACATGGCAGAGCGCCGCCGGTGTCCAGAGTCGCAAGCTGAGGGAACTCGTCGAAATCCACGAGCAGCACCTGTTTCAAAAATCCGCGACCTGATCCAGCGAGCCGCCGCACGAACGAGATCGGACATGCCAGGGTCATTGAACTAGGATCAGAGTCCCCGGCATGAATCGCTCCATCACGGCCACAATCACAACCGGCAGAAAGATCCCCGGCAGCAGATTCGCGACGGGGATCTTTTTGATTTCCAGTATCATCATGGCCGTCGCCAGAAGCAGCATGCCCCCGACAACATTCATCAGCGACAATGAAAGCTCGTTGATGCTCCCGCCGAGCCACGCCGACGTCATCGCCAAACCGCCCTGAAAAACAAGGACAGTGGCGATACTGCACGCGACGCCGGCCCCCAGTGAAGCTGCAAGCGCCATCGAGCAGAATCCGTCAAGAAACGACTTGATGTACAGCAGACTCGGATCACCGCTCGCCCCATTGTTCAGGCAACCCAGCAGCGTCAGCGGCCCGACACAAAAAATGACGCTCGCCGTCAGAAATCCTTCGGCAAAACGCGCCGATGCAGGCAGTTTCTCACTCGATCCTGCGGGTTCAGGACCATCCGCCTTCGCCTCGAGGCGGTTCGATCGACCAAATCGTTCGTGTATCACCCGGCCGAGATACTCGAGTCTCTCATGCAGCCGAAGTGCCGTCCCGATGACGGCTCCGACAATCAATGATCCGACGACCACCATCGCCACTCGGGCGCCATAGGTCGGCAGCCGAATGCCCTCTGCATCAACCCCCCATCGCTGAACCGTTTTTCCCATCTCGATTACGCCGGCGTCGACCGCCAGAATAACGGTCATCAATCCGAGACACGTTAGGATGATCCGCTGATATCGATCGGGAATGCGCGACGAAAACGCCAGCCCGATGGCGCTGCCGACCGCCACCGTTGCGGCATTCACGATTGTGCCGTTCAAAATACTCCACCAGTTCACATCGTCCTCGCTTCCGAGTGGGTCCGCACCGTTCGCTGGTGCGGCCGAGCCCAAAACCGACCGGCAGTTGCGTAATTTAACGCGGTTCACCATAAGTTCGATGCGGCCTTCGTCTGTTCACGAATCGGAAATCCGGGATAGAATCCCATGACCATGCTCAACCGACAGACTGGCAACGTCGAATCCACAGTCCATTCAGGCCGGCTGCTCGGCTTGCGAACGCGTGCGTTCGTCGCTCTCGGTTCCATCGCGATGATGCTCGCGGTCTCCGGCGGCCAATGCCCGGATCCGATCTACACCCCCAATCCAAACGCGCTGCCGGTCTACCGAAACCAGACCGACAAGACCAACGCGGGAGCCTCTTACGTGACCAGCGCGGCTTGTAGCGCATGCCACGCCGACATCGCCGCCCTTCACAACCAGCACGCGCACGCACACGCCCTCAAGCGGCCGGACGGTACAGCCCCGTCCTATCCGGCGGCCGCACAGAACGCCGGCGTTCCGAACCCGCCGACCGGCTTCGATTGGCTGGATATCTCATACGTAATCGGCGGCTATTCCAAGGGCGCGCTATTCTTGAATAGCGACGGTCGAATCCTCACAAACGGATCCGCCGGCGTGGATGTCCAATGGAACAACAATCTCCCCGCAAATGGAACAACGGCCGCGTTTGCCCCGTTTCAGTCAGCGTCGGCAGATCCACTCGACTACGAGTTCGACCGATTTCGAAAGCAGACCACCGGGCCGATCCGGCGCGACGCCTCCAACCCCGAATCGCAGGACGGTCGCGCCGGAATCGACGGCACATGGGTCGAAATGGGCGTCGGCTGCGAAGCATGCCACGGCCCCGGTTCCAATCACCTGCCGAACCCGCGACGGCGACAGTTGTTCGTCGATCCCAATGGCTTGAAGAGTTGTAACGAATGCCATGCGAACAACTTCGACCCCGCCGCGACGACCATTGGCGCGGACCAGGGATTCATCCTGCCAAACCAGCAATCGACCGAACTCCTCGCCAGCGGAGGGCACGCCGGTTTCAAGTGCGGAATCTGCCACGATCCCCATGTCTCGCTGACGGTGGACCCTGCCAAGGCGATCCGCAACCACTGCACGGCATGCCATACCGACATGAACATGGCACTCCATGCAGGCCGGGTATTCACCCGGGGCGACTATGTCGAGCCGCTCACCTGCGTTAGTTGCCACATGCCCTTCGCGACCCGCGCCTATTCCGCCGCCACCGCATCAGTCGTCGGAAACGCCGCGCGAATGGGCGATACCCGCACCCACATTTTCAGAATCGCCAAAAACAAGAACGACTTCGCGGCATTCTTCACGGCCGACGGCAGCGCCGTTGAACTCGACAATCAGGGTCGCGCGGCCGTCACGGTCGATTTCGTCTGCCTCCGATGCCATAACGGCAACGGCGCTTTCCCGCTCAGTGTGCAGAGCGCGGGCGACATCACCCCCAATATTCACCTCAACTTCGGCAACTGATGCATTCCGATCCGATTGGTGCTTTCGTTCAACCCGGCTTGGCGCACCTCCCCTGCATCGGCGGCGGCCGCGCCTGGTTGACGCTCAAATACATCATGCTGCGCACAAAAAAACCCCGGCGACTTGCATCACCGGGGTCGTCAACATGGCACCCCCACGGGGACTCGAACCCCGGTCTCCAGGATGAGAACCTGATATCCTAGGCCACTAGACGATGGGGGCCTCGTCAGACCGAAGACGTCCGAAGACGCCGACGGCGAGACTTAAGGGGGACGCCTAATTAAAGCGGCCGACGCGATTTTGACAAGATCCCGTTCCGCACATTTTTGACTCGGAAAGCCGCCCGATAGGCAGTACGCCGCGTTGTGACCGCTCCGAGTGCTGACTATACTTGAAAGACAATTTACGGGAGCCGTGCAATGCCGATCCATGAGTTTCATTGTTCAGGATGCGATCGAGTCTTCGAAGAACTCGTACGAAACCGGTCCGATCAGGATTCGGTCACGTGTCCACATTGCCGCAGCAGAAAGGTCGCCAGACAGGTCAGCGTCTTCGCTGCTCGCGGCGGGCCCTCCCGGCAGAGTCCCGCCCCGGTCAGCCGTCCTGGAGGCTGTGGACGCTGTGGCGATCCGAATGGGCCTTGTGCAATGTGATGCCGTTCGGCAGCGCATGGCCGCGGAGCCGTTGCGAGCTTGTTCGACTGCGGCTAATCTCGTTTCCCACGGCAGGTCGCCGTCGCGAGGACCGGCAGTCGCCAGATCAGCATGTCAAGCAATCGATCCGCTCAGAGCGTACCCTCCATGGCCCTCGGCGCAGCCTTCGCTTGGCTTGTGCCCGGTCTCGGACACTGGTGGATCGGCGAACGGAAGCGGGCCGTCATCTTCTTTGTAACAATCACGAGCACCTTCTGGTGCGGCATTGCGGTCGGTGGCGTCCGGTCTGCAATTACCCCGCGCGACAATGGTCTATGGATCGCCGCGCAAATCTGTGCGGGACCACAGGCTATCGGGGCGCTCTACGCCAGCAAGCGAATCGAGGCAAACGCCGGTTCCGCTACCGCCAACTCGTTCAAAGCCCCATGGCCGGCCGGCGACATCGGAGTCGTGTATTCAGGGGTGGCCGGTTTGCTCAATCTGCTCGTGATTCTGGATACCCTCTCCAGAGCCGATCGCGCAAAGGCCTCCCTCGCGGCGCAGACGCCGCTAAAACGAAGTTAGCAACAAGGCAGACTTGCGATGGATTTCCTGCACGACCTGTTCGTCAAGCCCAAGCTCATCACCGGCGTCGGCCGTCTGCTCATGCTCATTCCCCTGACACTGAGCATCAGCATCGTCTATAAGACAATCCGCTGCCGGAACGTGTCGTCCATCCCGCTGGCAAGTCTGACGCTTTGCATCATGATCCTCGCGGGCATGCTTCTGGTCGGCGCCATCCTGCTGATGACATACCGTATCCTTGCGTAGATCCGGACTGATCTGCATCTTCTGCGAAGTCGAATTCCAGGCAATCCCTCATTCGATTGATACGAGAATTCGCACACCACCGTTCCGGGTGCTGCCCGCTGATGTCCAACGATCTGGATACTGCTGGCTGACCCCAAAATAGTCGAGGCCGCGCACCCGGTTCAGATGCACGGCCTCGATTTATGTAAAACGCTGCCTGCGCGAGTCAGACGCGCGGCGCGTGACTGGCGGGAATTACATTCCCATGCCGGGGTGACCGCCGCCCTTAGGCTCCTTCTTCTCCTTGATCTCAGCGACGGCCGCATCAGTCGTCAGGAGCAGCGCCGCGACAGATGAGGCATTCTGCAGCGCGACGCGCTCGACTTTCGCAGGCACGATGACGCCCATCTTCAGCATGTCACCATACTCCCCGGTCAGTGCGTTGTATCCGAAATTCGTGTCTTTCGACTCAAACACCTTCTGTGCGACGATGCTGCCATCGACGCCGGCATTCTCCGCGATGCACTTGATCGGAGCCCAGAGCGCCCTGCGAACAATATCGACGCCGGTCTTCTGATCGCCAGACAGCTTCTTCTCTTCCTTGTCGAGCACCATGGCCAGGGCTCGGAGCGGAGCCACGCCGCCACCCGGCAGAATGCCCTCCTCGACGGCCGCTCGACACGCATGAAGCGCATCCTCGACGCGGGCCTTCTTCTCCTTCATCTCGACTTCGGTGGCAGCGCCGACCTTGATCATCGCCACGCCGCCCGACAGCTTCGCGAGTCGCTCTTCGAGCTTTTCGCGATCGTAGTCGCTCGTGGTCTTGGACGCTTCGTTCTTGATCTGCTCAATGCGAGCCTTGATGTCGCTGGTGCTCCCTGCGCCCTCAATAATCGTGGAGTTATCCTTGTCCACCACGACGCGCTTCGCCTGACCGAGGTCCTTCAAATCGATGCCTTCCAGCGTGATGCCGGTTTCCTCGAAGATCGCGCGGCCGCCGGTCATGATCGCGATGTCTTCGAGCATCGCCTTGCGCCGATCGCCGAAGCCGGGGGCCTTCACTGCACAGCACTGAAGCGTGCCGCGAAGTTTGTTCACGACCAGAGTCGCCAACGCCTCACCTTCTACGTCTTCGGCGATGATGAGCAGCGGGCGGCCGGACTTCGCAACCTTCTCCAGAATCGGAATCATGTCCTTGATCGACGAAATCTTCTTCTCGTGAATCAGGACATACGGCTTCTCGAGGCGGACCTCCATCTCCGCCGGATCATTGATGAAGTGCGGCGAGAGGTAGCCCTTGTCGAACTGCATTCCTTCGACGAGATCAACGATGGTGTCAAGGGCCTGACCCTCTTCGACCGTAATCACGCCGTCCTTCCCGACCTTCTCCATGGCCTCGGCGATCTTCTCGCCGATGTCGCTTTCATGGTTGGCCGCGCATGTGCCGACCTGGGCGATCTGCTTCGAGTCCTTGACCGGCTTGGCCATGCGCTTGTATTCAGAGACAATCGCCTCAACACCGGCTTCGATGCCACGCTTCAGGTCCATCGGATTCGCCCCGGCGGCCACGTTCTTGAGACCCTCGTTGAAAATGGATTCAACGTACACGGTCGCCGTGGTCGTCCCGTCGCCTGCGTCGTTCGACGTCTTCGTCGCGACTTCCTTCACCATCTGGGCGCCCATGTTCTCATAGGTCTCCTCAAACTCGATCTCCTTCGCGACCGTGACACCGTCCTTGGTCACCGTCGGCGAACCGAACGATTTCTCAAGAACGACGTTTCGGCCGCAGGGGCCCATCGTCACCTTCACGGCTCGCGCCAGTTGGTTGACGCCGTTTCGGATGGCCTCGCGGGCCTCCATGTCGAATGCGATCTTCTTTGCTGCCATATGCTTGTCACTCCGATGATTCGTAATCCGTGCGATCTATTTTCGCGTGATCTCAATTCCAATTGCCGCATCCGGCTCACGCCCTCAGCGGTCCAGGTCGTCCTCTTCCTCGGCGCTCTCGAAGGGCTCGTCCGTCCATACCTTGCCCTTCGGCTTCACCTGCAGTTCCACGGTCTCCACAGCTTCGGCGTCGAGAAAAATAACGTCGTCAACCATTTCGCTGTCCACGTAGTCGGAAACGCGAATCTCAACGCGAAATCCGCCGTCGAGCCGCGAATATGCCAGTGGGTGAAGGTGCATGGCGTCCTCATTGCCCGGAAACGTCAGAACCAGACGCGCCTGGGGGCCGAACTTGATGGCCTCCTCCAGCGCGGCGGCGAACAACGTAGGTCGCATCAGTTCCCTTCTTTCCTCTGCGAACGATTCGACGCGGCGCGGACGACGCGGCGCCGGATTCGTTCCGGCCCACTTCAGTTCAGCACGGCGAGGATGTCTTCCTCACCCATGATGAGAAACTCTTCGCCGTTGATCTTTACTTCTGTGCCCGCATAGCTCGTGAAGAGCACTTCATCGCCCTTCTTGACCTGCAGCGCACTGCGCTCACCCGTATTCAGCAGACGCCCGTCGCCAACCGCCTGCACGCGACCACGCTTCGGCTTCTCTTTGGCCGAATCCGGGAGGACGATGCCCCCGGAGGTCACCGCATCCGCTTCAATTCGCTTGATCAGAACCTTGTCACCCAACGGGCGAACACTGACCTTTGTAACTGCCATTCTCATTGCTCCTTGGTTGTTAACCGATTCTCTTTCTGATTCGGGCCTGAACAACGCATTTGACGTTGCGGCCGCAAGTTTCCGACAATGCCGTCCGCCAACGGACGGAGTCTCAACACCTTAGTTCGCCATTGCTGAATCGCCGGGATAAAGCCAGTCGACTCGGTACACCTGTCGCACAAGACGGAAGACCACCGGCGTCACAAGATCCCGTCGGTCATCGACCGCGACAACGCTGAATGCGTTCAACTGAATCGCATCCTCCATGAGCCGCCGATCCAGCTCCGATGCAACCAGAAGTACAGGCAACGTCAAGCCCGAACTGCGCAACCGACGCAATACGCTAAGACCGCCCTCACGCGGAAGCGCATCGTCGATGATCGCAACATGCACGGCCGGGTCGGCAGCCATACCCATCGCATGATCGCAGTCAGTCGAATGAAGGAGGCGCACAGGCAACGGCGCCAACGCCCGCTCCAGGCCGTTCGGCCAGTTCGAGCCGTCCGCGTGAGCGATGAGTAAATTCAATCGACTCGCCATCATGCGTCATTCGTCGATCTTTCTGGCGAGAAACCGGAATCTCGCGATGACCGACCTCGGCCACACCCATGAGGCAAGCGGGGTGCCAGAACGCGGCGTGATGAGAAAGCATTGCACGAATCGTCGTAAGTGATTGTTTAGATTTGACTTAGATAGATTCAACGATAATAGACGGCGCGTTGAATTTAGATCGATCGACGACAAAATTGGCAGGATGGGCTCAAAAAACGATCAATAATCTGTCATTCTGGCACGATGAAACGCACCAAAATCTCGATCAACTGGGTTGGGTAAAGCTGCCCGGATGGGAAGACCGCCGTTACCCCCATTTTGCCCAATTCGGAGCCACAAATCGTTCTCAAGAGCGACGTAATTCGATCGCCGACAATCTGGCAATACGCTACCTCTTGAAATTAAGAAGCTTAAGAATCGGAAAACTTTGACCGGCGCGGACGATCTCGGCTGGCACGGGGGTTGCTTCTTACGGGATTGGCGAAAGAAATGAAGTTGCGAGAAAAGCGCCTGAAAACAAACCTGGAGTTCCAACGACTACTACCCCCGAGAGCATGAAGCGGAAAACAGGCTCTCGGTTTAATCGTGCCGATCCCAGAAATGGGTCGGTTGTGTGTGAGGGGTGGGCCAGAGTGCGAGGCTGGCCCACCCTGCTTTTTTTACGTCGGTGTCGATCCTATCGGGCACGGACAGCTGAATTCAAGCATCAAATCCGTCGCGCAGCGGGGCGGTTCTGATTTTCGCGGTTTTCGGACCCATTTTGGCAGCTGTATCGCGATTCGACGACCTTATTTCTTCATTTCCGACATCAACCCAATCAACGCGGCACTGCTCCGCGCTCCGGCCTCGAAATCCGCGACGTGCAAAAACTCGTTCGGGGAGTGGGCGTTGCAATTGGGTTGGCAGTAACCGAGCATCAGACTGTCGGCGCCGAGCAGCGACTTGAACATCGGAAGAATTGGCAGGCTGCCGCCCTCTCGCATGAGAATCGGCGTCTTACCGAATCCCAACTCAACCGCCTTGCGGGCGATTCGCATCCCCTCGGATTGCGGATCGGCGAGATATGCCCCGCAAGCCGCGTGGTCCAAAATCTCCACCCGCACCGTACCGGGCACGCGCTTTCGAACCGCCTCGTCGAAAATGCGACTGATTTCATCGGCATCCTGATCCGCCACCAGGCGCATTGACACTTTAGCACCAGCAAATGAAGGAATGATCGTGCTTGAACCCTCTTTCATGTAGCCGCCGTAGATGCCGTTCACATCGAGTGTCGGGCGCGCCGATCGGCGCTGGAGATTGGAGTAGCCCTTCTCGCCACACGTGGCGGGACTGCCGACATCGGCGAGGAATGCCGCCTCATCGAAGGGAAGGCCGTTCATCTCCCGCACTTCGTCCGGGGACATCTCTCTGACGCGCTCATAGAAGCCCGGCAGCGTGACTCGGGCGTCGGCGTCGTGGAACGACGCGATGAGCCTGGCCAGTTCGTTCGCAGGATTCGCGATCGCGCCGCCGTAGGTGCCGCTGTGCAAGTCCTTGCCCGGTCCGCGAATGATCACTTCCTTGTAGACAAGGCCGCGCGTCGCGATCGTGACCGCCGGCATTCCCAAGCCGAATTGGGCGGTGTCGTGGATGACGATGTAATCACAGGCGAGGCGCTCCCGATGTGCTTCGATCAACGCCCGGAGGTTTTTGGAGCCGACCTCTTCCTCGCCTTCGATGCAGAACTTGACGTTGATCGGCAATGAGCCCAATGTCTTCATCCACGATTCGACCGCGAGAATCGCGCACAGCAACTGCCCTTTGTCGTCCGCGGAACCGCGACCAATGATCATGCCGTCGCGAATGACCGGCTCAAAGGGGCCGGTGTGCCACAGCTTGAGGTCTCCTTCAGGCTGAACATCGTAATGCCCGTAAATCATGATCGTCGGGCGTCCGGGGACTTGCGGCCCTTCCGCGATCACGGCCGGGTTGCCGGGGGTCCGGACCACCTGCGCCTGGAGGCCTGCCGCCTGGCAGCGATCGCGCGTCCATTCCGCGGCGCGTTGCGAGTCGGCCGCATGTTCCTTTTGAGCGGAGATGCTGGGAATTCGGAGATAGTCGAATAGTTCGGCCTGAAAACGAGCCTTGTTCGCGTTGAGATACTCGATGCACTTACTTATGGATTGAACAGCGGACATGGGCATTCTCCCGGGCGATGACATGGGCTGAAACGACACGTATTTGAACCCGCACATCATACCTGCCGATCGGTCCGCGCGGGAGAGCGCAGCCCGGATTCCGGTGATTAGATCCGCGCGGACGGCATGAGTATTCGTTAGAATCCATCTGGCGATTGCGTCGCACAACCATGAAACCGGACGACGACATCTGCTATTGCTTCCACGTATCGCTGCGAAAGCTTGTGAATTTCGCACGTCGCGAACAGCCCGCGCGACCATCGCAGATGTCAGACTGCCTGAACGCCGGGACGGGCTGCGGCTGGTGCATTCCGATCCTTAAAATGATTCACAGCCGAACGGCCGACGGCGCAGAACTCCGCGAGGACGAAGACATGGAGGGTCTGCCGAAGACAGCCTCGGAGTATGAGGCCGCGCGGCGCAGCTACCTCAAGTCTGATCAGAAGAATCAGTTCAACGAATGACGCCGCCCGGCTACTGGAGGATGTGAAGCCGGCGAACGTCGAATGGAAACTCATTCATCATGTAGACGTAGGAGGGATCCCCGCGGTGCTGATACATTGACCTGGGGCGTTCGTACGCGCCCATCTCGCCCTGTGTGCCCTCGCCGCTGAACACATATCCGCCGTTGCCATCGGGATCGAATGACAGCACCGTCCATTCACTTCCGGTGTGCAAACGCCCTGTCACGAAGATGCGTCCGTTCGCGTTCACGATCGCCCGATCCGCGCCGACCAGTGGCGGCAATTCCCCGACGAACCTCGGCTCTTTGCCGGCGACGTTATACACACGACACCGCGCGCCGCCCTGATCGGTCACGCATACATGATTGGTCGAATACGCAACGGCCTCCGGTCGGCGAAACCGGAAATCCGGATCGAGCATTCCGATGGGCTGGCCGCGCGAGCCGAGCATCTGAACGCGATGATTCCCGCGGTCGGCCACGTAGATGGTGCCGCGGTCGTCAATCGCGATGTCGGCGGGATCGCGGAAATCGCCCGGCTCGTCGCCGGGCTGTCCCGGCCATTGGTCGCGGCGCGGCATTACCTCGACCAGTTCTTCCGTGGCCGGATCGTACACGGCGAGGACGTGGTTGACCGGATCGGTCACAATCATGCGACCATCCGGGGCGAAAGCGATTCCCTCATAGGCCGGATGGTACCCCGGAGCCACATCGGTCTTCATCTGATGGGGTTGGGTGCCGGCGCGGCCGTCCCAGTAGAACATCTGCGATTTTCCGTTGCCGCGCGCGGTCATGTAAGCGTAAGCGCGATCGACCGCGAAGCGAACGCCCTCCTTGTCATACGGAACGTAGCCCGGCTCCGACAATCCGCTCTCGCGTCCCATTTTGTCGACAGTGGACACGGCGAAGAACGTGTCGAGTGAATAGGGTCCGCCGTAGCTGAATTCGTCGAAGTAGGACTCGATTCCGTGAGGAAAGTTTCGCGGCTCCGGCGGGTTGTGCACTGACACCAGGGTCCAAGGCTTTGCTTCCTGACCTGCAAACCCGGTGCGTTTGTAAACGCGAAACTCCTCGACATTGGCGGGGTCAATTTCCTTGGGAAGAATCCAGGTCAGCACCAGCGGTGGCGGCGATTGCCGGCGATCCCACATTTCGACGGCCGCGAACGGAGGGGCCGGCAGCGAGGCATCCTTCGCGGCAAACCTCGTCGCGATGTCGATGACATAACGATCCTTCCGTCCGCGCAGATAGGCGACATTGCATTCGGCCAGCGTCACAAAGCGAAATTCCTCATTACGCTGTCCATGCCGCAACCGCAGAAGAATGAGGCCGTTGGTTCCCTCGACGGCAATATGCCCGAACGGATTGCCCTTCAGTTCGAAGCCGCCGGGCGTCCGGTGAGGCGGGGCGTCGACGTTGATCAGCTCCGCAATTCCTTCGGCATCAGAGACTGTGGACACGATGGGATCGGTTCGTCCGATGCCGATGATCCTCCCGGCGTCGGGCCCGTCCGCGGCAAGCTGAAACACGTCGACCTGCACGTCCTGGAGCGGACGGCCATCGGTCGCGCGCAACCGCAGCGCGATGGACGCCGGCAACTGGTACCGGTAGTCGCCGCGAAAGCCGCGAGGCCGACCGATGCAACTGTTGAGAAAACCGGCCTGTTCCTCGGAGAGGGGGAATCCGCCGGGAGTATACATCAGCGAGGCGCGCGATGGCGAGAAATGTTCGAGCATCGCGAATCGTTCGTTGATGTCAAGTACATAGCACTGCTCGATCGTCGTATCGGTCGTGCGCAGGTCCGCGAGCCCGAGTTGCGCGCCGATGTCCTGAAGCGATTTCCAGTTCACTTTCGCGTTTTCACTTTTCGCATCGACACCCTTTGGCAATTTTCCGAATCTGACCAAGGCGGCGTATTCGGCCAGCGCGATTTCGCGATCACCCGACTTGATCTTTTGCTGGAGCCCCGGAAGCCATGACGACTGCGTCGCCGAATCCAGCGGATCGTCCACGACCACGATTCGATCGCAGAACACCCGTTCGACCACGCCGTTCGGAGCCGATGGGAACACGGAAGCCGCGAACAGCGCGTTCAGATTTTGAACAAGATACTGCGCATAGTCCTCGAAGCAGAATGAATCGACCGGATTCGGCGAAAGCCGGAAAGACTCATACCGTTCTCGTGCCACGACAAAGGCCACCGAGAGCGCGCGGGTCGGCTGAGTGAAAGTGTTGTTCCACCGTAGCGCGTCCGGCTCCGTGGCGGCCGGGTCGATCTCCACTCGAAGCTCATGCTGACCATCCTGCCATACCCACGGCACTTCGAACTCATGCGTGCCGCCGGGAACCAGCGGCGGTAGCGCGACATCGGGCGTGAGCTGCTGACCGTCGATTGACACACGACAGGGAACGCGACGAGAGTCCTCGTGGCCTGCATTGAGTATGTGAATCCGAAACGACACGGTTTCGCCCGATTTCCGGTTCCACGCCTGGCCGTCCGGGTTGATGTCGAGTATCGGCAGTCCGCCGCGCATCGCGACATGCCCATGCCAGGATGGGTCTCGGGGCAATCGCTCGACAAATGCGACGGTCAGATCGGGAAGCTCGAACCGTCGTGTGTGCCGCTCGTGGCGACGCAGATCGAACCGATCCACCTGATCGAGCGGAATCTCGCGCTGGAGACCCGAGGAATCAAACACCAGAATCCGGTCGGCCCATTCGACCACTTTGCCGCACGCCGTCGATCCATCGGTGAGCTTGACCAGATCGCAATAACCTCGATTTCCCAGTTCGAATCGGTATCGCAGGTGGGTGTCGACATTCTCGGTGGCCGCCCGCACAGGACGGTCATCGGCCGACAAGCGTGACGCGGGCATGCCGCACAGCAAGAGGGCCAGCGAGACGGCCGTTCTGATGATGTGACGCTGTTGCGAATAACTTGTATGCGGCAACCCCCGGCGAACCGGTTCCAATCTGACAGGGGCAATTACGAGCGTGTTTCCTCGGTGATCATTTCTCATGGCAAATCCATCTCGCGGGCAGGCGACCGCCCGCCGGGTGTCGAGTTTTTTCGAAACCGGTGCGTACTGATTGTTGAAATCACGGAGCGCTGAGGTTCTGAATGACCGCTTCTTTGATCGCTTCGGCACGACCTGCGGCATAGGTTCCCGCATTCCAACGATATCCGAGGGCATCCGATTCGACGCGGGGGATGATATGAAAATGAAGGTGGAACACGGCCTGGCCACTTGATGCGCCGGTATTCTGGAGGACATTGGCACCGGTTGCGCCGGTGGCATTCATGACGGCAGTCACCAATCGCGGCAGGACCCCCGTCAACTCGCCGAGGTCCGCCGGCGAGATGCCGCGAATATCAGGGACATGCTGCTTTGGAATCAGCAGGAGGTGCCCTTCCGCGAGGGGCGAAATGTCGAGAATCGCGACGGCCCGCTCATTCTCGAAGACACGGGCAGCCGGAATCTGAGCTGTGGCAATCCTGCAGAAGATACAGTTCGGATCGTTCATCGGGCGGACCCTTTCCGCGCGAACCCACATCGAAATCAACGCCGAGCGTTGGGATGATAATGCCACGGGCGGCAACAATAAAGAAAGCCCGAAGGCTTTCGCTATCGGGCTTTGTCGATTCCACCTAGAGATAATGCAGCAAGGACAGAGCTGGGGGACTATGACGCGGCTTCGTTCGCGTCAGTGGCGGGAGCGGCCGCGCCGGCCGCCTTGGAGCCGCCGCGTCTGCGTTGTCGCTGGGGCTTCTTTCCTTCGAGGATGCGAATGCGATCCTGGACCTTCTTGCGGCGAATACCGACGGTTTTCTTCGGCGTGCTCGCTTCTTCCACATTGCCTTCCTTGGATCCGACCAGTTGCAGGATGGCCAGATCGCCGGCATCGCCGATTCGCCGCTTGGCGAGGCGAACGATTCGGGTGTAGCCGCCGGCTCGATCTCGATATCGCGGAGCGATCTCGGTCATGAGCTTGTTGACGATTGAATCTGCGACGAACGAGAACTTGCTCTTGTTGTAGGAAGCGGGGACCTTTCCGGCGCGATGCCTTCGCCCTGACCGCGACTTCATGACGCGGGTTCGATCGGCGGATGACATGCCGGCGTACTGCTCCTCCTGTTCTCGATTGAGGACGGCGCGATCAGTCAAAATCGCCAGGACGCGCTGGCGGGCGGCCAGATCACCCTTTCGAGCAAGCGTGATCAACTTTTCGACGAAGCTGCGCATGGCCTTTGCCTTGACCAGCGTCGTCTCAATTTGTCCATACTGAAACAGGCTCTGCGCCATGTTTCGGCGCATGGCGAGCAAGTGGGCCGGCGTCCGCGACAGATGCCTCTTTGATGATTTGTGTCTCATAATGCTATGTCCTGCCTTCGTCTTCTTATTGCCGCATGGCCGCTGTCAACCCGGGACGAATGCCGGGCATCAATTGCAATTGTCGATTATTCCCGATGTTCGTTATCCGGCTGCGAACCGAAGTTTGTCACGGTTCCCATTGATCCGGAATCGAGCGGGGCGATACCGGGGCGTCCAGCCGGGGTGCCGCCGAACTTGGAACTGGCGGGTGTGCGGTCCAACTCCTCCTGGTCGTCGTCGTCGTCGTCGAGATTCAAGCCGACCGAAGGACGAAGGGCCAGACCGAAATCCGCCAGCTTGCGTTTCACCTCGCGAAGGGAGGTCTTTCCGAAGCTTCGCAGCTTGAGCAGGTCGGCCTCCTCACGCTGAAGCAATTCGCGAATGGTGCCGATGTTGGCCGAGGCGAGGCAGTTGCTCGATCGGACCGACAGATCCAAGACCGAAATAGGCAAGGCAAGCTTGGCTTCATCGACGCCCGCGGTGCCCTCGGTTCCGCCGACGGCCGGGAGCTGACCTTCCACGGCCAGACCTGCGCTGAGCTCAAAGTACTGGACGAACGGATTGAGGTGCTTGCGGAGAATCTTGGCGGCCTCGACCAGCGCCATTTCGGGCGCGATCGTGCCGTTTGTCCAGATTTCCATGACGAGGCGATCGTAATTTGTCCGCTGACCGACTCGCGTGTCCTCGACGCGGTACCGGACGCGGGAAACCGGGGAGAAAACAGAGTCCACGGGGATATCGCCGATGACCTGATCCTGATCGACGCCCTTGTTTTCCTCGGCTGTGACATAACTTCGTCCACGGGCGACGGTCATTTCCATTTCGAATTCGACATTGTCCGTGAGCGTGCAAATCAGGTGGTCGCGGTTGATGATCTCAATCGCGGAGTCAGCCTGAATATCCGACGCGCGGACCTGAACCGACTCGCCGGAGCGGCCGCGCACTGAAACCTTCATGGACTTCGGGGCGTCGGTGGAGAGATTGACGACGAGGGTTTTGACGTTGAGGATGATCTCCGTCACGTCTTCGAGCACGCCGGGCATTGTCATGAATTCGTGATCGACGCCCTTGATGCGGACGCGCGTCACGGCTGATCCTTCAAGGCTGGACAGCAGGATTCGGCGGAGACTGTTGCCGACGGTAGTGCCGAAGCCTCTCTCAAACGGCTCGACGACGAATCGACCGTAGTTACCCTGACTCGCGGCATCATCCCGCATCACGCGGGTGGGCAATTCCAAACCACGCCAACGAATTCGCATTGCTGATTGACCTCCTGATCGTCCGACGGCCGTGCGCAGCGGCCCAACGTGACGTCCGAATGGTTTTGACCGGCGGGACAGTCGCCGCTCGCCGATCGGGATGTCGAGGATTTTCAGGCGGCGCCCGAAACGCGGCCCACTCGCTCTGCCGCGGATGCTCGACTGTCATGTTCTTTCGAACGCCGCGGCCCGAGGTGCCAGGCCAACGACGCAGCTTCTGTGTCAACCCGCTGCGGGTTGATGATCAAGGCGACCGGAGCCGCCGACTCAAACGCGACGCTTGCGGCGGGCGCGACAGCCGTTGTGCGGAAGCGGGGTTACGTCCTCAATCGACTGAACGCGAAGACCGCCGGACTGCAAGCCAGAGACCGCGGACTCCCGCCCGCTGCCAGGCCCCTTGACCTTCACTTCGACCTCGGTGACGCCATAGCGCCGTGCGGCCTGCGCGGCAGTTTCGCCGGCACGCTGGGCCGCGAAAGGCGTACTCTTGCGGGTGCCCTTGAACCCGACCGTTCCAGCGGACGCCCAGCAGAGCGTTTCGCCATTGAAGTCGGTGATGGTCACCATCGTGTTGTTGAACGTCGAGCGAACATGGGCAACCGCGCGGGTGACATGCCGTCGAACTTTTTTCTTCGTCGTCTTCGCCACGAACAAAAACCTCCAAACACCGACTGCGGATGCACGCACCGGGGTCGAACCGAACCCGAGGAGCGTCAGCGCAGATCAGCAGATTAGCTTCGCAATTCCTTGACGCCCTTCTTGCCGGCGACGGTCTTCTTGGGGCCTTTTCTCGTTCGCGCGTTCGTGCGCGTTCGCTGGCCTCGAACAGGAAGACCCTTTCGATGGCGCCAGCCCCGATAGCACTGAATGTCGCGCAATCGGGCGATATTCTGCTGGACCTGGCGTCGCAATTGACCTTCGACCACAAAGTTGCGGTCGATGATGCCGGCGATGTGGCTGATCTGATCTTCCGTCAGATTCTTGGCGCGCGTGTTTTCATCGATCCCGGCTTCCTTCAGGATCGCGGCGCTTTGCGTCGGACCGATTCCGTAAATGTAGGCCAGCGAAATCACGATTCGCTTTTCGGCCGGTATGTCGACACCCGCAATACGTGGCATCCGCTCAACTCCCAAAAAAGACGACTATCCGCTTTAGCCCTGGCGCTGTTTGTGGCGAGGATCGGACGAGCAAATCACCCGAACGATACCCTTGCGCTTGACAATCTTGCAGTTCTCGCAAATTCTGCGAACACTCGAACGAACCTTCATGACTTCTCAACTCCCTGGTCGCGAAAAACGGCAGGCCGTTTTACGCAACCCAATGCAGCGGACTCGCAACGCAAGTGTCGCGAGTTACCGCCCGTCCGTCAGCACATCCACGCCAGCCGGCGTGACGGCGACTGTATGCTCAAAATGCGCCGAAAGGCTGCCGTCCTTCGTGACCTGCGGCCAGCCCGTCGAATCCCCCATCTTAACATGTCTTGCTCCGGCGTTCACCATGGGTTCCACGGCAATCACCAAGCCCGGTTCCAGCACGAAATCCGACTTTCGTTGGTCACGGTCCGTGTAGTTGGGCACTTTCGGCTCTTCGTGCATCTCCTGGCCAATTCCGTGGCCCACGAACTCGCGAACCACCGAAAAGCCCCGAGACTCCACATAACGCTGCATCAGGCCGGCAACCTCGCTCCATAGGCGTCCCGGGCGGATCTCCGCAAGGGCCAAGTCGAGCGTGCCCTTGGTCACTTCCAGCAGCCGCCGAGCTTCCGGCGAGACCTTGCCGACTTCAAACGTCCGTGCCGAGTCGCCGCAATAGCCCTTGAACCGAACGCCGCAATCGACGCTGATGATGTCGCCCTCGTGAAGGACGCGATCGTTCGGAATTCCGTGGACCACTTCATCGTTCACGCTGGCGCAGATCGCCGACGGAAACGCGAACTTCGTGTTCGGCGTCCGTACACCCTTGAACAGTGCGATCCCGCCCGATTCGGCGATCAGCCGTTCGGCCTCTTCGCCCAACTCGCGGACACGAATGCCTGGCTTGACCATCTCGGCCATGCGATTCAGCACGCCAAACACGATACGGCCAGCCGCTCGCATCAGCTCGATTTCGCGCGGGCTTTTCAGTACAGCCATATTCGGTCGACCACGCAACTCTCGACGCATGTCCTTTTTGGCGGAATCTCTCATAGACCAGGACATGCCTTTCGGATCGCCTCGCTCACCGCGTCCAGGCTGCCGACGCCTGAAACCGTCCGCAACACGCCCTCGTCGCGGTAGTACGCGATCAGCGGTTTCGTCAATTCATGGTAGTTTCGAAGCCGCTCGTTCACCACGCTCGGCTCGTCATCCATGCGCCGCGCGAGCTTCTGCCCGCATTCATCGCACACGCCGGACGCTCCGGGCGGCGAAAACTCCATATGATAGACGCGCGCACAATTCGGACAGGACCACCGTCCAGTCAGGCGGCGCACGACCACCTCATCTTCCACATCGATGCAGATCACCGCATCGAGTCGCCGCGATTCACGCAGGAGTCGAACATCCAGCCCCTGCGCCTGGGCCACCGTTCGCGGGAAGCCGTCAAGAAGGAAACCCCTCGACGCCTCCGGCCGACCGATGTGATGCATCATCATGCTCAGAATCAGGTCGTCCGGCACAAGGTTGCCGGCATCCATAAATTCCTGAGCCTTGCGCCCCAAATCGGTCTGCGCTCGCCGCTCCGCGCGGAGAATGTCGCCGCTGGAGAGGTGCAGCAACCCGGCTGATCTGGCAAGGATCGCGGCCTGCGTCCCCTTGCCGGCGCCGGGAGGACCGAGGAGGACAATGTTCACGTATAGGCTCCCTTGATACGGCCTCCTCCCTCACTATCAAGGAATCCCGCGTAGTTTCGCATAATGAGGTTGGCTTCGACTCGCTGGACCAGATCGAGACCGACGCTCACAACAATCAGCAACCCGGTACCGCCAAGGAAGGAAGACACCGAGAACGGAATATTCATGGCCGAGGCCAAGAGCTGCGGGATGATCGCGATCAACGCGAGGAAGCCCGCTCCGACGTAGGTGATCCGAGTCATGACAGTTTCCAGATAGTCAGCCGTTCGCTTGCCCGGTCGAAGTCCTGGAATGAAGCTGCCGTTATCGCGGAGCGAGTTCGCCATTTCCTTGGGCTGGAACTGCACGGTCGTCCAGAAATAAGCGAAGAAGTAAATCATCGCGATGTAGCTGAGCACGTAAAGGAAGCTCGACCCGTGAAACTCAGAAGCCATGGTCTGAAAGAAGCCCACGCTCGGGAACGAATCGGCAAGCCAGCCAAAGAACAGGCCGGGGAAAATCAACAAACTGCTTGCGAAAATGATCGGCATGACGCCGCCATGATTCACGCGCAGGGGCAGGTAGTTCCGCTGACCCCCGTACATTCGGCGACCGCGCATCTGCTTGGCCTGTTGAATCGGAATTCGCCGCTGCCCCTGCGTGATGAGGATTGAGCCGGCAATGACGCCGACGAATGCCAAAAGCAGGAACAGAATCTTCGCCGGGCCCATCTGGGCTTCGCCGCTGACATCGATCGAAGCATTTTCGATCACCCAGCCGACGGCCGTCGGCATACGGGCGAGAATGCCCGCCATGATGATGAGGCTGACTCCGTTACCGATGCCGTATTCGTCGATCTGCTCGCCGAGCCACATGAGGAACACGGTGCCAGCGGTCATGGCCGTCAGGCCGATGAGGATGAACGACACGGAGGCCAGGAAGTTGTTGCTCATGTCGTTGAATTCTTCGTGGACGAGCCGAGCGCTCTTGATGTAGTGCAGCCAGAAGCCGGCCTGGATGATGCAGATGAGCACCGTGGAATAGCGGGTGTATTCCTGAATCTTTTTCCGACCGATCTCGCCTTCACGCCGCAGTTTTTCGAGCGAGGGAATGACTGTGCCGAGCAACTGGAAGATAATCGACGCAGAGATATACGGCATGATTCCAAGGCCGAAGATGGTGCTCTGCTGGAGATTGCCGCCGGTGAACATCGAGAAATACTCGGTGAGCTGCTCGACCCCGCCGGCGCCTTCACTCGAACCGGCGTCCTTCATGCGGGTGAAGTGCGACTCAAGCTCAGACTGGTCGATGCCCGGCAACGGCACATAAAAGCCGATACGGTAAACGGCCAACAGCGCGAGCGTGAAAACAATCTTGTTTCGCAGCTCGGGGACCTTAAAGATGTTCAGAAATGCCGAAAGCATAGCACTCGTTCCATCGAATGTGGCGGGCAGCGGGACGACCGGCCCGAGGCCTTTCGTCCGTATCGCGAGGTTCGTCGCCCCGCGTCAACAGCCAGCTCAATCACTTAACCACGTCTAAACGCGCAAAGGCACAGCGGATTCGCCGCCGTGCCCATCAAACTCCGACCGACCGAGCCGGCAAATCAGCCCGCCCGGCCGAGCGGATCACTCAGCGCCTCCGCTCGCTTCATCTCCGCCCGCCGACGCCTTTGCCGCCCTGGACTTCTTGCCGCCGGCCGCCGGGGCCTCAGCCGCCGGCTTGGGCCGTCGAACGAACTTTTTCTTCGGCTTGGGACCGAGCCAATTGACCTTGCCGCCGGCCGACTCGATTTTCGACGAGGCCGTGGCGCTGAATCGATGTGCGTCGATCGTCAGCTTCTTCGCAAACTCGCCATCACCGAGGATCTTGACCGGCTTGGATCGATCCCGGACCAGACCGGCTTCTTCGAGCGCGGCCGGCGTTACGTGTGCGCCGTTGTCAAATCGTTCGGCGATGTCCGCCAGATTCACGATCTGATATTCCTTGCGAAACAGCACGTTGCTGAATCCGAACTTCGGAATGCGGCGAAAGAACGGAAACATGCCGCCTTCGTACAGCTCGAACTTGGTGACGCCCGCTCGCGCGCCGGAGCCTTTGTGGCCGCGGCCGGACGTCTTGCCGCTGCCGCTGCCCTCGCCTCGACCGACACGCCATCGCCGCGGATGGGCACCGGCCTTCCTGGTAATTTCAGTGATATTCATGACGATCCACCACCTATGCCGAACGCGGCCTTTCAAGCACTGAGCGTCACGCCGCGCAGCTTCTCAACCGTTGCACGATCGCGCACCATCTGGAGCGCGTTCAGGGTCGCCTTGACCAGATTCTTCGGGCTGGTCGAGCCGTAAACCTTGGTCAGACAGTCTCCGATGCCGGCCAACTCAAGCACCGCGCGAACGCTCGAACCGGCGATCACACCGGTACCGGTCGGAGCGGGCAAGAGCAACACCTGACTCGCACCGAACTGCCCCTTGACGCGATGCGGAATGGTGGTGCCGTTGAGACGCACGGGCTTCAACTGGCGGGAGGCCTGCTTCCGTGCTTTGTCCACGGCATTCGGCACTTCGTTCGCCTTGCCGTATCCGACGCCGACACGACCGTTCCGGTCTCCGACGACAACCAGCGCGGCGAAGCTGAATCGACGACCGCCTTTGACGACCTTCGAGCAGCGATAGACCTTGACGACATTGTCGTCATAACCCGGGCCTTCGTCGGCCTCGCGACCTCTTCTTTGACTCGACTTTGCCATCGATCACTCGATCCATTTCGGCGCTTGTCGCGCCATTCCATTCGACAGACCTGAAGCCACAACGCCCCAGGCGACCCACGCCCGCTAAAACTCCAGACCGGCCTTCCGCGCGGCCTCCGCCAGCGCCTTGATTCGACCGTGATACCGCAAACCGGTGCGATCGAAAGCAATCAGCCGAATGCCCTGCATCCGCGCCCGCTCGGCGAGAATCTGGCCGATCTTCGCCGCTGCCGCGCAGTTGCCGCCATACTTCACGGCCTCGGCGACATCCTTCTGCAAGGTGCTGGCGGCACAGAGGGTGCGGCCGGAAATGTCGTCGATGATCTGCGCGCTGATGTTCTTGTGGCTGCGGTTCACCGTGAGCCGCGGCCGCTCCGGCGTGCCGAAGAGTTTTCGCCGAACGCGTAGTTTGCGGCGCTGAAGTCGGACTGTTTTTCGTCGTTGTTCGTTCATCGAGACACCTGAAGCCGATCGCCGGGCGAATCAAACGCCCGACGAGAAAATCAACCACCTGCTCCGGCGAAGGCCTTGCCCGCCTTGCGGAGAATCTGTTCACCTTCGTAACGGACACCCTTGCCTTTGTACGGCTCGGGGTGGCGTGCATCCTTGATTGCGCGACAGAAGCGCCCGACAACTTCCTTGTCGATGCCTTCCACAGTCAGCTTGGCGGGCGTGTCGTCACCCTTGGCTGCCGCGACCTCGACGGTCACTTTGATGCCGGCAGGGACCGGAATTTTGATCAGATGGGAATAGCCGACCTTCAGGTCGAGCGACTGGCCCTGCACCGCGACGGTGTAGCCGGTTCCGTACACTTCCATCTTCTGTGAATAGCCCTGCGTGACGCCGACGACCAGATTATTCAGGATTGCGCGGGTCGTGCCATGGAGAGCGCGAGCTGTCGCAGAATCCGAAGCGCGATCGACCTTGAGGGCATTGGCGGACGCATCGTGCGCGACCTTGACACCGTTGGCATGCGCGAACGTCAACGTTCCCTTGGGGCCGGTCACACTGACCTTGTTGCCCTGAACCGCGACCTTCACGCCGGCCGGCAGGTCGATTGGCTTTTTGCCGATACGAGACATATCTCAACCTCTTCCAGTTCCACACCCGGCGTTGCAGCGACCGGGGGAGAACCCCACTTGCCGCGAACGGGGGCAACGCCCTCGCCGCGCGATCAATACACCGTGCAAAGCAGCTCGCCACCCAAACGCTCCTCACGGCAGCGGCGGTCGCTGAGCACGCCGCGACTCGTCGAGAGGATGGCGATGCCCAAGCCGTTCAACACGCTCGGAATTTCATCGACGCCGACGTACTTCCGGCAGCCGGACTTGCTTTCTCGCTTCAGGCCGTTGATGACGTGCTCGCCGCGCGGTCCGTATTTCAACTTGAGGCGAAGCTGCCCGACGGCGCCGTCTTCGATCGACTGCACATCGTTGATGTAGCCTTCCTCCTGCAGCACTTTGCAGATGGCATGTTTGAAATTGCTGCGCGGAATCATCACGGTGTCGGCGCGGTTGCGCGACGCGTTGCGAATCCGGGTCAACATATCGGCGATGGGATCACTCCACATGTCGTCTTGTCCTCTTACTGCCTCGCCCGGTGCGATGACATCGCAAAACCGCGGGCGGCTGTTCGCGAGCCGTCAGGCCGGGCCGCAATCACCAGCTTGACTTTCGAACCCCCGGAATCTTGCCTTCGAGCGCCAACATGCGGAAACACAGGCGGCACAACCGGAACTTGCGGTAAACCGCGCGGGACCGTCCGCACACCTGACACCGCGTGTAAGCTCGAACCTTGAACTTCGGCTTCCGCAGGGACTTAATCATCCAACTTTTCTTGGCCATACTCTCAGTCGCTCCTCGGATCCGTCGTCCGAAAGGGCATTACGCCGCCCGCCCGCCGCTTCCATCGGCGCGCCGGAACGGAAGACCCATCAGGGTTAATAGTTTTCTCGCGTCGGCGTCCTTTGTCGCGGAAGTGACGATCGTGATATTCATACCCTGCTGGAACTGAACCTTGTCGGCCTCCACTTCCGGGAAGACCGTCTGTTCGTTCACACCCATGTTGTAGTTGCCGCGACCGTCGAAGCTCTTGGGATCCAAGCCGCGGAAGTCGCGAATTCGAGGAATCGCCAGCGAGATCAGCCGATCGAGAAATTCGTACATGCGCCGACCTCGGAGCGTGACCTTGGCTCCGATTTCGTAGCCTTCGCGCAGCTTGAAATTCGACACGCTCTTCTTTGACTTGCAGAGCAGCGGCTTCTGACCGGTGATCTGCATCAGTTCCTTCGCGGCAGACGCCATGCGAACTTTTTCGGCAATTGCCTTACCGACACCCATCGATACGACGATCTTCTTGATCTTCGGGATGGCGTTCGGATTCTTCGTGCCCAGCTCGTTGCCGAGGGCCGGCAGCACTTCCGTTTTGTATTTTTCCATCAACCGGGCCATTGCCCACCTCGAATCAACTCATGGCGTCTAATTCGACAAGACGTCATGCAATCAGGCTGTCGCAGCCTTGACGTTCTCCAACACCGTTCCACCGCGCGTCACGCGCCGCTTCGATACAATCTTGCCGCTGGAATCCCGCTCCACCTCGAAATGGACCCGGCTGCCGCGTCCTGTACGCGGGTCGACCGGCAACACATTCGAGACGTGCACGGGCGCTTCCTTCTGAATGCGGCCGCCCTGCGGATTCTGTCGACTGGGTCGCAGATGCCGATAGACCAGGTTTACGCCCTCGATCCAGACTCGACCTTTTTCGGGATCGACGCGGAGGACCTTGCCCTGCTGGCCTCGGTGCTCACCGCTTCGAACCTCGACACGATCGCCTTTTCTTACTTTTGCCGCCATATGCCGATCTTTCCGTCAATCGTGGATGCCAGCCGTCTCGCATGCGGCGAGACGCCCCGGATTCAGGACTCGCTCAAACCACCTCAGCCGCCAGGGACACGATTTTCATGAAGCCCTTCTCGCGAAGCTCTCTGGCAACCGCCCCGAAGATGCGTGTGCCCTTGGGGTTTCGATCGTCGTCGATGATGACGGCGGCATTCGTGTCGAACTTCACGTAGCTGCCGTCCGGCCGGCGAACGGGCTTCTTGGCCCGAACGATGACGGCCTTGATCTTTCGCCGCTGCGACCGTTCCTTGCGGTTGTTGCCGACGTAGTATTCGCTGTTCGGCAGTGCCTTCTTCACGGCACAGACGACGATGTCGCCCACGGTCGCAGTGCGTCGCGTATATCGGCCCCGACCGGTCGAACCGCCGATGACACGGATCACCAGGGCCCGCTTGGCGCCGGTGTTGTCCGCGATGTCCACAATCGTTTCCTGTTGAATCATGAAATCACCAACGGACTATTTCTTTGCGGCGGCCTCTCGCACCCTGCGGGCAACACGCCATGACTTTGTCTTGCTGATCGGTCGACATTCGGCGATCTCCACGACATCGCCGGCCTTGCACACGTTCGCCTCGTCGTGAACGTGAATTATCTTCTGTTTCTTCAGGTACTTGCCGTACTTCGCGTGCTTGACAAGCAGATCGAGCCGAATTTTCACCGTCTTTTGACGGGCATCGGCCACCACAACGCCGACGCGCGCCCGGCGCTGACCCCGTGTCGTCACACTTTTAGTCGCTGTTTCCGTCATGCGTGTATACCGTCTCGTTTCTCATCAACGACCGGGCGATACCCCGGCAGTCGCTCTATCGTTGTCCGACCGACTCCATGTGATACTGCTTCTGCTCAATATTTTCTTCGCCACGCTCATGAAGAACGGTCAGCACCCGGGCAATGTCTCGCTTCGTCTTGCCAAGCTGCGACGAGTCCTCGAGCTTTTCCGTAACGGCCTGGCTGCGCAAATCGAAGAGGTGTCGCCGGAGGCGATCCAGTTCCATGTGCAGTTCGTCAATCTTCAGTTCTCGAAGGTCCGCGATCTTCATGGCCGAATTCAACCTCTCGATCAACCTGCGCTATTGATTAAAGACTGTGCCGTCTCGTCACGAAGCGACATCGCATCGGCATCTTGTGGGCAACGCGGGTCAGTGCGTCGCGAGCCACCTTTTCTTCCACGTCTCCGATTTCGAAGATGACCGTACCGGACTTCACAACCGCGACCCAGTGATCAACTTCACCCTTGCCCTTGCCCATTCGCGTTTCGAGCGGTTTAGCCGAGACGCTCTTCTGCGGGAAGATTCGAATGAAGACGCGCCCCTGACGCTGCAGGAAGTGCGACGCAGCCATTCGGCCCGCCTCAATCTGTCGAGCCGTGATCCAACCTTCAGTGAGCACCTGAAGGCCAAAATCACCGTACGACACTTTGTTGCCGCGCGTCGCCACGCCACGGATCTTGCCGCGGTGCTGCTTGCGATACTTGACTCGAGACGGCATCAATGACATCGAACGTCACTCCCATTCCATTCAGCCCGGCAACAACGCCGGTGAACCCGTCAAACCGAAGCCCGGCCTCAGGCCCGCGCTCGGCGTCCCGTCCGGCGGACCGGTTCGGTCTCTTCGACCTCTTCGCCGTACTGACCTTTGTAAATCCAGACTCGAACGCCGATCGCGCCGTAAGTCGTATAGGCCTCGGCGAATCCGTAATCCACATGAGCCTGAAGCGTCTGGGCCGGAATCGAGCCGCGCTTCTGCTGTTCCACGCGGGACATTTCCGCGCCGCCGAGCCGACCCTTGATGATGATCTTCACACCCAGCGCGCCGGCCGCCATGCCCGCGTCGACGTGCATCTTAACGGCTCGCCGGAAGCTCGTGCGCCGCTTCAACTGCGAGGCGATGTCGAGCGCCATCAGCTGGGCGTTCAAATCAGGGTTCTTGATTTCCTTGATGTTAATGCTGACCTTGCGGTCGATCATCTCCTCGATGACTTCGCGAAGTTTGTCCACTTCGGCGCCCTTGGGGCCGATGACCATGCCCGGCCGCGCCGTCGAGAGGAAGACTTTGACCTCGTCGCGGGTGCGCTCGATTTCGATCTTGGCGACGCCCGCGAACGGCGGCGTGTCGTTCAAGCGTTTCTGAATCAGACGGCGGATTTTCTGATCTTCAATCAGAAACTCGGCGAACGCCGCCTTCGGCGCGAACCAGCGCGAACGCCAGTCCTCGGTGACGCCGATTCGGAACCCGATTGGATGAACTTTCTGTCCCATATCGATTTACTTCCTCGGTCCCTCGGCCACCGTCACGACGATGTGGCTGGTGCGTTTCATGATCGGATGGGCTCGACCTCGATCCTTCGGCTTGAACCGCTTGATCGTCGGCCCCTCATCCACGCGGGCTTCGTGAACGAAGAGCCCGCGAACGTTTGCTTCCTGCTCGTCTGCATCCGCCATCGCGGCGCGGAGGACCTTGTCAACATACGCGCAGGCCCGCTTCTTGGTAAATTTCAGAAGCTCCAGCGCCTCGTTCACATGACGACCCGCGATCAACTGCGTGACCAGCCGTGCCTTGAACGGACTGATGCGAGCGTAGCGATGCCTGGATGTCCACTTCCCGTCAGCCATTGAACAGGCTCCGAATTCGAGGGGATCAACCCTCCGCCTTCTTCGCGGCCGTATGGCCCTTGAAGATTCGCGTGAGGCTGAACTCGCCCAACTTGTGACCGACCATGTCCTCGGTCACAAACACCTTGTTAAAAATCTTCCCGTTGTGAACCTCGAAGGTCCGCCCGACGAACTCCGGCGGAATCGTGCAGCGACGAGCCCACGTCCTGATCATCTCGTGGGAGCCGCGATCAATCGCACGCTGCACCTTCCGGTACAGCTTCGGATCGACATACGGGCCTTTCTTCAGACTGCGTCCCATGGTTGACTTTCACTCAAACGCGGCGGACTCAATTCCCGCCGCCATGACACCACGTCACCCGGCGCCACGGCCGGTGATACATCACATCAAATCCTACTTGCGCCGCTTCAGCTTCACTTCGCCGTAGCGCCGGCTCTTGCGCCGCCGGAGAATCCGACGGTTGGAATTCTTTCGGGGCTTCCGCGTTCGACCACCCTTGGCCAACTTGCCGGTCGGACTGCAAGGATGTCGACCTCCGCCCGAGCGGCCTTCACCACCGCCCAGCGGATGGGCGATCGGATTCATGGACGTGCCGCGGTTATGGGGACGGCGGCCCTTGTGTCGCGTGCGGCCGGCCTTGCCCCAGACGATATTTTTGTGCTCAACATTGCCGAGCTGGCCGATCGTCGCCCGACATTCAACCCGCACCTGCCGCATTTCGCCCGACGGCAGGATGATCGTCGCCCAATCGCCTTCCTTCGCTGCCAGACGACCGGCGCCACCGGCTGTTCGAACCAGCTTGCCGCCCTGGCCGGGATTCATCTCGATGTTGTGAATGTCCATGCCGATGGGGACATACTTCAACGGCATGGCATTGCCAAGATTCGGCTCAGCCGTGGGGCCGTTCATGATCTTGTCGCCAACCTTCAGGCCGTTCGGCGCGAGGACGTAGCTCAGCGATTCGTCCGCATACTTGACCAGCGCGATGAACGTGTTGCGATTCGGATCGTATTCGATCGCCTGAACGACGGCCTCGATTCCGTCCTTGTTCCGACGAAAATCAATAATTCGATAGAGTCGCTTGTGTCCGCCGCCACGAAATCGCGATGTCGTGAAACCCTGATTGTTTCGACCGCCGGTCTTCGGCAACGGGCGAACGAGGGACTTCACAGGCCGGCGACTCTTATCAGTCAGCTCGGCAAAGTCGTTGACGCCCGAGTTTCGTCGGCCCGGCGTCGTCTTCGAGTACATTCTCACGCCCATGATGCGTTACCTCGCGTGCCTCGTCGCAGAAAAACCTGAGTCCATCACTTACGCCTCATCACATTCAGTCCCCTGACGCATTCACACGTCAGAACAGGTCGATGTGAAAATCCGGACTCAAAACCACAACGGCCTTCTTCCAGTGCCGAGTCAAACCGGGCCGGCCGCGATACATTCGCGTCTTGCCGCGCCGCGTGCAGGTCCGCACCGATTCAACGCGAACCTTGTAAATCTTCTCGATCGCATCCCGAATTTCGATCTTGCTTGCCTTGGGATGCACTTCGAACGAGTAGGCACCGCCGCGACCGGGACGACTGCGCGTGGCCTCGTGCGACAACTTGCTCTGGTGCGTGCCCTTCTCGGTAATCAGCGGACGTCTAATGACGTGATAGATATCCATGTGTCCTTACGCCTCCACCGTGCGACCGAGATTAACCGGATCCGATACCAATGCCTTGAAGGCCTCGGGCGTGAAGAGCAGCTTCCCGGTCCGGAGCACGTCATAGGCACTGATGTCGTAGATTGATTTGAGAGTCAGGACAGAAATGTTGCGGCCGGACTTCAACAGATTGACATCCGCACCGAGATGAGCCAGGAGCGTCGATCGAGCGGCATCGACGGCCTTCAAAGTCGTCGCCATCTTCTTTGTAGAAGGACCGTCGAACCGAATACCGCTGACAATGATCGCCCGACCGGCCTGAGCCTTGGCGAGAATCGCCGAATTGCGAGCAAGCCGGCGCATTTTGCGATTGAGCTTCTGGTTGTAGTCGATGTTCTTCTTCGCGAAGGCATGACCACCACCACGCCGCACGGGCGTTCGCAGATTACCGGCTCGAGCACGGCCGGTGCCCTTCTGCTTGTAGAGTTTGCGCGAAGCGCCGTGGACGTCCGCGCGACTCTTCGTCTGCACGGTACCCTGTCGACAATTTGCCCGGTGCGCGACGACAGCCTGCTTGAGCAGGTCGTGCCGGACGCGACCGCCGAGCAGTTCGGGGTCGAGTTGCTCGCCACCGATCTTCCTGCCGTCCGTATCCAGTACTGGAATCTCAATCATGACTGTCTGGACCTAATTAAGAAGGGCCGCATCGGCCTTCGGGGCCGGCGACCCTATCCAACATCTCCTATGCCTTCGTTGTCGCTCGCGACACAACCACATAACCGCCTCGCGGACCAGGAACCGCACCCTTGACCAGGAGCAGATTCCGATCGCGATCCACGCCGACCAAGACCAGGTTTCGAACAGTGCACCGCCCGTGCCCCATTCGCCCCGACATGCGACGGCCTCGCTTGACAGCCATGCCGCCACCACGGGAACCGCCACCGCCGATGCTGCCCGGCGCGCGATGCTTACGCTCAGTGCCGTGCGAGCTTTCCTGGCCTGCAAAATGGTGCCGCTTCATCACGCCCTGATAGCCCTTGCCGATCGAGGTGCCGACAATATCGACAAACTTGATCTGCTGCTCCTCAAAGACGTCCACCTTGACCTCGTCACCAACCTTGATGTCCGTGGGATCAACCAGCCGAACTTCACGAACGAAGCGACAAGGCTTCGCACCGGACTTTCGAGCGTGCCCTATCTCCGGCCGCGTGCAGCGAGACGGCTTCTTATCAAGAAAGCCAAGTTGCACCGCTTCGTAACCGTCGGACTCTTTGGTCTTGACCTGAAGCACCTTGCAGGGGCCGGCGAGTATCACGGTAACAGGGACCGTGACGCCACCCTCCCCGAAGATGCGGGTCATGCCGATTTTTGTTCCAAGTATCGCCGCCTTCATGGGGCACATCATCCCTTAGGGTTCACGTTCACACGCGAACCCGAGACGCACGCGATGACACTCACGTGCTTCGACACGAGAATCCAAAAAGGGGAGTTCAACGAGACCAAGCAGAGGAACGGGTGCAAGACGTCTGCACCGGTTCGTGCTCTATGCCTTGATCTTCACGAACACACCCGCCGGCACCACAAGCCGGTTCAGGGCTTCCACCGTTCGTGCGGTCGGATCGAAAATATCGATCACCCGCCGATGCGTGCGCATTTCAAATTGCTCACGCGACTTCTTATCAACGTGCGGACTGCGGAGCACGGTGTATCGTTCGATCCGCGTGGGAAGCGGAATGGGGCCTCGGACGCGAGCGCTTGTGCGCTTCGCCTGCTCGACAATTTCGAGCGCCGAAACATCCAACGACCGATGGTCGTACGCTTCCATTCGGATTCGGATACGATCTAATGCCACGTTGCTACCTCAGTCCTTGACACATCTTTCACCACGTCCTGGCAGGGAATTCATTGTCTCCCGAACCATTTCGCAGACCAGCAATACTACCAAGCCGCCCGAGCCTGTCAACCCACGTAAAATTGAATTTTTCGCACGCGATTTCCCGGCTCCCAGTGCTGCAACCCGGCCATTCATCCCGCCAAAATTCCCACCCAGCGACCGAATCGGTTCACCGGCACCTACCGCAGACGGCAAGCCGATCACCAATCCGACGCCGGGACACTGCGGGTCCGCCACCCACGCACCCTTTCGCCGACGCCCTGTCGTGCGCGAGGGTCGCGGCCCCGCGAAATGGACAGCCGATTCCAGACTACTCATACCCGTATCGCTTCAGAAGTTCCTTCTGAAGCGAAGGCGGCATTGCGGCATAGGTCAGCGGCTCCATCGACCACGAAGATCGCCCCTGCGTCAGCGTTCGCAATTTCGTGGCATACTGGAACATTTCCGCCAACGGCACATGCGCGTGGATCACACGATCGCGATTCCGTAGCTCCGTGTCTTGAATAATTCCGCGCCGGGCGCTCAGATCGCCGCTGACCGCCCCGAAGTAGTCGTCTGGCACGGTCACCTCCAGCTTCATCAGAGGCTCGAGCACCACGGCGCCGGCGTTTCTCATCGCCTCCTCAAACGCCCGCCGTGCCGCATTTTCGAAGGCCAGTTCCGTACTCTCGGATTCGCTCTGTGAACCGCCCAGGAGCGTGGCGCGAACGTTCAGCACCGGAAAACCGCCCAGCGTGCCGACCTGAAGCGTGTCCTCAATGCCGCGACGCGCCGCCGCGATGAACTCCGGCCGAAGTTGACCTTCGGGAGCCGCATTCACAAACTGAAACGTCGCCGATGTGCCGGCCGTTGCAGCGGCTCCGCCTTCTTCATTGCTCTCGGTGGCGGCAAGCGGCTCGACGCGTAGTTGAACGACGGCAAACTGCGGCGCGGTGGCGGTCTTCAGAATGAAGCTGCCCTCGGCATCGGCCGGACGCGTGACGGTCTCGCGATAGGCGACCAGCGGCTTGCCAACGCTGACGGGCACACGAAAATCGTGCTCCAGCTTGTAGGCCAGCACTTCCAGATGCAGTTCACCCATGCCGCTGAGAATTGTCTGCCCCGTTTCCTTGTTGACGCGATGCTGAAAAGTCGGGTCCTGACGTGACAGCTTTTCAAGCGAGTCAATCAGGGCGTCCTTGTCGCGTGTGTTCTTTGGTTCGACCGACACGCTCATGACCGGGGTCGGGAATTCGATCTTTTCCAGCAGAATCGGCTTGTTCGCATCACAAAGCGTGTGTCCGGTCAGTGCGTCCTTCAACCCGACGCCCACGACGATGTCGCCGGCCGTCGCGACATCGATCTGATCGCGCCGTTTGGCGAACATACGATACAGCTTGCTTAGATTCTCCTTCTTGCCCGTGTTGTTGTTGAAGACGCGGGCGTTGCCCCGGAGCGTGCCCGAATAGATCCGAAGGTAGTACAGATCGAGCGGCTTCTCCGCGACGATCTTGAACACCAGGGCCGAAAACGGATCATCCTTACTGGGGCGGCGTGTCACAATTGTGGCATCATTCGGCGCGGCCGGTGCGGAAACCGGCGGTCGATCCAGCGGAGACGGCAGGTAGTCAATCACGCCGTCAATCAGCTTCTGAACGCCGACATGCTTCAACGACGATCCGCAGAAAACAGGCTGCGCCTTGCCTGACACCGTCGCCTGCCGCAACACGCGTCGAATTTCCGCGGAATCCAGCGGCCCGCCTTCGAGATACTTCTCCATGAGCGCATCGTCCATCTCCGCGACGCGCTCTTCCAGATTGTGCCGCCAGAACGCGGCTTCGTCGGCCAACGACGGAGGGACGTCGCCCTCGTCGATTTTCGAGCCGTCGTCCCCGATGAAATGGAACGCCCTCATGCTGAGCAGGTCGATCAGCCCCTCGAAGGTATCATCCGCGCCGATCGGAATCTGCACCGGGATCGGATGGGCCGACAATCGTTTCTCAATGGATTTTAAAGATGCAAAAAAGTCCGCGCCGATTTTGTCCATCTTGTTGATGAACAGAATGGCCGGCACCTTGTATTTGTGGGCCTGTCGCCAGACCGTTTCCGACTGCGCCTCCACGCCTTCCTTGGCGTCGAAAACGACCACCGCCCCATCGAGCACGCGCAGACAGCGCTCCACCTCGGCCGTGAAATCCACATGTCCCGGGGTGTCAATCAGATTGATCGTGTGGTCTTTCCACGGACAGGTGACGGCCGCACTGAAGATCGTGATGCCGCGTTCCTGCTCCTGTTCGTCGAAATCGGTCGTGGTTGTTCCGTCATCGACCTCGCCCATGCGGTGGGTTTTTCCGGTGTAATATAGAATTCGCTCGGTCGTCGTGGTCTTGCCGGCGTCGATATGGGCGGCGACACCGATGTTGCGCACCTTCGCCAGCGGCGAAGCTTCGGCAGTGCCATCCTCGTCGTTATTCTCCGATTTTGCAGCGGCTTTCATCTTGCGACCGATCCTCCACAGCTGGCGCGCGCCTGGCGGACGCGGCAATCGACATAACATATTTCCGCAATGTGAATTCCGCAAACCTGCGGCCCCATTTCCCATACCAGTATTCCGGCGATCGCGCGCCGAAGACAGGAGAATCGCTTGACGACCACCGGGAACCGCCGACGAATTGCAAAATTGTTGAGCCCAGCGCGCTTTGAGTTATAATTCCACAGAGAGCCGGGCGGAGGTTACTCAAATGGATATGCGAATTCGCAATCTGCATTTTGCCGTCGTCTGGACGGCTGCCCTGCTGACCGCAGGTTCTTCGCTCGCTCGTGCCGATTTGATCTATGACAACGGACTGCCCGGGGGATTCCTCGGATACTGGGGTCCGGATGTCTGCACCGATCAGTCCGTCGGCGTTCGCTTCACGTCAACAAACGACTATGCCTTCGACGAGGTGAGCCTCTGGCTAATGAATAATGACTGGTCCGGCTCCACGCACCCTGTCGTGCGCGTCACGCTGAGACCCGACTGGCAGCAGGACGGACAAAGCCGGCCCGACCCGGCCGTCATCGAAGAGATGTTTGTCACTGTCAGTACGATCGGCTGGCTGCCGATCCTCGAAACGGCTCATTCGACCGATCACCCACGCCTTTGCGCAGGCCGACACTATTGGATTGTCGCCGAATCAGCCGCGCCCTGTGGACTTGACGGTGTGTGGGTGGTGTCCGGCGAAGACACCGGCTTCTCGGCCAATACCAACAACGGCGAGTGGCAGGCCGGCGGCGATGGCGCGGTTCCGGGCATGCAGGTGAGGGCGACGCCGCTCGCGCTGGGCGATATGGACGGCAGCGGCATTTGCGATCTTGAAGACGTGACGCCGTTCGTGCTCGCACTGATCGACCAACCCCTCACCCCGGACCATGTCGCACGGGCGGACATGAACTGCGACGGGGCTGCCGACGGACGCGACGTCCAGCTGTTCGTGGACGCATTGATCGCAAACTAACCTTCATGGCAACATGGATGATGTGGCTGAATGGAGCCCGGGTAAGTTCGGGCCTGCCGAAGCGAGACTTCTGAGCGCACGCTGGATTCCAATTGCCAAGGGATAGCCGATGACATGCCAATGGCAATGTGCGTTTGCAATCGTGCTCGCAAGTCTGACCGGCTGTTCCACACAGTCCATGCTACCGACCGATGAACCGGCCGTGCGCGAGCAAATCGCAAGGCAAGGGCTTTCGGAATCCGACAATCTAACCCGGGTATCGGCTCTCGCAAAGAAGATTGAATCCGCCTACACGTCTTGCTCGACGCTCAAATTCACGGCGAAAATTACAGAACCACCCCATCCCGAATTGAAGCGCGTCGAAATCGCCATGACGCCCGGCCGCCTTAAGAGCCGCATTTTCATCGATGACGTGCCGGTGCTTGTCTGGACGCACGCGGACGGTCAGTGGCAGGAATGCAAGGCTGCGTACCGTGGAATTCCCGCTCAGTACTTTTTCATGCCGGTCCAGTCGCCGGATGAACCGATTGATGTGAGGCTGTCGGATGGCATCGAGCGGCACATGTGTGGATTCGGAGGGTATTACCACACCTGGCTGGCGAAAGACTCTGGGCGCATTCGGTACTTTACAATGCGGGTCTCAAATGGATTCTGGATCGGTACGCATCGCGTCGACAATCATCGTTGCGATGTGGTCGCGTGCTTACCGAACCAGAATTACGGCGGCACGGAGCTGATATATATCCGACCTGACGGTTTCATCAGCCGATGGGATTCGATACGCCGTAGCCGACCCGACGAGTCCCCTCGACTCGTACGGATTCGGACTTACTCCGATTTTCAGTTACACCCGTTGCCGCCAGAGACATGGGAATTCGAGTCGATTCCGAAGGAGGCCATGGAAGTCGTCAGGGTACAGGAATGAGTATGGGCCCTGCCGCGTGCAGCCAGCGATGCGGGTTCATCACGCCCCGCTGCACTCCAGCGGCTTCGAATCGGGCAACCCTGGCGAATCCGATTGTGGTACAACCGGTGCAAGACACGTCTCCGGCTCGATTCCCGGAACCGGCATGATCGATCGCTGTGGTTTGACCCGTCGCCCCGGACCCGCGGCGGTGATAAACGCCACGGCAATGACAATCATTGCCCCGGCGATCAGCGTGTTGTTCGTGAGGGGTTCGTTTTCGATGGCCCAGCCGAGCACGAGCGCGACCACGGGATTCACATAGGCATACGTGGAAACGCGCGCCGGCGTCGTGACCTGCAGGAGCCAGACATACGCCGAGAATCCGATGAGCGAGCCGAACACCACCAGGTAGGCAAAAGCACCAAGCGAATAGAGCGAGATCGACTCGGACCTGAAAGCTGAATAGTCTCCGCGTGACGCGGCTACGATCGAGAGAAGCAGTCCGCCGGTAATCATCTGCATTGAAATTGACATGAGCAACGATGATGGCATTTTGGCCTGGCGCGAGTAGATCGATCCGAGCGCCCAGAGCAGGCCGCCCAGCAACAGCACGCACGCCTCGGCCGGATTGACCGATCCGGAACCCAGATGCGAACGCGGATCCACCAGCACTGCGACGCCCATAAAGCCAACAACGAGGCCGATCACCACACCCCTGCCGGGTCGTACTCCGGACGGCCGTAGCCATTCGATCAGCACCATCCACATCGGGAGCACGGCGACCAGCAGTGCGACGATGCCGCTGGGCACCGTCTGCGAGGCCCAGACAACGCAGCCATTTCCGCCAAGCAGCAGAAATGCCCCGACAATGGTCGTATTCACCCAATCCTTGTGCGCAGGACGTTTCACGCCACGCCAGCGACAGAAGGAATAAAGCACTATTCCGGCAATGAGAAACCGCGAACCCGCCATCGCGAACGCTGGGAGCGTCTTGATAGCGATCCGAATTCCGAGATAGGTCGAACCCCAGATGAGATAGACCGCGGCGAAGGCGGCGACGAGCGCCAGCACAGATGCCTCGCGCTTCGGGACGACAGATGGTCTTGATGGGTCTGCGGCGATGTAAATTGACCTCAACTGCACTACGATCCGGCAGTATAGCAGTCGAATCGGGTCTTGGCGCGGTCCTGCCCGAGCACGACACAGAGAATTACGTTCAGATTGGAATTCAGTTCGCCCTCAGCGCGACGGAATTGTGCGCTGCCCGCGCTCCAGGTCGAGCAGGAGCTGTTTCCGCCACAGCCCCCCGCCATAACCTCCCAGCTTGCCACCTTTGTTCACCACGCGATGACACGGAATGATGATGGCGATTCGATTCGAGCCGTTGGCCGTCCCCACCGCCCGTTGAGCGCCCGGCCGGCCGATGTCCTCCGCGAGACGCTCATAGGAAATGGTCTGCCCGTAGGGAATTTGAAGCAGACGCTTCCAAACGGCGACCTGAAAAGGCGTGCCCGGAAAGTCGAGAGGCGTCCGGAAATGTCGAAGGCGGCCCGCGAAGTAGTCGCTCAATTCGTCCGCCGCCTGATCGAGCACGGAGTTTCGACCAGGAACCACGGTGCACTCGAATCGAGCACGAAGCGTCTTCAACTGCGATTCCAAGGCCCGCCGATCGGAGAACTCCAGCAAGCAGAGCGCTTTGTCCGTCGCCCCGAGCAGCAGCGACCCGACGGGACTCGGCAGCACGGTCGCGACGATGCAGTCATCCCGCCGCCCCGCGCCCGGCGTCTTGCCAAATGTCTTTTCAAAGGCATCTCGAAATGCACTGTTCGATTGGTAACCGTGCTTCATCGCCACTGTCATGAGATCACCACCCTCTCGCAATCGGGCCAGGGCCATGCCCATTCGCCGGGCACGATGATATGCCTGGAAGGTCATGCCATAATGTTCATTGAAGTATCGCCGCGCGCGTGACGGCTCGATCGTCATCGCACGAAGATCGCGGTCGCGCAGCCGGTCTGCGGGTGAGCGCTCGACTGCGTCGATGAGCCGCGCGACCCACGGCGGCGGACGGCCGTCGGCATCCATCGGCCGACATCGAAGACACGGCCGATACCCGGCATAGAGTGCTTCCTTCGCCGTCGGGAAGTACTCGATATTGCGTTCGCGCGGTTTCCTGGCTGGGCAAGAGGGACGACAGAACACACCGGTCGTCTTGACGGCGGCGAAGAAAATGCCGTCGTACTCGCAGTCACGTCGCACGATCGCCCGGAACATCTCGCCAAGGGATGGAAGCGTTTTCATACTGTCCGGAATCTACCTCCGCGCCGGCGCGGGGGTCTACCGAAAAGTGAACGCGGATGTCAAATCCCCCCGCGCATTGTGCCGGAGTGTTACTGCGGCGTTATTCCAGAAAAAAGCCCACGGACCGAGGCCCGTGGGCTTTGATGAGCAGTCATATCATTTAAGGCCAGACACGCGTACGAACTTCGCAGCGAAAATCAACCATTGTGCTGGCTGCGGATGATCTCGCTCGCCTTGTTGCTGGAGAGATTCAGCGCGCCGAGCGCCTGCGAGGCGGCCGATCGAAGCACCAGGTCGGATTCATTCATGGTAAATTCAATCAATCGGGAGACCACTTCACGCTCCGCGATCAGGCTGCCATTGCGTCGGGCGGATTCCGCAAGGGAACCGAATGCCGCGATGCGCTCGGCGGAGCCTTTCAGCGCATCCAACGCATACTCCGCAAGCGCCTCCTGTGATTCGACGTTGCCGATGAGAGCCAGCGTCCGCCCGGCCTGCACTCGAAGCGGCTCGGAGGCGTTTGACAAGGCGCCGACCAGCGCCGGAGTGGCCGCCGCAACGTCGAACACTTTCAAGTTGCTCTCCGCCACGGAACGCAAAACCGCCGCTGCCTGAATCGCCAGATCGAGCGATAGAATTCTGTCAAGCGGCGACATACCCAACGCCTGAGACGCCCGCGAGATTCTTGCATTGACCTGTTCGCTGATCTTTTGGAAGTCCCCCAGATCGATCACAAAGGCATCCAACACTTCGACGCCATTGGATTCGCGAGCCAGCCGCGCGGCCTTGGCAACCTCGCCTTCCTTCGCGACCACCAGGATGGGCGTCGCCGACGTTTCAAAGCTCTTTCGAAGCTCAGTAATGGACGACGACACGTCCGGTTCCGAGATATCACTGGCCAGCAGGATGATGTCGTAGTTGACGAGGTTAGCTTCACGCCCAGCCTGCATCGCTTCGTACAGCGTCCCGCCGACGGCACACTCGTAATTCAGCGACCGCATCAGGGCCTGCAATTTGTTCTGCACGGAGATGTCGCCATCGACAATCAGCGCGGCCTGTCGGTCCGACTGCGCCAATGCTTCCGATAGGACCGGAATCACATTCTCGCTGCCGCTGAATGCCGTCTTCGGCAGAGCCGCCGCCAGCGCGAGCGCGACCTTCACTCGAACCTGCCGATTCGGGAACATCAGGCACTGCACCATCGACTGTTTGTAGTCTTCGTTGCCCACCAGGCTCGGTTCGCCCGCTGTCACGCGAAGCGCCGCGATCGCGCCCAGCGCCACTCCCGACTCGCGCCGTTCAAACGCGCGACTGAGCACCATGTGGTTATACCTCGGTCCAGCCGCGCGGCCGAAGTAGATGGACCGGGGATAGTTCGCCGGTCGCGTCGAATCCTTCGCTTCGAACGGGCTGGACTGCTCGCTCTCCACATCGAGGCCGAGCTTTGCTTCACGGCGATAATTCGCGGCCAGCCACAGGGCGACGGCGCGATCGTTGTCCGACGCCAGATTCAATGATTCCTCACAGCATCGCATCGCCATGACATCGCTGAAGATGGCGCGCGGCACTGGAATGTAGCGGAGGTCGTTTCCGCGAAGGTACCAGATGTTGGCATCGTCGCTTCGAGGATCCGCCGCCAGCGACTCCGTCCCGACGTAGTACAAATCCGCAAGATCATAAAACAGGCCGGCCGGATTCGAGACGCCCCCGGCGCCCAGGGCGCTGATCGCCTGCTCGGCGGCCGTGCGAATCTCCGGAGCCTGGCTCGAATCAGCCGCGATTTTTGCCAGATACGGAACGGCCTGCTTGTACCCGATTCGTCCGAGGGCGTTGATGATGATGCCCTTGGTGACGTCGTCCTTCATGCCCAGTGCCTGAACGAGCGGGTTCAGCCCCGAGCGACCGATCTGGGGGATCACCTGAATGATGGCCGGATGCAGGCTCTTTCGATTTGAATCCTGCAAAGCCTGAATCAGATGCGGAATGGCATACTCGCCGGAAGACTTCAACCGGTTGGTGGCGTTGTAAGCCATCCGAGGTGCACCGCCGAGTTTCTGGATGTTCGTGACGATCTCGTATGGATCCATGCGCAGAAGCTCTTCGCCACGGACCAGCAATTCGAGAAACGCCTTCGCGGACTCACCCACCTCGGTGTTGTTTATCAGCTTCAGCAAGGTGTCCTGCCGGTTCGCGTTGTAACGAACCAGTTCCAGCAGAGCCACCGGATCGGGGTTCGAATCGATCAGTGCCTTGAAGTTGGCATCGGCATACCCAAACCGACCGATGACCGCGAAATGCAGGCCGTCCTCGGCCAGACCCTTCTGCCGACGGCCGTTCTTGATCTGCTCGGCCAGCGCTTTGACACCGGCCGGTGCGTCGTCCTTCGCGGCCCACTGCTCCAGCCGAACCGTGCCAGTCCGATCGGCCATCAATGCCAATCGCAGGTCGGACAGCTTGAGCGGAACAATCTGTTCGAGCTTGGCAGATGCGTCGGCGGTGTCGTCCCGTTCGACCGACCTCATCGCGGCACTCCAGGCATCCCAGGCGCCGAGATGCTGGCCCACCATGTCGTCGGCCAATTCCTGTCCGAACGAGGGGGCGGGCGGAACGATCAACGCGGATAAAATCAGCGCAATGACGACGCTGAACCTATTCATGGACTTGCGGTTCATCGAGAACAACCTCCCGAAACCATCTTCGGACGAATACCGGGGAAACTAACGCACGATCTTGAGGCAGGTTACGACTTTTGGAACCCCAGCGTCCGACCGCATGGCGTGCATGGTGGACGGCCCCCGCGCTCGGCGGGGAATAATGCTCGAAGACCCTCAATATAAGGAAGTTGCGCGGTTGGGTCAAGGAATGGTGCGACTCATTCAATCCTTCGCGGAAGTCACAGCCGGGGTCCCCTTCCCCAATCGACATTCAAACGCACGAAGCCCCCTCCGCGCTGCCGACAGCCCGGCGGCCTTTTCACTTTCGGTTCCACGTCAGCCGATAACCAGGTCGACCGTTAGCGGACCCGAGGCTGTACAGCACCGCCGAACGATCAACGGGCTCCATCTCGACGGCGCGACGCGCGAAGCGCCGCCCGCACCATCTCACGCATGTGCAATGCGCCGGCACCGCGTCCACCACTGACCACGCTCGCGCCGGCGGCCGACAGTGCGGCAAACCGTTCCGCGTAGGCCCTGGGTTGTTCCGGATAATCCACGCCCGACTCACTCAGTTCTGCTCGACCCGCATTCAACTCCACATAAACCGGGAGCTTCGTTACATCGCGCAACATTGTGATGATCGCCGGCGCACCGTCCGGATACTCGCTCCCGTCGCAGCCGATCATGAATGCCCCGGACTCCGCCGCACACTCCGCAAATCGCGGGATCGAGGCGCCGAGCGTCGTCTCGGAGTAACTCGGGCCGCTGTCGAAGCACATCGACGCAATCACCGGCAGGCCGGACGCCGCCACTGCCGATCGGATTGAAACAACCACCGATTCCAGCTCCGTAAAAGATCGGCAGATGATTGCATCCGCGCCCCCGGCTGCAATCGCCTCCGCCTGCTCGGAAACAATCCGTCCCAGCTCCGATTCCTCAATCTCCCCGAGCATCAGCAATTGCTGAACCGGGCCGATCGCTCCGATCACCCGGGCCGGCCGGTCGCCATCGCCGGTATGCGCGTCCGCGACACGGCGCAGGCAGGCGACTGCCAATGTCATGGCACGATGCAATTCGCCCGCCGGAATCTCGTCCGGCTCCTGGCCGCATGTGCCCGCGCCGGGATTCCAATCGTCCGTCGGGGCAATCAGCCACTCCACCCCGGACTCGCTGAATCGACGGGCAATCTCTTCGACGCGCGCCCAGTCTTCCCGGCTCGCGCGAATGGGCGAGCCGCCGCCAATCGGATTTACGGACGGCCACTCGGCCCGAAAATCTCCGCCCGCAATCACAATGCGCGAGCCATAATCCGCCCAATCAATCGCCAAGACACCACCTCGGAATCGACACCCGCCGCAAAGCCCCGGATGTCACGGCTTTCGCGGACTTCCAACTCATCATAACGTCCGCCGACCGCTCAGGAATCGTATGAATTGACTGAAGGCCGGCGTTCAGTCGGCCGATCATCGCGACATCGGCTCGCCCCTCTGGAGGTAGCCGGTGGAAGTGCATCCCATTCGGGAGTTTCAGCCATGCACGTTCACCGGTCCTTCCACGCCCCGACTGCGGGCGGTTCAACTGTCTTGTTCGCGCTTCTTCTCTGCTTGCCACTGGCGTGCGACACCATGCCGGTCGGTGATCTCGGTGGGGCTCAAAGCGGCGATCTGTCGGGAAGCGGCATCGCGGGGTCCATCAAGGAAGCCGGTGATAACAGCGCGTTCGAGCGTGCCCAATCGGCGATTGTCGGACCCGATCAAACAATCACCATTTCCGGCGCCATCGATTCGCCGAATGACATTGATCTATATGCACTCGGCGAGTTCAACGCTGGCGATCGCTTCACGATCGACGTCAAGGGTGAAAACGGTTTCAACACCGTCGCCGCCGTCTTCAATGGCGCCAATGAACTCATCGACGCCAACGACGATCGCGGTTACTACTCCGGACAGATCGATCCTTATATCTCCCGTGTACTGCGCGAGGACACCGACAACCTCTACCTCGGCATCACGGTCTCAAGCCGGGCCCATTTCGGAAACTCACAGGGCCGGTACGATCGCGGCTCATACACCGTCACGGTCAAGCGAGAAGCCGGCGGCATCATGCAGGAAGCACGCAGGCAACTGGTCTATCTCGATTTCGACGGCGGTTCCACCGTTCAGATCGGAATGGAGCCGGCGACTGTCATGCGCCCCTTCTCCGCCGAATCGATCTCCGCCCGGCTGCGCGGACAGACCGATTACATCATCGATCGCGCCATTCAGCATATGAAACGCGACTATGCCGATTACAACGTCGAGTTTCGAGACAGCCGTCGGAATCCCCGGCCCACGGAGCCGCATTCAACCCTGTACTTCGGTAATTACCACGCCAGCTACCTCGGCCTGGCGGACAACGTGGACACTTACAATATCTATCTGGAGCAGGACGCCATCATCTACACCGAAGACCTCGCGATGTTCGAATCCCTGCTGCCGTCCGTCGAGGAAACCGCCCTATGCATCGCAAATATCGCCTCGCACGAACTGGGTCATCTTCTCGGTCTTGAGCATTCGCGCGACACGCTCAGTTGTATGGCGACGGCCGCGACGGCTCGGCAGATTATTGAGCACGATCTCGAATTCCGTCGGAGCATGATGCAAAGTGACGTGTTCCCCATCGGCTTTCAGAATGAGCCGGCATTGCTGATGAAGAATCTGGGCCCGAATCCGAGGCGCAACTCGGCGAAGGTCTTCCTCGAAGATCTGATGCCGGCCGCAAATGAAGGCGCATGGCGCGATGATCTGGGGATCGTTGATATTCCGATCATGCCCTGCGGTCGGTGTGCCCACTAGGATCACACGCCGTCGGCGACAGTCAGGGGACGATTGCCGGCGCTGAACAGACTCCTCTCTCGTTTCCTTCCCGATACTGAGGTCCTTCCCTTGAATAAGCCCCCGCCTATGAGGTGGGGCTTTTTCATTTTCCAAACAGGACCGGCCTTCATCCTCGATTCACGGCAGTTCGACCTTCATCGCGCAAGCGCCGCGTTCTCGCCTGGTTACATTCTGAAACCGCCGCGCGGCATTGGGAATCCAGCCGGACGCGTCCCTCCATTGCTCCATCCACCCGGTTGAGGCAATAATCTCGGTCATGAGCGTGAGATTTTTCCGTGAATTCATCCGAGACCCGGCGTCGGTCGGGGCCATCGCTCCCAGTTCAGCCGGCCTGGCTCGAATGATATCTGGGCAGATAGATCTCAATGCCGCCGATTTCGTCGTGGAGATCGGACCCGGCAGCGGAGCCTTCACGGAGGCGATTCTGGATCGGCTGAAGCCCGGCGCTCGGTTGATCGCAGTTGAGAACAATCCCTCGATGGCCGCCACGCTTCGTCAGCGATTTCCGCGCCTATCCGTGTACGAATGCTCGGCCGTCGAGTTGAGTAATATCCTTGTTGCGGCGGAAATGCCGCACGCGGATTGCATCGTCAGCGGACTTCCGTGGGCGGCTTTCGACGATGCGCTCCAGGATGCACTGCTCGGCGCGATACTCTCGGCACTTGCGCCGGGGGGGCGATTCGCAACGTTCGCCTATCTTCAAGGCCTTCTACTGCCGGCCGGTCGCCGCTTCTGCCGAAAACTCAACGGCGCGTTCGCCGAGGTCACGCGTTCACCGACCGTCTGGCGAAATCTTCCGCCGGCATTCGTCTATCGATGCCGCCGCTGAGGCATCGGGATCCGCTTTGTCATCGCTGCGTCCCGGCTGTTCGTCAAGCCACGTCACGCGCCCCGTGCGAAGGTCGTACACGCATCCGAGCACGCGCAGCCGTCCCGACGCCATTGCCATCCGGACCGATTCGCTGCGATGAGTGAGTTCGGCGATCGTATGAACCACGTTTTCTCGAACCGCCGCCGACACCATCGCCGCGTCGGACGCCCACGGCCCGCGCTGCTCCACCGCCCGGACCGACGGCTCGATTCTTGACAGAATCTCCGGAATATCTCCGCGCTCCCGGGCATGGTGACACGCTGAAGTCACAGCACCACAGAATTCATGCCCCATCACCACCAGCAGCGGCGTCCCCAGGTGATCCACCGCATATTCAATCGATCCCGTCTCGTCCGCCGCGCAAACGTGCCCCGCCACGCGAATCACGAACAGATCCCCGATTCCGGCGTCAAAAATCATCTCCGGCATGACCCGCGAGTCCGAACATGTCAGCACCGTCGCATACGGGTGCTGTCCGTGCTCCAGCGTCGAGAGCCGACGGCCCCGGTCGGCGTGCGGATGCTGAATCGCACCTGAGGAGAATCTCGCGTTACCGTTGCAAAGCCGATTGAACGGCGTCGCGGTCGGATCGTCCCACGGCCCCCCTTCCGTACCGGCGCAGCCGAACGCGAATAATGAAAATACAGCCCCCGTCCAAACGCCGACTCGATGAAACACACGCCATCGCTTAGACATCTCGAGTGCCTCACGACGCAATCAATCCGCTGCCGCGGCGCCGCCGCCGTGACTACAGTTGATTCACCGGGCCGCAATTGCCCGAAGGTGGCAAATCCCATGCCGTCGAAGCGGGTTATCGACCTTTTTCACGCCGGACGACCGGCTCCGCGAATGCCGGCCGCGCGACCGCCTCCAGTCCAAGATGAACGCGCGCCGCGGCAAGCGCGTCGTCAATGTTTCCAAACATGTTCTCTTCGCCGATCAACGGAGCGAAACCCGACCGCGCAAACGCAACCAGCGGCTGCGCATGCACACCCGAAAGAATCAATCGAGTGCCCTGACGCCGACACTTTCCGAGAAACTCCTTTAACGCATGAAGGCCGGTCGCGTCAATCGAAGGAACTCTCCGCATGCGCAGAATGAAAACCTTCGGCGGACGTTCGAACTGCGTCAGCGTGTCCTTCAGCCGATCGGCCATCCCGAAAAAGAACGGGCCGTTGATCTCATAGACTTCGACTTCCGACGGAACGTTTCGCCGCGAAATGGCATTCGGATCAGGCGTTTCCTCGAACTCATCTGCTCCGTTGGCAAGTTCGGAGGTAATCGCGCTGATGTCCGCCACATCCGACATCCGCTTCATGAACAGCAGCGACGCAAGCACCATTCCCACGCCGACGGCAATCGTCAGATCCGTGAAAACGGTCAGACCAAACGTGGTCAGCAGCACGAGAATGTCACTCCGCGGCGCACGAAGGATCGACCGGAAATGGTCAATCTCGCTCATGTTCCACGCGACGACAATCAGTATCGCCGCCAAGGTCGCCAAGGGAATCAGGCCGGCCATCGGCGCAAGCAGCAGCATAATGAAGAGCAACGTAATTGCGTGAATCATGCCTGCCAGAGGCGTCTTGCCTCCGCTTTTCACGTTGGCGGTTGTTCTCGCTATCGCGCCCGTTGCAGGAAGGCCGCCGAACAGTATCGATGCAATGTTGGCTGTACCCAGGGCAACCAGTTCGCAATCCGCCTTGTGCCGATTGCCTGTCATGCCGTCCGCGACCACGGCCGAGAGCAAGGACTCAATGGCCGCCAGCATTGCGATCGTCGTCGCGTCGGGAATCAGGTCGCGGATATTGGTCCAATCGATCGGTGGCAGTTTCGGAATCGGCAGGCCGCGAGGGATGCTGCCGAATTTCGAGCCGATCGTCTCGACCGGTAGCTTGAAATACCATGCAACAGCTGACGCAAGCACGACCGCGACGATTGCGCCGGGCAGACGCGGCGCGAAGCGGCGTATCAGTACAATCACGGCCAGCGAACCCGCGCCGACCGCCGTCGTCTCGACGCTCCACGACGCCGAATGCGCGATGAAAGCCCGCCATTTCTCGATGAACTCCGCCGGCGTCTCTCCCATACGCAAACCGAAGAAATCTCGCACTTGCGACGAGAAGATGATGACCGCGATGCCCGACGTGAATCCGGTTGTCACCGGATAGGGAATGAACTTGATCATGCCGCCGATCCGCGCGACCCCCATGAGGATCACAATCACGCCCGCCATCAGCGTCGCCGTCGCCAGACCCGCGTAGCCGTGGCGCAACGAGATCGAATAGACAATGACGATGAATGCGCCGGTAGGTCCGCCGATCTGCACCCGGCTTCCGCCCAGCGCGGAAATCAGAAAACCAGCAATCACTGCCGTGTAAAGCCCGATCGCGGGCGGAGAAAGTCCCGACTCGGTTGCGACTTTTTCCGGGATCGACGCGATGCCGAACGCCATCGCAAGCGGAAGCGCGATGATGCCGACCGTGATTCCCGCGATCACATCACCAATCACGGTGCGTTGCGAATAGCCTTCACGCAAACAGACGAGGGACTTCGGTATGAATCGTGACATGAAACGGAGGATGACCTGACAAACCGCGTCACACACCCTTGGCGGCGCTAACCACATATCGTCCATGATGCGGGTCATGAATGAAAGTGCCGTTTTGGGGGCGCAGCGGCTGCGCTGGAATCCATTGAACTCGACTTCCAGACTGGGTAAAATGTTTTACTACGCGGAAAAGTCCGCAACTCCACCTTGCCGCGACACACCGAGCAAGAAGACAAATGGTGAGAATGGGGTTCCGATTGCGGAGGAAATTGATGTATCGCAACGAGGCGGGATTCAGATTCGGTTTCACCGTCGCACTCATCGCGGCCGGACTTTCACATTCCTCCGCAGCCGCCGCCGAGCCAATCCAGATCGGCTTTCTCTGGCATATGCATCAGCCGATCTACTATCCTTACGAATCAATCGTGCAGACCCAGTCCGCCGGCCGATTCTCATTCAGCGTCATTGACGTCCACAATCAGCGATTCGGTCCCTACACCGATTGGCCGCTGAACGCCATCAACGCCGGCGCCGCGCTTCCGCACCTCGGCGCGCAGGTCAGCTTCAGCGGATCGCTCATCGAAAACCTCAATCAGCTCCAGACCGCGGGCATCAACGGCGGCATGTGGAACAACTGGAACAGCGCCTATCAGACGGGCGTCGCGATGACGACCGCGCTCGGGAATCCGCGGCTCGACATGGTCGGATTCGGTTACCACCATCCGCTCATGTCCTTGCTGGATGACGAGGACATCCGAATGCAAATTCGCCTGCATAAGCAGGTTTTCGGCAATACATGGTCAACGGGCGGCTACACACGCGGCATGTTTCCCGCTGAAACCGCGTTCGCCACACGAATGATTCCATCGCTTGTCGCCGAGGGCATCGAATGGGTGCTTGTCGATAACATCCACTTTGACCGAGCGTGCAAAGGCTATCCACACACCAACGCGTCGAATCTTTTTGCGCCAAACAAGGCGGATCAGGTCAATCCCGATCCAGCTCTTCACGGCGGCGCATGGGTGCAACTCAATAACCTATGGGCCCCCAGCCGTGTCAGCGCCCCGTTCGGCTATCAGCCCCACCATGCTCAGCACGTGAATCCGAACACCGGCGAGATTACTCGCATTGTTGCCGTTCCGTGTGCGCGATACGAAGGCAACGAAGACGGACGCGGCGGCTACGGCGCGTTTCTGTATGACGCGGTGATGGATCAGTACCTGCCGCGGAACACCGATGCGGCACATCCGATGTTCGTCGTACTGCATCATGATGGCGACAATTTCGGCGGCGGCTCGCACAGCTACTACCACCATAACTTCCAGCAAATGGTCAACTGGATCGGCGGCGATCCGGACTATCACGTCAGTACGGTCCAAGACTACCTCGACCGTTTCCCGCCCGCACAAGATGATGTGATCCATATCGAAGCGGGCTCGTGGGCCGGCGCCGACAACGGCGATCCTGAGTTCAAGAAATGGCTCGGCGATCCGAACGGAGGAGGGTGGAGTCCCGATTGGAACAGTTGGGCCGTTCTCACCGCTGCGAAAAATCGCGTTTTCATGGCTGAAGACCTGGCGCCTGCGGCGAATCTGCAGAACGTTTTGACCGGCGGTCCGTCCGCGAGCGGCACCGAAAAGGCATGGCACTATCTTCTTTGCGCACAGGCGAGCGACTACTGGTACTGGGACGGCACCGAAATCTGGGACAGCAACGTGACGCGCGGGTGCAACATTGCGGTCATGCACGCCAATGGCGTGATCGCCGGCCAGCCCGACTCGACCCCGCCTTCGGTGTTCGTGCCACAGCGGAATCCCTATAACCCCGGCGGGATGGAATGGGGACCGCTGCCGGAGCCATCTGACTTTGAAATCTGGACGTTCGCCGATGATGTCAGCGGATTGGCATCGATCACGCTGAAATGGCGAGTTGACGCCGACGGAGAAAACCCGATCGAGAGCATCCAGAACGAAACCTATGCCCGAGGACCGGAAGTCGGCGCGTGGAGTTCGATCCCGATGACCCTCGCGCCGATGCCCGCCCCGCCCGCGGGAATTCTCCTCGCCGCGCATCGCGCCGAGCGCTACGTCGCCGCCATCACCGGCCAACAGGACGTTCTGATTGACTATTACGTTGAGGCCATCGACAACGCCGGCAACATCCGCAGGACGGATATCCAGCATGTGTGGGTCGGCAACGCCGATTCAAGCGGCGGAGGCGATGTCGTCACTGTTTCACCGAGTCCCGCACAAGCCGGCCAGGTCGTGCTGATCCAGTATAACCCGGCCGGTCGACCGCTCGCAGGCGCCGGCTCGGTCAGGCTGCATTACGGATTCAACAACTGGAACCCGGTCGTTTCGCCCGACCCGGCCATGACATGGAACGCCGGCAACGCCCGATGGGAAGTGGTTGTGCAGATTCCCCAGTCGGCCGCACAACTCGACATCGTATTCAATGACGGCGCCGGGACCTGGGACAACAACAACGGCGCGGACTGGCATTTCCCGGTGACGGACGGCACGTCATCCGGTCCGGGCTGGGTCATGGACGGCCAACCGGACGAAAGTGCCATCGCTGCGGCACAGCATGGCGGATTCTCACTCAGGTACGGCGTTCGCGCCGGCGTTCTCTATGTCGCCGCCCCCGATGCCGGTGAAGGCAACGATCATTTCATCTTCGTCGCGGCACCGCCGGGCACGCTGCGCGCCGCGCCCTGGGCGAAGGCCGGTCTTGTCGCGGACTGGACCGCGTTTCTCGCCGACGAGAATTCCAACGACTACGAAGGCTGGTTCGATGCCACCGGTGCGACACAGGCCATGACCGGGCCGAACGGCGGTGTGCTGGAGGGGACGCTCGACCTGGCCGGCGAGTTTGGCGAAGTGCCTGATGAAATCTGTCTGGCGTTCGGTGCGTATCAGAACAATGACGGGGGCGCGCTGATCCAGAGTCTTCAGGTGCCTCCCGGTCTCAATGGCGACGGACACATCGACGCGTTCGAGTATGTCTGCGTTCCGACGCGGCTCAAGGGCGATATGAACGAGGACTGGCAAGTCAATCCCACGGACATCGGTCTTTTCACCGGCGTGACGCTGGGCGAAGATCAGAACCCTCGCCGAATCTGGGCGGCTGATATCAATGGCGACAACGTTGTCGATGGTACGGACGTCGTGATGTTCGTCACGCTTCTGGTCGGCGAATCGGATTGAGACGCAGGGTCCGCGAATCGGATCGGTCATGCGCTTCGATCGGAAGCTGCGCGACTCGGGGATCGAAAAGATGCCTGTGATCGGCTCTGGCTGCGAATTCAGGCGCTTACTAACGGACCCGGCGGCCGCGACCTGAAACCGCGTCCCGAATGCAATTGGTTGCCTGGCCGCGGCTTTTTTTCATGTACTGGACAGTCCCATCCGAGATGATATAAATACATGTTCGAGAAACGATTCCCCGATAGCTCAACGGTAGAGCGGCCGGCTGTTAACCGGTAGGTTGTAGGTTCGAATCCTACTCGGGGAGGTTTGGGACCGACGTCTAACGCGCTTAGATCGGGATCATGAAGAGGGACGCGAGCAAGCCGCTTAATCCGACGGACCCGACCACGCTCTCGCCAATCACGCTGACAACCTGCTCGACGCTCCGCACCGACTTCCGCGCCACTGACGGCGGCAAGACGGCGGGAAAATCTCCGTCTACATGCTAGGTGGGCCAACGCCCGCGGCGAAAAGGGGCCGTGGTCCGAGATCACGACGACGACGGTGGCGGCGTAGTTACTCGGCTTGCGCCGGCTCAAGAAACGCCCGCAAGCGCGACGCGAGTTTGTCAAGGTCGCGTAACTGGCACTCCCACACGACCAGCACGCGCCACCCGGCGCGATGAAGCACCGCGAGCGTGCGACGATCCCGTTCGCGGTTCGTGTTCCGCTTCTCCCGCCAGAACTCGGCGTTGGTTGCGGGGGTGCTGCGGCCTCGCTTGCAAGCGTGCATGTGCCAGTAGCAGCCATGCACGAACACGACGGCGCGACGCGAAGGGAATACAAGATCGGGCTTGCCGGGCAGGTCGGTAGAGTGGAGTCGGAACCGAAAGCCCAGACGGTGGGCAACGCTGCGCACGATCAACTCGGGCTTGGTGTCCTTACCGCGAATCGCGGCCATGCATGTGCGTCGCTGCGCGGGGGTGAGCGTGTCGGGCACGGCGCGGCCCTCACTTCCCGCCGGGCTTCGCGCCGAACTTCTTTGCGAGGAACTCGTAGACCTCCAACTGAACGTCGCGCGGCTGGCGGCGGATCAGTGCCATGGCGCTGATGGCGTCGCGGGAGGTTGGCACCTTGAGATTGGCCTTGTCCTTGTTGTACCCGTGGCAGACTGCGCGGAGGTTGTGTTCTTCATCCGTGCCGCCTTGGCTGATCGGGATGACGTGATCGATTTGCAGGCGGCACTTCTTGCCCGGTTCGCTGTTCTTCGCCCCAACGGGGCGCCGGGATGTAGCCACGGGTGGAGCGCAGGCCGCCGACAGGCGGACGGAGCGGAACCCGTGGAAGCGAGCGTGTTTCATCTCTCCTGCCCCGGAGGGGCAGAGGAACCGACCGACGAGGCGGCGGCTCAGTCGAACACGTACTTCTCGTCGAACTCAATCTCGTGAAGCCGGAGCATCCGCAGAAGTTCGGACTTGAAGTCCTCCTTCTTGTGATGTTCGTGCTGTCCGGCGATGTACGCCTTGACCGCCCCCTCCTGCGACTTGCTGACCGAGAACACGCTGTATCCCTCCTGCCACGCAAAAGCGCCGAGTTTGGGGAACGTGTCGTGGATCCACTTCGATGAGTTGGCTTTGACCGCGCGCATCAAGTCTGACACGGTGGCGTCGGGCCGCCAACGAATGTGATGTGCACGTGGTCCTCCACGCCGCCGATGTCGTAGAGCATGCCCTTCTCGGCTCTCACAATGCCGCCCATGTATGGATAGAGGCGTTCGGCAACGTCCGCCGTGATCCACAGCTCTCGGTGCTTGGTGCTGAAGACGATGTGCAGGAGAATTTGGGAGTAGGTACCGGGCATCGTTATCCCTTCGCTGGACGAGGGCACTCCTCCGCCCCGCCGGGGCGGGAAGAGGATAAGAGAATCACGCTTCCACGGGTTCCGCGTCGGGCGGCTTCGCCGCCGCGCCGCACCACCCGTGGCTACAGCCCGACGCCCCGCTGGGGCGTTCAGAGCCGATTACAGTCCGGCTTCGCCGTCCTCGATCTGCAGGGCAGACGCAATCGCAAACGCGTTGCGGAGGATGCTGGTCCCGTACTTCCGAGCGAGTTGGAGCACTTCACGCGCGCCACGGTCGGTCCACGCCGAATCACGCACGAGTGCTGCGACGATCTGCTCGTCGGTCGCGTCTTCGCCAACACGAGCGATAAGGTCCTCATACTCCTGGAGAATCACGTCGGCGACGGTCTCTGACATGGATGTGGCTCCTTCGTGAGCGTACGGCTCATGCGGCGTCAAATACGTTGTCCCGGTGCCAACGCAGGCAGGCCGGGTCGGGATAGAACCGCGCGGGCGGGATGATCTTTTGGCCATGCCGTGCGGCAACGAGATCCCCAACGGCTTGGTCTTTCAGGCCACGCACTCGATTGCTTACGGAGAGCGTCAGATCGTCCTCGATCGTGACAAGGCCGCAATCGAACAGACGGTCGAAGGTGGCCGACATGCACACGCCGTTGGTCGGATCGGCGCGTCGGTGCTCGTCCACGCTCCATGGAACGATGTGCCCGGCAACCAGGCACTCCGCGAGCGGTAGGCCGGTCACGCAGCATCGGTTGTTGTAACTGCTGATGACGGCGTCGCGGAAGAACGCTTGGTGCAATCGCTGCTTGATGGTGACGACCTTCTCCGACGGGCCGGTCGGAGCAACTAATGGCAATAGATCGGGCTTGCCCGGTTCGTGGGCACGCCGCAGCTCGTGCGCCTTGACAACAAGCCCGTTCCAGTCCTTGTGGAACTCGTTCCAAATTGCTTGATCGAGTTTGCTGCCGTGCGTCAGCCCGGACACGTTTCGGGCCGCGAGCTCAGGGTCGAAGGCCCCGAAGTTTCCGAGCTTGCGTGTTACAGACGCCGCTGTCCGGCCGAGTTGCTCGGCGAGTTCACGGATGAGCGGATTGCGTGTCGTGATGCGACCAAACGGCACTCTGCAGTACAACTCGAACGCGAGAATCAACTGTTCGCGCGTCCACGGTTGACCGTCATTGGCTGGCCGCGCATTCATCGGACTCCTTACGCTGCGAGACAGAACGCCGCACCCGCGTTGGGGGGCAACTCGATAACGCGCGGGCCGTCGCCTTCCGGTTCCGCGTCGAAACGGAACGTAGTCGGGCAATCGCGGGTCTCCTTCGCGTCGAACGGCGTGATGCGGAAGCGGTGCGAACTGATCCGCTCGATGGCCACCGTGTCACCCGGCTTGATGCCGTGCTTGGCGAAGAACTCCCGCGCCCACGCTCGGTCACGGAAGAACCGACGCGGCTTTCCGGTCTTGGCCTCGGTGGGGATGTCCGTCATCACGGGCGCGGCGAGTCCGTCTACATCCAGCCGGATCAACTTACCGCGCTTGCCCGTCTTACAGGCCGCGCCGTAGCAGTCTGCCGGAAAGAAATCGGCGTGCCCGCCAAGGTTCAAGTGGTTCTGCCGGAGGTTCCCGGCGGTCACGCACACAAGCCTCTTTCTATGTCCGACTCGTCCGCTCATGGTGGGGTCTCGTTTGGATACCGCCCATTGTAGCGGGAACCGGCCCGCTGCATACCGCTGGGCGTAGCTCAAATCTCGCCGGGAAAACTGGAACGACTTGAAGTCGCCCCGCAATCCCGTCGTTGCACCCCGGAGTGTGCGACAAATGAAGATTGACGGTATGGGTAGCGGTCGGATGTTTCCCAACGCGCGTCGGCGAGAGCAAACCGACGAATTCACGAAAGACAGGACAGAACGATTGCCGACTACATCCCAGGGGGGGCCGAGGTGAACTTTCAGGCTTGGCAGTCCCACTTCGTGACCTACGCCAACGCCAATCTCGCGGCGCTCGGGCTCACCGCCGCCGACATGGCCCCGATCACCAGCGCGCCAACGACGTGAGCGACCACTTTCCCCATACACGTCGCCACCGTCAAGGCCGCCAAGCAGACGAAGGACGAGGGCCGGGCCACGTTTGTCGCCGTGATCCGTCCGCGCATGCGCCGTTTGCAGGCGCCGCAGCCGGAAACTCACAGACTCCATGCCTCTCGCGCTTTCGCAATCCATGATATGATTCCCGGCGACCGGTCACGACAGGTGAATTAAATGCCCAAGCGCACGGACATCCACACAATCCTCATCATTGGATCCGGCCCCATAGTCATTGGTCAGGGCTGCGAGTTTGACTACAGCGGGACGCAAGCCTGCAAGACCCTTCGAGCCGAGGGGTATCGCGTCGTGCTGCTCAATTCCAATCCGGCGACGATCATGACCGACCCGGAATTCGCCGACCGAACCTATCTGGAGCCGATCACGCCGGAGTTCATCGAGAAGATCCTCATCCATGAACGAGCGCGAGGCACGCCGATCGATGCGCTGCTTCCGACGATGGGCGGGCAGACGGCACTCAACTGCGCCATGGAAGCGGCCGAGCGCGGCATCCTCGAGGCGCACGGAATTCAGCTCATCGGCGCCTCACGCGAAGCGATCGCCCGCGCGGAGGATCGATCGCAATTTCGTGATGCGATGTTGCGTATCGGCCTGGATGTACCAATCAGCGATACCGCCCATTCGATGGACGAGGCCCGGACCGTCCTGAGCAAGGTCGGCCTGCCCTGCTGCGTTCGCCCAGCTTACACCCTCGGCGGTGAAGGCGGCGGCTTCTGCCGCACGCTGGAGGAATTCGAACTGATCGCCGCGCGCGGGCTCAAGCGCTCTCGAATCAGCGAAATCCTTGTCGAAGAAAGCCTGTATGGCTGGAAAGAGTATGAACTCGAACTGATCCGCGATCGCAACGATAACGTCATCGTCGTGTGTTCGATCGAGAATATCGATCCGATGGGCGTGCACACCGGCGATTCCATGACCGTTGCCCCGGCCCAGACTCTGACTGATCGCGAATATCAGCAGATGCGAGATGCCGCCAAAAAAGTGATGCGAGAGATCGGCGTCGATACCGGCGGCAGCAACGTTCAATTCGCGGTGAATCCGCAAAACGGACGGCAGGTCGTCATCGAGATGAACCCGCGCGTGAGCCGATCGAGCGCGCTGGCCAGCAAGGCGACGGGCTATCCGATCGCGAAAGTGGCAGCCAGACTGGCCGTCGGCTATACGCTCGACGAAATTCCGAACGACATCACGCGAACGACGCCTGCGAGCTTCGAGCCGGTGATTGATTATTGCGTCGTGAAGATGCCGCGATGGACTTTTGAAAAATTCCCTGACGCGGACGAAACGCTGACAACCCACATGAAGAGCGTGGGGGAAGCGATGGCGATCGGTCGCACGTTCAAGGAAGCCTTCCAGAAGTGCATTCGAAGCATGGAAATACAACGTGCCGGTTTTGGTCTGGACAAAAACGACCGGTGGCTGGCGGCGGCACACGAGCGGCATGCGCGCGGCGAATCGGGCGCGTACGCCGCATTGCCGGAGCGTGCGCCACAACGCCGCGCTGCCGGCGGCTCAACGCCGATCGCGGATGAATCAAAGGAATCGAGCGTCCTGCTAGGCAGCCGCCAGGGCGAAGCGCCGCCGGACATGGAGGAATCGTCCGCGACGCACTGGCCGATTCACGAGCCGACGCTGCGCGCCAAGCTGGAGCAGCCGTGCCAGGGTCGGCCGTACTACATTCGATATGCATTCAAGCTCGGGTGGACTGTCGCCCAGATTCACGAATTGACTCGGATCGATCCGTGGTTTCTCGATCAAATGAAAGAGCTGGTGGAATTCGAGGACGAGTTGTTCGCCCGGTCGGCAACTCTTGCCGCGTCGATCGAAGCGGGCGACGAGGAATCGGTCCGGCTGATCCAGCGTGCGAAGACGCTTGGCTACAGCGATATGCAACTCGCCGGCGCGCTGTGTCTGCCGGCCGATTTGATTTTTGCACGCCGCCAGGCCGGCCACCAGGGCTGCTTCAAGCTGGTTGATACGTGCGCGGCGGAGTTTGAGGCGGCGACGCCCTACTACTACTCAACGACCGAATCGCCGTTTCTTCAAATGGTCGATCGGCCGTCAGAGGTTGCGCGCACAACCGGCGTTCTCCATGACATCCGATATCAGTTGGCCGTGGATGACGAACTTCGCATCAGTTCGGATCCACACGTCATCATCATCGGCGGCGGCCCGAATCGTATTGGGCAGGGAATCGAGTTTGACTATTGCTGCGTCCATGCGTCCGACGCGGCACGCGCGCTCGGCTTCAAGACGGTGATGATCAATTCGAATCCCGAGACGGTCAGTACCGACTACGACACGAGCGACGTGCTGTTCTTCGAGCCGTTGACCGCCGAAGATGTTCTGCGCGTCATTCGCGCGGTGCAGGCGCGCACCACGCTGCGCGGCGTCATTATTCAGTTTGGCGGGCAGACGCCGCTCAATCTCGGAGCCAGCCTGCAAGCCGCGGACGTGCCGATCCTGGGGACGCCACCGGAGTCGATCGATCTCGCCGAAGATCGTAAGGAGTTCAGCCGGATCCTGACTGAGCTGGGCCTGCGGCAGCCGCCGAGCGCGATCGCCGAATCGGTAACGGAGGCCCTGCAAATCGCCAATGACCTCGGCTATCCGGTCCTCATTCGACCGAGCTATGTTCTCGGCGGTCGCGCCATGGAAATGTGCAACAACGATCCCGATCTCCGGCGGCATGCGGCGGCGGCATTTGAGGCATCTGACCGACTCGCCCACACCGACGGCCCGCAACGTGTCCTGGTGGACAAGTTCATCCTCGATGCAATGGAGATCGATGTCGACGCCGTCGCCGATTTTCGAAAGCCGGATGACCCGCGCGGCGAGTGCGTTGTCTGCGGTGTCATGGAACACATCGAAGAGGCCGGCATTCATTCCGGTGACAGCACCTGTGCGCTGCCGCCACACAGCCTTTCACCGGACCTACTGGCCGAAGTGGAACGACAAACCCGCCTGATGGCCCGCCGACTCGGCGTGTGCGGATTGATGAATGTCCAGTTTGCCATCACCGGCAGCACGGTCTATGTGCTCGAGGTCAATCCGAGGGCGTCGCGTACTGCTCCGTTTGTAAGTAAGGCGACGGGCGTACCGTGGGCTAAGGTCGCCACGCAGGTCATGCTCGGGCGGAATCTCCGGGACGTGCTCTGGGAGATGGGCGTCGGCCGATCGCCACGGCCGCTGATGCAGGCGATCAAGGCCCCGGTGTTTCCCTTCAGTAAGTTTCCGGGCGTTGACGTCGTGCTCGGCCCGGAGATGCGGAGCACCGGCGAGGTGATGGGGGCCGACGTCACGTTCGGCCTTGCATTCGCCAAGGCGGCGATTGCCACGGGATTGTCACTCCCGATGTTCGGTAACGCGCTTGTCAGCGTGAACGATCCCGACAAGCCGCGCGTCATTCCGATCGCGCGTGAGCTGCGCTCGCTCGGTTTCAAGCTCTTTTCAACCATCGGCACGCACAAGGCCCTCAAGGAGGCCGGTATCGATTCAGTCGTCGTCTCCAAGCAGGCCGGCGCGCCGGAGAGTTTCCTGCTCGACCTGATCACCCATGGCGTGCTCGACCTGCTCGTAAACACCCCTGTACATTACGGCCCCGCATGGGAAGAAGGCCGATGGCGTGCGGCCGCCACGGCGAAGCGTATCCCGTTGATTACGACGCTCGCCAGCGCACGAGCAGCCGTCGAGGCCATCAAGGCGCTGCGATCGAGCGGCCACGAGGCCGGTTCGCTTTCGGTTCGAGCTCTGCAGGACTATGCGATCGGCGTGATTTGAATGGGCCGGTCTTTAATGTCAAAGGAGCGACAGTAATGACGCAATGTTCCCTCGCACTCGAAGACGGCTCGATCTTCGTCGGCCGATCGTATGGCGCTGAGGGCACGTCCACCGGCGAAGTGGTCTTCAACACCGCCATGACCGGCTACCAGGAAATTCTGACCGATCCGTCGTACTGCGGACAGATCGTCACCATGACCGCCCCGCTCATTGGAAATTACGGCGTCAACAATGAAGATGTCGAATCGGAAAAAACCTTTCTCTCCGGTTTCGTAATTCGGGAGCCTGCGAGGCGCGTCAGCAATCATCGCGCAAATGGAAGCCTCTGCGACTACCTCCATGCAGCCGGCATCGTCGGCATCAGCGGAGTCGACACGCGGGCCCTCACCCGCCGCATCCGCGCATCCGGGGCGATGAGAGGCGTGCTTTCCACGGAGGAACACGACCCGGCTGTGCTTGTCGGATTGGCACGCAGCTCGACAGCGATGAACGGACGCAACCTCGTCGCGGAGGTCGCCCCGCACCAGAATCGAATCTGGAACGAAGGACGTGAACTGACTCACCGCGTCGTCGCCATTGACTGCGGAATCAAGCATCACATCCTGCGATCTCTTGCCGGACTCGGCGCTACCGTCACTGTCGCACCGCCGACCCTCTCCGCTGACGCGATCCTGGAATACAAACCCGATGGTGTGCTGATCGGCAATGGACCAGGCGATCCGGCTGCCGTGTCACAGACCATCGAAACGATACGGCGTTTGATTGGCCGGGTCCCCATCTTCGGAATATGTCTCGGGCATCAGTTGATCGCCCTGGCGATGGGCGCGGAAACCTATAAGCTCAAGTTCGGCCATCACGGCTCCAACCATCCGGTGTTGAATCTCGACACGGGTCGCGTCGAGATCACCAGTCAGAATCACGGGTTCGCGGTCGAATTGCAAAGCCTCCAGCGGAAAGGCGGGCGTCCTACGCATGTGAACCTCTATGATCGGAGCCTCGAAGGCTTCGAGCACGTCGATCATCCGTTGTTCGCGGTGCAGTATCACCCGGAGTCCGCGCCCGGCCCGCACGATTCGACTTACCTGTTCGAGAAGTTCGCCGCTCAGTTGGGATGATGATCCGCCTCGCTTTTGGAGCGATCCGATCCGGCGTGGCCAGGCCGCCCCATTCGCCGACATCGAACCCGTATCATTGACATCCGGAATCGGTTCAACCAATTCGCGACTCGTGGTAGGCTAGACAAACGACTCACGGAAACCGATTCCAGAAAACATGCAGTCCGAATGACGTGGTCGTTCGTGCTAATCATGATGAATACGCGCGGAGCCGCCGCAGCCTCAAAGGAGAAAGTTCGTATGAACCCATTTCGACGTTCGTTTGCCATCGTCATCGTTGTCGCCTGTGTCCCGTTGCTTCTTGGTCAGACCTGCGGCATCGACATGAACGGGAACAATAACAACAACAACACGAACGGAAACAACAACAACAATCAGAACGACAATTCCCAGTCCGCCGACATCTTCAGAATCTATGGCGATGGATCAGCCGGGGCAAAAGTCGTCTCGAGCGACGAGAACTGGAACACGCCCGCCAACCGGCAGGTCAATCTGAATTTCACCGACCTCACCATCAATCAGGGTGTCACGCTGATCGTCCCCAGCGGAATGGTCATTCGCTGCAAAGGCCAATTCACGAACTACGGCACCCTGTTCGTCAGGCCCGCGGCTGAAGGCGGATTCAGCGGACGGACCGGACCCGGCGGACCCAATTTTGCAACGACTTCGGCTCCTGCTGCCATCGGAATCGCCACCGGGCCAGCCCAGGCCGGTGACATCGGCGATTCAACGGTTGCGCGCCGGGCCGGGCGCGGCGGCGATGGACTCAGCGAGTTCGAAGCGAGACTGGTGCTGAATCCCGGAACGCGGGCGGGCGGAGGTGGCGCTGTCGGCGGAATGGATACGGATGCCGATGGCGTCAGTCTCAACAGCGGCGCAGATGGCGGCGGTTCGGTCGTGATTATCGCGCAAGGCAAGATTCTCAATGCCGGTGCAATTCAAGCAGAGGGCGAAAGCGGAAACAAGGCGTCCGGCAACGATCTCGGCGGCGGCGGTGGCGGCGGCGTCGTGGTACTCGCCTCAGTCGAATCGGTCTCCAACACGGGAACAATCTCGGTCCGCGGCGGTGACGGCGAGGATTCGGACTCGAATAACGGACCCAGCGGCGGCGGCGGCGGCGGAGTGATTCACCTCATTTCACCTGTGATCGATAATGAAGCCGGATCGGATGGCCTACTGGTCGACGGCGGGGCCGCCGGCGACGATTCCGCGCAGATCACTGAAAATGCCATGCGTTATGCCGGGGGCGGTGGCGGAGCCTCAGCGGGCGCCGGCGGAGCTGGCGGAAGCATTCCGGACGGCGCCGGACCGGTCTTCCCCGATTCGGCCGATTCCGGAGCCAACGGCTTTGCGTTCATGACCGAGCTAAACCCCCAACTGCTCATTCGATTTTGAACGGACGCGCCGGCGATTGGGTTGTGATGGGCCCAAGCCGCGGGTCCGTGGATGCCAAGTCCCAGAATCTCGTTGTTGCCACAGCCCAATCTTCGTTTCGGCCGTTCCGAGATTTCCGGTTGACCATCCTATGTCCGGTTGTCAATGATTCCCCCGTTCGCGGTTTGAAATAAGCCCATGTTCGCCCATAGGCTTAAGGTAGAGGCACCGCATCTTCAGCCAACGATTGAAGTCCTCTAAATCGCGACGGATCGATTCACCAGAGAAACGCCCCGGGGACAGCATGCGGAGGAATCCTCGATCGAGTTCGTTGACAGCCTATGGCGCATGAGCAGTCCGATCCGAATCAGAAGTCGGCCAGCCTGAGCGATACGCAACTCGCGCGGGCAGCGGTGGATGCGCGTTTTGCCACCGAACACGAGATTCAGGCGTGTGTCGCCAAGCGAGACAAACTCCGCGAACAGGGCCGCGAAGTAAAGCTCGCGGACATCATGCTCAAAGCCGGCTTCATCACCCCTTCGCAGATCCGGCGTTTGAACAATCCGTCAGAAGACACGGGCAGCCAGACCTTCATGCACCTGCCCGGCTTCCAGATCAAGCAGAAGATCGGCGCCGGAGCGATGGCCAGCGTCTATAAGGCCAAGCAGCTTTCGCTCGACCGCATCGTCGCGATCAAGATTCTCCCGAAGAAACTCAGCGAGGATCCCGAATTCGTCGAACGCTTCTACAAGGAGGGAAAGGCGGCGGCGAAGCTTAATCATGCCAACATTGTGCAGGCAATCGATGTCGGCGAGTATTCGGGCTATCACTACTTTGTCATGGAGTTTGTCGACGGCGAGACCGTCTATGACGAGTTGATACGCAATCGGGTCTATTCGGAATCCGATGCACTGAACGTCATCATACAGATCGCCAAGGCGCTCGATCATGCCCACGAAAAGGGTCTCATACACCGCGATGTGAAGCCCAAGAATATCATGATCACCAAGGACAAGGTCGCGAAGTTGGCGGACATGGGACTGGCCCGCCTGGCCGACGACGTCGCTGCCGCCGAAGCCGAGAAAGGTCGTGCCTTCGGAACGCCCTACTACATCTCACCGGAGCAGATTCGAGGCGTCGCGGATGTCGATTCACGCGCCGATATCTACTCACTCGGGGCGACGCTCTATCACATGGTGACCGGAAAGGTGCCGTTCGACGGCTCAACGCCGGCGTCAATCATGCAGAAGCACCTGAAGCAGCCACTCATCCCGCCGGACCACCTGAATAAATCGCTCTCGACGGGTCTGGCGGAAGTTGTCGAGCGGATGATGGCGAAAGATCGCAATCTGCGATACCGCTCAACGAAGGATTTATTGATCGATCTCGAGCGCGTTCGAGAAGGAAAGTCGCCCTTGCAGGCGCGAAGCGCGTTCAGCGAAGAAATTCTGGAGAGCCTGACCGATGGCAGTCGCGAGGAGATCACCGAAATTTCTCGTTCGCGAGGCGGCGGAACGTTGGCAGTCCAGACCGTCTATCCGCCGTGGCTCGTGGCCGTCGCGGTCATTCAGCTCGCGCTCATTGTCGTATTGGTAGTACTGCTAACGCTGCTTCGATGATCGATCGGCCGAATCTGCCGTCCGCCTCAAGGAATCTCCATCCGCGCGCTTCGCCGTGCAGTCTAAGTCCGGCCAATCGACCTTCGAATTTCACGGCACCGCCACCGCGCCGTCATCCCGCAACTTTTTAATAAATTAGGGAGATTCCCGAGTAGCATTCCCTAATTCATGTGGTATATTCTCTATTGCCGCAAACACAAGGAGGTGTCGGTCCAACTCTTCCGAACCGAGGCAAGGATGCCTCGGACGAATCTACCCATCTCGTGCCGCCGCTTTCTACGTTGGCCAGCCATCGCTCGCTTGGGGTCTACCCGTCGGACATCGGCGTGGGCCTCCCGATTGAACAACGGAGTGTTCAAACATGAAGAACCCGCGCCGAGACGTCACCGCCATGTGGAAGGACTACCTCGCCTCACAGTCCATTCCGATGCGAAACAAACTTGTCGAACACTACCGTCCGCTCGTCCACATGATGGCAGCGCGGCTTGCACAGAAACTGCCGGCGCAAGTCAGCTATGACGAAATCTGCTCGGCCGGGTATGACGGCCTGCTCGAAGCCGTCCAGGCGTATGACCCCAGCCACAAAGCCAAGTTTGAAACATTCTGCCAGCAGCGGATTCATGGCGCAGTGATGGACTGGCTCCGGACACTTGACGGGCAGTCCCGCACGGTGCGCAGCTTCGAAAAGCAGCGCATGACCCGCAAGGAACTTCTTGATTCGTCCCTCGGCCGTCCGCCGACTGACGATGAGTTGGCCTTCGGCATGGGAATGACACTCGAGCGCTACACGGAGCTTTCGCGGCTCTCGCGCGTCGGCCACGAGGTACACCTCTCGGCCGTTCAGAGCGACGACGACAGCCAGCATCGCGGTTCGCCGGGCGGCTGGGACATCAAGGACGCGCGGGCTGCCGACCCATCGCATCGCGTCTCGCGCGACATGCTCACGGACTACATCACCAAGGGCCTCAACCGCGAAGAGCGCCTGGTGCTCGTCCTCTACTACACCGAAGGCCTCACCATGGCCGAAATCGGTCTCGTGCTCGATCTTTCCGAATCGCGGGTCAGCCAGATTCATAAGGATGTCATTGCACGACTACGCCGGCGTTTTAAGGAGCAGGCTGAAATGGTCGCGTAACAATCGGCGCGATTCTTCAGCCCTGTTTTGCCTGAATTGCACGTGGAAAGCCGGAGAGTCGTCTCGACGATTCAAACGGAGAGGTCTGCGCGGGGCGCTTATTACCCATGTCGGCGGCGCGGCGGTCGAATCGCAGAGCGGCAGGTGAACGGAATCCCACGGCAATCTGGCACGCGATTAGTTCGCGTTCGCGCGGGCGAGCAGGCAGAGATTGACCAGCTCCGAGCGGAGCCGGCTTAACTGCTCAGTAGGCGCTTTGCGCGAGATGGCGAGTTCCAATTGGCCGGCGGCAGCCGAGATCGGATCGAATCCGTAGCAGCCGGCTTCACCCTTCAGGCCGCGAACGATCCTGCCAAGCGCGTCACTGTCGGCATTCAAATCGGCCTCGCGAATTGACTTCACTTTGTCAGCCAGCGAACTGACAAACTCAGCCAGCAGCGGAGCAATCGTTGGATCACCTGCCATCGTACTGAGGATCGGTTCGGATCGAAGGGATTGCAGCAGGCTGGCAAACGCCTCGCGCGTGCAGGGCTTCGGCAGATATCGATCAAATCCGGCCTCGAGGCAGCGTTGTTTGTCCGCTTCCTCGGTCAGTGCCGTAAGCGCCACGACTTTGCCCGAATAGCCGATCTCCCGAAGCTGGCGAAAGGCATCGAATCCCGTGACACGTGGCATTTCGATGTCCATCAGAATCAGATCGAAGGGCTTGTCGCCGATCTGCTGCAGCACCTCATCCCCATCCGAAGCATGCACCACCTCGCAGTGAAGCCCCTTCAATATGAGCGTCGTCGCGCGGGCGATAAACGGATTGTCTTCGACCAGGAGAACGCGATTCTTCACGGCCTCGAAGGTGAACTGCGATGAATCGATTTGCGTATCGAATCGAATTCTCACATCGTGCAACGAGCCCTGCACATGCTCACAGCGTTCGACTTTCGCCTCGAGATCCGCCCAGCTTCCGTGAAGCGTGTTCAATCTCACGCAGCATCGCGTGCCGGGGTGAAGAAATCCGCCATGGAGAAAATTCAATCCATTCGGCCCGATTCGACGCGGTACGATCGCGAAAATCACCGGTGTCACGGCTCCGGCCGCCTTCACATGCAGGGTGCATCCGGCCTGACGAAATCGAAACGACTCGCCATCGGCTCGGCGACCCGCATCATTAAAGGCAGATCCATCGAGCCGGGCGAGAATTTCTTCCAGGGTGTTTTCTTCGAGTCGAATCGTCCGAACGGGCTTGCTATCGACCGATCCAGACATCGTCGCAGTAAACATGGTGTACCCCCGAATTCGATATTCGAACCCGCCAGCCTCGCCGCTCCCTAACGCGACGGACGCGAGTTGGTATCGGCTGTGAATCTCACTCCCATGACTCCTACAAGATAAGAAACGACTAAGTTGATGCGCCTAAGGAATTTCCGAACACTAAATCAGTCTCGAACGTCTCCGTCGTGAACGGTTCAGTCGAATCGACTCAGGGGTTTTTTACCCCTCTTTGCGTCCGAGTTCGTCGAAGGAAAAACCGGAATTCCATGACGCTTACTCTTCGATTCCATGACGAGCGCACTGCGCCAATCGGAGATCAAGCGTGTCTGCGTTAACGAATTCGGTTCACGGGAATGGAAAATGCGAATCCGGACCAGCCGAGCAATGGAAGGTCCCGACGGCCGCCTCGCATTTAATGCACCCGTTATCGGATTGGGGGGCAAGCAGACAGATCGCTCAATACCCGAGACTTCGTTCAGGCGCCAGCAATGTGCCGTGTACGGTTATCGGCGGGCTGGCTTATTTCCGGGCCTACAGTTCTCTCGCCGGCTGGATTCCTGACGTGAAACTGAGCAGCCGGCCGCAACGGCTCGACAACATTGAGCGGAGTTTCAGCGGGGAACGTACCGAACGAAGTTCTCCAGGAGCGTTCGCCCGGCCGCCTCACTCCGCTCCGGTAGAAACTGAGTTCCGAATACCTCGCCCCGTCGGACGACCGCACAGAATTCCAGCCCGTGGTTCGCCGTTGCCGAGACCATTCGCCGATCGAGCGGTTCGCCGAAGAGCGAGTGATCAAAGTAAAAATAATCACCGGAAGTCAGCCTCTCCATCAGTGGAGAGGACTCCTCCCAGAAGACCTGATTCCAGCCTTGGTGCGTCGAAGAGAAGTGGCGAGCGGCCGGGTGGTTTCCGAACTCGAAGGGTGCGGCCCGACCGTGAACGACGCCCAGGCCCGCGTGCTGCGAATCGCCGTGAATCACGTCAAACAGGAGGTGCATCGCGGATGACACTGCCAGCACCGGACAGCCCGCGTCGATGGCCGTCAGCAATGGTCCGATGAGGCCGCCATCCCGAATCGATGCCAACGCCCGGCGTTCGGACCGGACATGCGGCAGGACGATTCGATCCGATCGAAGCAGCGCGTCCGCTGATGCCGCGGAGATAACATCGGCGTCCAGCGTCTTCAGCGATGCATGGATACCGGCCGACTCGAATCCATCCAGTTCGAACAAAGCGAGCATGACTCTGCACCTCATTCACACAGGGGCGACAGCCTGCCGTAAACGCGGCAAGCCCGGTTTGACGTCCCGGGCTTGCCGCATAATCTGATCCGCTGGGGGCGCGTCAGTCCGCGTCGTAACCGCGCGCTTCAGAATTGTCGATGATGCCGCTTGACCGCTTTACGGCATAGAATTCCACCCGGCGATTCTGGGCCTTGCCGGAAGTGGTGTTGCCGACCTTCGGTCGATACTCGCTGCAGTTCGCCTGCACGAGATTTTCATTCGGAATGCCAAGATCACGCATCGATCGCACCACGGTCAGCGAGCGGGCCGCACCAAGCTCCCAGTTGTCCTTCCACTTGCTCTTGCGAATCGGTTCGTTGTCCGTATGGCCGAAGACGTAGATATCGCGGTCGTTGTATCGCGAGCGAATGTCCGACGCGATCTTCGCGAGCGTCGACTTGCCCTGTGCCGTGAGTTCGGCACGACCCGATGCGAACAGCACATTGCCGGGAACTGAAATCATGTCGAACGAGGGCATCGTCACCCAGCCGTCGGCATTCTTGGCAACCTTGTCGCCGCCCGCGCGCATCTTCGCGATTTCCCGACTGAGTTCGTCGATTGACATGCGCGCTTCGTTCTCGCGAACAAGGGCGTCATTGAGCTGACGCTCGCGTTCGCCGAGTTCGCCTTTCAACTGCTGATTCTCCGCGGTCAGATCGGCGATTTTCTGGTCCTTCGCATCCGGACCGCAGCCGGTTCCGAGTAACGTGAGAGCGAGCGCGAGCGTGGTGATCGGGGTGACGACCCTGTGTGTCATCCGTGCCATGGCTGAATCCTCCATCGTTGAAACATGCGCCGAATCGGTCGCATGCGCCGTGTACAGGCCGTTATTTGGTTGTCAAACTTCTTGCAGAGAAATAGCAGAAATTGCGCCTCAGGTCAACGGTTCAGGCGATTATTGCGCCGCTTCTGAGCACAACCTTGTGATTTGTTTCGCGTCGAACGATCACCCATGAGCCATTCTGACGCGGCTCATCAGCCGACTCTCAAATCGCCGCCGGCACACCGGCGAGAATTGACAACAGCATCGTGCCGATGGGCTCGAAGAATCGCAGCAGATCAGCATGAAGCCAGAGCGTCGCAAAAGCCCCCATCGCCAGCCAGGGGCCGAATGGAACCGCCCGGCTCGACTTCCAGAATGACATCGCCAGAACGCCGATGATCGCCAACAGCGCGGCGAGGAAGAACCCGAATACCAACCCCCACACCCCCATCACCGCGCCCATCGCAGCCATGATGAATATGTCACCGGAGCCGTATGCCTCCTTGCCGAAACCCAATGTCCCTGCGATGCGGACAAACCACCCGAACGCCGCCGCCCACACGAGCGAACCCAATGCCGTCAGCGCGCCGGCCGCAGCCCGGCCTGTCGCACTGAACGCGAGGCTGTCGCCAAGAAAGTCGGACCAGTCCGAACCGAGCCGCCCCGTTTGTCTCAAGTAAAGAAACACGCCGAGCCCGGCGATGACTGCCGGCAACAGCGACCTGGCCTCTCCCATGGCGACGCGGCGCGCAGTCAAACGCTCCGCCTCGATTTCCTCGATGATCTGTCGATCCGATTCTCGATGAATGACCGACGCGAAAAGCAGGATCGCCATGAGCAGGCCCAAGCCGAGGAGTCCACGCTCCGTCGGTGCCGGAACGAGACCGGTCAGGCCGATGTGCGGCCATACGATCAGCCAGATCGCATACCCCAGCACGACCAAAACCATCAGAAACACCGGCATAGGATTAAATGGAGTGTTCTCGGCATTCAGGTCGGTCGGCGCATCGGAAACGTCCTCGGCCTCTTCACCGGCCGATGTCGAGTCGGGATTGACGTCAGCGGCCGCTCGCGCACCAAGACTCGCCTGCGTCGCCAGTGTCTCCCACAGCCACCACGAAACGCCCATTGCAGACGCGATCAGTGCGAATGGCGCCGAGAGGACGCCGGTCGGGGGCGTCGCAGGCTGGACGCCGAGCCCGGATCGAAGCACGAGAGGCGAACCGGGCCGCGACGCTGAGTGGACGGCGTTTTCCGCGACATGATTCCCGAGCGGATCCGCCGTCACGAACCAGACCGCCGTCAGACAGACGCCGACGAACATGCCGAAAACAAGTACCCTGACATCCACGGCGTAGGATTCGATATCCATCGCCGCGATTGCCAACAAAACCGCGAAGAGGGAGATGAATCCGAACGCGGCCGGCCAATCCGATTCCGGATCGCCAATCAAAGGCCAGACTTTGCCAATGAACATCGCATCCACGACCGCGACGAAAAGGAACGCGGCGACGGCCTCGACGATCGGATAGACGATTCCGATCGGCGCGGAGCAATCGCGGCAACGACCGCGCAACCACAGCCAACCAAGAATCGGAATATTGTCACGGAACCTGATGCGGGATTGGCAGTGCGGGCAGAAAGACCATCGCGGCTCAGAGACTGACAAGCCGCGCGGTAAGCGAAAAATGACAACATTCAGGAAGCTGCCGACAATCGCGCCGAAGACCGCCGCAGCGATAACCCAAATCGTGGAGATCGCCACGCGATCGCCTCCCTGCGACGTGCTCAGTAGGCATGAGCGTCGTTGGCTTCGTACCAAAGCTCGATGGCTTCGACGACTTCGGACACGGACAAGGTCTCCGTATCGATGACGTGACTTGCGGCGGACTCATAGATCGGCTCACGCTGGAGCAGGATTGCCTCCAGTTCCGCCAGGCCACCCGACGACGTGAGGTTCGGCCGGTTGTAGATCGTGTGAGGATCCTTGCTGACCCGCGACCAGAGGACCGCCGCCGGCGCCCGCAGCCAGACAACCTTGCCGACCCGCCGCACGAGACTCAACGTCTCAGGATCGGTCAAGGCTCCGCCACCCAGCGCGATCACATGGTCCTTGAGCTTCTTGATCTTTAGGAATGCCTCGCGCTCGCGCCGGCGAAAACCAGACTCGCCTTCGGTCGCGAAAATTTCGCGGATGCTCTTGCCCGCATCCTCAACGATGCGTGCATCGAGATCGACAAACTCCATCTTGAGGCGCCGGGCCACCGATGGGCCGACCGTTGACTTTCCGCTGCCACGACTCCCGACGAGTATGATATTCACGCGTGTTGTCCGTGTTCGCGTTTTGTGACTCGCCCCCCGGACACGTCGATCTCAAGGACGGCGTAGCACACCGCCTTGGTCATCTGACCGGCATTCACGCAGAGCGACTTGCCGATCATCTCGCAGAATTCACCGGTCACCCGCGGGGACTCGTGAATATGGCCATGCAACGAAAGCAATGGAACATGCCGCTCAATCGCGGCCCGAATCGAACGCGAGCCAAACGACTGATTCCGAAACGATTGATCCAGCTTCGAGTTAAAAGGCGGAGCATGCGCGACAAAAACCCATGGCTCCGACGGGACATGGAGCGTGGCCATGTCGTCCTGAATGGTCGGCTGACCATCAAAGATCATCCGCGCGCCATGCTGCACCGGCCGGTTGAATTGGTGATTCCATCGCGCTCCGCCGATAAATGGCGGCGTGTCGCCCGGCATATCCAGCCGTTCAAAATCCTTGACATACCAGGGGGTCGGCGGCGTGTAGGAATAGCCGACGAAATGCAGTCCATCCACGGCATGCGACTCAGTGGACGTGAGAATCCGAACAAGCCCGTCCGCTTCAAGTTCCTTCATCGCGATGGGACTGCTGCCCCAATCGTGATTTCCAAAAATAACAAAGACTTCCTTCGGATTGGCCCGTTGACGAAGGTCGCTGACAAACTTGCGGAACTGCCCCCGAACGAATGCCGCCTGCCCGTGGCCGAGCGATTCCGGGTCGGTCGCGCTGTCATCGGGCAGGAGATCGCCTCCCAGCACGATCACATCCGGCCGGATGGTCTCCGCAGCCGCCAGAAAGCGCGCGTACAGGGTGAGACTTCCGTGTAGGTCAGACGTATGGAGCAACCTCATCGGTCTTGCGTTGCCTCTGCACGCCCGGGGGGCAGGCCGGGCGGTTGATGGTCAATTGGTGGCATCTTGTCCGCAACCGTCCTCTCGGTCAATCGTTGTCGCCATGGCACCCAACGTCAGCCGATCGCGGCAAACACCCATACGGACTCCGCCCCATCTCAGGAGCCCTACGCGCAGCCTCCCGTTTCGGATCTCATCGGTCGATTTCGGCGGCCGCCCTGCTGCGAATTTCCCTGTCAATAATCGCCTTTGCGGTCATTTCGTGAAAAACCGATCGGGCAACGTCTTCCCCGGTCCAGATTGTGAATTGGGCCACCGCCTGATGCGCGAAGAGATCCGCACCGCTGATGACCCGACAACCTGCTTGGGCCGCCTCCCGCAGCAACCTAGTTTGCAGTGGAAAGTAGATACTGTCAAAGACCATCCGCCCTCCCCGCAAAGCCGCCGGGGACACGGGTGACTGATCGGTCAGCGGGTGCATTCCGATCGGCGTGCAGTTCAGTATCAGATCGCAGGAAACTCGATCACGCTCGGGCCAGGCGCAGACCGAACAGCCGAATCGATCGGCGATCGCTCGGGCGCTGGGTTCGTTGCGCCCGGCGATCGTCACCCGCGCTCCCGCTTTCGAAAGCGCGTAGGCCGCCGCCCTTGCCATGCCGCCGGAGCCAAGCACGAGGGCGCTCAGTCCGGCCGGCAGTTGCTCTGTGCCGAGCGCATCCGACACGGCGCCCGTCACCGCGGCGCTGTCGGTGTTCCAGCCTTCGACCACCCCATCGGGACAGAGCTTCAGCGTATTGACCGCGCCGCATTCCCGCGACGCCTCGTCCATCAGCCGGCCGCGTTCGTTCACGAATCGCCACGCGTTTTCCTTGTGCGGAATCGTCACACTGAAACCCCGAAAATCCAGCCAGGGCCGTGCGAGAACCTCGACCATGAACGCCTTGAACGATTCCGGGCCGGCGGTCACGCGAATCGGAACGTACACCGCGTCCCGCCCCGTCCGATCAAACGCCGCATTCTGCACATCGGGGCTGATGGAATGCCCGATCGGATCGCCGAGAACCCCGTAAAGATGCGTCGCCGAACCGATTCGGCTCCATCGAAAGCCGTCCCGCAATTCGCGAATCGTCAGTTGGCCCGGCGCGGTTTCATCGCCATGCCGCAGCGACGCGAACGTCGCAAATGCCCCGAATTTTCGACACAGAATCCGCGACAAGCGGCCGTCCTCGCCCATGCAGACCGTGATCGCCGGTCGCGGGCTGAGTCGCAGCAGTTCGAACGCCTCAAAGTTGTCACGGACGGATCGCGCCCGCCATGCCAGCTTGGGCACATCGCAGGCTTCCTCCTCGCACATCCGCACCAGATCGGCCTGTAGCGAGGCCGGCCTGCCCTTGTCGTCATGCCTGGAGAGAATCAATTTGCGGCGACTCCCGCCTTCGATCATTTCGACACCGCCGGTCTGCGAAACGACATCCGCCCGACGCATGGCGGCGGTTGCGATGCGGCGGCTCTCCTCGGATCGCTCCCACGTCGCAATCTCCACGTCGATGTAGTCGAACGTCGGCCCCAGTTCGTCGAGTCGTGCCATGCGTGCGGCATCAGTCGCGGAATCGCCGCCGCCTTCCGCCGGACTGCGATAGGTCAGGATGATTGGCGGTCCATCGGTGAATGCGGCGCGCAATCCGCGGATGTCCTCGTCCGTCAGGTCGGGCATCAGATCAAGCCGAAGTTCAATCATGTCAGCGCCGGCCTCGATCGCAGCCGTCATGTCCGCGCGGACTGCGTCGGCTGATTCGCCTGACAATGATACGATGATCAGACTCATTTCACTCCGATCTCGCCGCCTCGCGCGGGACGTCAGTCATCAGCCGGCCGCGATTCAGCCTTGAAATACCCTTCACCCTCGAGGATTCGCAACAGCGCCCTGGCCACAAGGCGATGCCCCGCCGGCGTCCAATGGGGATCGTCGTCGAATGACAACGGAAACTCCGTCGCGTTCTTGAAGTCGTCGTAGAGCGAATAGACCGGGAACGCCACCCGTTCCTTCAGTTCGCCCAGCCAGACGAACGGCTCCATCACATAGGGCCCGAGGACCTCGTATCGGATGCTCTCCCAGTTCCTGGACGATTCGCGGCTGGAATACTGATAGGTGCGAGGAAACATGAACAGGATAAACCGGCAGCCCAACTCCTCCCGGCAGATGCGCTCTGTTTCCATCAGGTTCCGGGCCGTTTCCTCCATCAAATCACGGTTCTGCGACAACGGACGGCTCGTAATGAAAAAGCGATCCTTCGGCACCAGTTCCTGCCGACTCAGCGCGGAATCGATCCACTCGCGCAGGCGAAACCGCCGTCGAAGCTCCTCCACCCAGTGCGCCGCGCCGAGTTGTTGGATCATGAATTCCGCCGGGGGGGTTCCGACATTTTCCAGACCCATTCGCCGTCGCAGATCGTCGTGAAAATCGGTCATGTCGAGGCAATAGATCACGAGATCGGGCTTGTACTTCGGCCCGACTTCGCGAAGGACGCGCGACGTGATGATCGGCGAGGAGGACGTCCAGCCAAAATTGACCGTGCGAAGCCGACGTTCGGGAAATTTTTCACCGGCCAGTTTTTCCAGTTGATTCGGAAAAGTCTCGTCGCTGTCGTCCAGCAACTCGCCATAACAGAACGAGTCGCCGATGCAGATGACATTGAAGGTGTCGGCCGAAAAGTCGGTCGCCTCGTACCGGCATCGGATGCCGTCGGAATTCACCCACGGATACGCATGCGGCTGCATCCGATGCTCCACATCCGGCGAATGTGTCTGCGAAAGCCGCCAGCGAATGACCCGGGCACCGACCCATTCAAATGCCAGCAGGGACAAAACGGAGCTGATAAGCAGTGCAATGATCCGTGCATCGCGCCGATAAAGAATCTGATAGATCAGCCAGACAAGAATCCCGATGGCCAGCGTGGTCAGCACGTCGGTAAAGGCCAGCGCGACGGCGACATAAATCACGGCGATGGCGAATCGGTCCCAAGACGCGCGCGGCGTTTTTCGCAATCTTGCGGCGAATGTCGGAAACACCCGCTCCACGGCTGCAAGGAGTCCACCCATCGGCGCAATTATAGGATGAATCCGATGGCCGCGCAACCGAACCCGGTCCCGCGGTCGCCGCAAGCCATGCGATCGATGCCGCCCGCCGCGGCACACCTTGAATCACACCATGAAGTTTATTTGCTCAGCGCTCCGCCGGACTGGAATGTATCCATCAATTGCACGGCGGCCGGCCCGGCAAGAACGATGAAAATCGTCGGGAAGATGAACAGAATCAAAGGCAGCAGCAATTTCACGGCTGTCTTCTGCGCCCGTTCCTCCGCCCGCTGGCGGCGTTTGGTGCGCAACGACTCGGCCTGTGTTCGAAGTGCCTTGGATATGCTGGTTCCGAGCTTTTCGGCCTGTGCGATCGTCGCGACGAGGGCCTTCATTTCCACGACCGCGCTTCTCTCGGCCATCTTGCCCAGGGCCTCCGCGCGTTGCACGCCCATCTGGGTTTCGACGCACGCGATGTGAAACTCCTCCGCCAGCGCGATATAGACATTCCGCATCTCGTCACTGACGCGAAGCAGCGCAGCATCCAGTCCGAGCCCGGCCTCGACGCCGACGACCATGAGGTCCAGGGCATCCGGCAAGCCGTTGCGAATCTGCTCGGCCCGCTTGCCGACCGTGATGCTCAACCAGAGATTCGGGAGCATGAATCCGAGTCCCGCGGCGAAGACCGACTGCCCGAGAATGGCCATGGTATCCTTGCCGCTTTCGATGCCGAGGAACGCCCCGATCGCGCCGCAGGCGACGAATCCCGCCGTCTTGCTGGCGAGAAACAGGCTGGCCGCGGCCTCTCGCCGGAATCCGGCCTGGGCCAGTTTGGCGCGGAGGTTCGTCTGCTCCTCGCTTTTCATCGGCATGACGGGCTTGGAGAGGAAAGGCGCCGCCTTTTCGAAGACGCTGCTCTTCGCCTTGTCGCGCGCCCGGGCCTGAAGGGTTTTGACGTCGTCTTCCTTGCTGAGGCCCGCGGTGCGGCGACGGACCACTTCGCTCTCCTCCTGCCTGTTGGGCATGAGGGAATAGACGATCATCGTCACCGCCACGACCGTCAGCGCACCGAGAATGTAGATTTCCATGATTCCGCTCCGCGATTGCCCTGCGGCGCTGTTTGCCGCCGGATTTCGATTCAGTTCCGCATTACACCTTGATGTTCACGATCTTCTGGATCATCGCCAGGCCGAGCAACTGCATGACCGCGCCCGTGATGAGCATGTAATTGCCGATTTCCGTCGAGAGCAGCTTGTCGGCGTAGTTCGGGTTCACGACCAGTTCGAGCACAAATACGACGATCGGCAGCGCGAGGAGCACCCATCCGGACAACCGGCCTTCCGCGGTGAGCGCCTTCACCATTCCGAAGAGCTTGATGCGTTCGCGAATGACGCCGCTGATGTTGTCGAGCACTTCGGCGAGGTCGCCGCCTGTCTGCCGCTGGATGCACACAGCGGTCACGAAGAAATTGACGTCCATCATTCCGATCCGCTTCGCCATGCCCTTCAGGGCGTCCTCGATCTTGATACCGAGGTTCTGCTCATGAAAGACTCGGGCGAATTCAGAGCGAACCGGATCGCTGAGCTGCTGACTGATGACCAGCACGGCGTTCGGGAGCGAATGGCCTGCGCGGAGCGCCTGACTCATGAGTTCGAACACGTCGGGCAACTGATTCAGGAACCGGTTAAGGCGGATCTTCCGCATGATGAACACGACGAGCAGCGGCAGGAGCACCAGACCGAGCGCGACGCTGATCGAGATCCAAAGCTCCTGCTTCAGGAAATAGCAGGCGATGTAGCCGCACGCGCCCAGGCCGGTCAGATTGATGAGCACGGAGGTCGCGCTGAAATGCACGTTTGCCTGGTCGAGCATTCGCTGGAGCGCGCCAATGACGCTGAGCTTGGACAGCGCGCCGGCGATCAGGCTTTCGGCTTCCTTCTTCTGTCGCAGAATCGATGCCTTGACCGCTTTTTCCGCGTTTGAATCTCCGTCAAAGCCGGACTTCTCTCGGAGACGATCCTGTACGCGTTTGACGTCCGGTTTGCGCAAATCCCGCACGAGGCTGAAAATCGCGTAGGTAAGCATGATCGACCCGACGAGCGGCAGAACGTACAACATGATCTGCGAGGAAATGTCGGGATCCGCTGCGAGAATCAGGTTCGCAAACATGAAGCGTTGTCTCCCATTCGCCGCTTACGCACCGCAATCGCCACTGCACTCGAGCCGGTTCACCCGACCGGCCGCGTTCCATGCAGTTGGCGAATACAGTCACACGCAAGCGGCCGACACACCGTCCCCCGAGAGGCTGCGGCATTACAGTGTCGGCGAGTCCTTATAAAGCACGCGTCGCTCGAAGATCGACGGATCGAGATCGACGCCGGAATACTTGAGGCGATCGAGGAATCCCGGGCGCAGGCCGGTCGCGATGAACTGGCCATACGCCTTGCCGAGGCTGTCGATTCCGAGCTGCTCGAATTTAAAGATTTCCTGGATTGTGACCGCATCGCCTTCCATGCCCTGCACTTCGGCAATGCACATCACCTTTCGGGGACCGCCCGTCAGGCGGTTTGCATTGACGAGCAGATGAATCGCGCTGGCGAACTGCTGCCGTATCGCTTTGACCGGCAGATCGTAACCAGCCATCATCACCATGGTTTCGACGCGCTGGACGGCGTCGCGAACGCTGTTGGCGTGAATCGTCGTCAGCGAACCATCGTGGCCGGTGTTCATTGCCTGCAACATGTCGAGCGTTTCCGGGCCTCGGCACTCACCCACGACGATTCTGTCGGGGCGCATGCGCAGGGAGTTGATGAGCAGATCGCGGATGGCGACCTGTCCTTTGCCCTCGATATTCGGAGGTCTCGTTTCAAGCCGTACGATGTGCGGCTGACGCAGTTGAAGTTCCGCGGCGTCCTCGATGGTCACGATTCGCTCGGTATCGGGAATAAACGACGAGAGATTGTTCAGCAGGGTCGTCTTACCTGAACCCGTGCCGCCGACGATCAGAATGTTCATGTGGGAGATGACGCAGGCGCGCAGAAAGTCAACCATCTCCTTGGTGATTGAGCCGAACTTGAGATAGTCATCCCATGTGATCGGATCGGTACCGAACCGCCGAATTGACATGGAAGGGCCGTCGATCGCCAGGGGTGGAATGACCGCGTTGACGCGGGAACCGTCCTTAAGCCGGGCGTCGACCATCGGCGAGACTTCGTCGCAACGACGTCCGATCGACGACACAATCTTGTCGATGACGTGCAGCAGGTGCGAATTGTCCTTGAAGGTCACCTGCGACAGCTGGAGCCGACCTTTGCGTTCGACATAGACCTGCTTGGGTCCGTTGATGAGAATGTCGCTGACATGCGGATCGGCCAGCAGCGCCTCGAGCGGCCCGAGCCCGAAAGTTTCGTTGAGAATCTCGGTGACGAGCCGCTGTCGCTCGCTGAAGTTCAGCAGGACGTTTTCCTCTTCGCAGAGGTTGACAATGACCTGCCGGACTTCCTCCTTGACCTCGTCGCCCTTGCGCCGGCCGATCTCGGCCAGGTCGAGCGTGTCAACCAGCTTCTTGTGAATGCGCGTCTTGAGTGCGTAGAACTCATCGGACTTATCCGCGCCGGCCTTGCCGCCCGGGCGCGGCACGACGGCCGTCGCCTTCAATGCGACGTCGGATGATGGAGTAGAAGCGGTGCCGTCACCGGATTCGGCGGTCGGACTCTTGGGAACTTTCAAAGTGGGAATCTTGGACTTACCGAACATGCGCGCGAATCCTCCTCGAAGGCTCGTTCTCACACGGAAGCAGGCTGAATTTCCCCGGTGTCATCCAAAACATACAATCCAAGCCCGTTCCGCGCGTCCGCAGTTGGATCACTCCGGACACATTCACTGACCATCGAAATGCCCGCGAGATAACGGACGGCTGTCCGAATCCATATCACGAGCGCTCGGCATGGCGTTACCGGCCGTGATTTCACGCGCGGCAGATCACGACGCACCGAGTCCGGTCATACATCGGTTGTTTCATCGAGGAGGTTTGGCGTGGAGTTTGGCGCGCGCGTCCGTAAAATCGCCGGCGCTTCGGATCGACAAAACGGCTACACGGATGCCGCCGCGGCGCCGGCCTTGGCGCCGCTGCCGGGTTTTCCGCCGAAGATCCGCCCGAGCAGCCCGCCCTTGTTCTTTGGATCGCCATTGGTGAATTTTTCGGGCGAGTGAATCCGCTGGGCCAATTCGTGTATTTCCTGCCGAATCTTCGATCGCTCGGCATACAACTTGAGAGGCTGTCCGATATTGATGCTCGAGCTGATGACTTTCCAGTCGTCGGAGATCGCCGCGAACATCGGGCGATTCAATATCGACTCGACCTGTTCCACGTCCAAATGGGCCGACTCTCGTCCGAGCCGGTTCACCAGGAACGAAATCCGCTCGGGATTGAACCCTTGAGCGCTCAGCTCCTGAACCATTCGATCCGTATTGCGAACGCTGGTCACGAGCAATTGCAGCAGCATGAAATTGAAGTCGGCCGCGTCCAGCACCGCGCGGCCGCCCGGATCGTGCCGTGTCGGACCGTCGACGACGACATATGCGCACAAAGACTGGAGGCTGGTGAAAACATTTGCGCAGTGAGCCGCGGTGATCATCTCGGCCTGGGCGAACGAGTGCGGCCGCCGCAAGACATAGACACCGGACTCATGCTTGATCAAAGCCCGCAGGACCATTTCCGGATCCAACTCCTCGGGCGTCGAACACAGATCGGCGACGGTGTATTGTCCCTGGACGTCCAACAGCGTGGCAACGTGACCGAATCGGAAATCGAGATCGACGACCACGACGCGTTCGTCGGGACCGACGATGTCCGCCAGTTCCACACCGAGGTTTGTTGCGATGGTCGTGCAGCCGACGCCGCCGGCGCTTCCCATCATGGATATCAACTTGCCGGGTTCCTTCTTTCCGGGATTGGCGGAGATGATTCGAGAGACCGCGGCCTGAAGTTCGTCGAGGTTGAGCGGTTTTAGCAGATACTCCTTCACGCCCGATTTCATGGCCCGAAGCACAACTTCCCCGTCGGACTGTCTGCTGATCGCGAAAATGGGCAGATCGCTGCGCGCCTCTCGCAATTGTCGAAGGCACTCGAGGACGACGGCGGGATTCGGATCCAGATCAGCGAGGAGCAGATCGCAAGGGAACTGCATCACGGCCTGCGGCAACAGGCTGGGTTCGTCGAGTTCGGCGACAATTCTGAAATAGGGCAGGGAGGTGAGCGAGCGGCGCAGTTCCGGTGCCTCGGACTCGTTCGACGTGAATACGATCGTTCGTACGGTCTGCGCCATGGTGGTCCAAGAGCGGTGTCACGATTCCCGGAATCACGAAACCCAGCCGCAGTCGGCCGGGCCGCAAGACGTTCGCCCGTCCTGCCGAACGTCCGGGAACCTTCTCCGAACTTCCTTTCCCGGAGATACGAACGTCGGGAAAACGGAGCCGGAAGTATCGACGCTCCGAACCCCTTATCGGCCGCCGCGACCGGCTGCTTGATCAGCCGGTCGCGGCATACCGAAGGATTAATCAGGTTATTGGATCAAGCGGACCGGTCGCTTTCCACCCAGTTCCTTGAAAATCTGCTTGAGTTGGTTGATGTACAGCGGCTGGTTCCCGTTCGAAGGATCCGGTGAGTTATCGGCGTAGTAGTAGTGGTTCGCCGACGTGGCCGTGTCCGACAGCAATTCGTCGTCGACGTCACCGCCGACACCCACGGTGTAGATTGTAATTCCCTTGGACTTGGCCAGGTCCGCTCGATCAGCGACCCAACTCAACGCGCCGGACGAGTTATTGCCGGTGACTGATCCGTTCTGAGCCACGTTGGGCTTGCCGTCCGTAAGGAGGATCATGACTTTCGACGCGGCGGTGCGAGCACGATTGCTCGTGAGTTCCTGGATACCCCGGTCGAGGCCTGCGCCGATGTTGGTGTAAGGCGTGTCGTGGCCGGCCTGGTACTTCCTCAATTCATCGGGGATTTCCTGGAGCTTGTCCTCCAGGCTTTCTCCCAGACCTGGAACGCACAGATCCATCCGATGCTGACCATACTGAGCGAAGGTTTCCAGCGATACATGATCCTGCGTCTCGAGGTAGATGAGCTCATCGATCATGGTCTGGACGGCGTTCTTAACGGAGAACAGCGGCTCTTCCGGGGTGTTCTTCAGCTCGGGCGTCTCGGAATTCGACTCCTGACTCTCCAGGAGGAAGTTGACGAATGTCTTGATTCCGTACCGGTGAACGAGGCTGGAGTCCGTGACGGCCATCTGGGTTGACGTCGATCGGACGTAGTCGATGTAGGCATCCCATGAACCGGAGTTGAATGGATAGGCGACGGTGTGCGTCAATTCGCCTGAATCGACCTTGGTGTCACCGTTGCCGGTGCCGGTGTACTTGCCGCCACTCATGCCGCTCTTCCAGCCGGCCAATCCAAGCAGGACGCGCACGCGACGCTTGAAGTGATTGGTGTCGCTGTCGTAGGTGCTTGACAGGAGTGCCGTCCTTTCGGCAGCGGAGTATCCGGCCTCCGTCAGATTCGCGATGACGTCGGCGTCAGTCGTTGTGCTGCTGCGCGGAATCCGATAAAGCCCCGAATCGCTGGCCGCGTTGTAGGAACCCAGCACGATCGGGTCGCCGAAGCTCGTCATCCAGCCCCATCGAGGTCCCTTGGGATTCAGGCTTCCACCCGACGGCTCTTCACCGGCGTCGGGATGTCCACCGGCGGCCTGCGGCTTGCCGGCGCCGTTTGACGGCTGGTTGTCCCCGGCGGCGCAGGTCGATGCAGGCGCGGAGGGATTGGCCCCATTCTTCACACCGGGCTTGCCCTTGGCGACGGGCAGAGCAAGCCAGATTTCCTTGAGGTTGATCTGGACGCCATCGATATAACCTGCTTTTTCGGAAGCGAATCGCTTGTGGTGGCGAAGCTCGCTGTCGTCGTTCATTGAGCCGGACAGGTCAACGACCATCGCGATATCGCGAGGCACGAGCATCGCGACCGCGCTGGCCTGAAGGCGCGCGCCCGTCATGCCGAAGGTCTTGGCGAAAAGGAGCGACACGGGCCCGTCACTGACGGTCTGATCGCGTTTGAGGTGAACGCGAACAGAATCGAACGGCAGTTCACCCTCGTGGAATTCATACCGATTGCCGATCAACTCCGCGTGACCAAAGGTCACGTCCGCATCGACCAGGTCGGCATCCTCGCCCATGACATTATTGAACTTGGCGAACTTTTTCGCTTCGGCAGTTGCCAGTCCGGTCGCGTTTTCGGTCGCTCCGAGCTGGGATGCGGCGGCCAGCGCCGCTGCATCGGCTGCGCTTTGGAGTTCCTGCTTGGCGCTGTACATCAAGCCTGTATCGATCGCGAGTGCCGCGACGCCCAGGCCCACTGTTCCGCCAAACAACACCGTCTGTATCATGACGGCTCCGCGCCGTCTGCGTCCCTTACCCCACCAGTTGCGCAAGAACATGGTCGATCCCCCCAATAAACTCCCGAAAGCCGATGCGGGTCGCATGCCCTTCGCGGCTCTCAAGTTCTCCCAAGCCGACCGAATCACGAGCCTGACCCGATGTCAAACTCGCGAACGGCGAAATCAAGCCTCCTCTTACTTCTCCTCAAAATCCGCCAGACCCCACGGACCCCGCAACGCGAATTGCGACGTCGGCCAGCGGCTCGTGCCGCCCGGGCGAGTCTTGACCGGATATCTTTCCCGGGGCACTTCATCGGATTCCGAGCGCGCCAGCGGCTGGCCTTCGAGCTTCTGCAATCCGAACAGCTCGAAATCCGTGGGCTCCGTCATGAGACTGCCCGGCGGCGGCGGAACCTGCTGCGGATCGAGCGGCTCCACAAGCTGCGGCGTGACGAGCACGACCAGTTCCGTCATCGATCGCTCATAAGCCGTCGAACTGAACATCGCGCCAAGCACGGGTAAATCGCCCAGGCCGGGAATCTTCGATGCGTTCGCTCGAATCCGATCATTCAGCAGGCCGGCGATGGCAAAGGTCTGGCCATTTCCGCATTCAATTGTCGATTCCACGCGACGCGTCGTGAAGGTGAACAGCGGGAATCCGCCGACAACGGTTGTCGTTGGGACCGCTTCACTTACTTCGCTCATGACGTGCAGTCGAATGATCTGCCCATTCAGGATGGTGGGCGTAAAGCCGAGGCGTACGCCGAATTCCCTGTATTCCACCGTGATCGCTCCCGCGCTGGCGCCGGCCTGCGCCACGGGAATCGGCACTTCACCGCCGGCAAGGAACGAAGCGGTCTGCCCGCTGATCGCGACGAGATTCGGTTCGGCCAAGGTCCGGGCGAGGCCGTTTTCCCTGAGAGCGTTCAGGAAGACCTGAAACTCAGCCTTGGGAAACCCGAAGGTGATGTTGGTGTTCGGGCCGTTTCCGACGCCCGCCACGCCGTACAACTGCTGGCCGGTCAGTACATTCGCCAGGCCGCTGCTGCTGAAGACGGTGGGATTGATATTCGCAACATTGTTCGCGAAGAAGAAGTCGCGCGACCAATCCGAAGCGCCGACCGCCCAGTTGACGCCGAGCTGCCGGCTGGCTTCCTTGTTCACTTCCGCGACGACGACTCGCAACATCGTCTGCTGAACGCCCGCGACCGTCAGATTGCTGCGCACTTCGCCGCCCTGGACCAGGCCGGCCATTCCGACGATTTTCGCCGCGGTGTCTGCGTCGGGAACAGTGCCTGTCAGCATGATGACACCGTTGACGCTTCGAGCTTCGATTCGACTGGTCGGCGCATTCGATGCGATGAACGATGTCAGCGCGCTCATGTCCAGTTCAACATCGATATGGAATGTCTTCTGCTGATCGCCGAATCGAAGCAGTAGCTGGGTCGATCCGTATGTTTTGCCGCTCACGACGATACGCGTCGGTGAGACCAGGTAGAAATCCGCGATGTTCGGATCCGCGACTTGAACGCCGTCAGCCTTCTGCTTGAGGTTGATCACCGCGGTCGAGTTCCTCGAGACGCGGACTCGTTCGGCGTTTTCGCGGTCCACGTGGACGGACTCAATGAAACTGTCTGCCGACGCCGGTTCGGGATTCGACCGAACGGACGTGGAATCGCCGCCCCGGAGTGCGGTCGCCGCATCGTCGTTGGCCTGCGCGATCGACGTGGGGCGATTGGCCGCCATTCCGGCGTCCGGATCACTTTTCGCCGGCGGATCACCGGCGAAGACCGCGCTGGAGAATCCAAGACAAAGGACGCTCAGCGTGGCCGCCAGCCGCGCCGGACCGACGACACGGGTCGTCTCCGTTCGACGGAGTCCAATCCGGTCGACGCGATCCCGCTGAAATGCACTCGGGTACAGGTTCATTCAATCGTCTCCGTTCCGTGTTCAATCGCTTCCACAGCGTCACCGGGCATCGTGCCTGCCGCGGGTTGAGGTTCGTGCGTGCCCGGCGCCGCCTGGACCGTGCCGCCTTCCCCCATCGGAATTCGTCGAACGCCGCCGCGTTCGTCGAAGACCAATTGCTCGACCGCGCCGCCACGCCGAAGTTCAACGACATGGGTCTTCGGTGGTTCGACCTTTGCGACTTTCACCTGCTTCTTGGGCTTGGCGGGTTTAGCCGGCGCTTCCTGTTGTTCAAGCATCTTCGTCAACATCTTTGCGAAGAACGAATCTCCCGGATCGGACTCCGCTCCGCGCAGCGCGATTCGGATTCCGCCTTTTGTCGTCCCGATCGCGGCATTGAGTTTCTGAACATCTTCGGGAGCCAGGAACAGCGTGACCGTCTTTGCAAGCTGCGGTCCGCCCTTGCTTTTTCCACCTTCCGGCGCACCGGTGTTGAGGGACTGGCCCACCGCACCGACTTCGACGTTCGAGAGCACCAATCGGGACGTGGTGCCGCCGTCGTTTGTCCGAATGACCGTGGATACGTCCACGCGGCTGCCGGGAGTAATGAACCCTGATACCGATGTTTCCTCCGTCACCTTCACGCTCACCGCCCGATGTCCCGGCGGAATCTGAGCGCTCAGACCCGGCAGCGCGCCAGGCGGCGCGAGCATCGCCCGGGTGACGGGAATGCCAGCCGGGATCTGCATTTTCGTGACTCGGCCGACCAGGGACTTCTGGTCCTTAAAAGCATCGGCCGGTACGAGGCTCATCGGCACCTGCTTGGTGGTGAGCATGTTCTCGGTGATCGCCATCGCGGCATCGATGGACCTCGCTGCCATGTAGACGGTGGCCTTGTCTTCCTGGGCGCCTTTCGCCTTCTGGACCATGTCGAGCCCCATCTTGATTGCGAAGAAGCCGACTGCTAAGCCGATGACCAGCGGAATCAGTGTCTTGGGTTTCATTGTCTTAAACCTCTAGCTGCCAAAGTCAGTGAAAACAGACCCGACTTGCCCCCCATGGCAAGACGCGAATCACATCACGGAGCGACGCCGGTACCGGACGGATCGACCGATACACCTTCACGTCGCATGGTGGTTGTTGAACCAATGTCGAAAGAGCCGCCACCGAGCAGGCTGCCGGTGAAGCTCACGCGATTAAGCGGAATGGAGACCGAGACCCAAACCTCCGTGTCGGAGGGGCCCAGCGAGGCGACGTTGCTGTCCACCTCATAGCCATCCAGACCGACCGACTCCATCGCGGCATCGACCGCGAAATTGACGTCGCTCATGGTGCCGCCCGGCAGCGAGGCGGCGCGAGCGCCCTCGCGGGACGCCATGGTCACGGTCTGCCGGACGAGAAAGGCGTAACCCACTTCCATCATTCCAAGCATCGCCACGACCAGAACCGGCGCGACGACCGCCGTCTCGACCACCGCCGCCGCCCGTCGAAGGTGTTTCGTTCGTTTTCTCATTCCCAGTCTCATTGCAGTCCCCCCCAACCATTAGAAGTTCGTAAACAGCACGCACAGTGTTCCGAGTGTCAAAGGTATGGCGTATGGCATCTTCCCGCTGGACTGGCTGAGTTCGCGGACCGAGCCGAACTCGCTGAACGCGGTCTGCACCGAGCCGACCTTTCGCATTACGATGCCGAGATTCAAATACGTCTGCATCCAACGTTTCTGACAGGCGATCATGCCCACGGCCAGGACGCCGCCGAACACACCGCCAAACAGCAGTGATTGAACGGTCAGAGACGGCCCCATCCATGCACCGATCGCCGCCATGAACTTGACATCTCCCGCGCCCATCGCCCGAATCGCCCACAACAAGAAGAGGGCTCCGAATCCCACGGCCGCCCCACCCACCGACATGGCCAGCCCGCTCAAGCCACCGAGCCAGCAATGGACGGCGACGCCCGCGGCGAAGATCGAGGCGTTGAGCCAGTTTGGCACGCGATGACGCCGGTAGTCGTTCCAGCTCGCAAAGAGCATTGCCGGAACGAGCGCCGCCAGCACCGCCTGTTCAAACCCGCCAAGATTCATACCCGCACCTTGTTTGCAGCTTCCCCGACCGAACCTGTTGAAAACTCTCGCATTCAAGTTCTTTTCAGGCAAATCGACCGAGCGGATTTCCAACGATTCGGTTATCTGCCCTTCTGCGAATTCGGCTCGCCGCACCGGGAAGATGAGTTCGTTGAGCCCGTAACGCGGCAGGACCGCTAACACCGCTATCCGACGCGCGTTTCCGGTCCGCAAACTCGCCGAATGAATTGGCGCCTGCCCGATCGAACAGATCATGGAATGATCGATTCAACCAGGAGCATGCAGCCGTTTCGCCTCACCGAGCGATTCGGATGGGCTTTCAAGCCGGCAACGCGCCGGCTGCATGTGCGACCAGGCCCATGCCGTTCGATCCGCGACTTGTGTCAAGTGCGCGGCACGGACCTTCGGAATGAACGCTCGGCGAGCGGGGGTTCGCGCCCCCGCCCGCCTGCGTTGGATTCGCTTCAACTTTGAGCCGCTCCAGGCTCACTCGTTTGTCGGCCGATCCCTGGCCGACCGGTTCCGCATCAAGCCGAATTACGGCATCGCGGCTTCGATATCGACGAACACGTCAGAGACCTTCTCGCCGAGGGCGCTGATGCCGGCGAGCGAGATCACGATGATCAGTGCCAACATGACGGCGTATTCCGTCGCAGTGGCGCCCTCTTCATCGCGAATGAACGACTTGACGCAGTTGATGATCGACTTCATAGCTAAGCTCCTTTTCCCGCAGACTCGGACGCAGCCGCCGTCTGCACGGCGTCGTTGGCGATGTCCAGCCGCCCACGAAGCCCCCCAAAAACCCGTCTCGCCGTTTCGCCGGAGAGACCTGAACGATCGACAGCGTCCTTACTGCCGACTCCCTAACCGCAGGGAAATTGCCTCCACCGCCAGGACACTCCGGTCCCACGATGCACGAGGCAGTAAACTCTTTTCAGGAGAGGCCCGATTGCCGCAACACTCCAAGGGCGGCAATTCCCGGCGGGAACTTTTGTCCCGCACCGTCAAGGTTATGTGCCCCGTGTCATGGAGCGTCACAACCCGCACGGTGTCTTCGCCTCTATCCCAGCACTGGGATCGACGAAAGACTAACCAAACATAAGAAACACAAACCGGTCGGGCAAACGAACGACGACGATTTTCTTTTTCCAATAGTTCTGATCGGACGAACCCGTGAAAACCCTGCATCGCAACACTGAAAAAAGGCTCAGGCCGATAGTTATCGCGCCTTGGGCGAACCTTCTCCGTGCGTCTCAATCGAGCGCAAGTCGGAGCCGCGGCATCGCACGACCAGGGAATAGGAAGGAAGGTGAGTTGTAGAAATTGCTGCTCAGCCCGGCGATCGGCCGTGTGCCGTCTCTCGGGCACCCAGCCAGACCAGCACGCGCCGTCGAAGCAAAGTGAAAGGACGAAAGACCCGTCGATGCCACGCGATCCAGAATGGCGCTTTACCGGTCCTTTGGAAGGTCGCCTCATCCAATTGGTCCGGACGCAGCCGGCGCCAATGTTTCATCAAATGATATCGATCCGATTGTTGAAGGACGCCGAGCATCCATCGGGCCGGCCAGGTCCGCCCGAGCCAGCCGTCAAACTTCCATGAAATCTGGAAATCGATGAGATGTGGCATCCCGTCGTCCCCGACGAGCACATTCTCGCGTTTCTCCAAATCGACATACGCCATATTCCGTGAGTGAATCTCTCCGAGCAGTTTCTCGAGTCGCGGGAAGAACTCATCGCCGGGACGATCTTCCCGACCCAGCGGCCGCCCCGGGACATACGCACGCACCAAACCGGTCCGAAGCACCGTACCGAGACACTCCGGAACGCCCTCGCAGCCAGCGACCGCACGGAGCATTCGACTTTCGCGTTTCATCAACACTAATCCGATGAAAGAGACCGGAATTCCCATGATCGGCGCCTGCCGCCCGATCTTCACGACCACTTTTCGCCCGGCCCCTTCGTACAGACCCGTGCCGGCAAAAAAGTCGTGTTTGTAGGTCTGAATATGAATGAACGTCTCGCCGTTCAGAGTGACTTTGGATGGCAGATCGCGGTGCCCCAGCGCCCGCAACCAGCCCGGGGGGTTTGTCTTGGATACACCGGTGGATTTCCGAGAGTGAGCCATAGCGGTATAAAACTATATTATAAATGACTTTGTGAATTTTCGAGCCAAAGATTTTTTGGGATTGATCCAACTGAAACTACACCCCGTTCCGTGAAAATTGGTTTCAACGATCCTATCATAAGGACGCAGGGCGCGCCAGTCAGACAGATCTTGACTTGCGACACTGCACGATTTATCGTCCAATGGATAGCTACTGAGGATCAGCGACTATGCTCCGCAAGAAAACCGCCACGTATGCGCTGCTCGCAATCTACGAGATCGCGCAGCAAAACAACGGATCAAAATCACCCGCCGGGGTGAGGGCCGGCGACATAGCCAATAAGCACAATCTGCCGAAAGCGTACGCCGCCAAAATACTGAGCCAGCTCGCCAACGCGGGAATTCTACACTCCGACCGAGGCCCCCGAGGTGGATTCCGGCTGAATCGAGCTCCAGAGACCATCTCACTTTATGACGTCTTCGACGGCGTCGGCGCGTTCATTTCCTTTGAAAAACAGGACGAGCATTTCCAGAGTATGCCTTCCGCCGTCCAGACCACGATGAGCCGAGCCCATGATGACGCACATGTCCGACTCAAGGAACTCTTTGCGGGCACGTCACTGGTTGACCTGCTCGACAGCCAACTCGCAGTCGCGAGTCACACTTGAGCGCCGCGGGCATTCGGGTGAGTGTCTCAGCCGTGGCGTGAATCTTCCGCCGCGACTTTGACCTTGCGTCCCATGGCTTCCTGCGCTTTGGAGACTCGGACATACAGCACGCCGTCCTTGAAATTCGCGGAGACCGAATTCTCATCGACTGGCGCATCGAATTCAGTCCTTCTGCAGAAGCTCCCGAATCGACATTCACGCCGGATGATTCGGTTGCCCTCGGCCACGTTCTCCGGCGCGCGCTTCGTTCCCTTGATCGTCAACGTCGGCTTCAGGATCGAAACTTCAATGTCGTCCGGAGTGATGCCGGGAATTTCGACGCGAATCAAGTATCCGTCCGTCTGCTCGGTCACGTCCATTCTTGGGGCCCAGTCCTGACCATCCAGCGGCGCGGTGCTCAGTCCTCCGTGCCACACGCGATCGACGAGCCGATCGAATTCGTTTCGCAACTCCTGGACCGAAAACGGAATATCTGATGGAAACTGGAAACCGGCCATAGCGAGTCCTCCGATTGTCAACCTTACAACGCTTCGCGATGGCGACCCGACATCGCCCGCGCCAGACGGTGCACCGCAATCACCATCTTAAATCGTACGGCGTCACAGGACCTAATCCCAATCTCACATCGCATTGCCGACCAGACTTACGCATGACCTCGATCATGGGATGAAAGAATCGTGCTCAAAAATGGGGTGCTCTACTCGCATCGGGACCCTTACTTATGGGCTCATTTCCCCATTTCGCTTTCCATCTCGCCACACCTCAATGACGCCTTATTATTTCAATAATTCTAACCATCTTCCCTGCAACAGCTTAGAATCAGCGACAACTCATTGCCCCGTTTCGACCCTCAATGTGGCACGAGAAGTGGTTATATCCCCCAGTGTCAGCCAATTGGCAATATAAGCCAATGGCTTGGAGGCGAAAATTCAGGAGGCCGAGCGGGATTCGTCAGAATCGCACGGACTTTGGGAGAGGTTTCGGGCGAAATGGGGAATCTTGCTTTGCCGAATGCTGCCGGGGGGCAGCGCTGCGGGGTCGCGACGACGGGAGACGGCGCGACTCCGCTTTTCTTTTACACCCATTGCCTCTACGGGATGCCGCACGCACGCACCGATCGAAGGCCGAAAAGCCAACGCTCGTTTTCATGTTGACTTTCCATCCGACGACAGTAAATTCCCCGCAACATGCAAACTGCGGGCCTTCCGAGTCCAGATCGGGGTTCCGCAGGTTCGTTTGACAAGTTCATATTGCTCGGTGTCGGTCTCCTGCGTTGGGAGACTCGAAAGGGAAGATGGTGCAAATCCATCGCGGTCCCGCCGCTGTAATCGGGGACGATGGTCGCAAATGCCATTTCTGATCGCTCGCGTAACTGTTCGCATCGATCGGGGAGAAGGCGCGGCCAATCGGATGATCCGAGAGCCAGAAGACCTGCCGACACCGAAACCAAGTCGCATCGCCTCGGGATTACGGGCGAAGTGTCGACGAACGGCCGCCGTCCTGTCGTATTCGCGGTGGCCGCACGGATTGGCTTTCCGTCCAATTCCACCGATCGGCTTCTTCGAACTCCGAACGTCCGCGGGCGTTGCGGAGTTTTTTTATGCGGTGACGAGAGATCGCCGCTGGAAGGAGCACGATTGTGCCAATTTCCTGTTTTGCATCGCCTGAGCTTGCCCTGAATTCTGTCAGAATCCGAGTTGTCCTCGCAACATTGACGATCGCATTGATCGCTCCGGGGGTTGTGTCCGCGTCGCCGTGGGCGACTTCATGGCAGAGCTACGATCCCGGATCGACGCCTGTATTCGGGTACACCAATCCGGACACCGCACTCGGCATGCCCGAGCGATTCACCGGAGAAAACGAATTCGGCGGCGCATTCGCCTCCGCCGTGACGATGTTTAACTCCGCCTTCGGGACGGATGAAGTCGTCAGCATCGGTGAGGGTGGGCACCTCACACTGGAACTCGGCACTCCGGCTACAAACAATCCGAGCAATCCTTACGGCGTCGATCTGATCATCTTCGGCAATGCCGGCTTCACGGACAGCGACTATCCCAACGGCACCATCGGCTCACCCGCGTCGCTCTACGGCTTCGGATTCGGGCGCATCGAGCTTTCGGCGGACGGCGTGAATTTTTTTGAGTTACCCGGCTTGAGGGCTGACACCCTTTTCCCGACTCAGGGCTACCAGGATGTGGATCCTCTTTCATCGAATCCGGGCAGCATCGAGACCGACTTTTTCAAGCCGGTCAATCCAGCGCTGACCTTGTCCGACTTCGATGGATTGAGCTATGCGCAAGCCCTGGCACTCTATGACGGCTCGGGCGGCGGCACGCCAATCGACATCGGGCTGGTGGGACTCTCCATGGTGACCCATGTGCGTATTCTCGTTGATGACGACTTCAATCCGGGTACATTCCGCTCGGCGGAGATCGACGCGATCACCGTCGTTCCGGAGCCGGCTTCGGCGGCTTGTCTCCTGGCAGCGGCGGGATGCGTTCTGCTTCGGCGAGGCCAGCGCCGGGGTGCAGCGATCAAGCCCTTCGTCAAGCGAGTTGCGATCGGCGAGCCAATCAGCGGCGGGATTTTCAGCGCGAATGTTGCCCGGGCCGCCGGGCGACTTCATCATTCGGGGATCACGCCGCGGTGAACCGAATCATTCGACAACTCACGCCGATTGTAATCATCGCGGCAGCGCCGTTTGCTTCAGCCAGCGACTGGCTTCAGCTTGCCGGCGGCGCGCAGCATCGGGGACACGGGACGGCCGCTCCGGGCGAAATGAGCGCAACAATCTGGATCGCCAATCAGGATTCCACGAGCGCGTCGCTTGTATTCGAGGGGCCTTCCTCACCGGTTGTGTTTGACGGCCGTGTCTACGCAAATGCCCGCGTCTATTCCGGCTCCAACCATGTTGCGAATCGGATCGTCGCCATCGATGCCGCGACCGGCGCGATTTTGTTCGAGACACCGATTATGCGCGTCTCACAGAATTCGTGGTCATCGCCCGCGGTCGATTCGCAGCATCGCCGCATCCTGATCGGCTCCGGCAATCGTGTCTATGCCATCGACGCAGATAGCGGCCATATCGACTGGGAGACGCCGCTCCTGCGCAACATTGTCAATGCGTCGGTGGTTGTTACGGACGACGCGGGAATCGGCCGTGCGTTTATCACTGATTTCGACGGCGCAGGCACAGATGGATCGCTCTACTGCATTAACACGGACGCTTTCGACGGCATTGCAAACCCGTACTTACCTGGAGAGATCGTATGGCGCGAACCGATCGGCGGAACGAGCGGCAACTCCCCCGCCTATCTCGATGGCGTCGTGTATGTTTCATCCGTCACCGATCCGGCATCACCCGGATTCCCGGGCATCGGACATTTGTATGCCTTTAACGCGGGCGCTGCCGATGGTCAGCGCCTCGTCTGGTCCGTCGGCGTGAGCGAGGGATTCTTCGGCGGCGTCACGGTCGCGAATGGGTTCGTCTACGCCGCCAGTTACAATTCATTTGGGGGCGCCAACAACTCCACGCTGGTGAAGGTCCGCGCAGCTGATGGCGTCATTCAATGGACAACGGCCTGTGAGCGGTCCGATTCGATTCCGATCGTGGATGGAGATCGAATCTACCTGTCTGCGGGCATTCCGGGTTTCGGCAGCACACCCAAGGTGCAGGCCTTCGTCGACCACGGGACGTCTGCATCGAAGGTGTGGGATACGTACGCGGACACAAATGGAAGCCTCGTGGTCGGTGGATGGACGCATCAGCCGATCCTGGCTGATGGGATCCTGTACTGCGGACGCATCCCTAGCGGAAACGTGTTCTTCGGCGCGTACACCGAGATGTTCATGTTAAATGTCGGTGTATCGCCCAATGATGCGTCGTTCGTCATCGATCATCGAGCCGGATTCGGCAGCAGCCCGGCAATCAGCGATGGACGGCTGTATTCCATCGGGCCGGATGGATTGCATGCGATCGCCATGCTGGGTGATGTGTGCGGCGGGGCCGACAACCCGGTTTATGCGGCCGACGGCACGGTGGACGGCGCGGACATTCAATGTTTCGTTGAGTTGCTGCTGTCAGTCGACCCATCATCGGCTCGGATCGCCATCGCCGATTTCGATGGCGACGGAACGCTGACAGCGAGTGATGCCGCGCTATTCGCGGATTTCCTGATCGGACAGTGATGAACGAATCGAAAAGCAAGGCAGGAAATTCGAAGCGGCGGACGGAGTCGACGTCGGAACGAGAGGCCTACTCCGTCTCGTCGCGGCGGCGCGGTTTCACGCTGCTTGAATTGCTGGTCGTGATCGGCATTCTTGCCGTTGTCGTGTCGATCCTTCTGCCCGCGCTCTCGTCCGCGCGTCGATCGGGCATGCGCGCAGCCTGCGGCGCACGGCTCCGGGAACTCGGCCGAGCGCTCGTTATGTATGCCAACGATCACGACGATCGTGCCATTCCACTGGCATATACTGACATGGCGGTCATCGGCTCGGGACCGGCGGTCTATTGGTGGGGTACGAACGAATCGGGGGCCGTGGACCACGAACGTGGATTTACATGGCCATATCTGCAGACGATTCCATCACCATCCAGTGTTTTCGAATGTCCGGAACAACCGTGGGGCAGCTATCGTCCGCAAGGCGCCGCGCAAGCCATTACCAGCACTTACGGTTACAACGGCTATTACCTTTCGCCTTCTCAAACGCCGGGATTCTCTTTTCAAATCGGACATCGCGAATGGAAGACTCTGTCGCGAGTTCGAGAGGCTTCGCAGGTTTTTGTATTTGCCGACGCCATGATTGACCTGGGCGGCGCACTGCCGCGCAACAGCGCCTTGCTGGACCCGCCGATGCTTTTTGACGGTGCCGGCTGGACCCTAAATGAGAGTCCGACCACTTCTTTTCGGCATGCCGATCGTGCGCAAGCGGTTCATGCCGACGGGCATGTCGAAGCGTACCGCAGTCGGCCGGCGTGGCTGACATCGTCGCGATGGCGCATTGGAAGCGTCGGCGTAGAGAACGGCCCGCATTATGTTCCAGACTGGCGGGACTGGATCGCAGCGCCGTAAGCGGCGATCGTCGACCCGGCCCCTCATCGAATCGATCGGCACCGGACGCCGGTGCGCGCCGGTGACCTGATCGACGCCGTTGAATCGAATTGCGCTGGTGTCGCGCATCGACACGCGAGGCGGCGTTCTTTGTTCGCAACATGAAGGCGGTTATCATGGCGTTGAATGGACGACCACACGCTGGAAAAGCTGGAGTTTGAGCGAGTTCGCCGCCTGCTGGCGCAGCATGCTCACTGCGCGCTGGGCAAGAGCCTCGCGCTGCGCGTGAAGCCCTCAAAACGGGATTCCCAGGTGCGAGGCTGGCTCGACCAGGCCCGGCAATTCGAGCGCTTCACCAATCAACGGGGGATGCCACCGTTTGGCGGCGTTCGTGATGTCCGCGAGATGGTGAAACGGGCCGTGCCGCCGGCCAAACTGGAACCTGAAGAGTTTGCTGAATTGGCGGCGACGCTGCACGGCGTGGACGCAATCCGGCGATTCTTCGCGGAACCGCCGAGCGAGGAATTTGATGCCGTGGCGAAAGTCGTGGCACGAATCGGCGACCTTCGGGTAATCGGCGACCGCATCGGACGCATGATCGATCCGCGCGGCCGGGTGCGCGACGACGCCAGCGAACGACTGAGCCGAATCCGCGGCGAGATCGCCCGCGTGCGCGACGAGACTCGCGAGGCGTTTGATCGGCTGCTACACAATCCGAACATCGTGAAATACCTCCAGTATGCGAATGCGACGTTTCACGCAGATCGGATGGTATTACCGCTCAAGGCCGAGCAGAAGGGACGCATTCCCGGCATCATTCATCGCAGCAGCGACTCCGGCCAGACCCTTTTTGTGGAGCCGGCCGAAGCAGTCGAGTTGAACAATCGGCGAATCTCACTCGTGGCGGATGAAACAGACGAGATCAATCGAATCCTCTGGGAACTAACGCATCTGGTTCATCTCAATCAGCGGGAAATCCTGAATACGCTCGAAGCGGCAGCGGTAATCGACCTGCTTTGCGCCAAGATCGGACTGGCCCGCAAGTACAACATGCACATGGTTGAGATCAACGATCAAAACCGAGTGATTCTGCGTCAGGCGCGCAACCCGATTCTGCTGTCCATGTTCCACCCCGAGGGGACGGGCGGGAATCTTCGACCACCGCCTTCGTCCGGCGGCGACGCGACAGCTTCGCCCGGGCCGGAAGAACGCAGCGTCGTGCCGATCGATGTGCGTCTGGGTGATGATTTTGACGTGATGATTATCACGGGGCCGAACACCGGGGGTAAGACGGCGGCACTCAAGACTGTCGGCCTGCTTGCACTCATGGCGCAATCGGGGCTGCCGATTCCAGCGGCGCCGGGGTCGACCCTCCCGGTCTTTCATGGTCTATGGATTGACGTCGGCGACGAACAGAGCCTTCAGCAGTCGCTCAGCACGTTTAGCGCGCACCTTGCGAGGATTCTCGACATCATCAAACGTGCCAGGCCTTCGACGCTGGTATTGATCGATGAAATCGGAGCGGGTACTGATCCGGATGAGGGCGCGGCGATCGGCCGGGCAATCATCGAGCATCTGCTGGAATCCGGATGCCTGGCGATGGTCACGACGCACCTCGGCGTTCTGAAGGGAATCGGCTACGAAGCTCGCCGCGCGGACAACGCGTCTGTGATGTTCAACATCGAGACGCTGCGTCCGACGTATGAGTTGCGCATCGGTGAGCCGGGTAATAGCAATGCGATTGCAATTGCATCCCGGCTGGGGATGCCGAAGAAAATCGTGCAGCGGGCGCAGCGCAGCCTTGCGACGCGGCAGCGTTCACTTCAACGCGCCATCGCCGGAACACTCGCAACGCGGCGGCAGGCCGAGCGCGCCCGTCGTGACGCGGATCAGGCACGGCAAGATGCCGCACGACAGACACTCGCAGCGATGGATCAGGCGAAGGCGCTGGAGGCGGAACGCGAAGCATTCAGGGCGTGGATGGAGAAAATACTCCGCCTTCAGCCCGGTGATGCTGTGCGGGTCAAGGGGTTTGACGATCCGGGCAAGGTCGCTCGGGTGCGACACGAGCGTCAGCGCGTGGCGGTATCAATCGGCCCGCTTGAAGTCGAGGTTCCATTAGTGGACCTGATTTTCTAATCCCATCAGGAAAACTCCCTAATCATTACGTCCTAAAACACGGGAAGTCGTGTAGAAATGCACGAATCAACGAGTGCTTCCGTGTAACGATACACAGGTTCCTCCTGCCAGAGTTGGGGCACTCCGTTACCGGATCAGAAGCGCCGGAGAACTCGTTCTCAGCTTGATTTGCTGACGCAACCGCACTACCATTGAGCAGAGTGGGGATAGGGGGTTCCATGTTGGGACATCAGTAATCGGGACGGCGGCGAAATTGCATTTTCGCCGAACGAGGCTGGAGAGATCAGATGATTTCATCAATGGGGAGTCTAAGAAGCATGTTGAGAGTTGTTACCGCTGTCGCCGCGCTGGCGATCTTCACTTCATCGGCCGGTGCGGCCGACATCACCTTTTCCGCAACGGTCGGAACACGATCGGCGTCGGCGAAATTCGCCGTCTCCGGGAGTGACTTGATTGTGACACTCACCAATACGTCGAACCTGGATGCGATGGTTCCCGTCGACGTGTTGACGGCCGTGTTCTGGAATGTGTCCGGTACGCCGCTCACGCTCACGCGGGTGAGCGCGATTGTTCCGAACGGGCACAGCGTGTTTTTCGGCCCGACTGATCCCGGCAACTCGGTCGGCGGCGAATGGGCCTACAAAAGCGGACTTTCGGGCCCAGGCAGCACTTCCTACGGAATCAGTTCAGCCGGATTCGGCCTTTTCGCTCCGGGAGATCGCTTCCCTGGAAATGACCTGCAGCCACCGGCGTCCGTCAACGGCCTCGAATACGGAATCACAACGGCCGGTGACAATCTGGCGACGGGTAACGCGCCGATGACGGGGGACAACGCCCTCATCAAGAATCAGGTGGTCTTTACGCTGAGCGGCCTGCCGGCCAACTTTGATCCTTCGACCGCGATCAACAATGTGCTCTTCCAATACGGCACTGATCTGGGTGAGCCGAGAATTCCCGAACCCGCCACTTTGAGTCTGATGGCTGTCAGTGCGGTCGCGCTTCTGCGCCGCCGACGTTGATCGCGTCGTTGAAAACCAGGTAATCCCAGAAGCCCTGAGGCGAATCTGCCTCGGGGCTTCTTCATTCGGGGATGCCAAGAATTGTCCGGACCGTCCGTCGCATCGCGTTCTTGAGATCGAAATCACGCCGGGCCCGATCGGCCGCAGCAGTACTGAATCGGCGGTAGCGATCCCGGTCGGATATCAGCTTGCAGATGGCATCGGCACAGGCGGACGCATCGTCCCGAGGCACGACGAAGCCGGTTTCTCCATCGATGACCGCCTCACGCATTCCGCCGACGTCCGCAACGACGCATGGAATTCCGCGAGCCATCGCCTCGATAACGGCATTGGACATCGATTCACGCCGCGACGGCTGAACGCAGATATCGACGCCGTCATACATCGCACCGTGCGAATCGACGAAGCCAGCAAAGTTGACTCGACTGGTCAAGCCGCGCTGAATCGCCCGGGACCGCAACTGCGGAATCAACTCACCATCGCCGAAATAGGTCAGACTCGCGCGCGGATGTCTCGCGGCGACAATTGAGAACGCATCGAGCATGACATCAGCGCCCTTGGCCTCAGTCACACGGCCGATGCTGGCGATGCGAGTGGGCGTATCGATGATGCAGTCCTGATTGGCGCTGAAACCGCCGTCAGTTTCCCCATTCGGAATGACGATCCGGCGATTTGGCGGAAAGCCGTAGCTCGATTCGAACGCATCCGCCACTCGACTGCTGTTATAGATAACAGCGTGCGCGCAGAGCGCGGGTAGTCGCTTTCGCCAGATCAGTCGGCTTCGCCACGCGCTGGGCAGTGGAATCAAGCGGAACAGCCTTCGCCGCCGGTGCGCCGGGAGTGGCTCGGGCGACTGTCGTATCGACGTCACTACACGCATACCGAGGCTTCGCGCAGCCAGCAACGAGGCGACAAACGCCGCACCGCCCGCCTGCTGCACGGCGAATACCGTGTCTGCCCGAGCAGCCCGGAGCCACCGTCTACGATCGAGTATTAACGAGGCACGCAGCCTGTTATCACCGGCGATTCGTTCGTCGATCCATCCGGTATTCTCGACGGTGAATCGCCGGGGATGATACGAATCGAGCAGTTCGTGGTAGATGGAACTTCCGGAGTAACCCACGTGGACGTCGGCCCCCGCGTCAAGTAGCGCGCGCACGGCGCACAGAAGGTATTTCTCCGCCCCGCCTGTATATGTCCGCTCACCCACTCGAACATGATGCACCGCCAAGACTGCCACTCGCCGTCCTCGGGCTTCGGGCATTGGCGGAACGATCGGGGAAAGCGCCTGCTCGCACGCGTCGGGTTTCGAGTGGATCGGAATTGGCTGTTGGATCGTTGCGGGCATTTCGAAGCGAAGGCGGCCGATCGGCGCGCGGCATCGCTTCAGACATATCGACCGAACACGAATCAGGAGTGCAGGTCCGAGAACCTCGCCGAAAGAGAGGCGCCCTTCATCAATCAACCGACCGGAGCAGCCGGCGGGCCGACCATAAACTCGTCCCATGAATTGGGAATGAACTTCCCAAAGGGCGAAAGGATGTCCTCTTCGTCGACCGGAAGCGGCCTCCCGGCGTCGCCGAGACAAACGTCCATGACGAAAACACAGCCGAGAGATGGGACCTCTATCCAGCCAAGCACTCGATCAGCCGCGCCGGCGTCTGCAAATCGTTGTTTCGCCGAGCTGGATTCTCTCAGGATGACCGTGGCGGCCTCCATCGCCTCCGGCCGAACCAGGAGCAGATCGCGCGGAGCATCGGGCGAGCCGCACCGAATCATGGCGAAATTCTCACGCGACCAATCGAGAATATTATTGAGCACAAAGTCCCGTACGCCGTCGTTGAGATAGTCGGCTACCGGCCGGTAGTTGGCATCGGCCTTTCTGCCGGTCAGTTCGATGGCGACGTACGAAGCATCCGCACCGGTGGTTCGAATCGCCACCTCGGCGCCGGCGAGATCTCGCAGTTCCCTTGCAGTCAATTTCGGGAGCAGACGCCGCGGATCGTCCTTCACATCGGACCACTTGTAATGTATGCCGGAACTGGGCGGAACTTGGCGCGGAACAACGTCTTTCACCGGCCGTTCGAAGACGCATGCGAGGCCCGGAATCGGCGTTTTCTGATCCGAAACCACGCTCACGGAGAAGCCCCACCCCCGATTTTTCTCCGATGGTCGCGACGACACCACGAGCTCAAACTCGTTCCATCCTTCCTCGAGCGTTTCGCGTGTGAAGGCGGTATTGACCAAGTCGCGGCCCTCAAACTTTCCACCGACGATTGAGGGTGCGGCGATGACGCGTCGACCATTGATGGAGAGCGTTGCACGGTCGTTTCGGCCGAGCCGAATCCAAACGCTTTGGCGCTGCGGCGAAAAGACCCAGTTAGTGGCCTTGACGGTCGCCGCGCCGGCATCAGGGAATCGCGCAGCCAAATCGATGAAATCTGAAACGCTCACGATCGGCGTGGACTTTGCTTCGGACGACTCTATCCAGTCGGTGTCGGCCGTCGCGCCAGGGCCGCGTGGAGTTGTCGGGATTGGGCCCTGAATGCTCCATAGTTTGAGGTAGGTCGCGGGCGTGGCCTCGTCAGCCGCACATAACCGCCGGAAATCACCCGGAAACAGTTCGTAACGCATCGCAGATCGAAATGCGGACGAGGCGAAGCGCATCGGCTGGAATCCGCAAGCCAGCGCGCCCGCCGGATCAGGCCAACCGGCCGTCTGCCCCGCCTCGGCGGCAGCGGAATAAAGCAGCGTGTACATCGACCGCATGTGGGCAGTAAACGACGAATCGTGATAGAAGGAAGCGATACCCGCGCCATTCGGCCCCACATCGGTGAATCCGATATCCACCTGCTCGCGATTCTCGCCCTCGATTCGCGGCCGCACACAGAAGACCACATCAAACCACCCGCGCGCCTGAACGAAATCATCCGAGGGCCCGGTGACGCGTCCGAGATGCCGTGTCATGGTTCCGGCATCTTCCTGATCGACCTCGAAGAATGTGAAGTTCAGGCGAAAGCAGCCGCGTGACGCCGCACATAACACACGGTCCAGCACCGTGAATTGATCTTTGACACGAATCAGCTCCGCCTCATCCAGCGTCTTTGCGCCGCGCGACTTGACGATCACAACGACGGCGTTCCAGACCGACGGACTTTCCACGTAGGACATTTCGGCGGTGCGATTAAGGTACTGGACGACTTCGAGAAGGTCGCCGCCGGTTCGCTCCCGGGTCTCGCCCCCGCGATACTGACTCTCGACGTGACTGGGGTCGATGACTCGCGTTTCATCAAATTCGCTGAATGCGGCAGAAGCCAGTCCCGCGCACTGGAGATAGAGGCCCCAGCGGTAGTGCTCCATAATATTGCCGGACAGTTTATGCGGTCGATTGAGATATTCGATCATCCGCAGCCCGCGCCGAGCGAGCCGACCAAGCGGCGCATCGGATGAGGCCGCAAGCCTTCCATAGGCGGCGTATGCCGGTGCGATTTCTCCGGAGATCTCATGGCGAAGTGCGCCGAAATAATCCTTCAGTTCGGTCGACTCGACGGAGCTTACCAGCCCATCGAGCGGCCCTTCGTAGCCAGCCACCGCCCCTTTGACGACTGTCATGAAATCCGGCATTGCGAGCACGGTGACCGCGACGGCCTCCGCTTCGCTTCGCAATTCGACTCGAAGTGAGAAATGATCCACCGCAAACGAGGGATTCCGCTTCAGGGTATCGTAACTAATAACGTAGGCGGTGCGTCGCGACGAGAGGCCCCACTCCGGCAATTCGCGTCCGCCGATGTCGAATTTCATCGACGCCTCGACCTGGCGTCCCGGCTTCGGCGGCGCGTACGGGTCGTAATCATCATCGCCGACCAACGGGGCGGGACGAACCGCTTCGACAAATGGCTGTGCCGCAATCAGCACCAGCGACATTGGCGCGGGGCCGGTGGTTGTCTGCGCGAGCGGAAAGACCACATCGTGCCAACCCCGCTCAATTGCGAAGCTGCCCAAGGGCAGAGCACTGGTTTCTGAATTTCCCGCACCCCGGGCAGATTGCGTTCCCGCGGCAATGATGAGCATCGAGACGATGATCGCGAGTCTGAGTCCATTCATGCCTATGCGCCCTTCCCAATCGGTTTCGCGTGAGTTCAACTTCATTGAAATGATGATAGAAGCACTGCGGGGTTGTGCCAAATGCACGCGTTCGTGACGCATGCTCACCTTTGATTTCTCGAACACCGGCCAGAGCCCCCTTCGGATTCAACTGGACGACCAAGGCTGAAGGACGTTACTCGTCTTTCCTTTTTCCGGTGTGCGCTGTCGGATCCTCCAACCATGCGAAATCGTCCTCTGCCGCTTCCGAAGTTCGGTTTCGGGCAAGCCCGGTCTCACCTGAATCCGCCGACCTCGTGAACCGACGCAGCACGATCCAGATGATGAAGAGTGCGCCAGTTGTTCCGGCGAGCCATCTGAGCAAGTCGTCCGAAGAAATCGGCGGCCCGGATACTTCCCCACCGGACCGATCGTCTTCCACGTTCAGGTACTTCGAGATGACGAGCGCGCCTGTCCCGTTCGACCCGCCCACGGTTTGAAACGACCGCACCTTGATGAAGAAGCCTCTCACCGACACGCGCGATCCAACGGGCACTTCACCCGGGTCGTCCGTCAGAATCACGGTCGTCACCGAACGCGACCCCTTTTCCGCCAATTCAACCTGGAAAAGCCGACCGACGCCCGGCCGATTCGGCACATCGAACCCGTGGGTACGCAGAACCTCGCCGCGCAGGAAGAGCAGGTCGCCGCGGTAGTCGCTCGGTCTCTCAAGCAGGTTTCGCCACAACGCAGGTGTCTCGTCTGTCCTGGGCCGGTATCGATCGAGATCGGCATCGGCCCGAACGAATCGGCAATACCAGTAAAATGCGGGATCGTCGAACGAAAAGACATGGTCGCGAACCGCCGACAGCAGCCGTCGCCCATGTTCCAAATCGAGAGGTTCGTTTGAGTCGCTTCGTTCGTTATCGTTGCTGACGGCCGGCGAATCGAGCTCCGGAACGGTCGGCTGGGCGACCGCCACCTCTACGAACGGCAGTATCGCGCCGAATACATGGCACAGAATCGCCGCGCGAAGCCGTTTGGAACGACTCCACCGAGGAAGGAAACACAACGGACGCAAACATTGAGTCATGTGCCAGATGTCTCAGCGGTCTGGCGTGCCTCGTTGAGTAGTTCCAGGAGCAAGCCCTGCCAGGGCGGACCTCCCAAATCAGGATGCCATGCCTGCTCGGTCTGGATTCCCTTCATCACCTCCCGGGCTTCGCCACGCCGCAACCGATGACGCAGCCAATGATAGCGGGCTTCCCAATACTCGGACGGGGCGTTGTTTCGCAACTGTCCATCCTTCAGCAGGCGTTCCCACATCGCCTCAGCCGCGAGAAGCGCCGCATCTCGATCGGACGGCAGTGTCGCGGCAGCCATGCGCTCCCGCAGCCGCGCCGCCGCGATCAGATAGTTGCCATTCGACGGGTGCTTTGAAATGAGCGATTCCAGTTCCTGCATGGCATCGGCGTATCGATCGGCCTGGGCAAGCATGTTGGCCAGACTGAAACGCACGACCGAGACATGCCGGGCATATTCCGGCCGTGACGAGATCCAATCCAGTAAGTGCCGAATTGTCGGCACTGTTTCAGCCGCCATCTTTCGAGCGTCCGACGTTCGCCCGACTTTCGCCAGACGATTCACCTCGGCCTCCATTTCGGCGGCCAGACTCACCAGGACGGTGCCGAGTTCATCGGTCGAGTTGTTCTTGAGATATTCCTCAAGGACGCGATTGGCTTCCTTGATATCACCCAAAGCCTGAAGGCAGCGAATCCGCAATCCCAAGACACGGGGACTGGGCCGGGCTTTCTCAAGCAATTCGAGCGCGCGGCGGTAGCCCCGGACGTCTTCGCTGATGAGCAGCGAACACGCGGCCAGGCGGGACTCCTCAATCCACGAAGCAATGGTCTGTTGGGGTGGCGCGGTAATTCCGGACGGTCGGCCGGATCCGCCAATAGTGGAAGTCACCGGTTCAGCGAGTTTCACAAGGTCGTCCATCAACCGGATCCAGCCGTCGACCGCTTCGCGCGCCACATCAATCTGCCGATCGGGTGCGGAATCGCGTGGTAACGCCTCGTACAGCCGCTGCCTGCATCGTGCGGCGTTTCGTCGCGCTTGCCAATACTCCGCCGATGATTCCGGAATACGCCCGTAGGCGGCGGCGGCGCGGCGAAACTCGCCGCCCTCCTCCAGCGACAAGGCCGCAACCCATCGCGCCTCGGCAGCTTCGGGATGAGACGGCATCGCACTGGCAAGCAGATCCGCTGCTTCGGCAAGCTTCAAGTAATCGTCCCGGGCATGACTCGTCGTCACCAACTGGCGCCAGCAGCGATAGGCGTAGTCGCAGGCGCGTTCCTCAATCGCCCTAGGCGGCGACTGACGGGCCTCGTCCAGGAAGGTCTCGGCCGCCGCGCGAAGTTCCTTTTGCTGAAAAAGGCAGACGCCCAGATTGAATCTTGCTTCGTGATGATGCGACGAGGCATCGGGCCGTTCGAGGAGCAATCGCCACGCCTTCTCGGCATTGGCAAATCGTTCCTCAGACATAGCCTCGGATGCGATGATCAGGATTTCGACATTCGAGAGCTGCTCGAGCGACCGCTGCCGCCCCGCCAGATCATCAAGATACACCTGCACCATTCGAGGCCAGGCGCCGCCCTTTGCCGCAAGGGATTCAAAACCGCTTAGGGCATTTTTCTCTAACGCCTCACGGCGCGGATCCTCCTTCGGCAATGTTCGCGATTCGAGCACATAGGTGCGTGCACGAATGAGCGGGGCGATTCGCACATAGAACGACGCGCCGGCATCCTGCGGCCGGAGCTTTTCAACTGATCGGCCGGCGAGCCGATCCAACCGGCGGCGAGCATCCTCGAACCGTTTTGCGCTAACCAGTGCCTTCGCAAGCTCAAACTCCGCCCGCGACGTCACGGCTAGTGACGCAGTCGAGTCGATCACACGCTCGAGCGCCGCGAGCGACTCTTGCAGGCGCCCGAGCTCGCGAAGCGCCACTCCCGCCCCAAGCAATGCGGCATACTTCTTGTCGGGATCGTTCGCGGTTCGGGAAGCCTGATCGAACGCGGCGAGCGAATCTTCGAGCATCCTCGACCGGGCCGGGTCACTCATCGCCGAAATGGCGGCAAGATACACCTCCGTCCACGCCCGGTTCAGCCGCTGCTGCTTCAAGAGCAGGGGAATCTGGTCTGCGATTCCCAGCAGCAGATACTGTTCCTCGTTCGTACGAAGGCCGATGTCGAGATCTTCCAGAATCCGACCGGCCGCCAGATAGTAGTCGCGAGCCTCCTTCAAACGAGATGCCAGTCTATCGGCATCAAACTTAATGCCAGCGGTAATTTCAAACTGATCAAGATCGGCCGCGACTGAGTAACGCAGAATAAGATCGCCCAACTCGACTCTCCATTGAGCAATATCAAAGGAGCGACGCTCACCGCGCATCCAGCTCGGGTCGGTCGATAATTGGATTACCCGACGATACTCTTCGATCGCACGGTTCAACAGCCGCTCTCGCACTTCCGCGGACTTCTCGGTGGCGGCGGCATGGGCAAATGCCCTGGCAATGTAGACCCGGTGCATCACGGGCGCGTCGGCCAGCAATTCCTCAACCAGTTCCGGCATATCGCGCTGGATCAGTCCCACGACCAGGCGACGCTGATCGGAAGGCAGGCTGTCGTCCGGCTCGTCAGCCGCGCGCGCAGCCGAAGCACCAATGAGTAACAATGCAGCGGCCGTGATGGCGCGAAGAAACGGACCGAAGTCGGGCGTTGCGTGGAATCGCGTCGAACCGCATGAGTCAGGGTTTCGCAGCCTTTGCATCAGTTCACGTCGATCTTCACATTCGGATTCACGGCGAATTGGATGTTTCCGAAGCCGGAGCGGACGCAGGCGTCCATCGCAGAGATCACGCACTGATACGGGACTCCCGGTTCGGATCCGATGAGGATGCGCCCCTGCGGATCCGCGCCAGCCTGAAGGCGTTCATGCAGAAGGGCCGCCAATGCGGCAAACGAATTTTCAGAAAGCTCGCGATCCATCAGGACGATGCGGCATCCCGGTGGCGATTCCTGCTCCATCAGGACGATCTGGACAATCGGCACGACTGACACCTGCGCGCCGCCGCCGGGGCCGACCTGCGAAGGCAACTCCGTCGGCAGGACGCCCTCAGACACGGTGACGCTCGTTCCCAGCATGAAGAAAATGAGAATCACCATGACGACGTCAACCATCGACGCGAGATTCGGTGCGTAGCTTGCGGTGACAGGGAAACCGCGACGAGGCGTCATTGCGAGGTCTCCTCGCGCGGCACGGCGCTGAATGTGACTTTCTGAATTCCCGATTTCGCGCAGCCCAGCATGACCGCCTGCACATATTTATAGGGCAAACTTCGCTCGGCGCGGATGACGCAGTTCACCTCTCCGCGACGGGCGCGCTCGCGCTGAAGACGCTCAAGCAAACCGGAGAGCGTTGTCTCCTTTTCCTGCACAAGGTAGATCGCGCCATCGCCGCCGGTCGTTCGGGCATCGCGAATATTGATGACCAGCCGATCGCCGAGTTCCTTTCGTTCAACGGTTTTCGCGGAGACTGCAAGCGGCAGATCGATCGCACTGTTCTCGTTTTTCACCATCTCGGTTGTCAGCATGAAGAAAACCATCAGGCACATGGTCACGTCGACCATTGAAGCCAGGTTGATCTTGACAGGAGTTGGTGGCGGTGGTGCTTTCATCATCTCACTGCACTCGTCAATCCGCGAGCTGCACGGGTCCCGGCGGATTCAGCGGAGCCGCTGTGGGGCGCGGTACGGTCGATCCGGGAAGCGACCCTGTGAAAGGCCCGGCGGACACGGGAGCAGCGCCAGCCGGCGTTACGTTTCCAGCGATCGTCGATGCGCCCCCGGCTGCTGTGCCCGGCACCACCGGAGCCGGTCGGAAATACTCAAGAATATCGACCGACGAGGCATGGGCGGCGACCGTCAGCGAATCGACACGATTGCGACAGATTCCGAAGAAGAGCATCGACACGATCGCCACGATCAATCCGAGAAAGGTGCTTACGAGCGCAAGGCTGATTCCGCCGGCAAGATTGTCCGCCCCGTAGGCACCGGATCGCATCCGCTGAAAGGACTCGATCATGCCGATGACTGTGCCGAGCAGACCGAGCAGCGGGCAGATGTTGCCAATGATGTTCAGGTACTCCACGCGTCTGAACAAGCGGCTGCGCCACGCCATCGCGCGCTCCTCGACCGCCTCCTGCATCGCCTGAAAGCCGTGCCTTCCGTGTCGAAGGCCGACGGTCAGCACGTCGCCGAACATCGTCCTGCTCTTGCTGAGCTTCTCGATGCATTCCTTGAACTGTCGCCGCTCCACAAGTTCGCGGGTTTCCCTGACCTCCGCTTCCGAGATCATCGTCGATCGCCGAATCGTGAAGAAATGTTCAAAGATAATGATCGCCGACCAGAGGGAGATCAGGCCCATCACCGGCCCAAGCCAACCAGCGCCGGTCATCACGATCTGCAGGAAGGATGCCTGCGAATTTGCAGGCGCCTGATCGGCAGCCAGAACCGGCGTGGCAAACGATGCCACCAGCATCATTCCGGCAAGTGGCAATACGTGTCGGCGACCTGAGTCTGACACACACTTCATAAGTTACTTCCTCAGTTTTGCATTAACTATTCGGCATCGATTCGCATTGCCGGCATCATCAGCCTGGCTGCATCGAGCGACCGCGCCTCGCGGCGGACCTGACTATGACCGATTCACATCGGCCTGCGTTACATGTTTGAAGCTACCGCCGTTGGACTCGGCGATGGACCGCAGCACCCGCTCGCCCTTCCCCATCGTATCGTAAATGAACAGGATCGTGTTGACGATCGTCCGGTTGCCGCGGTTCCGCTGTTTGATCTGTGCGATAATTTTTTCGTTGTCCTCCCCGAAGTCACCGTCAGACAAGAGGAACATGATGTCCGGGCGGTATCCGAGCGCCTTGCGAATCGCGTCCAGCGGTTCGGTCTGTCCCTCGGGCACGACGCGTTTGATCGCATCAAACGCCGCACGCTTGTTTTCGGCTGTTGCCTGACGCAGCCGGGTGGACCATTCGGTTGCCTGGCCTTGATTGAACCAGATTACGTTGAACATCTGATCCGCGTCGAGCGCGCCGATTGCCCGCATCAGCTCGCGTTGCAGTGACGTGAATGTGTCGCTCATTGAGCCGCTACGGTCCATGACGTAAATGATGGAACGCGCCTGCTGGCCTTTTCCGACGCCCCACATTCCGCTGATCGGGCCGCCACCGGCCACGTCGCGATCGCCGAGCCCGCTGCCCTGGCCATCGCTCGAGCTCGCGACACCGACCGCGGCTCCCGTTCCAACAATATCGCCCTGCCTCAACTCCTCCACCGCGATCGAATTCAGGCCTGAACTCCCGACGTCAACGGCCTGAACCTGAAGTGACTTCTCATTCTTGAGCAGGCTCGACAGGTCCTGGATCACGTCGTCCGGGTCAGACTGCCCCGCTTGCCGAGAGTCCGGACGATCGAGGTTGGCCTTGCCTGGAAAGAGAAAACTGCCTGTCTGCTCTGTTGCGGTGGTCTGGGCTACGACACGCGCTGTAAATTCACTGTTCATTCGGCTTGCGCCGACACCGGCCGCCCAACCGCTCAAGCTCAACAGGAAGACGAATAGCAGATGGCAAAGCAGGCTTAACCCGAATGGGCCGAGGTGATGAACAATTTCGGCTCCGAACGATCTTTCCAGTCCCGTTCCTGCACGGCGCGGCGCTGAGCGAGCGATGCGTCGTCCAGCCGGGGCAGGTTGGGCTGTTCGGGGGGGCAATTGCGGGGCTCCTTCCACGGTGCGGCGACCGTGCGACCCGCCGGCGTGTCGCGTGGTATGCAAAAAACGGACGATACCGAATTATATCGGCCAACAGACGTCGTTCAACGAATCCCCCGCTGCGCGTCCAATTCCATTCGACCGACGTCGCAGACGTGTCCTGGTCAGAGGCTCGGATGCACTCCAGAGACTCATATCACCACGTCCCGTAAGACTTTGACCCCACTCCGCGCGGATGGTAGGATCTGAATGAGGGGATTCAGGGGAATTTGGTCGTCGCTTGGGCAGTCGCAATTTCGGTTGGTGATCGACCGGAATAGCAGCATGCCTCATACCGGACGGGTGACTGCAACCCAGTCGCCATCCCTCGCGTGTTTGAATGAGATCCCGCACCATCGGGGCGGCACTGCGTCCGAGATGACGCGGTGGGCATTGCCGGGAAATCGGAGTCGGACCTTGGATCGCGCGATTCGGATTCTCATTTCCGCGCTGTTCTGCACGGGAATCGTGTCCACGGAGACGCTTCGCGCCGACGATCTCGATCTTCCCGACGGAACCTCCTCAGTGGAGAAAACGGCCCAGTCGCAAGACACCGGTTCCGCACGTCAGCCCGGCAGGAATGACTCGCGGACCGGCTCCGTCAGTCGGGCCTATGAAGCGCTCGACCGCGGTGAAGCGGATGCGGCCGCGGCAATCATTTCCGAGCGCGGGCTGAGCGTTTCCGCCGTCGACCGGCATACGATCGAAGGTCGTATATCATTTCTGAAAGGTCGCCTTTCACCCGCGCGACGGTCACTTCAATCGGCCATCAAGCTGGATGCACGCCGGGCAGATAATCACTACTGGCTTGGCCGGGTATATCAGTCTGACGGCGCCCATGCACTTGCGGTATCGAGCTTTCAGCGGGCCTACTCGCTGGGACTGGACAGCTGCGATCTGCACCTGAATTGGGCTCGCTCGCTCGATGCGTCTGATGTCGTGCTTGGAGAGGTGCGCCAAGAGCGCTGGAACACTGAATTTACCGTCACGCCGTCGATCGGGCAATTCGCATTTGACGGCATCGTCGCTCAGCATGTTCGCGGGCGACCTGATGTTGTGATCGTCGCCCCGCAACGCAGCGCGATCTACCAGATCCATAGGGCGATCGCCGCCGATCCGAATCGTGCTGATGCGAAGTGTTTCGCCGGCGCGCTCTGGGCAAAGTTGAATCAGCATCGAATGTCCGTAGAGTTGATCGAATCGGCGCTTCGAGCGCTGAAGCCGACCGATCGCGCCCGAGGTCATGAAATCCTGGCGACCAGTTCGCTCGCTCTGGGTCGCCTCGATCGGTATATCGAGCATACGAAGGAACACATGCGCCTCTCGGGCGGCATTGATACCGGACGGCTGGCAGCCGCTTACGATGTCGCCGCCGACGAAGCATCGGCCCGCGGGCAATTGAAAAAGCAGATCGGCTACCTCACATTTGCAGCGGAATTGGACACGACTCCTCAGCGCCTGATTCGACTGGCTGATGCCCTGCTTCTGGCACAGCGTGCCGAGGACGCCCACCGCTATCTGACGGACGCACTCGAGAAACGACCTTCTCGCGCCGAGCGCGCGGAGATCAATCAGCGCCTCGCAAGGACCAGCTTCCTCACCGCACCCGAAAGCTCCCCCCCCTGACCGGATGTCAGCGTGCGGCAGACGATTGAACTTCTATGAATATCGCCCTTGTCACCTGCCGAAAGCTGCCGGATTGGGAAATCGATGATCGCCCGTTGAAAACGGCGTTCGCAGCCCGCGGCGCGATGACCCTTCATCCCACCTGGGACGACGCATCTTTCGACTGGACGTCCTGCGACGCCTGCCTGATCCGAACGACATGGGATTATGTCCCGCGACGAGATGAATTCGTCGAATGGGCCCAGCGGGTTGACAAAGTGACACCCATCTTTAACCCGCCGGAGATCGTGCGATGGAACACCCACAAGGGGTATCTCCGCGATCTGGAACTCCGTGGCATCCCGACGATTCCAACGATCTGGCTCAAGGCGGGCGGCGAGGACTCGCATTGGCGGGAATCAATGGCCGAGCGGGGCTGGAAGCGAGGGTTTCTCAAGCCGGTGATCGGATCCGCGGCCCATGACACCCTTCGGTTTGACCTTACGCCCGAAGGCACGGCTTCGGCTTCGCAGCACCTCCAGCGTCTTGCCTCCGGCCGCCCCATGATGCTTCAACCCTACCTGTCCCGGGTTGAGTCCGAAGGCGAATACTCCGTAATCCTGATTGACGGGCAGGTTTCTCACGCGGTCCGAAAGTTCCCGGTACCCGGCGATTACCGCGTCCAGGATGATCATGGAGGCAAGGACGAGCCTGCGGACCTTGATGCCGCAGTCCTGACACTTGCACGTCGAATCGTCCAGACGGCGGGAGACTGGGTCAGCCGGCCCGTCGACAGGCCGCTGCTCTACGCCCGGGTTGACCTGCTCCGCGACGACGAGGGGAATTTCGTGCTGACAGAGCTGGAATTGGTTGAGCCGTCGCTCTTCCTGCGACACGGTCCCGCGACGGCCGACTGCCTTGCCGATGCATTGCTCAAGCGTCTGGAAGGCCGCAAGTCGTCCGGAGACTGACCCACCGAACCGCTATCTGTGTTAATCCACGTCACCCATTCCCTGCAATCGCCAGGTTCTCACGATGATTCGCCACTGCGGGTGTCGGAAGGCGGGATCTATCCGATCTTTCCAGGAAGCAAGTTCATCCTCATGGAAAGTGAGCGGTTCCCCCGCTTCTTCGTAAAATGCCGCTAACAATTGACGAAAAGCTATCCAATCCGTCAGTTCCGCGAAGCCGGCCGTTTCAAGCGTCATGAGCAAGGTCGGGCGTTCTCCCGTCGCCAGACGATGCGCCATCGCCCGCGGCGTCACCGCGAAGTCGGCATCGGGGGTGCTCGAGTCGTCCTGCTCCTCGTAACAGGCCAGCCATTCTGACGGATCGGCGCGAAGACTGTCGAACCATGTACGCGGCGTCGCAATCGGAGAAAGCAGATCCACGGGTTGAATCTGACGCTCGATCGCGCTTCGGTTGGAGTCCGTCGCGCGATGCAGCGCAAAATAGTATCGAGCCGAGGGGTGGGAGCAGACTGCGTCGGGATATGTTCGATGCCAGTTCTGCTCGTAGAGCCGGCGCGTCACCGATTCAAACGGATCGAGCCATCGCAGGCTCGACCAGTTCCGCTCAGTGGCGTAGTTCACTGCGCAGCCGATCCAGCCGAGACCCATCGCAATTCCCGCGACCCTTGCTGGCCAATCCCGCTTTGATCCTGCGACGGTCGCGGCGCCGGCGGTTCGTGCAGTTTCAACATTCAACAGCGCGGCGACAAGAATGCAGAACGGCCCGCTGATGATCATGACATACTTATCAATCAGCGTTCGCGACAGGATGCCTGCCAGCACCGCCCCGGTCGTAAACAGAAAAAGGATCGCGATGGATCGATGGGAAGCGATGGTTCGTCCGGCACCGACGAGCGCGCGCCACAATGCGACGCCCCCAGAGGCCGCTGCTACGCCGAACGGCACCCAAACCCAATATGCGGTTGGTCCCGCAAGGTTGCCAGCCAGAAGCGTCATGCCGATCCGGATACTCGATGAAAGGCACGCCGACACTCCCCCGCCCGTCGGCGGGAAGTGGACGACATGGTGCCAGAATACAGGCACCCACGGTGCATAGAGGACGGCAGCCACCACGCCACCGATGGAATGCATCGCCAGCGCGCCGTGATTCGACCTGTCACGAACCATGACGCACAGCCAGATCAGTCCGACCATGACCGGACCGAAGTAGTTTGTATAGCAGACCGCGGCGGCCAGGCCTCCCCAGAGCAGTCCACGGCGCAGCGCCTCAGGTCGATGCCACTTCCGGTTGTCAGCCTGGCCCCCATGCACGAACTCGTCCTGATTCGATGAAGGGACAGGCGGCATGCTTGCCGAATACCGCAGCAATAAAGCCAGAAGCAGAAAGACCAGACTATACCAGCGGCCCGCAAAACCGAAGAACAAATGGGCGGGATGCAGCGCGGCCAGCAGGAATGCCGTGTCTGCCACCCGCGCATCGAACCATGCCGCCGCCGCTCGGCGAAGGACGAGAATTCCGGCGAGGAAGAAAAGAATGGACATCCCGCGTAGTGCCAGTGGACTGACGCCGAGGAACCACACCCAGACGTGTTGAATGAGGTAGTAGAACGGGGGATCGGGGTCGTCGCCGCGCCAGAGGGCCCGCAGCAACTCGGGCAGCGGCACCGCATAAAGGCGACAACTCAGCGCCTCGTCATCGAAAACCGTGAACGTGACGGCCGCGTGGACCATGAACGCGCCGACAATCAGGCAGACGATCACGATCCCCAACGGCACAATCCGGTGACGGTACTGCCATGAGATTGGCACAAGTTCAGATGGGCGTGATTCGGTCAAACGGTCGCCGTCTGCTGGTTAACGCTCACGCCGAACCGACCGCAATGATTAGTTCGCCTGAGCGACAGTTCGCTCGCCGCGGTCCACGAAACGAACCTCCGTGCCAACCGACACGAATTCGGCCAGGCGAAGCACATCCCAGTTCGTCAGGCGGATGCAGCCGTGCGAGCCGGTCTTACCGATCAACTCCGGCTCCGGCGTGCCATGAATTCCGTATCCCTTTTTATCGAGGCCGATCCAGCATAGTCCCACCGGATTGCGCGGCCCCGGCGGAATCTCAAGATTCCGGTCGATCCCTTTCACTTCCGGCCAGCTTTCCGGCTTGAATGTGTATATCGGATTCTTTGTGATGGTTGCCACCTTGCAGATTCCCGCAGGCCGGTCCTTGGTCTCTCGCGCAATAGAGCAGTGGAACAATCCCACCAGCCGATTCGCGCTATCGAACGCGCGAACAATCTTGTCCTCAAAGTGAACTTCGACACGGGCGGCCATCGAGGCGGGCTTGGTCCGCTTCACATTCGGAATGATTACGATATCACCGGCCTTGAGAGATTTCACGTCTTTGCCGACATTGAGCCGCTCAACCAGTTTCCGGCTGCAATGCCCATGATAGGCCGCAACACATAGAAGCGAATCGAACCCCAATCGAGTCGCCCTTGACTTGGCGATCCAGTCAGCCGGGCACTCACCCACCTGGGCCACATCGTCAGCCGTCAGTCGGTAGGGTGTGGTGGCCGGTTCGACATCAAACCGAAGTGCAGTTCGGGTCTCTTTGTCCAATTCACCGGTTGCAGGCAGTCCATTCACCGATTGAAACGCCTTCAGGCCCATCATCGTCTTGCTTCCGATCAAGCCGTCGATGATCCCCGGTGAAAATCCTGCTCGATCGAGGGCCGCCTGCAACGCCACGGCTTCGGCTAAACTCATCACGCTTTTCGATTTGGTGACCGGCTTCGGTGTCGTCGACGATCCGGATCGTGACGATGTCTTCCCTTTTGACGTCGTTGTCCGCCGGGAATCAGCCGCCGACGTACGAACGCCGGATGTCGCTGCGGACGCCCCCTTTTTGCCAAAATCCTGCGGCTTCGTGCCTCTCAACAACGCCTGTGCGGATGCGACGCCGGCAAACGGGAAGAGCATCATTATGAGCGTGGCGACAAAAATTGAACGAGCGGCACACCATTGCAGCATATGCGAATTCCTTCCATGGATTGGGAATACAAGGTCTCCGATCCATTGTATCGGCAGATTGCCCTTCTTGCCCTGACCCATCAAAACGACGAAGGCGTCCGGCCGATTCTGGGTCGCCCGGACGCCTTGTTTTCGTCAGTAAAGGATGCACTCCCCTGCAATTCACTGATTCAATCGGGGCGAACATCGAGCCTGCCGGCGTCGAGTTACCGGCGGCGGCGGCGGTTCGACGCCCGAAGGCTGACGAAACCAAGCGACATTGTCGCCAGGCCGAAGATGCTCAAGATGCCTTCGGCACATGCGCCGCGCGTGGGAATCGGCGGCACATCGCTGTCTGACGCCGCGATACTGGTGTTCACACGGCAGGTGTAGGTGAACTTGTACGGCTCGGCGGGATTCTCCTCGTTCTGGAGTTCGCCGCTGCCTTCCCATCGCATCTCCACGTTCCGAGCGCTGCCAACCCGATCGGAGAGCGTTCCTTTGGACTTTGCCTCGAGCAGGACCGGCGATTCAAACCCGAAGGTGCTCAGGTTGTTCCGAAAGCTGATCTGGTAGACGTCGTTGGTTTCAAAGGTCTTCGACGCGCTGTCGTAGGTGCCCGATGAAGACGTAATGCGGATGTCCAGCCGTCCCGTACTGATGCCCAGCGGGAGCATCAGGGGATCAATCTGCTGAATGTAGTCAACAAACCGCGCCGTGCCGGCCTGCTCGTCGATCTCCAGCTTGTAACGGGTGAAGAATACATTGGATGTCGAATTGATTCCGAGATCGGGAAAAATCAACTGGAAGTTTGTAACGACTGCGCTGTTTTCAAAGGCGTTCAGTACGACCGGTTCCGCGCTCACCCGGGACGCTGAAAATCCGACTGCGATCGTCGCGCACGCCAGAATTGACGAGATCCTCTTCATACTAATCTGCTCCTTTCAATTTGAGGACTGACGGCCGAGCGATGCGCGGAGTAATGGATTTCGCGAAATCGCCCGGCGGCTCTGATGATCCGCTATCTAGAAACTAATCTGGACGCGACGCACGCTGCCCAGCATCACCACTTCAATCAAAGTCGCATTGTCAACGGACTTTGCGTCCAAAGCAATACACGGTCCCGTCTTCGTCGCCGATTACCAAATGACCCCGGCCGGCGGCAGGCGACGCGCTGATCGCTGACCCCGTGTCATATTCCCAGACCGATTCTCCGGTTCGAAGTGACAACGCATACAGCCGACCGTCGGAAGATCCAACAAACACCCGGTCCCGAAGACCGATCGATCCGCCCTTTCGATCCGACTCGCCGACAGCCGGCCTTGACGTCGGCAATCGGCGGTCAATTGGATCTTCCACGACAATGAGCGGCGACGAATCAACCCGCCCCTGCGTGCGAAACGACCACCTCGATACGCCTGTCTCGCGATCGAGTGCGTGAACGAACTTATCTCGCCCACCGATCACTACCAAATCGCTTGTGACGGCCGCCGACGAGTGAAAAGGAAACGAGCGATCAGGATTCTCGTAGACCCAGACCTGTCTTGCCGTTTTCCAGTCGATACACAATACGCGGTTTCCGAGAGTGCCGAAGTAGGCATGATCGCCCCAGAGTGCCGTGGAGGAGGCGGTCTGGGCGCCCACATCGGCCTCGCGCAATTCGCTGCCGTCTGCTAGCTTGAGCACGCGCAGCCTGCCATCACAACCCCCGACGACGACGCACCCGTCGGAAATCCCAAGTGTGCTGTGTACTTGCGCCTCTGTTGTGAACTTCCATAGCGGAGAGCCATCCGCTAATGAAATACAGTACACCAAGCCATCGTAAGAGCCAAAGACCACTCGATCGCCACTCGGGTTGGGAGACGATACGATCTCCGTGCCCGTGTCGAAAATCCAACGCTTCGACCCATCCGACATCCGAATGCAGTGCATGCGACCGAGTTCATCGCCGAACAAGACCGACTCGCCAACCACCGTTGGAGACGACTTGATTGCGGCGGACTCGCTCGTGGCGTATTTCCATTTCAAACTTCCATTGGCAAGGCGCAAACAGTACAGATTCCCGTTCTCGCAGCCCACATAGACGCTATCGCCGACGATGGCCGCACTGGATGTCACCGGCTCGCGCCCCTCGGTGACGAACTTCCAGAGCAATTCGAGTCTCTGCGGCAGCGTCGTGGACGCAACCCCATTGAGCTGCGAATTGCCTCGGAACATCGGCCAGTCGTCCACCGCATCCGAGGCGGCGGAAGCCGCCGATGTCAAAAGCACGGTCGAGCAGGCAATCGCCGCGCCCCGAACGAACGACGCCGCGCGATGCATGTCCGCGCGGCAATACCTCGCGAACCCTCGCCGCCAACCAACGACGCCATGCAAACAACAAAATCGCATGAAACCGTAACCGGACACCATCAATCCAGATTCGATCGGACGCGCCGCGGCTCAACCGGACACGACTTCGGTCTTCGCTAAACGGGCTTGAACTTCAGAACTAACGCGGCGCCGCCGGCCGCGAGCAGAATTCCAACGAAAAACCGCCAGTCGGGCATGGTTGACGGCGGATGGACCACCATATTCACGCATACGCTCATGATCGGTGCGCCTGCGAAGACCAGCGACGGCACAACCCGCGGATCGCCGCCAGTGATAAGTGAGAGAATGATTCCGAGCGCGCCCAATGCGCCCAGTACACCAGCAAAAGTGGAAATGCCGACCGCTTTGCTCGGAAACGTCAGCGGCTCGGCCTTCATGTAAAGCAAGATACCCGGGACGAGCACGGCAACGAGAAAATAAGCCAGTCCGACGAAGAGAAACGCGCGGATGGGTCCCTTCGGCGTGCCGAAGGCGAGTTGTCCGCTGTGAATCGTCGGGACATAGGCGCCCCAGAAAATCACCGTGCCGATCACGTACCACCACCAAGCCTTCATTCATCACCTCGTTAAAAGCCGCGGTCGTCACAGTGCCAAATTCATGGCACCAGCTTCGACCGAATCTCCTCAGGAATTGCAACGGACTCAAACTTGTTACCCTGCCACCGACAGCAGACCATTTTTATGCGTCCGCGAGCCGTCCGCGTTCCGCACTTCATAAAGGTCGCTTCATAAGTCATGGACTTTTCGCGGACGTCTGTCACCGTCATATGAACATCGACGACATCCTCGAAGTATAGCGGCGCGAAGTACTCGCAACTGACCTGTACGCGCGGCCAACTTATTTCTATGCCGGCGACATTCTGCATGACGCTCATGCCGAGGGAACGAAGAAATGCGTGCTCCACCTCTTCCATCCAGCGAAAGTAGTTTGAAAAATGCATCACTCCCGCGAGATCGGTCTCAGAAAACTGGACTCGCCGCTGGATCAAGAATTCCCTGGCCATGCTTCGGACTTGCTCCTTTTCATCACCGCTGTCGCATCAGCCACACGATTGCCCCACACGCCCCCCAATTGCATCGCCGACGGCGCGATCGCATCAAGGCGGGCGTCACGCATCAGGTCATCCGGTTCGCCGATTCAGAATGACGGCTGACCGCGGCTGCGACGGCCCGTACTATATCCGATTGCTGAAATGCTGCCGCGCTGACTGTCGGACGATTGTACCACCGCGTCCAGCACAGCGACGGTTGCATCAGCGCGAGTCATCCAGGGACCGCATGATGACAGGACGCTACACGCATCGACAGCCACGACCGGGCGTTCTGATCGCTTGCAACGTCGGCATGCACATGATCATCGTGCTGACCGGTCTGAACAACGCCCTCGCCGAACCGCCGTCGCCCCGGCAGCCCACGAGAAACGTTCTACTGATTCATTCCGGCCATCCGGATTCCGAGTACACCCGACTTCAGGATGTTGCCATTCGCTCGGCATTGAGCGAGCCGGACCTGGGTCCGATTGTGTATCACGTGGAGTATCTGGATCTCGCGCGGCGAGAGGCAACCCCAGAGTACCTTGACCGCCTTCTGAGCCTTTTTGAATTGAAGTATGCGCCCGCGCAAATAGATCTGATTATCACAACCGACACACGCGCGGTCAGTTTCCTTGCGGGGCCGGGACGAACACTGCTGCCCGGTACGCCTCTTGTATTCTCAGGACTCATCGCCAATCAGGTGGATCTCAGGATCATCGAACGGCCCATGACCGGGGTTATGGAGAATCTCGACATCGGAGACACTGTTCGTGCTGCGACGAAAATTCTGCCGAACTCATCGCGCCTGGTGGTCATATCGGATCAATCCGGTTCAGGCGTTTCGATTCGCGCATTGGCGAAAGAAGCCGTTCCGCGAGCCGCTCCCAACATTCCGACGCTGTGGATCGATGATCTGACGGTGACGGAGATTCTCGATCGCGCCGCGTCGTTCACTTCTGACGAGATCGTCCTTCTGCTTGAACTTCACGATCCCGAGGGTCGCACCTATCAACACCCTGATTCGGCCCTCTCGAGACTCTGCCGGATCAGTCGCGCACCGATTTTCGCCTGCTATGACGTGTTTCTTGGCACGGGAATCGTCGGTGGCAAACTGACGAGCGGCTCCGAACAGGGGCGTGCGGCGGGTAAACTGGCTGCGCGCGTCCTGCGCGGCGAGAAGGCGGGCGCAATTCCAATTGTTCGCGAAAGTCCGAATCGATACCTGTTCGACTACGCGGCGATGCAGCGATGGTCGATTTTGGAAGATGGCCTGCCCAACGGCAGTCACGTGCGTTTCAGGCCGAAAAACTTCTTTCGAACCTACCGCAAGTATATTCTGCCGGCGCTGGCCGCGATCGCATTGCAGACCGCCATCATTGTCGCACTCCTGGTCTCTCGCCGACGGATTCTGGCGGCGGAACGGGCACTCCGCGAAGAACGCGACCTGCTGAACTCCATCATGGAATTCGCTCCGGCCGGTATCATGCTTTTTTCTGATTCAGGACGGCTTACCTATGTCAATCGATGTGCAGCGGACCTGGTCGGGGAAACTCCATCCAGCTTACTCGGCCGACGATTCGATGATCCGGCGTGGCAATTAAGGAATCCCGACGGCCGACTTCGGGACCCAGGCGAATACCTGGTAAGTATCGCGATTTGTACGGGCGCGTCGGTATTGAACCGCGAGAGCGAACTGCATCGGAGCGACGGCACATGCCGTTTCCTCAGCGTTTCGGGAATTCCAATCAAGAACGACTCGGGCAAGCTGCGTTATGTGCTGCTAATGATGGATGACGCAACCGAGCGACACGTCGCTCAACAGGCGCTGGTACGTTCCAACGAAGAACTGGAAGAGCGCGTGCGGGAGCGCACCTCCGAGTTGATGGAGTCGAACCGGGCTCTACGGGTTGCCATCCGGGAGCGTGATAACGTTGCTCTCGAGAGCCGTCGACGACAGGATCAACTCGCGCATGTGCAGCGCGTCGCCACGATGGGTGAAATGGCGACCGGTCTGGCCCACGAAATCAATCAACCGCTTGCCGCCATTACGACCTACACACAGGGATGCCTTCGCAGGCTGGAAACAAGCGATGCGGATTCGGCCGGTTTGCTCGGGCCGCTCAGGGAAATTGCCGGGCAGGCACAACGCGCGGCGGAGATCGTCCGCCGGTTGAGAGCCTTTGTCCGCAAGGATCGGCCCGCACTGACCTCAATCAACGTCAACCAGTTGGCGCTGGAAGCGACGCGAATGCTGAGTGCCGATGCGGCGACACACGGCATTCAGGTCGGCCTTGAATTGGCCGACGGAGTTCCGACGATCAATGCCGACCCGATACAGTTTGAGCAGGTGCTGCTGAATCTGATTCGCAACGCGATGGAAGCAGTCAGCCTGCGAGCCGACGAGCCGAAGCGCGTTTCTGTGCAGACCCGATGGGAGCGGCCGGATCGAGTGCATGTAGAGGTTCGAGACAATGGACCTGGCATCTCCCCGGAGGCGCTGAACAGACTTTTCGAACCCTTCCACACCACAAAGCCTGACGGACTCGGCATGGGACTGCCGATCAGTCGATCGATCATCGGAAGTTTCGGCGGCCGGCTGGACTGCATCGAGTCGGCGCCGGGGCGGACGGTGTTTCGCATCGTGGTTGATGCGGCGGCTCTTCGCGAACAATGAACAACCCAGTTCTGCCGCGCTCCCGGCGCGCTTCGATCGCCACGCTTCGCGACGCATCAGCGCCGCGGCTCCTCCAGCGGCGCGGACGACGGTTGCCGACCGTCCTTGATTCGAAAGACGACATACTCTGCGTTGCGGTTCTGCTGCCAGTCGCCGGGTGGATAGATCAGTTCAGCGAAGTCCCTCGCGGCGGCAAGCTTGGCGGACAGCGGTCGATGGTCGCGATCGCTGATCACATAACGGGCGCCGAAGTAATCGCGAATGTCCTCGATGCGGATGTCCAGATCCTCGCGGATTTCCCTGCCGCCAGGGTCCGTGTGCTTGTACTGGGATTTGGTCGGGACCTGGCCGCGCGTGATTCGGACGAATCGCTCCCAGAGATCGGGACGCCGGTCGTGCGTGAACTTGGGATCAAGACCGACGATGTAATGGTTGTACGAGTTGTAATAAAAGTATGTCGGGAAGTCGTCCCAATCGCTCGTGAAGATGATGTCGCCGGGCCGCGAGTCCGCCTTGATGGCGGCCATCATGGCGCGAATTTCGGCGACGTCGTAGCTGCATTTGTTGATCTTCCGCACTTCCAGCCACATTCCGGAACCGAGGATCAGGCCGAAGATCAGGGCGGCGGCGAAGAGCGGCGTGAGCCAGAGCGCTTCGCGCGTGCGCCGGGTCATCCGGAAATGATCGCGCAGGCCCGCGACAACGCACGGCAGAGAAACACCGATCAGCAGCGCCACCCACATGCGCCACGATGCCGCCATCGACAGCATGATTTCGCGCGGCCTGCTCATTCTCCACGCGTTCACGAGTAGCCAGGACACAATGAACAGTCCGGCCGTCGCCCAGAGCAGGCGCAGCAGCAGCCCGGTCGTGCCCGGCGTGCGTGTGAGGTCGCGGCGAAACCACTGCCGGACGGCATGAAGGCCGGGCTTTGCCAGGACGGCGGCGCTGACCAGGCAGAAGGCGGGCCAGTATTCGATGAAACGTCTTGCCTTGAGCGTCAGGATCAGAAACGCGAAGTTCAGGAGCACCAGCGCCAGCTCGTTGGCCGTCAGCCGCGGCCCGAGCCGCAGCCGGATGACCAGCGAGACGGTCCAGATTCCGAGTATCGGTCCGGCGAACAGGACGAAGAACCACCAGACGTCGTTGTAAGGCGACCACTCCGTGCCGACCTGAATGTCGGGCGTCAGGCCCGATCCGAAGACCTGCAATCGCAGGAATTCAAACATGTTGCCGCAATACGGATGAAGCAGAATCGCCGCGATCCAGGCCCCGGCCGTCCCGATCGCGATCTTCCACGGAATCCGGCGATCCTCCGGGAGGCCGAACAGGCTCGCGACCACAAAGCACGCCACCACGACCGGCGCATACATCACGGCGCCGAGATACAGATGGATGGACAGCGCCGTCACGATCGCGGCGAGAATCCACCGGCCGCGAAACATGGACCCGCACAGCAGCAACATGCAGAAGAGGGCCGGACTGATGGCTCGCACGTAGGAGTGCCGCGTGTAGAAATGGATCGGCATCAGGAAAAACGCCATGACCCACAGGCCGCGCCAGGGCACGCCCTCGCTGCGAAGGATCGCGTGAAAGATCACGACCACCAGCGCAAAATACGTGCAGATCGCCCACCGCGCGCCGATCAGTTCGTCGCCCAGCAGCCATCGGCTGAAGGCCGTAAAGGGAATGAGCGACACATGAAAGCCATAGTGATGGCTGACGAAGGCGTCGCCATCCTTCGTGAAGTAGGCGAACTGGAGCCACGGAAATGTCCTGACCAGCCCGACCTCGGGCATCATGACCGCCATCTTGACGTGATAGAACGAGTCGTTGCCGGGCAGACCCGCTTCCGGCCCCGGCTTCGCGTCCGGGTGGTTCATCAGGAACGCCATGAAGACGTAGCCGATCACGAAGATCGCGGCGGATTCGACAACGTCCGCGATCCGGCGCGACGGCGAAGCGCCGGACGGCGAACGCGGGAGACCGGCGGCCGCGGAGGGGTTCGACACACAGGGCTCGGTCATGCGGGATCTCACGAGCACGAGGCGATCCGGCGGCGACACGGCGTCCCGCGCCACCCCACGGCGCGGCACGATACCCGTTTCGATGCGCCGCCGCCATCCCCGGCCCCTCGCACCGTGGCGAGCCACGGTCGCGGCGCGCGGCTTGCCGCCCACCGGCCCGCCGTTAATAATCGCGGATTCGACTCGGGCAGCCGGCGCCTGGCCGCCCGCGCGAACACGATATGGCAAAGACCGACTCAAAATCCTACGACCCGGCGGCGGTCGAGAAGCCGCTCTTCGAATACTGGGAGGGCGCCGGCCACTTCAAGGCCCAGCCGCGCGGCAGCGCCCCGCCCTTCTGCATGGTCATTCCGCCCCCCAATGTCACCGGAGCGCTCCACCTCGGCCACGCGCTGAACAACACGCTCCAGGACATCCTCATTCGCCACCGGCGGATGCAGGGTTTCAACACCTTCTGGCTCGTCGGCACCGACCACGCGGGCATTGCCACGCAGGCGACGGTCGAGAAGACGATCCGCAAGACCGAGGGCAAAAGCCGCCACGATCTGGGCCGCGACGAACTGGTCCGGCGCATCTGGGACTGGAAGGCGAAATACGGCAGCCGCATCGTCGAGCAATTGAAGCTGATGGGCTGCTCCTGCGACTATTCGCGCGAGCGGTTCACGCTGGACGAGGGCTGCGCGAAGGCGGTGCGCGAGACGTTCTTCAAGCTCTTTTGCGACGGGCTGATCTACCGCGGCAAGCGGCTGGTGAACTGGGACACGGAGTTGCAGACCGCCGTCGCCGATGACGAGGTGTATCACGAGACGGTCAAGGGCCATTTTTATCACCTGAAGTACCCGATCGAGAATCCGCCGCCCGGCGGGCCGGCGTTTGTGCACGTCGCCACGACGCGGCCCGAGACGATGCTGGGTGACACGGCCGTGGCAGTCCATCCGCGGCCGGATGTCGCGCTGGACAGGGCCGAGGCCGCCCTGCGCGAGAAGCTCAAAAGCGCGCCGGAAAAAGAAAAAGCGGACCTCGCGGCCCAGATCGACGCGATCATCGAGCGCCGCACGGCGATCCTGCCCGCGCTGCTGAAACTGCGCGACCTGGCCAAGGCCGGAGCGAAGATACGACTCCCGCTCACGAACCGCATCATCCCGCTCATCCTCGACGAATGGGCGAAGCCGGAACTCGGCAGCGGCTGCGTGAAGATCACCCCGGCCCACGATGCCAACGACTACGAGGTCTACAAGCGCCACCCCGGGATCGGGATCATCAACGTCCTGACGGCGGACGGCAAAATCGCGGAAGTGGTCGAGCTGGATGGCAGTGCCAACCCGGCGTCACCCGCGTATGCCGGTCTCAAGTTCGCGACGGCCGGGCGCGAAAAAGTGGTGGCCGACCTCACCGCCGGCGGCTTCATGGAGAAGATCGAAGACCGCCAGATCGAGATCGGGCATAGCGACCGCAGCAAGTCGATGATCGAGCCGTTTCTCTCGGATCAATGGTTCGTGAAGATGGGCGACCTCACCGCCGGGGAGGCGGCCCGCATCAGCCCCGGCCCGTTCCGCGACTATCTGGATGGGCACTCCGATGCGCAGGAATTGCCGGATTCCGCCGGACAAGGCCCTTCGGCGGCCTCCGGGAGCCCTTCGGCGGCCTCCGGGAGCCCTTCGGCGGCCTCCGGGAGCCCTTCGGCGGCCTCCGGGAGCCCTTCGGCGGCCCGGCGCAGCCCGCTGCCGGAACAAATAACCCACTTTTCATCGCAAAAAGTGGATGATTTGTCGCAAAACATGTCAGATTCGGCGCAAAACTCAAATGATTCGTCGCAAACATTGCAGGATTTGGAACTAAAATCACTGCTTTTGTCACAAAAGCAGGATGATTTGGGACAAAACTCGACCGATTCGGGACAAATGTCGGCAGATTCGGTGCAAGGTGGCCCTGTGGCGCCGCGCCGCGGTACTGCGGCGCCGCGCCGCGGTACTGCGGCAGCGCGCCGCGGGCCTGCGGAGGAGCGCCAGGAGGACGCGGCCGCGCAAAAAATGCCCGGCCTGGCCCAGTTCGCCATCGACGCGGTGGCCGATGGCCGCGTCAAGTTTCACCCCGACCGCTACGCGAAGACCTACATCGACTGGCTCAGCGAAAAGCGCGACTGGTGCATCAGCCGCCAGCTCTGGTGGGGGCACCGGATTCCGGTGTGGACAGGCAGGACTCCCGCTCAAATCGGCGCTTGGGGTGTTAAGCCGGATAAGCTAAAAAAATTATCCGTCGAGTATTTCATCCCTGATGACATCGTGCCTGAAGTCAAGAATACGACGATCCCGGAGACAAGCGGAGATAACGCAGCTCGCACTTGGTTTGTGTGCCTGCGAGGCGAACCCAATGCGGACGACTTGAAGATCCTTGAAGAAGCCGGCTTCACGGAACGAGACCCCGACGTCCTCGACACGTGGTTCTCCTCGGCGCTCTGGGCGCACTCGACGCTGGGCTGGCCCGAACCGCAGCGGTATGACAACCTGCTCGCCACCTTCTACCCAACGAGTGTCTTGTCCACGGCACGCGAAATCATCACGCTCTGGGTCGCCCGCATGGTCATGTTCGGCCTCTACAACCTCGGAAAAGTGCCCTTCAAGGACGTGGTGATTCACCCGGTCATTCAGGATGGCCAGGGCCGCAAGATGTCGAAGACGCTCGGCAACGGCGTCGACCCGGTCGACATCATCGACAAGTACGGCGCGGACGCCCTGCGCTTCACGCTGGCCGAGCTGGCCACCGAGACGCAGGACATCCGCATGCCGGTGACGAAGGAGCGGCAGGCCGATGGGCGGGAGATCAACGTCAGCACGAAATTCGAGAAGGGGCGGAACTTCTGCAACAAGCTCTGGCAGGCCGCGACCGGCTACGTGCTGCCCAACGCCGAGGGCCACACGCCGCGGCCGCTGCATCGCGATCAACTGAAGCTCGAGGACCGCTGGATTCTGTCACGCATGACCAGTTGCCTGATCCGGGTCGATGAGGCGCTGGCGACGTATCGCTTCAGCGATGCGGTCGGCGAGCTCTACCGCTTCATGTGGGACGATTATTGCAGCGCCTACATCGAGATGACCAAGTCGAGGCTGTCGGCGGATCAGGGCGATGTCGCCAGGCAGGTGCTGCTGTTCGTGCTGGATCGGCTCCTGCGGATGCTCCACCCCGTCACGCCCTATGTGACCGAAGCGATCTGGCAGGAGATCAACCGGGTCGCCCCGCGGCGCGGACTCTATGTGATCGAACAGCCCGATCAGCCGCTGATCTCATCCCACTGGCCGGCGGTCGACAAATCGTGGCAGGATGCCGGCGTCGAGAATGAGATGGCGCACATCCAGGACATCATTCGGACCGGGCGCGAGATTCGAACGAGGGTGAATGAGTATCGCTCGCAGGCCAAACAGCCGACGATCCGCTCGCTGCCCCGCATGGTGGTGACCTCGGATGCCGCGACGTGCGCCTCGTTCAAGGCGCATGCGGAGTTCATCCGCTCGCTGGCCGGGTGCGATGAACTCGTGGTGAGCGAATCTGCCGCCAAGCCGCCCGGCAGCCTGTCGCGCGTCGTCGGGGCGATGATCGTGCATGTGCCGGCGGCCGATCTGATCGATCTGAGCCTCGTGCGGGCGACGGAGGAAAAGAAACTGGCGGAGCTTCGGGCCGCGCTGGAGCGCGCTGAGAAGCAGTTGGCGAACCCTAACTTCGTGCAGCGGGCGGACCCCGGCATCGTCGAGCAGGCGCGAAGCCGGGCGGCCGAGCTTCGCATGCAGATCGAAGCGGGAGAGCGGCACCTGTCGGAACTTGAATGACCCGCCGGAGTGAAGGACCGCCGCGCGTGAAAAAATCTCAAGCGATGCGGCGCTAGATCAGCTTCTCCTCATCCCGCAGGATGCGGACGAGTTCCTGGACGACCTGCTCGGGCTCGCCCTCCAGCTTCCGGCCGGGCGGGCGCGGTGGCGGCGGCGTGAAGCCGTCCATCTTCGTCGTCCAATTGTCACCGCCGAGATCCGCGGCCGAAAGGCCCAGGGCGGCCGCGTTCTTCGTGTCGACCGGCTTCTTCTTGGCCTTCATCAGGCCCGGGAGCGAAGGATAGCGCGGCTCGACATAGCCCTTTTCGATCGTGAAGAGACAAGGCAGTTGCACCTCGACAACCTCCTCGGCGCCCTCGATTCGTCGGCGGGCGATCGCGGACTTGAAGCCGCCCCCCCACTCGATCGCCGTGACCGCGCCGACATGCGGCATGCCCAGCAGTTCGGCCAGCGCGGGGCCGACCTGCCCCCGGTCGTAGTCGATCGCATGCTTGCCGGTGAAGATCACATCGAACTTCTGATCCCTGACCGCGGCGGCAAGCACCCGGGCGACGCCCAGATCATCGAGGCCGTCGAAGAGCGGATCGCACAGATGGACGCCATTTTCGACGCCCATCGCGAAAGCGGTTCGCAGGACATCCACCGCGGCGGCCGGACCGAGCGTCATGACGGTGAGTTCCGCGGAGGCGGCGGCATTTTTTTCCTTGAACTGCAGCGCGGCCTCCACGGCGAATTCGCAGAACGGATTCATCACCAGCTTGACGCCGGCGGCTTCGATGCCGCTGCCGTCGGCCTTCACCTTGATGGCGGCCGTGGACTCGGGAACATACTTGACGAGAGAGAGAATCTTCATACTGCCCTCGCGAAATCGGAACAGTGGCCTGGCTCAAACCCGGCATGGAATGTTAACGCAATCGCGGAATTCCTCAAACGCGCGGGGGCTGCGGATTCTTCCGGCAGCAGGTGCGCCAAAGTGGGCGATTTCCCTCGTCGATCGTCACGCAGCGCACCACGATGGCGATCAGCCACGATCAGAATCCGACTCTCGCTGATTTCATTTGACATCGCGCAATGAGCGTGCAGACTTTAGGTATCCGAATGACACAGCGGAGCACGGCGCGGCACCGTTCCGAGACGCGCTCGAATGAGGCAGTTGTCAATCCTCCAAGTCGCGAAGAACACCTCTTTCTCAACGCAGGCGATGTCGCACCGGTCCGCAGCGGCCCGGCCAGGCAAGTCGATCGCGCAACACGCTGAATCGGCCGATTAAAAAAAGCCTGCGGCAAATCCCAGCTCATGCGTGATCGAGTCAACCTGGCCGGCGTGGGCGAACCGTGCCCGCGCGGGAGCCACCTGGTCTTCCTCAATCCGGCTCAGGCTTGAGCGTATTAAGTCTGATGTTCCAGCCTTCGGGCGCCACATCGGGTCTCGCGCGGTTCGCCGGTAAATATCATGAACACCAAACTGGATAGGAGGTATACCGTGTCAAGCAAATCGTCGCGGGCTGCCCAACTGCTCGCCATCGGCATCGCTTTCGCGCTGATGCCGATCACGGCACGGCCGGCTGCCGCACAAGAGATGATCGATCACTTCTCAGTCAATTTTACGCCCGCAGGAGAGGCCGTAAACGGGACCGGCACGGGTTACGCGGACGGCACCTGGTTCTACTATCCGAACACGCAATGGTGGAACGTGTGGTTTGCCAATCCACCCATGATCCCGAATGCGCTGAAAACCATCCATGTGGAATTCGACGCGATGCCGCTCATTCCGGGACCGAACAATCTGACGATCGTTTACAACTGGGCGACGCCCGAATGGTCGGCGCAAGGACTGGTTCGTCCGCCGCTACCAACGGATGTACCCAGTCCCTTGCTTGAAGAACTATTCATCCGGCGATCAGATCCGCCATTCTTCAGCGGCAGCCTGATCGGGCCGGTTCATATCGTCCATGAATTCCAGATCCAGCCCTACTGCCCAGATTGGATTTCGCTCGACATTCGCGGCATGAATCTGCGAATCATCGGCGGCGTCATTATTCATGAGTGCCATCCGGGTCCGACGCCCTGTGAGCCTGCGCCGGATCGACAGTCGTGCCTGTTGACGAACTGTCCGGCGGCAGAGGAAGTCTGCCTGCCGACCCGGGTATTGGTCGACAACACCGTCTTGCCGCCGACATACCAGATTCTCGCGTGCGAGTGCAGGAGTCCCAACGCGTGCCACACCGAAGTCGGTCCGGGGGCGATAATCATGTGCGTAGGGGATTGTCCGGCAGGACAGATGTGCGTGATGAATGTCATCGATAACGGTGACGGGACCCTGACATACAGCTGTCAATGTGAATCGAACGACCTGGGTGCATGTTGTTATCAAGACCAGACCAGCATTCAATGCGTAATCGCAACGGAAGCAGATTGCCTACAGCTCTTCAACGGTCAATATATGGGCGCGAATACAAACTGCGATGACGCGGACGGTGACGGCGTCGCCGATGTCTGTGAATCGCCTCCGCAGCTCGGTGCGTGCTGTTCGCTCGATACGCCCGGCGCCTGTGCCTTAACGGACCCGGTAACCTGCCAGCAACTCAACGGTTTGTTCATGGGAGCCGGGACAAATTGCGATGACACAAATGGAAACGGCAAGGCGGATATCTGCGAGCTCATCCAGGAAGACAATGATTATGGCGATGCTCCGGAGGGCGCCTTGGCCTATCCGAGTACCGGCATCATGGGAAGCTTTCCCACCTGCCTGCTGGCCGGACCGGCGACGTTCATACGACATGCCAACTTCGGCGGAACCTTCGGGGGCTTCGACTTCGACCTGGAAGGGAATGGAGGACTGTGCCCTGTCTTCACGCCGAACAACTACGACAAGGATGAGTGCTTCGGAGATGGAGATGCCGGATTGATCCGGCCCGGCGCGTTCACAATTCAGGGGCCAGTCGGCAGCGAAATGGTTGTCCCATGCCCGAATAGTCCGGGCACTTCACTTGGACCGGCTTGCACCAACGCGGTATGGGGAGTCAACGTGGACATCCAGATCTCCAACCTGATGCCTCCAGGCGCACCCAAAGCCTATGTCAACGTCCTGTTCGATTGGGATCAGAACGGCATGTGGTCTGGTGCATCCGGCTGCGGAGTTGCCGCTGCACCGGAGCATTCATTGGTGAATTTCGAAGTGCCGAACGGCTACATCGGGCCAATTTCCGGCTTGGTTCCACCGCCGCCGAATTTTCTGATCGGGCCGAACCCGGGGTACGTCTGGACACGCTTCACGCTGACTGAGCGGCCGGTGCCAGCGGCCTGGACGGGAGACGGGATTTATGAAGATGGTGAAACGGAGGACTACCTGCTGCTCGTGGCGGGCGCTGCGACGGACGATTTCGGCGATGCGCCCGATCCACCCTACCCGACTCTGATTACAAGCAACGGCGCACGGCATACCGTCGGCAACCTTTTCCTCGGCGCCCTCGTCGACCCCGAAGCTGACGGCCAGCCGAATGCAAACGCGACCGGCGACGATCTGAGCGGATTGCCAGACGAAGATGGTGTGGTGTTCAACACATTGCCGCTGATTCCCGGTCAGGGTGGCGTGGTGACCGTGACGCTCCTCGCGCCGGTGGGCGGTGCACTCTTGAGCGTCTGGGTCGATTTCAATGGTGACGGTTCCTGGGGGACGCCCGGCGATCAGATTTTTGTTGCGCAGCCGCTTGCAGCCGGCCCGAACCCGCTGCCTTTCATGGTTCCGCCCACGGCGACGCCGAACATCATCACGTTTGCGCGCTTCCGTTTGCATACGAATCCGGGTGGCGTTCCATATGTCGGTGGAATTCCGTACGGCGAAGTGGAGGATTATCAGGTGCCGATTGGAGAGTTGCCGCTCACACCGAAGTGGCGGCAATCACCGGCATTTGGGCTTGGATTTGATGCCGAATCCGACTTCTGGTGGAACGAACCGATCCCACTAAGCAAATGGTCGCAGCCGCCGGACCCGAGCCTGCCCGGCCTGCATGCACACGACTACGACATCGGCATGGGGCTGCAACGGGAAACGCTTGCCGACGACTGGCAATGCGAGGGCGGCCTCGTCAATTCTCTGAGTTGGTGGGGAAACTACGAGGTTGACGCGACGGGCAACGAACTGCGCGGAGCCGGCATCCAGAGCTTCCAGGTCAGCATCCATACTTGCGCGCCTGGGCCAATCCCGCCGTGGTGCGTTCCGATGGTCCCACCTCTGGCGATCTGGACGATCCCATTTGTTTCGGGAAACGAGACCGATTCGGGACTTGTCAATAACGAGGGCTCGAAAATCTACTTCTACAAGGTGAGTCTCCCCGTGGAGTTTCCGCAACAACTGGGCAACTTCTACTGGTTCGATCTCTCCGCCACCGCTGTAAATCCGCTGAGTCCGCCGCTGTGGCGATGGCAGGAAGCCCGACGCGCGCCGGCTCCGCCGCTCGGCCATGCGCCTGCGGCCGAGCAGTCCGATCAACAGCCGTGGCGAACCATCGTTTGGCCACCCATACCGCCCGAAAACCTTGAGCGGTTCAGTGACATGGCCTTCGAAGTGATTTCGACTTCCGATCCTGCGATGCCGCCGGTCAACAAGATTGTGGCCGACGATTTCCGTTCTGATGGCCGGCCGATCAAGGCTGTACGCTGGTGGGGTAGCTACTTCGACGAGCGCTACGCGCCCGGACCTTCAATCGATCCGCGCCATGTCATTGATGGGTGGTTCATCTCCTTCCATCCGACTGATCCATCGGCGACCGCCGTCTGCCCGCCTGGGTTGGCAACGGTCGATTGGCCGTCGGTGCTCGGCGTTTACTTCGCACCGGCGGAGGCGGTCCAGATCACGATGACGAATCTGACGGACTGCATGCAGCATGCCGTCTATGAATACTCGATCGATCTGGATCGGTGCTGTCTGCTTTGTGCTGCATCCGATCCGCGCACCGGTGAGACGCCTGCACAAACCGAGGAATTCGAGGAGACAAGCAATCTCGTCTATTGGCTGGGCATTCAGGCTGTGACGGGCGTCAAATGGCAAGCCGGCGGATGCGGCTACGACGATCGCATCGCGACGGGCCATTGGCCGTCTGATCTGACCGGCCAAGGCGAATTCTGGGGCTGGCATACGAGTCTTGGCATCGACACGCCGTACCCGGCGATGAAAACGGCCTGCACCGGCCGCATCCTCGACATGACCCCTCCAGTGCCGTATCCGCCAGATTGCTGGAGATATGACGCCTGGATGAAACAGCCGTGGATGTGCCCGAACCCGATGCCTCCGTTTCCACCGGTACAAATGTCGTTCGAGCTTTACGCCGAGCCGTGTCAATTGCCTGGCGATGTCAACCAGTCCGGCTCATTGACGCTCGACGACATTCCGTGCTTTGTTGACTGCCTGCTCGGCTCGATGGCGCCCGGTTGTGTCTGCGGGTGCGCGGACATGAACCTGGATGCGAAGGTAGACGGACAGGACATCCAGATCTTCGTGAATGCGATCCTCGGGCTGTAAGAAACGAGGACACCACATTTACGAACCTGCGCGGCATCCGAGTTCCCGAATGGAGGTCGGAACTCGGGTGCCCGCGCATTAATGGTGCATCACGTGCAGAATTAAGCCTTCAGGATGACATCGGCGAGTTCCGCGATGCCCTTGCCGTGGGAGGCCACGGTCTTGACGATGGGTCGATTCGAGCCCATGGACTCGACAATTTCAGATGCCAGCTTGTCGGCACCAGGCAGGTCGGCCTTGTTGATCACAAAGACATCCGCCACCTCGGTAATGCCCGCCTTCTCCATCTGAAGGCCATCGCCCGCGCCCGGCATCATCAATAGCACGAGCGGCCTGGCCCACTCGCGAATGGCCACGTCGTTCTGTCCTGCTCCGACGGTCTCAATCAGTAGCACATCGAACTTCGCGCGACGGATGACTTCGACCATCGCACCGGTGGTCGGAGCGAGACCGCCAAGCTGACCACGGCTGGCGGCCGAGCGAAGGAATACGCCGGCATCGCCTGCGTTGATCGTCATGCGAGCGCGATCACCCAGAAGGGCTCCGCCCGTGAGCGGACTAACGGGGTCCACCGCGACCACCGCGACGGACTTCCCACGGTTTCGAATTTCCCTGAGCAGCCGGCCGATCAGCGTACTCTTGCCGACGCCCGGCGAGCCCGTAAAGCCGACTACGGCGGTCCTGCCGTCGCCCCGGGGCAGCGTCCGATTCACCTGTTCAATCGTCGCGCCGTCTTCGACCCAGGTCAGAACGCGGCCAAGGGCTACGCGGTCGCCGCTGCACATGGCGGCGATCCATCGATCGAGGTCACCGTTCTCGGCGCAGCGCCGTCGCTGATCATGCACCTTGATGGCGAGCGCCTTGACCTGCTCGACAATCTTTGCGAGGGACACCTCGGTCTCGAAGACGATCGCGACCCCCGCATCCTTCATCGCCTGGACATCGTCAGGTGGAATAATGCCGCCGATGACAACCGGAATATCGGGCCGGCCGAGTTTCTTCATTTCGTCCATCAGGATCGGAACGAGCGTCAGATGAGCGGCACTGTGGAAACTGGCGCCAAGGATGTCGACATCCTCCTCGACCGCCGCCTTTGCGGCGGTTGCAGGCGACTGCCAGAGGCCGGTATAGACCACTTCCAAGCCGGCGTCTCGCAAACCGCGGGCAAGCACCTTGACGCCGCGATCGTGCCCGTCGAGTCCGATCTTCGCCAACAGTATCCTCGTAGGTGTGTGTTGCATCCCCGATCCAGAAAAGCCTTGACTACTGGTTGTTCGCGGCTTTCCTCGAAGCGAGCAAGCATCGCGCAACTCTATCTTGGCAGGTTTCCGTGGTCGCGCCAAGAGCATCGGTACGACGCGCCGACAGGAGTTTGCAGATGGATGATCTTTTCGGCAATTTTCGCTGAATTTTCCCTGGGGTGATCCGGCCGAATCCGAGTCATGCGTATTACGATGCTTTGTCGGCCAGTGGGAGCGGCACGAAGCCAACAGCCGCAAGCCGGCTGCCGGCCTACGTCTCTTTCGACTCCCGAGCAGGATTGGCCAGTGGCCACCAATATGCCTCTGCGTAAAAACGGCGAAGGACCAGCCGTGTCGGACGACTTCCATCGCGTGGGTAGATTGGTTCTGGGTCGCGCTCCGTGCTTCCTGCTTGGACAATGATGAATCGGGATGTCTCTGAACATGAGCTCCCGATCGGCCACGGGGGCTGGCTGAAAGGAGTTCTCGCGAGCCATCCAAAACGGTTGTCGCTTCGCCGGAAACGCTGTGTTTAGCGCGCGCCGACATGGCCATTTTCAGAAATGTGGTTGCATCCAACACGGAACACGACGATGCGACAATACATAGGCACCAGAGAATTGTGATCTGACCCTTGCTCGATCGGCTTCGTATCGAACACCTCGCCGCCCCGGCTTCCGGCAGCGTTTCTTTGTTTCCTGCGACCGTATGAACTTAGTTGCCACAACCAAGAATTGTTCAACCGTCTGAATTTCGCGGCAATAATGACTGTATTTTTTCCTTGATTTCCTTAGGGGGGGGGTAAACTATTGGATGTTCGGGCGGATGGCTTTTTCTTAATCAGAGAATAAAAGGAGGAAGATCATGTCACGATCTCGTAAGACATGGCTTGGGATGATAATTGTTGGTGCGATTACGATGATCGTCATCAGCAAGGCTGGTGATACTCGGGCTTGCCCGCACATTCCTTGCGAGACCGGGCTGTGTATGTACGATCCAGTGATTGACAACACCACCTGCTTTCACGCAGAAATCATTTCTGGGCCTTGTAAGTGCGAGGAGCCAGGTCATCGGTGTACTCCTTGGTACCGGAAGGTCGTGGCGTCTCGAATTGAACTCGTGACTGGCCAGGAAGATGGGACGCCTCCCCCATGCGCCTGGGATGGGCCATGCTATCAGTGCTTTAGGCTGAACACGCTCATACCGTGTTCAGTTGTATACAAGTGTCGGAACTGGTATCAGGAGGGTATCGAAAAATGCAATCCAGTGAGTTTGTATGAAGAATGTGGCACTTGGTATTCGCGTACGAATCATACTTCTGGCTTCGAGCTGACCGGACAGATCTGCTGTTATTGGATCCAGTAATCGCAACCCTGACTAATGCTGCGCTCTTGTCGCAAGTAACGTCGTGATGGCTATCATTAGCTTGACCATTAGGTCAGTCGTGACCGAGGAAGGCGGCCCCATATGCAAAGTCTCCTGCTTGTACTGTGCGCCACTCTCTCATGCGGTGACACGAAGACCGCCATGCCCGATTCACTCTCAAGAGCCTTTGCGCAGCGGATGCGCTTTCAGACCGCCTATTTCGAATATGAGTATCGCGCGTTCTGTTCGAACGCCAAACAGCGCCCGAAACTTCGTTACGAAGCCAGATTCGCCGGCAAGGACCTCTATTGGGCAGAGCTGGGTGACGAAGACGGTATCCGTTCACACGAAATCACCACCGGCCAGCCGATTCTCGGCGTGCGGTACGCATGCACACCGGAACGGGCCGTTCGTTGCAATGACGGGAAGGACGAATGGTCGATCCGGGATGGTGAATTCACCGTACGTGCCCAACCGACGCCGGAACGCTTTCTTATCCGCGGCACGGCGCCGGAGCGTTTACTCGACCCCCGTTCGGCCGGCCTCTGTCCAGTGACTTTTTCAGAAACGTCGCCCGACGATTTGCTTCAGGAAATTCAGCAAAAAGGCTACGAATGGTCGGAAAAGAGTGCGAACGGAATCATTGAAGTATCCGGTTCACTGAAAAAACAGGCCGCAGAAGGGGAACCTTTCAGAATCGTCGTTTGGCGGATCGACCCGGAAAAGGATGATGCGATCCTCGAGATGCGGGTGTACGCCGGCTACCCCGATGGCAGACGCGAACTGTTGGAACGGATTGAGGCTGACCATGCGCAATTCGATGGCCGATGGTGGCCGACGAGGTGCATCACCACGCTTGAGTCCAGGCCCGGCAGCGAGGAGTTCACCTTCACGCGCGTCGAGTTCGATCGCAAGGAACATCCGAGCAAGCTGGGGCCTGATATCCTCGGAATTCCGCCGGGGCTTGCCGCAGTCGACCGAATCCGTCGCACCTCCGGCTCGGGCCCACTGAAAATGGGACGTTATGTTGGAGACGGACAAATCGTGTCCGTCAATGAATGGTACGAGCATCACAAGGAGAAACACAACTCTCCCGAGCTGACGAACTTCCTGTCGAGAGCGCAAGCAATCGGCGACGGTGAGTATCCAAAGTGGTGGAGTGCCGGAGAAGAGACACTTGGTTTGGAGAACGTCGCACGAACACCCGATTTGTGGGAAGTTTATCTCCGCCGTTGGATTATCCGCCACAGCTACGCAGTAGAGGCCGCGCAGGGCGCGAGCACCGCCCAGAGCCTCACTCCCGCTCAGGTCGATGCGGCATGGGCGATACTCAAGGACTGCCGTAAGCGCACCGTGCCCGTTCTTCTCCGAATGAAGGAAGACCCCGGTTTGTCCCCGCCGGATGCCTCGGCAAACAAAGAGATGCAGTTGCCGACCACGATGCCGGGGAATAACGAAATGCCAGCAAACTCACAAACACCTAATCGATACGAAAAAGAGCTAGACACGATATTCCAGTCGCTGAAAACGCGACTGAGTGCATTGCTGTCAACAAAACAGAAAAATGCCGAGGCCAAGGAGCCGTCATAGTGAATAGTGGGGCCGTAGAATTTTGCTATTCAACGGTCCCGGGGCCATGCTCGCTGCCAGGCCCCCGCCGCCGCGCGACGCCGGCCTGCGATTCACTGAGCAGTTGCGCCAACTCCATCGCCGCATTCCTCGCCGCATTCGGCTTTGAAACCCCTTTGATCATCTCCTGCAATTCCCCGCGCACCCGCGCGAGCGTATTCAGATTCGACAGCCACTCAAACGCCCGCGCAATGATCGGCCCCGTGCTGTCGTAATACGGCATGAACTCGGGAACGATCTCTCGCCCCGCAAGAATGTTTGGCAGCGATAAGTACGGCGTATGAATAAGCCATCGACCGACAAGCAGGTATCGCCATTTCGGGGTCTGATACATGACGATCATCGGAGTGCCCCAGTAGGCAACTTCGAGCGTGACGGTGCCGGACGCCGCGAGGCACAGGTCGGCGGCTCGGATCGCGGCAGCGCGATCGTGTTCGCCGGTCACGATCGTCGCGTCGATGCGTTGCCGCGGGTTGGAAATGCATTGCTGAATCATCGTTCGGGTATCTTCGTTGGCCGCAACGATGACGATGTTCATGCGAGAGAATCGGCCGCGAAGCGCGGAAGCAATCTCCAACTGCCCCGGAAGCACTTCTTCAACAACGTGTTTTCGAGAGCCGGGAAGGAGCGTCAAAACGGTCGTGGCCGAGCCGCGCAGCTGTGCGATCCGAACATCGCTGATATCAGAAGCCGCCAGTCGATCGAAGGTGGGATGGCCGACGTATTTCGCCTGGATGCCGGCCGCCTGGAAATAGGGCTCTTCGAATTTCCAAAGGCAGGCGAGCCGATTAACGCGTCGCCGAACGCGATTGTTTCGCCAATTCCTGGGCCCCCAGGCCCACGTCTGCGGCGCGATGTAGTACATCACGGGAATATTGTTGCGACGGCAGATTTTGGCGATCGGCAGATTGAGTGCGGGAGAGTCCACCATCAAGGCCGCGTGGAAGCCACCTTCACGGATGAATCGCTTCAATCTGCCAAGCAGCCCGAGAACTTCCGGAATGCGGTAGAACGCCGCGTGGGCCATGGCGGATCGAGCCGTCATGTCGAAAAAACACGTGGCGCCCTCCCGCTGAAGCGCAGGGCCAGCTAGTCCGTGGAAACTGGCGGATGGGTGAAATTCCCGCAATGCGCGAAGGAGCGAGGCGGCATGCTCATCGGCGCTCTGCTCGGCGACGCTGACGAAAATCCGTGGATGACCGGCCTCGGGCTTCATGAGGGGCTCTGGGGGGTGAATCAGGGCTAAAGACGGCCGGGACACGATACCGCGGACTCCGGATGGAGCAAGCCAGACAGTAATCAACTCCACGGACTCCTCGGGACCAGATTCGGATCGGCCGCTCGGGGGAGCCGACGCACTGCGCCACGGGCCCCGGATGCCACCGTTGGCTGATCTTGACGCGAAAGGCCGATTCCTATACTCTTATGGGTCTCGCTACATATTCAGCAGATTTGGACACTTACGTTTTTTTCAGGAGGTGACATTTGTCGCAAGCGTTGGTCCGCGAGTTGATCGATGCGGGCATCCATTTCGGCCACCGCGCGAGCCGGTGGAACCCGAAGATGGGGCCGTATCTGCTCGGCAAGCGGAATTCGATTCACATTGTCGACATTCGCCAGACCGTGAAAGGACTGCTTCGCGCGAAGAAGTTCCTCGCCGCTGTCGTGGCCAATGGTCAAGATGTCTTGATCATCGGCACCAAACGACAAGCCAAGGACAGCGTTGAAAAGCATTCCAAGCGCGTGGGTATGCCCTACGTGACTGAGCGGTGGCTGGGCGGCACATTGACCAACTTCAAGACGATTCGATCGCGACTTACGCGGCTGGAGTATCTTGAAGAGCTCGTGAACACAGGCAAGATTGAAGAATTCAGCAAGAAAGAAAAGGCCCGCGCAGGTCGAGAGCGAGAGAAGATCGCCCGAAACCTCGACGGTATTCGCACCATGACGCGATTGCCCGGCGCCATCGTGGTGGTTGACGTAAAGCGCGAACATAACGCAATTCGTGAAGCGCAGAAGCTCAGCATCCCGACGGTCTGCCTGGTTGATACGGACAGTGACCCGGAAGGCGCGGACATCGTCATTCCAGGCAATGATGACGCGATGCGTGCCATTGAACTGGTCGTTGCGGCGTTGGCCGACGCGATCGAGGAAGGCAAGCGTGGGCGACAGGCGATGGCGGAAAAAGCCGGCGAGCAATCAGCCGGCGGTCCCGGTCATCCGCGACGATCAAAGCGCGCCTCGACCTCGAGCATTGCCGCATCACAGACCGAGGCCGAGATGGGCGGCGATTTTGAGCCCAAAGCAGAGCTTGAATCGCCCACCGGCTCGTCATCCGAGACAACCGAGAGCGTATCGTAATCGCGCGGACGGGTACGTCCCGCTGGTCGCGACATTGTGTCCACCCGAATAACTGACTGACGGCCGCAAGCTGTTGTGCCGTCGCTATGGGGGCCCCGCGCGAAGACGCGGTTCGCGTGGGGTTCGCCATTTAACGACCGATTCTTAGGAGTAAACACCCAATGGCTGAGATCACCGCATCGCAAGTTCAGGCCCTTCGTGCCAAGACCGACCTCGCGATGATGGACTGCAAGAAAGCGCTTGTTGAAGCAGGCGGCGACGAGAAAGCCGCTCTCGAAATTCTTCGAAAGCGATTCGCCGACAAGATGACGGAACGAGCCGAGCGAGAAACCGCAAACGGACGCATCGGTGTGTATGGCGGTCCGGAAGGCGCCGCGATGTGCGAGCTTCGCTGCGAAACGGACTTCGTCGCAACGAACACCGACTTCAAAGCGGTTGCAGACAAACTCGCTGAGCACTGCGCCAAGTCCGGCATCACCGACGTCGACAAGTTCAAGGCATCCAAAATGGCCAGCGGGCAGACAGTGCAGGAACTCCTGGTCGATGCTTTCGGCCGCATGAAAGAGAACCTGAATCTCGTCCGCCTTGTGCGGCTCGACGGCGCCGGTTCATCGTATGTCCACCACAACGGCCGCATCGGAACGATCATCACAGCGGATAAAGACCCCGGAGATTCCGGCCGCGGAATCTGCATGCACATCGCATCCGCCACCCTTCTGCTCGGACGGGTGCGGGAGGATGTCGACAGCAAGCTGGTCGCCGAAGCGCGCGAGCGCGCCGCGGCGGAAGCCAAGGGCAAGCCCGATCAGATTCTGAATAAAATCGTGGACGGCAAGCTGGATAAGTGGTTTGCCGAGCGCGTGCTGGTGGAGCAGCCGTTCGTGATGGACGACAAGAAAACCGTCGGCCAGTTTGCCCGGGAGAACGGCTTCGAGGTGAAGTCGTACCTGAAGTACGAAGTCGGCGTCGTGGGTTGATCCGGCACGCTCATCGATTACGTTGATTGCACAAATGCGACCGCGAGATGCCGTCGGAAGGCGTTTCGCGGTCGCTTGGTTTTCACGCGTCGTCCGCATTTTCTGCCGACGCAACGCATCAAGGAAGGCGCAACGAGGCCGTGAACCTATCGCTCGCATACAGTTGCAATGCCTATATGCGTCATACGCTGGATGATGCATTGGAACGCATTGCGGCGATCGGATACCGCGGTGTGGAACTGATGGCAGACACGCCGCATCTGTGGCCGGCCGACACCTCGGAATCGACAATTGATGCCGTCCGATCAACACTCGATCGCCTCGGTCTACAGATTGCCAACATCAACGCATTCATGATGAACAAGATCGGTGACCGGCGCCAACCCTATTGGCACCCCAGTTGGATTGAACTGGACCGCGACTACCGCCGCATCCGCACGGAACACACGCGGCAGGCGCTGACGCTCGCCAGACGACTTGGCGCGCCCTGCATCACGACTGAGCCCGGCGGTCCCGTCGAAAGCGGACAGAGCCACGCCGCTGCGTTGCACCTGTTCGTCGAAGAGCTCAAACCGGTGGTCCACCATGCCGAGCGCGAAGGTGTGCTCCTACTGATCGAGCCGGAGCCGGGCTTGCTCATCGAAAGATTCGAACAGTATCTGGAATTGCGAGATCGCGTGGATTCGCCGTTCATGCAGCTCAATTTCGACATCGGCCACGCCTTCTGCGTCAATGAGGAGCCGGCTGATTGGATTCCCCGAATGGCCCGGCACATCCGCCATTTTCATGTCGAGGACATTGCCGCGACGCGGGGCCATCATCATCTCGTGCCCGGCTCAGGCGCGATCGACTTCACGGCGACATTCAAGGCCATTCACGAAATCGGTTACACTGGATGGGTCACTGTCGAACTGTATCCTTTCGTTGGCGATCCGGACCGCGCCGGTCGTGAAGCCATGCAGCACCTGGAGCAAGTCGCACGTTCGATCACTTGATCGCGATGTCCACGCTTAAGACCCACTGCGAACTCGTCCGACTGCCGAATCTCTTTACGGCGGCCGCCGATATTCTCGCAGGCTACTACCTTGTCACCGGTGAGCTTCATGTATCCTGGACACTGCTGCTTCTCATCGCTGCATCCTGCTGCCTCTACGCCACCGGAATCGTGACCAACGATCTTCGCGACGTGGAATTGGATCGGCTGGAACGACCGAATCGGCCGTTACCATCGGGTCGTGTGTCGCCGACTCGAGCCCGTTGGATCGCACGTATGCTGGCAGTTGCGGGCGTGCTGACTGCCGCGCTTGCGTGGTCGCCGACTGAATTGCCCGCAGCATTGACCATTGAAAACCGGGCAGCCGCGTGTGCATTGGTGCTTCTCGCGTCAATACTCGCGTACAATTTTCTGCTGAAGCAGACTCCTCTCGGCCCAATCGCCATGGGCGTCTGCCGGGTGCTGAACCTCGGAATGGCCATGTCCATCGCACGGTTCTCCGATGAAGGCACTCGCAATGCCATGTTTGCGATTGCCGGCGCATTCGGACTCTATGTCACGGCGCTTACCTATTTCGGACGAGAAGAGACGGGCGCCGCCCCGCGGCGACATCTTGTCATCGGTCTCGGAGGAATGGTCACAGCGTTGGTTGTAATCGGGGCTCTCGCGATCGCCGAAGGCGACAGCTCCGGATTCAACACCGTAATCTGGCTGGCCACTGTCATTCACATCTTTCGCGTCGGGCTTCGAACGATTCGGCGCCCCACGCCCAACATGGTTCAATACGCCATGAAAACTTTCATCCTTGCGATCATTGCGGTTGATGCCGTCATTGCCGGTACGACGGCAGGCACGCCGGCCGTGCTGGTCACGCTGGCCCTGCTGGTCCCCGCCGCCACCATCGGCCGCTGGGTTTATTCGACGTAAGTCGCCTGCTCATCGCTCAACGCCCTGACGGCACTTTTATGGGTTCTTCTGCGATGGCGGCGCGCTCGCGTCGCCCGGCTACTCAATCCTCTGATTTTCGGCTAAACTGATCGCTTTTCGCAGATACACCTGGGATGCAGATCACCGTGAAAAGCCAATTCATACAGCAAATGGAGTCCCGCGTACTGGTTATCGACGGCGCGATGGGGACCAGCATCTACTCCTACGACCTCAACCTGAATCGAGACTACCTCGGCTGCGAAAATTGCCCCGAGGTCATCACCGAAACACGCCCCGAAATCATCGAGGAGATTCACGAGTCCTTCCTGAAAGTCGGTGCGGATTGCGTCGAGACGAACACATTCGGCGCGAACAAGATCGTCCTCGCGGAATTCGATCGCGCGCACGAAACGTATCGATATAACCTCGACGCTGCTCGTGCGGCGCGCCGTGCAGCCGATCGTTTCAGCACGAAGGACAAGCCTCGCTTCGTGCTCGGAAGCATCGGCCCCGGCACAAAGCTGCCTTCGCTTGGAAACACCACGTTTGACATTCTCGAAGACAGCTACGCTGAACAATGCCGCGGACTAATCGACGGCGGCGCGGACGCATTGATCATCGAGACCTGCCAGGATCTGCTTCAGATCAAGTCGGCGATCTCAGGTGCGACGCTCGCCATGCAGGAAAAAAGCCGCGAACTGCCGATCATCTGCCAGGTCACGATCGAATTGAACGGCGCCATGCTTGTCGGCACGGATATCGCCGCCGCGCTCGTGGCACTCGAAGCCTATCCGCAGGTTAAAGTCATCGGCATGAACTGCGCGACCGGACCTCAGGAGATGGCGGAACATGTGCGCTACCTCTGTCGAAACAGTTCCCGGTACATCAGCGTCGTGCCGAATGCAGGCCTTCCACAGCTTGTCGAAGGCCGAACCCATTACGCACTGACGCCCGATGAAATTGCAAAATGGGCACGCGAGTTTGTCGTGACGGACGGTGTGAACATCGTCGGCGGCTGCTGCGGAACGACGCCGGCGCACATTGCGGCGATTCACGAAGCGGTCCGTGATCTCAAGCCACGGGCTCGGATTCCAGCCAGACAACCGAGCGTTTCAAGCCTATATCAGGCCGTGACCCTCCGTCAGGACAATAGTTTTCTCATCGTCGGCGAACGGAGCAATACAAACGGCAGCAAGAAATTCCGCGAGCTGCTCCTGGCGGGCGATATCGACGGATTGGTCGAAGTCGGACGCGAGCAGGCGCGCGAGGGCGCGCATGTCCTGGACGTGTGCGTTGATTATGTCGGGCGCGACGGCGTACCCGACATGCAGGCGGTCGTCACTCGCTACGTCAAGGACGTGACAGTCCCCTTGATGCTCGATTCGACTGAAGCGCCCGTCCTCGAGGCGGGCCTCAAACTTGCCGGTGGAAAGTGTATCGTCAACTCTGTCAATCTGGAGGACGGCGAGGAGAAGATGGAGAAGGTGTGCCCCATGTTGCGCAAGTACGGGGCCGCCGTCGTGGCGTTGACCATCGATGAAGATCCACAGGAGGCAATGGCGAAAACGGCTGAGCGTAAACTCCTGATTGCGACACGCATCCATCAACTACTGACCGTGAAATACGGCATCCCGGAGGAAGACATCCTTTTCGATTGCCTGACTTTTCCGGTCACCACCGGCAATGAGGCGGATCGCCGGCTCGCGCTAGAAACACTTGATGGGATCGAAGCCATCATGGAGAAGTTTCCTCGCTGCGGCTCCATCCTCGGCGTGTCGAACGTCAGCTTCGGACTCCTGCCGGCCGCCCGTGCGGTGCTCAACTCGGTGTTTCTGCACGAGGCAACCCAGCGCGGCCTGACGGCGGCCATCGTCCATGCCAGCAAGATTCTCCCCCGCAACAAGATTTCCGACGAGCGCTGGGACGCCGCACTCGATCTGATCTACGACCGCCGGCGCGAAGGATTCGATCCTCTTCAGCATTTCATCGGATTGTTCGACAAGGGCGAGAAGGTCGGCGAACGGAAAATTGCCGCGGATCTCCCGGTCGAAGAGCGCCTCAAACAGAGAATCATCGACGGCGAGCGAATCGGCATCGACAAGGATCTCGACGCGGCCATGAAACAGTACAAACCGCTGGAGATTATCAACAACATCCTGCTCGACGGTATGAAAGTCGTCGGTGATCTTTTCGGCACCGGCAAGATGCAGTTGCCGTTTGTGCTCTCCAGCGCGGAAACCATGAAGACGGCAGTCGCCTATCTCGAACCACATATGGAGCGCGTCGAGGGCGATAGCAAGGGCAAGATCGTGCTCGCAACGGTCAAGGGTGATGTGCACGACATCGGTAAGAACCTTGTGGACATCATCCTCACGAATAATGGCTACACCGTGCATAACCTCGGCATCAAACAGCCGATCAATGACATCATCACGGCATATCAGAAGCACAACGCTGATGCGATCGGCTTGTCAGGTCTCCTCGTCAAATCCACGCTGGTCATGCGAGATGACCTGCTGGTCCTCAATGAACGCGGCCTGAGGGTCCCGGTCATCCTCGGCGGCGCGGCGCTCACGCGCGGCTACGTGGAGAACGATCTGCGACTCCAATATGAAGGCGATGTCGCCTACGCGAAAGACGCCTTTGAAGGTCTCGCGCTGATGAACCGACTTGCTGAGGGTAAGCCCCTTGTCGACACAGCGGCTGCGAAGGCCGCCACGCGCTCGCGTGTCGATTTACAGGCATCGAAGGGCGAACGCCCCATTCTGGAACTTCCGGCTCGAAGTGCCGTGTCGACATCCATTCCGATACCGACGCCGCCGTTCTGGGGATCTCGCGTCATCCAGAAGATCGAGTTGAAGACGATTCTCCCCTACATCAACGAGAAAATGCTTTTCGGTGTCCAATGGGAATACAAGCCCGGCGGCCGCAAGCGCGAGGAATACGAAGCGTACATCAAGAACGAAATTCGGCCGATCCTGTTTGATCTGGCGCGGCAGTGCGCGAATGAAAACATTCTCTTGCCGCAGGCCGTCTACGGCTATTGGCCATGTAATTCCGAGGGCAATGATCTCATTATTTATGAGCCGCCCGAAATGTCAGCTGCCAACGGTGACAGTCGCCCCGCCGGAGCACCCCCCATCGATGCATCCCGCTTTTCTCGGAGGGAGCTGCTTCGTTTTTCATTCCCTCGCCAGGATAATCCGCCCTATTGGTGCCTGGCAGACTTCTACCGCCCGATGGAAAGCGGTGAAATCGACGTCGTCGCGTTCCATCTGGTGACAGTCGGCCGTGCAGCCAGTGACGTGGCGCGCAATTGGTTTGCACAGAACAGATACCGCGATTATCTGCACCTTCACGGTCTCGGCGTCGAAGCCGCCGAGGCGCTGGCGGAATACATGCACAAACAGATCCGCATGGAATTGGGTATCGCCCAGCAAGATGCAATGGAGGTTCGCCGGCTCTTTCAACAGGGATATCAAGGCAGCAGGTACAGCTTCGGCTACCCGGCATGCCCCAATCTGGAGGACCAGGCGAAGCTCTGGCCGCTGCTGAATCCGGAGCGAATCGGCGTGACGCTGAGCGATGAATTCCAGCTTGACCCCGAGCAAAGCACGAGCGCGATTATCGCGCACCATCCCGAAGCGCGATATTTCAATGTCCGCTCAAAGACGGATGGTCAGCTTGAAATGCGCCTCGGTCAAGCCGAATAGAAATGTGAGTCAGAGATGTTCGCGCATCCCTTCAAAACCGTACCCGCTCGGACGGCTCATTTTCTCGTCCGAGTTCAGCTTTCGCCTCGTTTCTCAGTTGTGCGTGTTTACGAATCCGGCATAATCGTACGGCGCAAGTCGCTCAATGCCGGAAAGATCCCACACGATCAGCCTCGGCTGCACAATGTAACGGCGGCCGAAATGCGACTCTCATTGCAGATCTCGATTAGCTTCTCGGCCGGTTCCCGCAGCAAGTTCGCCCGAACAACGCATCCATGCCCGTGTCCTGAATCAGCGACAGCTGGTCAACTGACTCGAATTGGCTGGAGTTGTTGACGCGCCGATGCCTTTGTAGAATCCACGCTTGGGAGCTTTATTTCGGTCGGAAAGGTGAAGCCATGAAGTCCAAGGACGTCCTCGCCCAACTCAAGTCCCTCGGCGACGCCGCTCGCCGAAAGCACAACATCAAAGCCGGGGCACCCGAAAACCAGTTTGGTGTGAAGCTCGGCGACATTCGCACGATCGCGAAAAAAATCAAGACCGATCAAGCACTCGCCCTCGAACTCTGGTCCACTGGAAACGTGGACGCACAGCTTCTGGCCACACTTATCATCAAAGTTACGTCCTTGTCCGCAGAGCAACTCGACACGCTGACTCGCTCCGCCACCTGCACGCAGGTGGCGGACTGGCTGAATGCCTATGTCGTTGCACAACATCCCGAAAAGGATGCGCTACGCGAAAAGTGGATGAAAGACAAAGATCGCTGGGCCGCTCGTGCGGGATGGAACCTCACCGCCAACGGCGTGAACAAAGCCGCGACAGATTTCGACCCCGCTGCATTGCTCGACCGCATCGAAAAAGAGATGCCCAACGCCCTGCCGGAGGTGCAGTGGACAATGAACAACACCCTCGCCGCAATTGGCATCAAGCACGCCGCACATCGGAAGCGCGCAATCGCCATCGGCGAGAAGATTGGACTGTACCGCGATTGGCCGGTTTCCAAGGGCTGTACGCCGCCTTACGTGCCGGTTTGGGTCGAGGCGATGGTGAAACGGGAAAAGTGAGCCTGGCTGCGGCGATATTGTCCGCCCGTGCGAGTCATCATGGACAGGAGAAACGGCCTGTGCAGTCGGATGTGCTGGACTTAAGCGAGCGCTGGTTTCAGGCGTGGCTTGATAAGGATGCCGCGACTGTGATACGCCTGGCGTCTGAGGACTACATCTACATTGGCCCGAGCGGGCTGTTCATGGACCGTGATGGCATACTGGCGGTCATCCGCTCTCCCGGCTACTCCCTGGATCGCGGCACGCGCACCGAAGTCGTGGTCCGAGCGATGGGCCCCGATGCCGCCGTGGTGCGCCACCGTTATCAGGGAGTCGGCTCGTTTGAGGGCACCACCTTCACGGACGATCATCGGTGTGTCATGGTCTGGCAAAGAAACGCCAATGAATGGCGGCTGGTCATGGAGCAATGCTCCTTCACCAGCCCATAGTGACCGCCGGCATTCTTCTACGACGATTCATGCAATCATCAATTTTCGAAACGCATTCCCGGCTCTCGGCCCCGGTGCTCTGAATCAAAAAGCACTCATTGCGTCCTGGCGCCGCGTGTGTCACCCGGGCACTTTCGCGGAACAATAAGACCGGAGCGGCGTTCTTCGCGCCACTCCGGTCATGTCTCATCAAATGAGTTGCCCAAATTGAATGGGCCAGCGTCATGATGAGCAGTCACTGTCGTTGCAGTAACTGTCTTTGCAGTAACTCGTTCTACTTCCCGCTATGATTCGTTTTGGGGTTGGCGGTTGCGTGCATCGGAGGCGTGACCTTCTCGATCCTCTCCATGTCAATGTAGCGGACGCCGGCGCGATCATAGAGCTTGCCCGTGATCTTGGCGTTCTCCAACGCAAATGGAAAGAGCTGGGCTGACGGAGACTTTGTGCCCATGCCGATCAAGACAAGTCCCGATTTCGTTTCGATCGCTGCGGGGACTCCCGCCTTAATGCAATCGGCCGTGCACTTGGCATGGTCCGAATTGGCAAACTTCTCTGACATGAAGCATTGCAGATCGACGACTCGGCCTTCCAAGGTGACTTCCTTTCCCTGCACAACAGGAACAGGAGGCGTGCTGGTTGCAGGCTTCTGGGTACCCTGTGGGTTTTCCATCGCCATCAGAGCCGCGACGCCGAGTCCCGCCGTAACAAAGCATGCGACTGCCAATCCCGAGAACCTTCGTGTAAACATACACACACCCTTAAGCCATGGACCGCCGAATATCACGGCGCGTCCCCATTCCTTCGAGCCGTGTGACGCACGCCACAACTCGCTCGATTCCTAGATTGCGTCTATTCTGCTCCATGCTCGAATCTTGACATCCGTTTTGAGCTGATTGGAGCAGACGTCTGAGGGATTTCGTTGAATTCTTTCACGGCTAGCACACCGCTTAGATTGGATCGAACCTCTTTAAGTACCTACGTTTCATGAATCGCCCGGTTCCATGCGTCGCCGTTTGGTTCGCAAGTAAAGTCTTCGAGATCGCTAACCTTCGATCGAATGGTCCATTACAATCAGTAACACCGATGTAACTGACGAGTGACCGAAACGAAGTGTTGAATGTCGCTAGTGGCGATAGTGTGCTCCGATTGCGCCGTCCGCATTCCAGGCACGAAACGTTCATATCATTCACGAGGGACTAACTGATGGCCGCGGCATATCCCGGCGCACCAAATGCGATTCCCGAAATACTGGCGATGTACGAACGACAGATCGTTGATCTGGAGTCGATGTGTGCGGAATTGTCGCCTCAACAGTACCGCGCCAGACCCGTGCCCGGAAAGTGGTCGACTCTTGAGCTGTTGTGCCATCTCGCTGACAGCGAAATGGTCTGGGCCGACCGAATCAAGCGCACCATCGCGCTGCCGAACCCAATGTTGCTTGCCTACGACGAGATGCTCTACGTCAACGCACTGGCTTATGAGCAGCGAGACCCCGCCGAAGAGCTTGCCGTCATCCGCGCGACCCGCATGCAGACGGCTCGGATTCTCTCTTCGATCAAGCAGGACGCATGGGAGCGAACCGCTGTTCACTCGGAACGGGGCATCACCAGCGTGAAGGACATCGCCCAGACGGCGATCGGCCACACGCATCATCACCTGCCGTTCCTTCTCGCCAAGCGAACGGCCATGGGGCTGCGGTGAGCGACATGGATTCAGCAGTCAGCGTCCGGATTTCTCAGTCGTTGGAAAAACCGATCGCGAAGTTTCTGTGCGTGACCGCCGAAGCAGCCCAGCGGCATGAGCGCCGCTTGCACGCTCTGCTGGCTGACGTCTCGCGATTCAGAAGAAAAGTCGCACGCGCGTCAGTTCGTGAATTCGCGGATCACGAGCGTGTCGTTCTGCCCGCCAAAGCCGAAAGAATTGCTGAGGCAGGTCTTGACCTGGGTTTTGCGCGGTTGGTTCGGAACGTAATCCAGATCGCAGAGCGGGTCGGGATTCTTGTAGTTGATCGTCGGCGGCAGCACCTGGTCGCGAATTGCAAGCACGCAGGTGATCAGTTCGCATGCGCCGGCCGCTGCGATCAGGTGCCCCAGCATGCTCTTGACGCTGCTGACGGGCACATTCCGGGCGTTCTCGCCAAAGACACCCTTAATCGCGAGTGTCTCGATCTTGTCATTCTCCTGCGTACCGGTGCCGTGGGCGGAGATGTAGTTGATCTCTTCGGTCTTGATACCCGCATCGCGAATCGCCATTCGCATGGAAGCGATGCCCCCGCGACCATCCTCGTGAATATCGGTGATCCGGAAGGCATCGGCCGTCGACCCGAAGCCGAGCACCTCGCACAGAATCGTCGCGCCGCGAGCCTGAGCATGCTCCAACTCTTCCAGAACGATCATGCCGGCGCCTTCGCCAAGAACAAAGCCGTCGCGCGTTCGATCGAACGGACGCGAGGCCGAAACACACGAATCGTTTCGCGTGGAGAGCGCGGTGAGCCGGTTGAAACCGGTAACGCCAAGCGGATGGATCATCGAGTGGCAGCCGCCGGAAATCATCACATGGGCATCGCCGCGTCGAATCATGTTCATGGCTTCGCCGATGGCTTGTGTGCTCGCGGCGCAGGCCGTCAGCGTATTGAAATTGGGTCCCTCGATGCCAAATAGCTCCGCAATGTGAGCCGCGGCCATGTTGGGGTCTTGCTCGCTTTCGCTTACCTCGGACAGCCGCTTCAATGCGACATCGGCCCAATGATTGCTGTCAAGCTTGCCGACCGAGTAATCCCATCCATCGACCGCAGCGGCGACGAAATTCTCGAAATCAAGCGGCCCTTCGCCGCCGCCGAGATAGACGCCCACCTGAGTCCGATCCAGATCAAGCTTGTCACCGAGTCGAGACGACTCCCATGCCATCTTTGCGGCAGCCAGCGCAAAACGAGCCTGCCTTGACGCGGTCTTATGCTGCTCAAACTCCTCGGCCGTCAGAAATTTGCGTAGGTCGAACTCCTTCACTTCGGCGGAAAACTGCGTCGGAAACGTAGCGGCATCAAAGATGGTCGTTGCGGCAATGCCGCTCTCACCACCGAGAATTCGGCGCCAGACCGTCTCAATATCGTGACCAAGCGGAGTCACCCATCCCATGCCTGTAATAACAACTCGACGACTCATGGCTGCCACCTCCGGATGACGAGGGCCGCCGTCTGGCCGCCCGAAAGAGCCGTCGCGACAGACACGGCGAAGCTCGCCCGGCAATCGATCGGATCGCCGCGAACGACATTCAATCCGCATTCGGTGTCGATCGATTCAGTGTTCAGGGACGGCGGAATCACGCCGCGATGAATCGCATTCGCGGTCACGGCAAGGTCGATAGCCCCGGCGCCGGCGCCGTTGTTTCCGATGGATCCTTTGGTGCAGAGTATCGGAATCTGGCCGGTCCGTTCGCCGAAGACGCCGCGGATTCCCTCCGCTTCAATCCGATCGGATTCCCGTGTCCCGATTCCTGATGCATTCAGCAGATCCACCTGATCCGCCGAAGTGCCGGCATCCACCAGCGCTTTGCGAACCGCGAGGGTCACGCCGCGACCCTCATGCCGCGATCGACCGCGACCGCCGACGTTGGTCGATGCACCGAAGCCGACGATTTCACCATAAATTCTTGCACCGCGTGACCTGGCCCGCTCCAGTTCCTCCAGGATCACTAATCCGCCACCCTCGCTGATCACCGTACCAGTGCGATCCCGGTCGAACGGGCGACATGCAGACTGCGGCGTGTCGTTTCGATTGTTGGCCAGCCGATTTAGCAACTGCTGCCGAGCAAGGCCCATCGGATTCAGTTTGCTCTCGGCCCCGCCACAGATGCAAATGTCCGCCGCGCCGCGCTCAATGGTTCGGAAGGCCTCGCCAATTGCGAGATGGGAGCTGGCCTCACCGCAAGTAATTGTGTTGGAGGGGGCCTGACAATCATGAACAATGGTCACATGGCAGGCGAGCATGTTGGGCAGAAACTTGAGCAGCCAGAGCGGCGTCAGGTTTTGCATGCCCTCATTGCCCCACTTTGCGAGGCTGAAGTTCCGTTCGGACGAAGCGGCGGGATTGTCCACCGCCGAAGCCAGAGCGCCGGCCAGTTCGTTCAGATCGGCACAGATCAGACCCGCGCCGATGTTCGCACCGAAGCGGGTCGAGTCCACATCTGTTTTCTCGGCCTCGCCGCGATCGACGATGCACTTGGTCTTGATGCCGGCATCCTTCACGGCGTGATAGGCGGCAATAACGGCCAGCTCGATATCGCGGGCCATGACCTTCGTGGCCTTACGATATCCCTTCGGCACACAATCCTTGACCTCAGCCCCGCGAATCTCGCCGGCGATCTGGGCCGGGAAGTGCGACGGGTCGAATGCGGTGATTCGCCCGATGCCGCTCTTCTTCTCGACGAGCGCATCAAAGGTTTCGGTAATGCCGAGGCCGACGGGCGAGACAACGCCCATTCCCGTGATCACGACTCGGTTTTTCTTCATGACAATCGCTCCCCGCGCTCCGCGAGCGCCGATGCGGAATCTATGAGGCCGCGGAGGTGGAAACGTTATAGGATTGCAACAGCGACTTGAAGTCGTCCGTGAAGACGAAATTCTCTTCCGGGAACACCAGGCCGCTCATGTTGTTGTCGATGTGCGAAAAGACGATGTCGATCTCCGCAAGGGGCTCACCGTTGACCGAAACCCGGCCGGTGGTCATCGCGGCCTCTTCAGTGACTTGTTCGATGGCCGCCTCATATTTCAGTTGGTCACCGGGGCGAACTTCCCTTAGAAACTTCGCCTGCTTGACCTTGGCGAGAATGACCTTCTCCTTGAACTGCCGCGCTTCGCCAACGAGGATTCCGGCGGTCTGTGCCATACCCTCGACGATCAGGCTGGCGGGCATGACCGGATACGCGGGAAAGTGGTCGTGCAGATGCTCCTCGGCCATGCTGACGTTCTTGACCGCCGTCGCGCGAACACCGGAAACAAAGTCAACAAACTTGTCGATCCAGATCCAACGCACGCGATTAGGCCGCCATCTTGGTAGTCAGGTAGTTCACGATGGTCTTGACGGTGAAGAGCATCGACATTCGGTTGATGTCCGGGTCGGTCTCGAATTCCGTGAAGTCGGCATGCGGCATTGCGGACTTCAGCGCGGACAGTCCCTTCGAAGTCAGCTTACCGCCCTCGACGTACTCCGGATTACTGACGATCGCCTCGGGGAACAACTCGCCGCGAGGAATCTTGATGGCAAACGTCTTTTCGAGACGGAAGACGATGTCGAGAAAGTCGATCGATTCCGCTCCGAGATCAGCCTGCAAAGTCGCCTCCTCGGTGACTTCGTCGTCGTCCACACCCAGCGCGTCGACCAGCACATCCTTCACTTTCGAATACACTTCGTCTCGGCTCATCGCCATGTCTATCGGTCCTCCCTGCGGACTTATCTGCATAGTTTTGTGTTCGTCACCACTGCCGCTCCGAACCACGGTGCAGCCGTTCGACGCATTCAACGAATCAAACTGAACCCGTGCCCGTCAAAGCCCCGGCCAACTTAAGCGCCGATGGACCGCCGAGCAACTTGAACTTCCCACGAAGGTCATCGATCAGCCGCTCGTCCGTTTCGGCCCACATCGAATTCGAATCCGCGAGATTGTAATGACGCAATTTCAAACGAGCTTTCACGATTTCATCACCATCCGGCGAACGCCCCAACGCCTTGAAATCACTCGAATCGTCCTCGATCCGAACCGCCTCGCAGACCACTTCCAGCGCACGGCCCGGCGAGACAAAGCTCTTGTAGTTAACGTTCTTCGCCTCCTCCAAGACAACCATGCTCCGACTGAAATCCTGCGTCGCCCTGACCAGCCACGCCGAAGCCTGAACCATGGCCTCGAGCATCAGCACACCCGGCATCACCGGAAATGTCGGGAAGTGGTCAGCCAGGTACTCCTCCGCGAGTGAAAGCGTTTTTCTCGCTACGATGCGCGTGGGTGGCTCAATCGAGATAATCTTGTCGAGGAGAATAAACTTCATTCCAGACCCAGTAACTACCACGACATGGCACCGATTCGACCGAATCGGTATCCGCGCAAGCCCCTCCCGACAACCTGCCGCGGGGGGTCCAAAGTAGAGCGGCTTTTTTAGTGGAACGAGGCCGTTTTGGCAAGCGAGATTTGCCGGACCAAGGCTCCGGTGCATCAAAGGCCCCGGTTTCGCGGCTCATATCGCCGGGCTTTCAGGCGATTCATTCGACGAGCTTGACTTAGTGTGTTCACGCGAAGCGGGTACCACTGCACATGCCCGCCGGATCGCGTCGCACCCCATCCAAGGCAGTTAATTCGCGCAACATTTTTCTTGGTAAGCAGTTGCACGAAATCACGCCAAATCCAGAAATCTTGATTTGGTCCGAAAACTACGCTTGAGCCGCGCGATTCGATTGTGATACAATGAAACCGAGAAAAAATTCTGAGTATGGCGTGCCCGCCCGAGACGCGAGACCTCGAATGAGGCTCTCGAAAGGGGGTGTCTCAATTCCGTCACAGCACGCCGATTCGGATTTCATTCCAACTTCAACGATCTTCCAACGGCTCGGAAGGTCAGCAAACTACAAACGGCGCGCCTTGTCACATTTTAGGGAGGAACCTAAGTCAATGTCGAAGCTTTGTCTCCGCGCAATCGCATCTGCATTTGTGGCGATCGGTTCGACAACCGTCGCAGCACGTGCCGACTTCACTTGGTCCACGCTGGACGGCCACGCCGTTCTACTTCTGGATCAAGGCACGGTCGCCGATCTCGGCCTCGTAATCGCACCGGACCTGGGATTCGGTGACGGGGACTTGCCATCCGCGATCGTGATGGACCTTGATCCCGGATCGGACCTGACATTCCTGACGGCCTCCAATCAGATCATCGAAATGATCCGCGGGAAGGTTCGATCGGGCACCGGTCTTTCGATCTCCTTCGGTTCGAATCACTTCAAGCTATCCGGGATTCAGGTCGCGGTGCCAGAGGGAACGAAACCGACTTCGTTTGAAGGGCAGATCGTTGCGTCCGAGGACGCTTTCCCCCTCTTCTCGCTTTCAGATGGCAAGGCTTCTTTCATGAACAATGCGATCGGGCGAATTCTCGAAATTCGCGGTTCGAACGTTGCCATCACTGCGGAACTCGCGGCCGCGCTCGGAGAGCCGAAGCTCGAAGGCGTCTTCATCGGCCGACTGGACATTCACTCCGATGTCGTTTTCGCCGGCGGCGATGAAGAACCGGCCCCGCAGCCTGTCCCGGGCATCGGCGGCGATCCGCGAGCTCCTTCAGGCGCGGACGTGATTGTCGGCGGCGTTGGCGTATCCGGTTTCAACGGCAGCAATCCGAATGACGTCATCAACAATTTTGCAATTGCGGACTCGATCAAGGCGTACTCCGTCGCGACGACTTCCTGCAACCTCGGTGACGCCGAGTTGAACTGGTTCGACTGCAGCGACCAGAACAACCCCCAGTGCGCGCGACACCCCGTGATTTCTCAAAACATGTATCGGCTCAAGGCCGGTCGCTTTGAGCAGTTGGGGCAGAGCTGGCTCAAGCACGGTTTCTGCGCCCTGAGCGAGAACCTCTGCCAGTTGGGTTGCAGCGCCACCGGTTGCGATACGCTCGGCATAGGCTGCTCCGATCCCTACACGGCGTCGCGTAATAGCAGCGGCCTTGGCCCCAAGTCAGAGGTCAACGCATTTACCGGCGTCTTCCCCTATCCATTTAATCTACAGCCGAGCGGTAACTCAAACATACGAGCGCGACTGCAAGTCAAAGTGGATGACCTGACGCCCTCTTTAAATCCGGGCGCCCTCTATTTCGTCGAGGCTCAATACACCGCACAGGATGACGCGGCAGCGGGAAATGCCGACAACAACGCCTCGCACCGCCCCATCAGCATCAATGCCAGCCTGAATGTGTCATTCACCGGACCGACCGTTCAACAGATCCCGGCAATTCGGGCATGGAAAGCGAACGACAGTGGTGTCGTCGAGACCGACGTTCGAGTACCCGGTGAAGGGCTCATGATCCTGGCTTCGAAGGCGTCGGACAACGGCAACGGCACATGGCACTATGAGTACGCTCTTTACAATCAGAACTCCGACCGCTCGGCGCGATCCTTTGCGATCACCGTCGGCGCAAACACCGTCGTGACCAACATCGGCTTCCGCGATGTCGATTACCACAGCGGCGAGCCTTACAGCGGCACGGATTGGACCTCTTCAATCGTGGGCGGAGTCCTGACGTGGTCGACGCAGACCTTTGCTCAGAACGTCAATGCCAATGCGCTGCGGTGGGGAACGCTCTACAACTTCCGATTCGATGCCGACAAACCCCCGGCCCAGAGTAACGGCAACGCCACCATCGGCCTTTTCAAGCCGGGCACGCCGACTTCTGTCACCGGTGCGGCTGTCGTTCCTCAGCCGGCGGCATTGTTCATTTCGCTTTCGACCTCGCCGCCGACCACGCTCATGACACCCTGTACGCCATATACTTTCAACGTGACGATTTCACCCGGCGCGGACACGCTGGCTCCGGGAACAGCGCTTCTACACTACACCTACGACGGCGGCCCGGCTCAGTCAGTCCCGCTGACCTCGCTCGGCGGAACGCTCTACCGGGCCGATTTGCCGCCCGCGCGCTGTGGTGATACGCCCCGCTTCTATGTCTCCGGGCAGGGCACGCTGGGCGAGACGGTGTACTTCCCGGCATCGGCTCCGGCACTGGGCTACCAGCCGCAGGTCGCCACGATTCAGAACAGCACGCTTGTCCAGGCTGACTTTGAAAACGGTCTGCCCGCGGGCTGGTCGGCGAACGGACTCTGGAATTTCACGGCGTCTTGTCCGGTCGTCCCGGCCAACTGCAGTTCCGGTCAGTTTGCGTACTATGGACAGACTGGCACATGCACCTATGACACGCCGGGGCAGGCAAACAGCGGATCACTGTCGCTGACGGTGAATGTACCGAACTCATATAGCGCAGAGTTGCGGTATTGCTCGAATTTCCAGCGCGAAGGATTCGGCGTGTCGGACTGGCCGTCGGTCAAGATCGGCGCGACGAACATTGATCAGCCGGCACAGGGCGGCTCGACTTCGTCCGGTTGGGTCGAGCGAGTCGTCAACCTCAACAACTATCGCGGCCAGACCGTCACCATCAACTTCAATTTTGATACCATTGACGATCAGGACAACGCATACCGCGGGTGGCAGATTGACAACGTTCGCATCAACATCGCCGAATTGGTCTGCAACGTCGTTGCTGGCGACCTGAACGGGGATGGCGTCGCAGACGGTCGCGATCTGCAACTCTTCACCGAAGCCGCGATGCAGCAGTCGACAAATCCGTCGCACCTCTGCACCGCAGACTTTAACGACGACGGCATGATCAGCCATCTCGATATTCCGGGTATGGCCGATTTGCTTGTGAATCTTCCCTGATCTGATTCTCTGAATCGATCACCACGATTCAAAGAAACTGTGTTCACTCAGGAGGCCGCTCGATCGCTCGGGCGGCCTCTTTCTTTTCAGCCTCTCATCTCCGGTGGCGTGACCAGCGCCATACGCGGCGACCGCCCGGACTTACGGGCTAATGTGTTCTGGCGTATAGTCTCACATTGTGCGATTGATGATTGGTCATATCTGTATTGCCGCTTTCGTCATCGCCGGTATGCCGGACATGGCAGCGGCCCAATCGCCAGCATCGAACTTATCAGAAACAACAATCGACGACGCCGACAAATTGGCGCAATCCGGACCGATTCACGATCTCAAGGCCATGCAGATCGACGACGTGCAAACCGTCGGAAATCTGCACGCCGACGATGAGTTACTAAGGCGTGTTGCCGATCGGCTCCTACGCGCCACGTATCAAGGGCGATATCACGTCGTTGTCCGTGATGACGAATTTCTGGGTGCGCAGCCGTCATCCAGGAGCGCCGCCCCCATCGAGATGGATGCAACGCCAAATGAGAACAAGCTCAAATATGAGCCGTCGCTCCCGGTCCATAAGCCGATTTCACCCTTTTGGTATATGCTAATCCCCGCGGTATCGGCATTCGTTCTCTTGCTGATTGTCCTGCGAATACTTGGGTGGGCTTTGCACAAGACCAAAGCCAGCCACGCCGACAACGGTGAATCGGCGCCACGCCGAAAGCCAACGGCATCGAAACGCGCCGCCGGCAGGAGACATCAAAAATGAAAGCTCACGCGGTGTCTTGGCCGTGGCCTACCCGACTGAGTCGTCGCCCCCGCCTTTATTGGGTAGCCACCGCCCTTCTGTTGGCATCGATTGCACCACCGGCCGTGGCAGCATCCGATCCGCCAACCACAGCCTTCGATCCGATCGTCGTCGTGCCCGATCGTCCGACCGGGGAAGCGGCTGAACTCCTCAAGATGGGTGACATGATTCCTCCGCTTCGGGGTTTTCGAGCGCCGATACTTCAGGCGGCCGATGATCCGTGGCCGATCGGTCCCGATCCTGCTGAGAACGATTCACTTCGATCGAGCCGCAGAATCGTTGCCACGAATCTCGCCACGCGGGGCCTGATCTGGACAACGGCGGCGGCCATTCGTGAACATGGCGCGGCCGCGTTCACCACAATGTCACCTGCCCAGCAACGACGACATCTCCGCAAGATCGGCATTCCGGCGGACCTGCTTTCCCATTTCGGCCTGTCGGACAACCCGATCCCTGCATCGACGGGCGATCGAATTACGCTCAGCGAATTCTCAAGACGAGTGAGCCAGATCATCGATGACGACGCGATCGACGAGTTCGCACATCGGTTCACCTTCTCTTTCCGGCCGACCAATCCGCGGTTTCGCGTTGTCGCCGAGTCCGGTGAAATGGAAATTGGCGAGGCCCGCGTTCAGTTCACGCGCGGCGATGACTGGCTTGGTCAAGGCGACGGCGGATGCGTGGACATCGTCAGGCAATTCGCGTCCGAATTCAAAAGTGCCTCAATCGTGGCATCAATACAGGATCTTCACCTCCCCACGCTGCTCGATACGGCACGTGACTGGCGTCTGACCGGCGAGCCGCCTACGTTGATCGTCGTGCCCTACCCGCTTGCGCAGTGGGCGCAGGATAATGCGAAGGCCGGCGTTCAGGTCGGCCTCAACGGGAAGCCTGAGACAACCGCAACGCTCGCGCCGCGCTACGCAAGCCGGCGAGATGAAGTCACCGTATTCGTGCCCGGCGAATCACAGGTAATCGACGCACTGTCGGCGACGGGTGGCCGTGTATTTCAGTCGAGCCTGCTGTTTCAAGGTGGAAATCTCCTGGCCGTCCGCGAGCCGAAGACCGGCCGAACCATACTTCTTGTCGGCGAGGCAGAGATTGCGCGCAATGTCGCGCTGGGGCTTAGCGTGGAACAGGCAACCACCGCTTTCACCGCGGAATTCGGCGTGGACGAAACGCGAATTCTGCCGTCCGTGTCGTTTCATGTCGATTACGATGTGTCGGTTCGGGCGGTCGACGGCCGCCTGACGGCTTTCGTGCAGGATGTCCCGGCGGGTGCGAAGCTCGTTCTCGCGGCGGGCATTCGGGCAATGCGGTCCGCCGAACGAATCACGGTATCAGATGCGGATGGTGCGATCGCGGCACTGGAAGCGAACGATCCGGACACGTTGCTTAAGCGGATTGCGCCGGCGCTTGCCCGCGGCGTTGATCGCGCCGGGCATTTTTCGGAGAGTTTTGCGCGCACTTTCTCAATATCTCCGACGGACTCACACGTCGGCAACCTTCGAATCTTCCTTGTAGCGATGGACTCATTCGTCCATCGAGTCGTACGGTCTTCCAACGCGGATACCCGCGCATATCTCGAATCGTTCAGTCGCCTGGATGCCGATCGAAACAGACTGCACCAGTTGATCGAGAGTTGGGGCTGGAAGGTTGTTCCGGTGCCGTGCGTCGGCGAAGGCGAGCGCGCAATCAACCCGCTTAACGGAATCCACACCACGCGACAATACCTGATGCCCGCCATCGGCGGACTTTACGCGGCACTCGACGACTCCGCGTCCGCGATTTTTCAACGTGAGTTGGGCTCCGGCGTTGAGATCGTGCCGATTCGCTGCGCTGAAAGTCAGCGCCGCGCGGGGGCGCTCCACTGCTCGGTCGCGGTTTATCCGAAGCTGGATGACTCGAACTCCACCGCGGCAGAGCCGGAGTGAATCACGGGGCTATCTGGATTCCAGGCGCCACACTGCATCGGAATCCGTTCGATCCGATGCGAGGCCGGGCAACGCGAAGGTCTCGCGCCACATCTGCACGAACGAATCATCGGCATCGCTGATCGCCCTCGGTGACGTGTTCCGCTGAAATGCCCGTCCCCCTCGAAGACTTGATGGCCGCGCAAGCAGTGTCACTTCGAAATCCCTGACCTCGCCTCCGCGAACAATCTGAACAGACGGTTTGATGTTGGTCGCATTGTTGTTCACGACGATTCCGCGATTCAGCAATGGCACAAGCTGAACCTGCGGCTGGCGATTCGGATCGTTTTCGTCCTCATCCGGATCGGTCAACGCCTGTTCGTGAATCAGTCGCTCGAAATCTGACAGTGCGGTTTCCGGCACGAGTCGCCGGCCGTTGATTGCAACGATCAAGTCACCGGATCGCAGGTCCAGCCGCTTGTCCGCCCGTTCGACCTCCGTCAACTCCAGACCCACTGCGCCATCGGGCAGGCGGCGATCGGTCTCCCATGTGATGAGGCGGGTCGATGCCCGCTGAAAGCCGCGCACGTCAAAGCCGGCGACCGTTTCGCGATTCAGTGTACGGCCCGCTCCGCCGCGAAATACGGTGACGACGCAGCTCGTGCCCGGAATCTGACCGGCAATCCACGAGACGAAAGATGCCGCCGATTCAGCCATTGTGCCGCGCCGGCCGTTCAGACCGATGAGTACATCGCCCTTGCGAAGGCCAACCAAAGCTGCCGCAGAACCCGGCACGATGTCCGTGAAAAGCAGGCCTGTCGCGCCGGGAGTCAAACGCGGATCCGCCTCAAAAGTGACATCCGCCGGATAATGAGAGATGCCAAGAAATGCACGAACAGGACCGACGTTCTGATTCAGATGGATCTCGTACACAACGCGCTTCAGGCGATTGCGAACCTCAACCCGATCGGTGGTTCGGTATGCCTCGCGCAGCACGTCGTAGATTGCCGGCCCATACCGCTCCAGCTTCACCGCTGCAAATTCGCGGGCGGTCCATTCCTCGTGGCCCAGTGAGTCGATGAGACCCTTGATCTCCTCGTTCGCACTGACGGACTGTGTGGCATTGGAGATTGACGCATCGTTCGGAAGTTCATCATGCGTTGCAGCGACGACCAATGCGGACCGAAAGAGCAGCAGCGCCGCCGCAAGCGAGATGCCTCGAATCGAGCGGGTTCGGGTGCGATCAACCACCATGCGCCTCCGTGAAATCCCTCGATGGCAGAATAATGCCTGCACGCTCTATCTTATTATCTATCGACGAAAAAGTCGGGAAAACGTGCTGGGGTTTTTCAGAACATCGCAATACATCCCCTGGTTCCGAAAATTCCACCGCTCGCCGCTCCGGCGTCCCCGTCATATTATCTTACACCCGATGAACGCGTCTGCCGCAACAAAACTCTACATCTGCCACGAACCGGATCACGACCTGATCGCAGCGAAGCTCGATGCATGGCCAAGGACCAATTCCGACATCGCCCGATACAACCAACGCCACAGTATCAACCCCGAAAGCGAGTTGGCAGAGCCGCTCAAGACGGAACTTCGCGCGCAGATCCACGCCGCCGACGTGGTCGTCTGTGTCGTCGGACAGGCGACCTTTCTGGACCCCTGGATCAAATGGGAGCTGACGACGGCTCGATCAAAGACCCATCGTGGCGGCTTTGTCGCCGTCATGCTGGATGATCTCTACGCGCACCCGCCGTCGCTGATTGGCGCGGGGACCATGTTCATCAAGCTAAAGCGGACTTTCGTAATGGACGCGATCGCATGGGCGGCGGATCAGCAGGACCCCTGCGAGGATTTTATCTTGGAGGACTGAGCGCCTCGAAAAGGCCGGCTCGCACGCGGTCGGCGGCCGTCAGTCCACCAGCCGACGGACAAATTCTTCAATATCGCGGCCATCTATCAATCCGTCGTTGTTCAGATCGGCGGAATTAATCGAACAGGTCGGATGATCACGGCGATAGCCATCCGCATCGATCACCGCTTGTGAGAATGGCTCGACGTCTTCGACAGTGACCGCGCCATCGCAATTCAGATCGCCACGAACACAGGCCCGCGTGACGCCGGGGAAGGATGGCGTGTAATCGGGGAACACTGCCGAGAGATTCGGATTGCCGAGCCTCAGTTGCACCACTTCCGCCAGCACGTCACGGAAGTCCGTCGTCACTTCAAGATCGCGTCCTTCGAAGAGCTGCCCGGCCTCCAGGCCCGGCCAATCGGCCAGCACCCGGCCACCGTCGATTCCCGGTCCCATCAGGAACATGACGTTGCCGTGTCCGTGATCGGTCCCAAGACCTCCGTTCTGCAGCAGGCGCCGACCAAATTCCGACATGACAACCACCGTCACATTACGGGCGGCGGTCGAAAACATGTCGGCATGAAACGCGGCAAGCCCGCGGGCCAGAGCGTCCATCAGCCGATGCATTCGCCCGCCTTCAGTCACACCCTGCTCAACATGTGTATCCCAACCGCCGACATCGATCGCGACAGCCTCTACTCCCAGATCCGCCTTGATAAGCGCGGCTGTCGATTTGAGTGACATCCCGAAGTCATTCTCGGGGTAGATCGCCGAACCCTCAGGCATGTAGCCGTCGAAGTTGATTGACCCGAGAAGGTCGATGGTTTCCTGGGCGGTTGATGCGGCCGCCCGAAGCGGATCCGGTGTGATCGCATGCATGGCTTCGATCACCGCCCGCCGCGCGCCGACGGTGCTGAGCTGCCCGCCCAGGTCGTATTGATTGAGCTTGGGAATCGGAATCGTCTTCGGTCCTGCCTGCAAGGATCGCTGCAAGCCGTACCCGATTCCGATCCCGCGCAGGACGGCCTCCGGTTGCATCGGCGCCATGCTCAGCAGGTGACGGCCAAGCCAGCCGGTGAATATCGTGATATCGCCCGGCTTGCCGACTTCCATGAATCGCTGTCCGTCGAAGTGCGACCGTGACGGATCGGTCGAACCGGAAGCGTGGACGAGCAGCAAATCGCCGTTCTGATAAGCGGGAATCAATGGCGCCAACTGCGGCGGGAATCCAAAGAAACCGTCGAGATCGATGGCCTTGAAGCTGCCCGGCGCATCGGGCCGAGGAATCGCCAGCGTTGGCCGTGCCGCGTAGTAGAGATTATCCCCGTGCGGAACGCAGAGCGTCAGTCCATCCGCCGCACCACGAAGGAAAATGGAGACGATGACATCGCGCTCGCCACAGCCTTCATCAGCATATGCGACGTTCGGCAGCCACGAGGGCATTCCCAGCGCAACTGCCATACCACCGGTCGTCGCTAGAAACTGCCGGCGCGACAGGTTCATGTACTCCGAACAGCCGTAGCTGTCATTCGAATCCATCGCTCACTCCACACGACGTCACGGCATCTCGCCGCGGGTCGAAATTCGGTTACAAATCCGCGATGTCAATCCGGGACGAGGCGGTCTTGTCGTCGAATCAATACCACTGGAATGTCGGTGCGGCGATCGCCAGGCTGATCGCTTCGCGCCGCGTCGTCTCGGATCCCGGATTCGTCGCCAGATAATCACGGATGAGCAACCGCTCCTCCGAGGACAGCAAACCGCCGAACATCTTGAGATTGATGCGATTGACCATGGCATCCGCCGTGGTCGCATTGCCGAAAAACTGGTTTACATCCACGATTACGCTCTGAATCTGGTTATTCAGCAGCGCCGCGCCATAATTCCACCGGGCAAGCGGCAATCCAACCCAGAAATCCATACGATCCGGATAGCCGTCCGGAGGTGCCCAGTTAAACGGCAACTGTCCCATCGAAATCAATTGGTCAAGCATCGCCTGCGAGACCGGGTTGCCGGTCGAATCGTAGTTCGCATTCGTCACCCGAAGCGAGGAGACTGCAAGATCAAACGGCCGTTTGAATTTTGGATCAGCCGTAAGAGGATCGAGCGTGGTGAAAATGGTCCGCAACATGGATTTGATATCGCCATCGGTGGCCAGATAGGTCGCGGTGACGGCGTCGACAAGGGATGAAGGCGGATTCTCGCTCCAGAATTTCTTGCACAGCTTTGTCGAAATAAATCGGGCCGTGCTGGGATGCGATGCGAGAATATTGCAAACCATCTCGCCATCTTCGATGCCCTGGCCAGCGGGAATGGCATGGCCGAGAACGGTCTTCGGGCCGTAATCATGGTTCTGTGGAACGAAACGGAACATCTTGATCAACGGCCCATCGGAATAGTAGCGATAGAAGCTCCACCCAGTCAGGCAGCGTGCAACTTCGACCACGTCCTGCTGGGTATAGCCGCCGTCAACGCCCATCGTATGCAGTTCGAGCAATTCGCGAGCATAATTCTCGTTCTGGTTCCCAACGACACTCAGTTCGTTGTTCAGATAATGCAGCATGCAGCCGCTGTGCATACTCGCCGAGAGCAGGTCACGAAACTTGCCCATCGCATGCGGGCGGATCACATGCTCGTCTTCCCAGTTCTTTACCCACGCGCAATCGCCCATGAAAAGAAAGATATTGAAATGGTCGCTCCAGAATTCAACCATCTTTTCATAAAGTTGCCGCTTGCTGTAAGTCGCCCGAAGCACTGCGGCCTCGTACAACTGATAATACGCAAGCGAAACATTGACGAGCAGATGTGCGAGGTACGGCAGAAGGCCGAGGTATTGATAGCTGCTCAGACGATTCGCCAGGGCGCTGTCGTCGATGCCTGACGGATTGAGGTGATGTTCAAGGTATTGATGATACCCAAGCGATTCCGCAAGCGTCTGTTCTTCCTGGGTCCAGCCAAAGGTCAGACGATCAACTAGGAATCGAAGCTGCGCCTGCGATGGCGCGGCATTCGCTTCCTTTGCCCGGCCGGCCAGCGCCCCGAGAGCTGCCGCTCCGCCGAAGAGCAATCGCCGGCGCGACAGAATTGAATCCGATCGCGATGCTCGATCCAGTTCCGCAAGTTTCCCGATCAGAGCGCGGCCGACATCCATATCACTACATTCCTGATGGTAGCTCGCTCCGGTGCATCAGAGCCTCATCACCGCGCGATCAGATCAGAGTCCGAACCATTGAACAGGGGTTTGCGATAGAGGGCCAAGGCGGATCGGCTGGCGGGCACTCCACACCATGCCTTTGCCGAAAGCCTGATTTCGCCGCGAAACCACCTCTTTTCAATCATACCGGCATTGGCTGGTTGGATTCAATGTCCAGATAAGATTTGCCGCCACGCGGGTGCCTCCCGTTCCGCGTATCATTTTCGGACAAACGTCATCCTCTGGCGATCCTTCACCACTCCGGGAAAGCGAAGCGCCTGATTGTGCATCACTACATACACCCCGCAATCCAGCAGCCGGCAGGCGAGCAGCGCCTCCGTCATGTTCTGAAATGCGTCGCTGTCCCGAAATTCGAACGGCCGCATGGCTCCGGTCAGCACGACGGGCTTCGTTAGTTGCGGCAGATTGGAACAAAGATATTCGCCGGTCACGGACAGCGTATCCGTACCGTGAACCACCAGCACGGCATCTGCCTTCGGCAACGCATCCCGAACAGCTGCCAGGATCGCGCCGCGATCGTCGTCGGTCATCTCCAGCGAATCCTTCGACATGACCCGAACATGACCGAACGTCAGATCATGCAGTCTCAGCCGGCCCAGAATGTGCTCCATGACAGAGCCGACATTCCGCAGCGTGCCGTCGCTCTCGTTGAAGGTTTTCTCGATCGTGCCGCCGGTAGTCAGGATCATGATACGCATACGGTCTCTCACGGCTGGTTCGGAGGCTTGGGAGACTTGAGACCGCCCACCCTCGCCGAATCTCGAATGTGCTTGAATCGTTCGAGATATTCTCGCATCGCGCGCTCGTGACCGCGATCAGTTGGAGAATAATATACTTTGTCAACCCCAAGATAGTCCTGCGCTGCGATGCCGTCTTTCTCATCGTGCGCATATTGATAGCCCGCGCCATGCCCCAGCTTCTTCGCGCCGCGGTAGCTCGCGTCACGCAGATGCCGAGGAACCGGAATGGTGCGACCCTCTTTCACGTCGGATGCAGCAGCCCAGATGGCCAGCGCGCTTGCATTCGACTTGGGAGCGCAGGCGATGTAGATCGCCGCTTGTGCGAGCGGCAACTGACATTCCGGCATGCCCACAAACAAGGTCGTTTGAACAGCGGCATTCGCCAGAACAAGTGCCATTGGATCGGCATTCCCGACATCTTCGGCCGCGCAGATGGCGATTCGACGCGCCAAGAAACGCGGATCCTCCCCAGCTTCCAGCATTCGCGCGAGCCAATAGACCGTCGCATCCGGATCGCTCCCCCGCATCGACTTGATCAGCGCGCTCGCTGCATCGTAATGGTCATCGCCGGTGCCGTCATACACCACCGCCTTGCGCTGGATGGAGTCCTGCGCCACCTCGATCGTGATATGAATCGCCGGCTGTTCACCGCCGGATTCCGGCGGACGATCGCTCGACGAACCAGCCGTTGCGCGTCCGCCCTGCGACAGCACGGCGATTTCCAGCGCCGTGAGCGCACGACGGGCGTCGCCGTCGCACAGGTTCGCCCACACGTCGAGTGCGGCGTCATCCAAGGTCACGCGCAACCGCCCCATGCCTCGCTCCGCGTCGGTCAACGCCATCGCGATCAGCCGCTTGATCTCCGTGTCCGAAAGCGGCTCAAACTGAAAGATCTGGCTGCGAGACACCAATGCCGCATTCACCGCGAAGAACGGATTCTCCGTCGTCGCGCCAAGCAATATGAGAACACCGGCCTCCACATCGCCGAGCAGTACATCCTGTTGCGCTCGATTGAATCGGTGTATTTCATCCAGGAACAGCACGGTGCGCCGGCCGTCTTCTTCAAGGCGTGCGGTCGCTCGGGCAATCACCTCACGAACATCCTTGACGCCGATCGCCGCGGCGTTGGCCTCTTCGAACGCCGCATGGGTTTGATTTGCGATGATGTGCGCAAGCGTCGTCTTGCCGGTGCCGGGCGGGCCGTAGAAAATCGCGCTGGAGAGGCGATCGGCATCGAGCAGGCGGCGAAGCAGTTTCCCGGGCCCCAGGAAGTGGGCCTGACCAACAAACTCATCAAGCGTGCGCGGCCGCATCCGCACAGCCAACGGCTGTACACGAGCCCGCGCCTGCCTTCGCTGTTCGGCAAATAAGTCCATCTTGTTGAATCATACGTCCCCCACGATTAGAAAACACGTCACATTGTGGAATGGCCGATACACAAAAATCGGCGTATTCTATCTACCGGTCTGCTGTCGGATCGAATGGCCGCCTGATGCGGTAGCCTTGCTATCGACAAATTGCGCCGTCACGGAATCACATTCGTGTAAGAACCGGAAAAAAATGATACAGCCGCAGAAAACAAAAACGAGTGAGCTCATCCCACCCTCCATGCGTGCGGCCGTAGATGCCTATAGCGCCATGCTTCGGCAGATCGCGGGTGATCAGATCCGCGGCCTGACATTCTTCGGCCCGGTCCTGACGCCGCAGTTTGATTTCGCACGGATGGCGGCGGCCAACGTGCTTATCCTTGATCGCGTCGAACTCGGCTTGCTTCGCCGAATCGCGGAAAGAGGACCCGATTTCGGATCGCGAGGCATTGCCGCCCCGCTCATCATGACTCCGGAATACATTCGTGACTCACTCGATTCGTTCCCGCTCGAGTTGCTTGAAATTCACCTGCGCCGCGTCACTGTGTTCGGCGAGGATTGCTTCGATCAGATCCGGATTCAACCCGAACACCTGCGACTTCAGTGCGAGCGAGAACTCAAGCGTGTGCTGATACGATGCCGCCAGGCATTGCTGGAAGCGGCCGGACGTGAGGAGATTCTCAGCGAAATCGAAGCTGATATCGGCCTCCACCTGCTCCGTACATTGCGTGGCGTGCTCTGGCTGAAGGGCAGGAAGGAATTCGTGCCTCCCGATCAGCTCATCACGCTGGTCGAGCAGACCTGGTCGGTCCCGTGCGCGGGTTTGCGCGACGTCGTTCTTGCCCACGGCGACCTGGGTTGGCCGGAGTTTCAAGCGTTCTACGCCAATGTCGAAACGCTCGCGGAGCGAATTGATGCATGAACTTCCAACAAGCCTGACCCGGCACGACAGACTCCACGTCGCATTGGTCACCATCGTAACGCTTCTCAGCGTGACCGCGCCACTCCGCGCACAGCCAGCGTCGACGCCACGCACCGGCGTCATCGATCAAGCAGGCATTATCGACGCCCAGACAACCAACGCATTGAACGCGATTCTGCTCGAGCTGGAACAACGTAACCTTGCCCAGATGCGAATCGTTACCATCCGATCGACCAACGGCCGCGACCTGCACGAATTCGCGATGGAACTCGCGCGAGAATGGAAACTCGGCGACGCGACAAAGCACAACGGAATACTGATGATTATCGCGCACAGCGATCGGAAGTACCGAACAATCACAGGCCAGGGCATTGAAGGCGCGCTGCCCGACCTCTTCCTTGATCGCGTGCAGAATGAGTGCTTCCTGCCAAACTTCCGCAAAGGTAATTTTTCAGCGGGTATCTATCTCGCCACGGTCGCCATCGCCAACCAGGTGGCGACGGAGGCGGGGACGACGCTGTCGGGCATGCCTGCTACGCCGCCTGCGGTCAAGTCGCGCACCGGCGAAGATAGACCGGGTGATGGCGGAGCCAGTTGTTTCTTCATGTTCATCATCGTCCTGGTGCTCGTCTCCTCATTATCACGCAGCAGTCGTCGCGGAATTCGCGGAAGCAGCGGTCTGGGCAATCTGGTGGCCGGAATGATGCTCGGACGAATGCTCGGCGGAGGAGGCTGGGGCAGCAGCCACCGAGGAGGCAGCTTCGGCGGTGGCGGCTTTGGCGGTGGCGGTGGTGGTTCGTTCGGCGGCGGCGGATCAGGCGGGAGCTGGTGAGTCAGGACAGCGAGTGAAAAAACGGTCCGAAATTCGAATGACCCTTTTTCCAATTCCAGACTAGAAGGTATTGGAACAACTGGTTCAGCAAGCATTCAGGAGATTTGCGAACATGCGTGTGGGAAGAATCATACTCGTCGGAGGTCTCGCGTTCTTCTTCTTTGCCGTCCTCATTGGTGGCTGTACGCTCTACGGCAGCTACACCACCGCCATCAGCCTCGACGAGGCCGTAAAGACCGCCTGGGGTGACATCGAAACGGACCTGCAGCGCCGATATGACCTCGTGCCCAACATTGTTGAATCCGTCAAAGGCTATGCCCAGCATGAAAAGGGACTTTTGGAGACCATCGCCAAGACTAGGGAACGATATTTCACCGCGGCCACGCCCGGCGACAAGGCCACGGCAGCCGGCGGATTCGGCGAGGTAATGTCGCGCCTGCTGGTGCTCCAGGAGAAATACCCCGACCTGAAGGCAAACTCAAATTTCCGCGATCTCATGGTCACGCTTGAAGGCACGGAAAATCGCATCGCAGAAAAGCGACGGCGCTACAACGAAGCGGTGATGAAACTCAATACACACGTCCGCGGACCAATCGGCTCGATTGCCGCGAGTTGGGCCGGCGTCACCCCGGCACGGCGATTTGAAGCGGCCGAGACGGCCCGAACAGCGCCGAAGGTTGAGTTCACCGATACATCATCCAAGCCCTAGCGGTCCACTGCTCGCCCGAGAATCGGGTGCGATCAATTAATTGCGCTTCAGCCCCCGGTTCGCAGATGGCGAGCCCGAAAATGTACCGCTTTACAACGACCAACGTAAATCGGCAGCCCTCTCGCGCGCCAGAGTCTCAGAACAACCGTAGGTTCGCGCTTCAGCCGGTGCCTGCTCGTTGACCCTTCAAAAAAACCCTCCATATACTTGATCGCGATCATGCAGGGGGGAGTCGGGACAGGGGTTCGTCCCGACACAAAGAATGAAACACTCCAGGAGAATGAGCCGCCCGATCGGCAACTTCCGGATCGACTTCCACGGGCCGATTCCCCGCTCCATCTCGCACGCGACCGACTCGGGTCAATCGAATCGGCGTTCGCAAAGCCGACTCATCGGAGAGGGGATTGAACATGCGCATTGCCATCATCGGATGCGGCCACGCTGGCCGCCGTCACGCCGACCAGCTTCGCAAGATACCCGAAGCCCGCATCGTCGCATGTTGTGATAGCGACCAGGATTCCGTTCGCAAATTCGCCGACGAGCACGGCGCGCTCGCATTCACCAGCCTCGAATCACTACTCGCCGAACCGCTTGACGGCGTAACCGTCTGCACACCGCCCAATACACATGCGGAGATCGTGTCGGCCGCCATCGAACGCGATATAAAAGTGCTCTGCGAAAAGCCGCTCGCACCCAGCGTGGACGATTGCCTGCGAATTCCTCGCAGCGACCTGCTCGCATGTGCATTCAAATTCCGCCACCTTTCCGGTGCGGTCATGCTCCGTGACATGATCGCCCGCGGCGAATTGGGTGACATCACTCATGTACGCGGAACCGCCACCTCAGACGCGGACATGACCGGCAAGTGGTTCAGTAATCCTGAATGTTCCGGCGGCGGCGTGCTGCTCGACAATGGTGTACACATAGTGGATCTCGTCCATTTCGTTCTGGGCTCCGTCGAGGACGTCATCGCCCACACAACCGGCAGTTCGCGATCACTGGAAGTCGAAGAGTCCGCTTCCATGAAACTGCGACTCACACGAGGAGCCGGCGCCGACATTTTCGTAAGTTGGGAGTCACCCGCTCCGATGGCGCCGCTGATCGAGATTTTCGGCACCCGCGGTTACGCCCGGCTCGGTTATGAAATGCAGGCGTTCGATTCCCAACGAAAGCTCATCCGGCACGCTTCCGCGGAGGGCGTCGACATCTGGACCGAGGTCCTTGCCAATTTCGTTTCGTTCGTCGCCGGTCGCTCTCGGCCCAGTGCGGTCTATGAAGACGGATTTGCCGCTGTTGCGGTCACTGATGCGGCTTATCGCTCATTGCTGAGCAGACGCTGCGAAGAACCGGTACAGGCGCTGACTGTTTGATCTGACCATCATGCAACTGAACACGATCCTTTGGTTGAGCAATCGAGGGAGATTCCATGACACAGATTCGAAGCAGCATACTCTCCACGCCGATCAACATCGTTCCAAACGATGCCGACGCATCCGGACGATCATTCGGAGAAGAGGAAATCCGTCTGATTCGCGAAGCGCTTGATCGCGGCGTGCTGATCAGTCAGTACGGAACGATCGTGCCCGCTCTCGAGCGAGCCTTCGCCCAGTGGTGCGACATGCCGCACTGCACCGCGGTCTCATCCGGGACAGCCGCACTGCACACCGCAATCGCCGCCGTCGATCCGAAGCCGGGTGACGAGATCATCTCTTCGCCGATCACGGATATGGGAGCGGTGATGCCCATCCTCTATCAGGGCGCCATCCCGATCTTCGCCGACGTCGATCCCGAAACCTGCAACCTGACTGCCCAGACGATTGCGGCCCGCATCTCTCCTCGCACGCGGGCCATCATCGTGACACACCTCTTTGGACTGCCATGCGACATGGATCCGATCATGGCGCTGGCCCGGGAACACAACCTGATCGTGATTGAAGACGCAGCGCAGGCATTCGGTGCAACTTACCGAGGCCGGAAAATCGGGACAATCGGCGATATCGGCTGCTTCAGCCTCCAGCAGGGCAAGCACATCACCTGCGGCGAAGGTGGCCTCGTCGTCACGCGCGACCCGCAGCGGGCTCGATTCATGAAACTGTTCCACGACAAGGGTTGGGGATTCGGAGATGCACAGCCCGACCACGAATTTCTCGGCCTGAACTATCGAATGACCGAACTCCAGGGGGCCGTCGCCATGGCACAGCTCCCGAGACTCGATGAATTCGTCGCCAAACGGCGGGAACTGGCCGCCCGCCTGACGGCGAAGCTCTCGAATCTCGCGGGCCTGGTCTGTCCGCCGGATCATCACGAATGTACCCATGTGTACTGGCGATACTCGATTCGCCTGATCGACCCGCTCTCCAGCTTAGAGCTGGATGCCATGTCAAATGCACTGCGGCGGATCGGTGCCCGAACCGCACCTCGCTACACTCAGAAACTCGCGTTCGAATACGGTTTCCTCCGTGATCGAAAAATGTTCGGAAACAGCGGTTTCCCCTTCTTTGAAGCCGTCCGAGCCAACGGCGCCGATTTGCGATATGACCGCAGCGCCTATCCCGGAGCAGTCAACGGCCTCGAACATCTGCTTTGCATCGGCTGGAACGAGCGATACGACGAAAGCGTCGTCGACCTGATCGCAACAACAATCCAGCGCGCGATTAAAGGGAATCTCTCCTGAATCATCGGAGTCTTGGATTTGCCAGTGCAGGCTGACATGAATATTGCATTTCGCTCGTCACCGATGGCCACGGCTTCGACGCCTGAACAGGCCTTCTCCAATGTGCGATCGCGCCGGGATGCCCAACAGGCCGGCGCGACTCGGACCATCGGGGCGATCAGCATCGATATGGACACCCTGTCGGACTACGCACGGGGCTACGGATTTCAATCCCATCTCGCGGCGGACCCTGTCTACACGCACGGCCTCGTGCGATTCCTTGAAATCCTTGCGAAGCACGACATTCGCGCCACGCTCTTCGTCATTGCACGTGATGCGATGGTACCGGCACATGCAGCGATTCTCCGTCACGCAATCGAAGCCGGACACGAGATTGCCAATCACACGATGACCCATCCGCGCCGGCTGTCGGCGCTCTCGGATTCCGGTCGCCGAAGGGAAATTGTCGAGGCACACGACACGCTTTGCGAACTGGCTGGCCGGCGCATCGTCGGGTTTCGAGCGCCTTGCTACGACATCTGCCAAAAGACACTCAGGACTCTCGAACGCCTTGACTATCAATACGACTCGTCCGTGCATCCGTCGATGATTGCGCCGGTCATTGACCTGGCGGTGCTCATCAAATCTCGTTTTCGAAAATGGGATGTGCGGCCGGGCTCATACTGGCGGCTTTTATCACCTCTGCGCCCCCACCGGATTCGGCAGCAGGGCATTCTCGAACTGCCGCTCTCCGCGCTGCCCTATTCGCGACTGCCCTTCTATGGAACATGGGTGCAGTCAACCGGGATGACGGTGTTCAGAAAATCCCTGAGTTGGCTGCGTCGATTCAGCCTCCCGCTCAACTTCCACTTCCACGCCGTTGAACTCGTGGGGCTGAACGACACCGGAGTCGATCCGCGTTTCGCCGTGCATCCGGGAATGAAGCGAGACGTGGAGCGGCGGCTCGCGGACGTGGACGAGATGCTGTCGGCATTCACGGTTGGATACGAACTGAACACGCTCGAGTCAATGGCGTTGCGCTTCGAACGCAGCCTTAAATGAGTCGCAAGCCGAGGACATCGTAAGGATCGGGTCATCATGAAGACGCTCACGCTCATCCTGCCCTGTTACAACGAGGAAGACGCCCTGCCGCCGCTGTTCGAACGCCTGATTGATCTCAAGCGCGCGTTCGGCCCGGACGTGGCGCTCGATTTCCTTTTCGTCGACGATGGCAGCCGGGATCGAACTGCTGAAATTCTCAACAGCATGCCGCACGAATTGCGCCCGGCCGCTATCGTTCGGCATGAAATCAACCGGGGACTCGGCGGAGCGATCGCCACGGGCTTTCGTGAAGCGACCGGCGAATTCGTTGCCATCATGGACGTCGATTGCACCTACGACCCGATGTATCTCATTGACATGCTGCCGATGATGACAGACGGAATCGATGTGGTCACAGGTTCGGAATTCCATCCGCGCGGCAGCGTCGAAAATATATCTTGTTTCAGGCTCTTTCTCAGTCGAAATCTGTCTTTGCTCTATCGAATTGCCTTCTGGTCCAACCTGTACAGCTTTTCGTGCCTGCTTCGAATCTACAGACGCGAGATTCTTGCGCACATCATGCCGACAAGCCGCGGCTTCCTCAGTTGCACGGAAGTGCTCATCAGCGCCCATCGCAAGGGGTACAGGATCGTCGAATTCCCGCTCGTCCTCACCGAACGCCGGCACGGAGAATCGAAGATGCCCATCGTTCGATCCATCATCGATCACTGCGTTTTCATCGCCGGATCGCTGCTCGGTCGCGGACCAAAGCAGAACATCACCGAAGGAGGCGCAGCGTGAACATTGCCATTTTGGGGGGCGGAATTGCCGGCTTGTCGGCCGCGTGGAGGCTCACCAAGCGTGGCAATCGCGTCACGCTCTTCGAAGCCTCCGGGTATCTCGGAGGTCTCGGCGCGGCATTTGAGCATGAAGGCCGGCGTCTCGACAAATTTTACCACGTCATCCTCGACAGTGACGAACACCTGCTTGCCCTGATCGATGAAATGGGACTGAGCGACGATCTCGCATGGTCAACGACAACGATGGGATTCATCGTCCGAGGGGAACACTACCCCTTCAATACACCGCTCGACCTGATGCGCTTCGGCGCGCTGAGCATCCCGGATCGCATCCGAACCGGTCTCGCAGCGCTCTACATCACCAGGCTGAAAAAGCACGGGCGTCCCCTCGATGATCTGCCGGCCCACGAATGGCTCAAGCGATTGTTCGGCCAGCGCGTTTATCGCGCAATCTGGGAGCCGTTGCTCAATGCGAAGTTCGGTGACCTGCGACATCGCGTCCCGGCGTACTGGATTTGGAACACACTTAATCGTGAAAAGAATGGCGGCGAGGAGGTCAAAGCGGCGCTTCGCGGAGGGCTCTGTACGCTCGTTGACTCACTGGCCGATGCAATCATCGCTGCCGGCGGCGAAATTCGCCTCGACACGCCGATCGAATGTCTCTGGGAAACACGCGACGGCGTGCGAGTGGCCGGTCGTGGCGCGGAGGGCGAATTTGATGCGCTGCTTTCAACCCTCCCGATGCCCCTGCTTCGAAACATCTCGGATCGCAGACTCGCGCCAAAAATCCCACTACCGGAATTGGAATATCAGGGCGTCGTGAACGTCTTGCTCGTCGCGAAACGACGCCTCGACCGGCACTATTGGACAGCCGTCGTCGAAAGCGGCTTTCCATTCCAGGGTGTCGTGGAGACGACACATGTCATTCGCCCGGAATGGATCGGCGACCGACACCTCATCTACCTGATGAATTACTGCTCCAAAGACAGCACGCCGTACAATGCGGACGACGAATCGCAGATTCGCCTGGCCCGCGACGGACTCTCACGCCTCTATCCGAACTTTGACCCGGGCGATATCGAGGCGGCATACGTATTCCGCGCTCCACACGTCGAACCGGTGTGGCCGCGCGGATACCTGCGGAACAGACCGGAGCCGCGCATCGCAGATACGCGGGTATTCCTTGCAACCACGGCGCAAGCCTATCCCATGGTGACTTCATGGAATACAAGCGTAAAGCTCGCGCAGGACGCGGTCAGTGCAATGCTCTCTGCAGGACTCGCCTCGCCCAGGCGCATTGAGCATCCCGTGCTGAGCCACACGGACGCGGCTTGATAAACCAGTGAAGATTGGTCGATGGAGTGCGTCTCGAGCTTCCTGCCCTTTGATGATAGAGAGGTCGCTCAGTTCAAATGGCTTCGCTCAATCGATCCATCTCAATTCACCAATCCGCCATCGCGCCATCGCCGGACGATGCAACGACCCTCCGAACCGGGCCGACCGAAGATTCCCTCAAGCAACCGCGCGATCGGTCAACTCCGGTTTCGCCGGCGCTCCGGTTGTCAGAGCATCCGGCGTTCAGCTTGAACGGTCGCGTCGTGTTGCTCGTCGGGATCATTCTCATCGTCGGAGTCGTGCTGCGGCTCGTGAATCTCGGATCACGGTCACTCTGGGAGGACGAGGCGTGGACAGACTATGCCGCAACCGCGCGGGACGGAATCATAGCCATCGCCGGTGACGATCCTCATCCAATTTCGTTCTACTGGCTTTATCAACAGCTTCCGGACGTTTTCAAGTCCAGCGACACGCTGTTTCGACTGCCCAGCGCGATCTGCTCGATTATTTCCATGTTCCTCATGGTGCGCCTGCTCCGCCTCGCTCGGCTCGAGTCGCGAATCAGCCTGCTGGCGCTCACCCTGTATGCCGTAATGCCGGTCAATATCCGATTCGCCCAGGAAGCGCGCGCTTACGCGCTGGCCGAGTTGCTCTCGGTCGCAGTCCTGACGGCCTACCTCTCGTTGCTCGCTCGCCCGAGAATCAAAGGTGCCCTGATTCTGGCACTAATCACCGGCCTTTCCGCACACCTTGATGGCTTCGGTCTCGCCGCGCCCTTCGCCGTCCTGATCCACGCGGCGTTCAGCGCGCTGCGAAGCAACGGCCTCACGACGGCAGGTATCAAATCGATGACGCCCAATGGCAAAGCGGATTCCAGGACCGCCATGATCGCAGTCACTGTCGGCATGTTGCTTGCATCGCCGTACTATGTCTTCCGATTCATCACCATGGCGGCGGGAGACGGCATTCATGCGGTCGGAGAAGCACCCTCACTCGTCATCTGTGTGGTCTCGCGCCTCGCCGAGCTTTCTCCATTCGGCATCGGCTTTGAGCAGGTATCGTCGCCGCATCGCTGGGTGATCTACTTATTGGCGCTGGGCGCCGCCGGCATCCTCGGGTCGGCAGGGCTGACCGGGAAGCCCCGCAAAGCCCGATCGCCCCAGTCTCCAGCGATGCGTCTCTTCGCGATGCTTGCCATTCTCACGCCGCTGGCCTACATCGCCATGTCGGTCCTGTTCGGCGTCCACCTGATCCACCGAAAATATCTCTTGCTCATTGTTCCGGCGCTCGCTCCCCTCTTCGCAATTGGCGCGCATCGACTTTTCCGCGGCCGTCTCGCCCCGTGCATCGTTCTGCTCGTCGTGGCGCCGCTCGCCGTGAGCGCGCACTATCTCGCGTCGCCCGGATCGCGCGCCGATTGGCGGAATCTGTTCGAAGCGATGCGCTCGCGGATTCAGCCCGGCGACCGATTCATTCACGAGATGCAGGAAAATTACCCGCTCTACTCATTCGGTGCCTTCCGTGCCTACGCGCGGCGGAACGACACGCCCATCGAATCATCGCAGTTGATCGAGTATCGACCGACAAATCGCCTCAGTGACAAAATCATCACACTTGGCGATCAAGAAGATATGCTCACGCAAACCGACCGGGCTGCTCTGATGGATTTCATTCGTTCCAATCCGAATTGCGGAATCTGGACGCTCTCGGCCGATTGGATCTGCCGCGGCCGCTCGCTGGATTTGTCGACCCTGGCCGTGCCGGAACAACACTTTGCGGCGCGAGGTGTCTCGGCGACGCTATGGCGCGTCGGTGCCGTCGCCCGCTGACTCGCTGCCCGCGGACGACGTCAGTGCATCCAGCCGTGCTTGCCAGTGCTTTGCTTCTTCCGCCCTTCCCGCTGTTTCATACACGCGGATGACCGTAATGACGGCATCCTGCTGATACGCCAGCGGCACATGCCGCATCGACTGAATAAGTTCCCATCCCTCAAGCGCGAGCGGCTCGGCCTCTTCAAGACGACCTAATCCAGTGAGTACCGCGGCAAGTCGTGACACGGAATTGGCATAAAGATAGTGATTCGGAATGGTCTCCCGACGTATCGCCATCGTTTCGCGCGCCAGCGGTTCCGCCTCTTCAAAACGATCCTGCATGATCATCAAGGCTGCGAGCATCCCAAGCGTCGAGGAAATATCCCGATGACCCGGTGGCAGCGTCTTGCGACGAATGGCCAGTGCCTCTCGATGCATCTGCTCGGCGGTTTCGTAATCGCCGCGAGCACTGAGTATCGATGCCAGCCCGCTCAGATCACTGGCCGTGTTCGGATGTCCCGGCCCTTCCGTTCCCCGGCGAATGTCCAGCGCTTCCCGATAGCACTCCTCCGCCTCGTCGAGACGATCCTCCTCCTGCAGCAACTGGCCCAGTTTCGAGAGTGTGTCGGCCAATCGCGGATTACTCGGGCCCAGAAGCCGTCGCTGTGCCTCGATCGCCTCGCGGAATGACGACTCCGCGTGCTTCATATCGCCCCGGACCTGACGCAGAATTCCGATGTTCACCAGCGATTCGATCGTGACCAGGTTATCCTCGCCGAAGTAGATCCGCCGCAATCGTTGCGATTCGGTCAGCAGCTCTTCGGCACGGTCGAAGTCCTGCCGGGCGAACGCCATGGCGCCCAGATTGTTCAATCCCAACGCGACGTACGGATGCTCCGAGCCCAGCAGCTCCGCGAAGAGCGCCACGCTCTGTTCGAGCATCGATTCGGCGTCGGCCCGCCTGCCTAATGCCATATAGACGGCACCGAGATTCTGCATCATTCCCGCCACTTCGACATGCCGATCGCCATGCAGGACGCGCCAGACCTCCATACATTCACGAAAAACGGCTTCCGCGCCGGCATAGTCAGCCCGTTTCAGCAGGATGATGCCCCGTGTATTCAGCGCGGCCCCATAAATCCAGGAGTGGTCCTCCAATCGCCGAAACATCTCGACCGCATCAAGCGATTGCCGGTCCGCCTCTTCGAGATTGCCGATCTCGCCGTACAAGCCCGCCAGGAGCGATTTGCTCTCGGCCGTATAAGCCGAGTCCCCCGGCGTCAGATTCTGATTGATTTCCAGCGCCCGATTGAAATGCCGCATTGCCTCGTCGTATCGGCCGATTCGGCTGTAAGCTTCGCCGATCGTCAGCCGCATTTCAGCCTCGATGTCCGGCGAGTCGGTGAAGGCGCCGGCATTCATCCTCGATGCCGACTCATCAAGTAGTTCACGCAACGTAAGCTCCGGACCTCGCGCCAGCGACGGGTCGGCATGAGACAGCATCTGTTGTAGAAATCGCTTTACACTCTCAGCCCGTCCGGCCGATCGGACCGCCGCCTCCCGAGCGCCGGCCTCCAGTTCCCTCAGTTCGTTCGCACTCTTCAGTCGATCACCTGCAAGCTTGCTCGCCGCGATCGCCTTGTCGCGCTGAGACTCGACATCATTTAGCAGTTGGCCCTGTCGCTGATAAAGAACACTGAGCCACGCAGCGAATCCGACTGTCATCGCGGCGACCAGCGCCCCGGCGCCAACCAGGACGCGATACCGGCGGAGCTGTCTTCGCAGGACGTACAAAGCCGAATCCCGTTTTGCCCCGATCGGCTCGCCGGCAAGGTGACGGCGGATATCCTCCGCAAGCTCCGCCGCCGACTGGTATCGACGCTCCCGATCCTTCTGCAGCGCCTTTACGACAATCGTTTCAATGTCTCCGCGATAGTGCGCGCTGAAAGATGAGAGTGTCGGCGCTTCGACATCGCGGATCAGGCGCGCAGCCTCTGGCAGTGATTTCGCCTTCAGATCGTATGGCATCTGACCGGAGAGCAACTGAAAGAGAATCACGCCCAGCGCATAGACATCGGAGCGGATGTCAACATCCTCCGGTTCGCCGGAGACCTGCTCAGGGCTCATATAAGCCAGCGTGCCAATGAGTTGCCCCGACACCGTGTGCATCGTGGTAATCTGCTGATCGTCGCCGAAGGAGCGTGCCACGCCGAAATCAAGTACCTTCGGCTGGCCGAGCGATACGCTCGACTTCCGCAGCGACGTCGTTGCGGACGAGCCGCCTGCTGTCTGAAATACGAGACCGCTCTCGACGTTTTTGCTGAGACCCGCGTCAATCCTCCTGTCCACTCCCTCGTCCACCACGAGAATGTTGCCGGGCTTCAAGTCGCGATGAATCACGCCGCGCTGATGAGCGTGCTGCACCGCATCGCAAACCTTCATCATCAATGCAAGCCGATCCGGCACCGACAGTTCGTGGGTGTTGGCAAATTCCGTCATCGGCAGCCCCGCCACGAACTCCATCGCAATGTATGCCTGCCCCGATTCGTCGGTGCCCGCCTCATAGATTTGGGCGATGCCGGGGTGTTGCAGCCGGCCGAGGATGTGCGCTTCATGCTCAAATCGCTGAAGAAGTCCGGTCGAATGTGATCCGCCACGAATCAACTTCAGGGCGACGATGCGACGCGGTCTCGACTGCTCGGCTTCGTAAACGGCACCCATGCCGCCTTCGCCGATCTGGCGGATGATCCGATACTGCCCCGCGAATAGCCCCGATGCGTTCGAGGGTGGCGCTGCAAGCGACGCGCTGCCGGCCGCGGTCCCGGACTGAAGTTGCTCCTCTGCCATGTGCGCGGCCAGCAGATGCATTCCCCCGCCATTGGCGTCAAGCGGCGCCCCACGAGCGGCATCTGCTTCCAGCATCGCCATGAGTTCGGAACGCAGCGCGCCGTCTCCGTCACAAGCCTGATCGAGATAGGCCGTACGCGCCGCGCCCTCGAGGACGCACGCCTCCTGGAACAAACTCATTACCTTGAAGAATCGCTGCGAATCCATCTATCCAAATCCGAAGCGGATCGGGGCTTCCCATCGCTTGCGACGCGGTTCACGCTACTTTGCCAGTTCCACACTCAGCCAGGCACGGGCCGCCCGCCAATCGGCTTCGACGGTCGATTTCGAAACACCGAGAACCTCCGCCGCCTCGTCCACCGAAAGGCCGCCGAAGAACCGGAGTTCCACGATTCGGTGCTTTCTCGCATCGTAACTTGCAAGCTTGCTCAGCGCATCTTCAAGGATCACCAGATCGATCTGAGCCGCGCTGGACAAGGCAATGCCGTCATTGAGCTCGATACACCGTTGTCCGCCGCCGCGCTTGGCCGCGTTTGATCGTCGAGCATGATCCGTCAGAATATGGCGCATCGCCGTCGCGGCGACGGCCATGAAATGGGCTCGGCTTTTCCACTGGATTGATGTCTGGTCGATCAGCCGTACAAAGGCTTCATGCACGAGCGCGGTGGGTTGAAGGGTGTGATCCGACGGCTGTCCACGAAAGTAGCTGCCGGCTAGCGCCCGAAGTTCCGCATAGACAACGGGTAATAATCGTTCCGCGGCACTTGCGTCGCCATTGCCGATCAGCCGGAGGGCTTCAGTCGCTTCTTTCGCGTCGCAATCGGACATGTCCGGGTCCCGTTTGAAGATCTGCATCCCATCAAAAATTGTAACCCGATGTGGCCGGCATTCAAAACTGCGCCGGTTCGAGGTAGGATGCGCCCGGACTTCAGGCGGATACGGCCCGCCAGTCGGCGATTTTCAAGGGTTTCAACCGCGGATTGCGTTTCCGTGTATATACCCCCCCGATTTCCAACCGAGTTTGATCGAACCAAGAAATCTGGATCGAGCCAATTTTTCTGAAAGGATGCGAGACATGAAAAAATTGTTCCAACTGACGTTGATCGCGGCTGTCGCCCTTGCCCTGTCCGCCGCGTCATCCCATGCCGAAACGTGGGAGAACGTCGCCAAGAAGATTGGCGAGGCGTCCGCCAAGATCAAGTCGATGCAGTACAAAATGAAGACCGTTCATGAGACCAAAGATCCCAATATGAGCAACAAGAGCGAATCCGAGATGTCCTTTGAGTACGCCGAAAAGGACGGCAAGATTCAATACCGCCAGGACCTGAAGACCAAGTCGGAAACGAAGTACGAAGGCGGAGAAATGAAGAACAACATTACCATGCTGACCATCTGCGACGGAGAATACATCTACACCTACTCCGACACCGACGGCAACAAGCAGGCCACCAAGAGCAAAGTCAAGAAGGACAGCCTCCCCAAGATGGACCAGACCGACTCGATGAAGGAGTTCGAGAAGAACTTCGAAATCAAGGTGCTTGCGGATGAAACGGTCGACGGCCGACCGGCATTCGTCGTCGAAATGACTCCGAAGGATCCCCAGATGAAGGCCTATGTCGGACGAATGGTCAGTTCCTACTGCAAAGAGACCGGCATGCCGCTGAAGAGCACCACCTATGATGGCAAAGGCCAGTTGACCTCAACGACCACTTTGACCGACATCAAGGTGAATCCGACCATCGCTCCCGATCGCTTCAAGTTCACTCCACCAGCAGGCGTTGAAGTGCAGGACCTGACGAAGGAACGCTGATGCGCGAGCCGAACTGAATCATCGCGAATTCCAAAAATGAGTGCAGCCGGCGGATTCAGGTCCACCGGCTGCTTTTTTTTGAATTCACTCGGGGCCATCAAGGGAAAATGCCGCGTTCGAGATACACCTTCTCCAGTCGGCGCAACGCGACGATGTAGGCGGCCGTCCGCCAGTCGGTGTTGAACTCCTTCGCGGTGCCGCGGACCCGCTCATAGGCCGCGACAATCTTCTTTCGAAGCTTTCGATCGACTTCTTCGAGGTCCCAGGATTCGCTTCGCTTGTTTTGCAGCCACTCGAAGTAGCTGACGATGACACCGCCCGAGTTACACAGGATGTCCGGAATCAGATCGATGCCGCGCTTCTGGAGAATGGCGTCGCCTTCCACGTTTGTCGGGCCGTTCGCACCCTCCGCCACGAGCTTGACATCCAGCCAATCCGCCGTGGCGCCCGTGATCTGATTTTCCATTGCCGCGGGGACAAAGATGTCAACCGGGGTCTTCATGAACATGATGTGGTCGATTTTTTCGCCGTGTGGATAGCTCCGGACGCCGCGCCCGCCTGACGCATGCTTGACGAGATCATCAGGATCAAGTCCGTGGGTATCCCGGATCGAACCGGTCACGTCTTCGACCGCGACGAGCTTTGCGCCCAGTTCACCGAGCAGCCTGGCCGTCCACGAACCGACATTGCCGAATCCCTGAACCGAGAATGTCAGGTGCTTGAGATCCAACCCACGATCCTCTGCCCAGCACTGAATGCAATAGACCACGCCCTGGCCCGTTGCTTTATCACGGCCAACGCTTCCACCGGATTCAACGGGCTTTCCGGTCACGACATGAATATTGTTCTGTCGTTCATGCGTCGGTACGGTGGACAGGTACATATCCATGAACCATGCCATGATCTGGGCATTGGTGTTCACGTCCGGCGCGGGAATGTCGTACTCCGGCCCGATGTTCTCTCCCAGCGCGAACGCAAACCGCCGGGTGATTCGTTCAAGCTCGGCCTTGGAGTATTTCGAGGGATCGATCTGGATTCCACCTTTCGCCCCGCCGAAAGGAATTCCGGCGATCGCGCCCTTCCAGGTCATCCACGTTGCCAGCGCGCGAACTTCGTCGATGTTCACCTCGGGATGAAAACGCAGTCCGCCCTTGAACGGTCCCAGCGCGTCGTTGTGCTGTACGCGATAGCCCGTGAAGATCTCGATGTGATCGTCCTTGTCCATCTTGACGGGGAAGTTCACGACAATCTCATTCTTCGTCGTCGCGAGAATTTTGCGGACGTTGTTATCAAGCCCCATCATGTCGGCAGCGCGGTTGAACTGAATCACCACATTGCTGTAAACACCATGCGCCGGCGGCGCGGCGACGGCCGATTCCGTCGCCTTCGTCTCTGTCGCCGCGGTCGCAGCGCTCGATGGTCGTTCAATTGTCGGAGCGAACTCGTGCCTGCTCGATCCGGTCGCATGAGGCTCGGCTGTTGTCGTTGGACTGTTCATCGCAGGTCGCTCCTCACTGTTCTTCTTACTGCGCGGAATGCTGGACATACTATTCCGATACCTCCGCCGTCCTGCCGGACTAGCGATATTCTTCGCACCGCCAGACGCCGGACTCAGGCCTCGGGAAGGTGCAGGTTTCACGAAGTTCGCACGTCGCACAGAGGCCTTTCGCCGAAGTCGCTCTCGTCGGTTGCTCAACCTCGAGCGACACGGTCGCGGCATTCTGATCGACGATCATTCCCGGCATTTGCAATGCCGCGCCGTCTTCCTCCGTCCACCCCGTGCGGGCAGCGGTCAGATCCGGCTCCCACTGAGCCGGAGGGCGTGCGATCCCGCTAGTATAATGCCGATCTCCCACAGTTTGGCCATGCCGCCTTCGGGAACCAATCAATCCGGGAATGGGCGTCGCGGACATCGACTCACCCTCTTCGCACGCAAAGGTCTCGCCCGTGGGGCCGGTCGCTCGCAGCGACTCCGGCCGCGCCGTGACTGGATCGTGCCGCTCAACCGGTTGCGATTCTGTTCTCATGTGTTCGCGTTCCTTTCTCGTCCCGCTCAGGATCATGATGCACCTCCTGATGTTGCATTCCGTCGGTTTGATCGAGATTCGTCGCTCGACCGGATCACCTCTAAAGCAAGGGTCGTGCCGTGCAGAAAATAAGCTCCGGCACTGGCTTCGGAATGTCACACCCGACGATCGACTCGATCGCAATCTTTTGCCTGTAAATCAATTATGGAAATCACAGCAGCCAGGGATCGGCGGCGAGACCGTGGAGAATCTGAGAACAGGTTGGCTCTGAATTCTGGGGTGATTCAACCCGCTGGGGCGAAACACCCCAGCGCGGGGACCGGACTATTCGGAATCCGGAATGTCGAGCGATTTGAGCTTCTCACGAAGAGTTTTTCTATCAATTCCGAGAATGCGAGCGGCCTGTGATTTGTTGCCATTCACCCCTGATAGCACCAGTCGGATGTGTTCCGACTCAATGTCCCTGAGCGTTCGATTCAGGCCCCCCCCGCGGAGTGCCGAGAATCGCATCAACTCGGGTAGGTCCGGCGCGTCGATCACCTCGCTTTCGCACATCACCACGAGACGGTGAATCACGTTCTCGAGTTCTCGGACGTTTCCCGGCCAGTGATATCCGCGCAGCGCTTCCAACGCGCGAGGTGAAAACGCCGGTTTGGGCCGCCCCGCCTCCTCGCTGAACCGCGCGGCGAAATGTTCGACCAGCATCAGCAGGTCATCGTCACGATCGCGAAGCGGCGGAAGCTGAATCGGAATCACATTCAGCCGATAGAACAGATCGTCTCGAAAACCACCGCGCGCCACCAAAGGCGAAAGGTCCTTGTTCGTGGCCGCCACGATTCGCACGTCCACTTTGTTCGCGCGCGTTGAGCCAACCATGTAGACCTCGCGGTCCTGCAAGACGCGCAACAACTTGACCTGCATGGTCGGACTCATCTCTCCGATCTCATCGAGAAAGATGGTGCCTCCATCCGCAGTCTGGAAGAAGCCGGCTCGCGACTCGGTCGCGCCGGTGAAGGCGCCTTTCATGTGCCCGAACAACTCGCTTTCGAGCAAGTTCTCGGGAATCCCTCCGCAGTTGACCGGAACAAATGCGGCCGCGGCCCGAGGGCCGCAATAGTGGATCGCACGGGCGACCAATTCCTTGCCGGTGCCGCTTTCGCCAGTGATGAGAACTGTGGCCGTCGAATCCGCCGCCTTTTGAATCATGCGATGTACAATCTGCATCGCCGAGCTATCGCCGAGTAGCCCGTTCGGCGTCCGCCGCGTCTGCAACGCGACGCGCCGCCCCGCGCGATTCGCACGTCCGCGTTCGAGCGAGCGCTCGACAGCCGCGAAAAGCTCTTCGTCTGTAAATGGCTTGGGCAGATAATCCTCAGCGCCGAGCTTCACTGCCTCGACCGCGTCTGAAATCGAGGGAAAGCCGGTAATCATCATGACCTGCATGTCGCGGTAATTCTCGCGAACGTGACGAATCAGGTCGATTCCAGTCGACTGCGGCATCTTCATATCTGTCACGACGAGATCGACGGAAGTCTTGTTCAACACCGCGACGGCCTCGCTCACGCTGTTGGCGGTGAAGACGACGTATCCCCTGGACACGAGATTCCGTTGAAGGACTTCCACGGTGGCTGCGGAGTCGTCGACAACGAGTATCCGATCCGGTACTTCCTTCGGTCGTTCTTTGTTCGTCGCCGTCATGATGTTGCTCGCACGTCGAGACCCTTTTCATTTTCGACGATGTTGATCGATCTTGGCAGAGTCACGACGAATGTCGCACCTTCGCCGGGATTACTCTCGACGACGATATCGCCACCATGCCGCGCCACGATTCCGTCCACTACCGCCAACCCGAGCCCGGTGCCCATCCCGACGTCTTTCGTTGTGAAGAATGGTTCAAAGATACGGCGCCGGATTTCCTCGCTCATACCGATTCCGGTATCCGAAACCGTGAGTCGCACCCGATCAGAAACCGTGTCCAATTCCGTCCGCACGGTGAGTGTGCCGCCACTCTGCATTGCGTGAATGGCATTCACCGCCAGATTTACAATCACCTGTTTCAACTGCCCGGCATCTCCCGAGACAACCGTGCCGGATCGGGCAAACTCTCGCTTCAGTGCGATGCCGTTTTTCTCGCACCGGGCCTGGAGCAGGGAGATCGCTTCTGATGCCACGACACTGAGGTCGACGGGACTGCGTGCCGCCGGCGTTTGTCGAGCATAGAGCAGCAGGCTCTGGATGATCTCTCGGCCGTGAAGCGTCGCATACACGACATGCTGCAAATCGCGCTGAACCTGTTCGTCAAGCGTCGGTGATTTCTGAATCAATTGAGCGAACCCGAGAATATTGGCCAGCGGTTCGTTCAATTCGTGCGCAACGCCCGACGCCAACTGGCCAATCGTCGCCAGCCGGTCCGCGTGGCGCAACTGATCCTCCAGTCTTGCGCGCTGCTCGGCATCTCGCGTCCGCTCCATGAGTTCGCCGATTTCGAGCGCCACTCCCTCCAGCAGGCTCGTTTCCTCCCTCAGAAACGGTCCCTCGACGAACTCAGGTCGTTCACTTGTATAAAAGACCTCCACCACTCCGGTGCTTTCGTTGAAAGCGCTGATGCTCGCTGATTGCACCGCGACGGCCGCACTCCGGTTTCCCTCCACGAATCGGCGTTCACCGAGAAGCAAGCGAGCGCCGGCGATCTCCGGAAACTGCCAAGCCGACGGCAGACGAGCAGTCACATCGGCCAGCTTTTCGTCGAGTGTCCGATTGGGAACACGCACGATGCGCGCGATATCGTAGAGACAGTCCAGTTCCTTGATCCGCTCCGCCAGTCGCGCTTGCGCACGACGATTGGTGATTGCCAATCCGAGCATGCTGACGACGAACTCAAAATAGCCCACTGCGTCGGCGGAAAAGTGATCCTTCGACTTCGACAATAATACAAGCTGTCCGATGCAGTGTTCGCCGTCGTTGATCGGCAGAGTGATATGCGAGCGATAAGCCGGGGATATCGGGGCCGACGAGCCCGCTGTCTTGCGGCCGCCGGGTTTCAAGATTTGAAACGAGGTGCGACCAAGCGGCGCTTCGCCTTGCGCGGTGGATGCCGACGCATTGTCACCCCGATCGGCCTCCCACGAATACGCGATTTCGTCATCCCGGGATTCGATTTGAAGGGCATCACAGTCTGACAATCCGAGGAGAATTCCGGAGCATGCGCGAAGGAATTCGACTCGAGCCAGTCCACGGCCCGCCAGCGCGACAAGCCTTTGCGACTCCGCCAAGACGTTGGCGAGTTCTCGCTGCGGGTTCTGTTTCATCGGATTCACCACGTCATCCACTGCACGCGAGCGCGACAACCCATGCGAGAAGCGGTTCAATCGCGCGGCCCGCCGATTGTATCTTGCCGCGGCGGCGAAGGACCGTTCAGCGTTTCGAGATAGGCGGCACCTCGCGGGGCGGAACACCGATGTACTCGCTGCCGGGCCGAATGATCCGGTTGTTCTCCTGTTGCTCCATGATGTGTGCGCACCATCCGGTGACGCGTGAGCAGACGAAGATCGGCGTATAGAGCGATATCGGAATACCCATTTGATAATAAGCATGGGCTGCGGGATAGTCCGTATTCGGATGGATGTTCTTCCGCTCCAGCATGAGTTTCTGCAACTTGTCGGCAATCTCGATCCAGTGCCCCTGCCCGGTCTCTTTCGAGAGTTGCAAGGACCACTCTCGAAGAATGCCCGCGCGGTGATCTCCGTGCTTATACACGCGATGCCCAAACCCCATGATGAGACGCTTGTTACTCGGATTGGCCTTGTTATGCGCCTCCAGGTCGTTAAACCACTTTTCCACATTGTCCGCGCTGCCGATGCTGAGAAACTGATGCATCGCGGCTTCGTTGGCACCGCCATGCAGCGGCCCCTTCAGAGCGCCGATCGCGCCGCTGACGGCCGAGTGCATGTCAGCCAGCGTGCTGGCGATGGTCCTCGCCGTGAAGGTACTGGCGTTGAATTCGTGCTCCGCATATAGCACGAGCGTGCCGTCCATGACGCGGCCGGCGAGCTCGCTCGGTGGCTTGCCCGTCATCATGGCGAGGAGGTTGTGACCGTGCGGACGATTCGGATCGGGCTGGATTTCAGGCAGGTCTCCGATGCGTCGGCACCAGTAGCCTGTGGCATGTGCCAATTGACCGATCAGCCGCTCGCTTTTTCGAAGATTTGCGGCATGGGAATTATCCTGCGCTTCGGGATCGTAATGCCCAAGGAGCGACACCACTGACCGCAAAACATCCATGGGCGGAGTGCTCCCGGGCATGGCGTCAATCGCCTGAATAACCTGCTTCGGTAGCGACATCGAGGACTGAATGCGCTGACGGAAAGACTTGAGCTGGTCGGCGTTCGGCAATTCTCCGTGAAGCAACAGGTATGCAGTCTCATCGAAGGTTGCGTGAGCAGCCAGATCCGCGATTTCGTATCCACGATAGCGGAGGCTTGTCTGTGTCACCTCGCCGACAGCAGTCTGACCCGCGACAATACCCGCGAGTCCCGCTTCGAATTTCGATTTCTGTTCACTCATGGCACTTCTCACCTTCATGCGGCCTGCAGCGATTGCGCAGACAGGTTGATCGACATTTCACCACGCCCGGGACGGGGGGCCGACGACGCCGAATCCTCATTTCATTGCGGCGGAGTCGATCGCGTTTAGTCCGTCGTAGTCAAGCAGATCGTACAGCTCAGCCCGGGTCTGCATCCGATCAATCCAGGCGGATTGGTCGCCGCAGCGGCGCAAATCGGCCAACATCTCCACAATAGCCTTGAATGCCACCCGCAGCGCCGTTTGCGGGTAGATGACCATCCGATAGCCCATATCACGAAGTTTCGCAAGCGGCAGGATCGGCGTCTTCCCGAATTCCGTCATGTTCGCGAGCAGCGGCGCTTTGACGCAGTCCGCGAAGCGAGCCAGTTCTTCCGCATTCTGCATGGCCTCGGGAAAGATCGCATCGGCACCTGCATCGAGATAACGCTTGGCACGGTCCACCGCGTCATCGAACGAAGTGACGCCTCGTGCGTCGGTCCGAGCGATGATCAGAAAATCCGAGTCGGATCTCGCCGCCACCGCTGCACGGAGCTTGCTGACCATTGCGTCGCCGGAGATCAGCTCTTTGCCGTCAAGATGGCCACAGCGTTTGGGCAGAACCTGATCCTCGAGATGGATTCCGGCCACGCCGGCGACCTCCATTTCGCTCACGGTCCGAGCCGCGTTCATCGCTTCGCCGAACCCGGTATCACCATCGACTATGACCGGCACGTCGACTGCCGCGCATATACCCCGGGCGTGGCTTACCGCCTCGGACAGGGTGACGAGGCCAACGTCCGGCAAGCCGTAAACCGCGTTCGAAAGCCCGGCCCCGGAGACGTAAACTGCCTCAAATCCGGCTCTTTCGATCGCCCGAGCCGTGAGCGCGTTGAATGCACCCGGCATCTGCACGATGCCGGTTTGAATCAGTTCCCGAAGTCGTCGCCTCTGTGTTTTCATGATTAAGCGATTATTGCGACAAACCGAAATCGGGGCAAACGGAGCGCATGCCGGGCTGACAGTACTCCAATAGAACTTTTCTTGGAAGACAATAGCGGCTGGGAGCCCGGAAGGCACAGATTGCTGAGCGCCAAGGCACTTTCGATGGTTTCAAGATCGATTACCAGGTCTTCACACTGATGCGATGATGTGGAGATGGCGTGCCGCCTTTTCCGCACCTCTCCCTGCCCGGAAATGAACCGCCCGTTGCGCTGATCGTCCGTTCCGACTGTTCTGAGCAGGGGTACCGGGGGCGGCAGCCCCAGCATGGGCAGCTGTGCGTCAGGAGGAGTTCTTTCTCCGACCTTTCTTCGCCGATGCCAAGCGAAGGACAACCGACCCTCGGCCCTCGGGCGCGAACGGCACTCGGTGGCGAGCGATGGCCTCCTCGATGAAACTCGCAATCGGCGGTCGACCGAGCGCGGCCGCGCTCTCCACGGAAATGAAGCGGGTTTGGCGGCCCGTTCCCTGCAAGAGTTTCTCGGGGTCCAGGAGTTCCTTGCCGCGATTGAAGTAGAGCCTCACACCCTCCGCGCTCCCTCGAATGGCGAGCACTCCTTCATATCCCCGCTCGCTGGGTGAGTAGCTGATGACGAAACAGTCGCGGTACTCGTACACCACTTCGTGCGCGGTTGGCAGACGGCCCTGCAGCGAGCGCCGCATGCCGGCGACAAGCCGGAGATGCTCTGGCGAGAACAACTCGATCAGGCGGCGGATTTCGGCCTCAGCCGAACGCGGCCCCCCCGCGGATTGCGCTCCGCTCTCTGCGTCGGTGTTGACCTTCGGCTTTGGGCGGCGTGACGATGCCTTCTTTGCGCTCATGTTATCTCCTTGGGATGAACCGGTCGATCTTCACACACCGGCCCGCCGCCCGCTTTACGCGGTCTGCGCGAGCATCGCGTCGAGCTGATGGAAACACGCTTCCATGCCTTCGGACGCGCCCGATGCGGCCGCGCCGTCGCGGGCCTCCTTCGAGGCGTACACCTGGGTGATCCGCATTGTGGTGACGCCGCCCTTCTCGGTGAACTCGTGCGTCTCCACCTGCGACCCCACCGGCTGCCCCGATCCGAGCAGCATTATCTCGGTATGGACCATACGCTCATGCACCGTGACCTCAGTGAAGACGCCCAGCAGCATCATCGCCGGGTCGGCCTCCGGGCTCTTGGAGACCACCCGCAGCGTCCCCGCCACGCGGGCCTCGCACTCGAGCGCGGAGAGCGTCCAGCCCGGGGGCTGGAGCATCCATCGGCGCATCTTGTCCGGGTTGGTCATCGCCTCCCACACGAGCTTGCGCGGGGCATTGAACGAGCGAGTCATGACGATGGTGGTGTCGGTGGGGGTGGTGACTTTCAATCCTGCGGTGCTCATACATGGTTCCTTTGTCGCAGCGCGGCGGGTAGACGGCACAGGCGCTCCCGCCCGACCACTCGGCGACGCACGAGATTGGCCCCTTCCAGCACGCGCACTTGCTTGGTCGCCGCGGGGAACGTCATCTTCAGGAGCGCGGCGAGCTCGCTAAGGTTCCGCTCTCCGCCGGAGGGTTGCCGGACAATCGGCCGCCGGGCGGGGTGGGTCAGAGCGTGGAAGACGCGATCGAACCTGGGAGATCGATTAATTACCATGTGGTTTAGTATACCACATGGTTTAACGATGTCGAGCCCGCCGCTCACGGTCCCGCCATCGGTCCTGCGGACAGCTTAGCAACGCCTCGGGCTACGACAGTGGCAGTCGTGACGATGGACGACAGCCCATTTTCGTCGCTGGTGTTGATCCAGCGGAACATCGGGATCGCCAGCTTGTCGCCGTCGAGCGGACAGCGCGATGGTTCAAACCTACTCGTCGCGCTTGGGCTGCGAGGACACAGATTGAACTGCAACATTAACACCGATGGCCCCGGCACTTGCCGAGACCATCAAGCCATCTGAATCGACCTCGCTGGATTTGGCCCGCATGGAGCAACAATGCGAAGCGCTGTCGGCGGAGGCGATCTCCACGAAGGCTCCTTGTTTATGGACACACGGTATCCAGAATTAGGCAATTTCTCGATGGCAAACAGCCTTTTCATTCGACATTATCGAAACTTAGGCCCTATAATTAGGGGAATTGATTAGCGGTAAATGGCGATTCGGCTCCGATAAATAATGTATGGGGTAGTTTGGCGGCGACGGTAGTCAGCCGCCTCAATCGAGACCTTTCAGGCCCTACGGCGGAGGTTTATCGATGTTCGAACGACCGCCCGAGACCGTCGAAAGCAGCGAACGCATCATCCGCTGGATCGATGGATTGCCGGATGCCCGGCTCGCGCTCTACATGCTGCTCTTGGCGATCACAATCGCTCTATCCATCTACTTCCTGGATTCAAGGTTCTTCTGATCAAGCTGGGCCCATCGACGCCAGCATCTGAACCACTTCGCGTACGATCGTGACAGCCTCGTCGATCTCGGATTCGCTCGTGTATCGTGAGAGGCTGAAGCGGATCGCCCCTTTCGCTGTATCAGGATCAATGTTCATCGCCTGCAACACATGTGAGGGCTCCAGCGCCCCGCTGCTGCATGCTGATCCGCTGGACGCGCAGAGCCCTCGCTGGCTCAGGCCGATCAGGATCGCCTCCGCCTCAATTCCGGGGAAAGCGATGCTGGTCGTATTGCAGACGCGCGGGGATGCCGACGCAATGACACATGCGGATGAAAGACATGTCCGAACGCCGTGCTCCAGCCGATCGCGGAGCGCGCGAACGCGAGGTGTGTCGAGATCCAATCGCTGCTTCGCAAGGCCCGCCGCCACGCCAAATCCGACAATGCCCGCGACGTTCTCCGTTCCGGGGCGCAGATCGCGCTCCTGGTGGCCTCCGACGAATTGAGATCGGATTCGCGTTCCCGGCGCGACGTACAACGCTCCGACACCCTTGGGCCCGTGAATCTTGTGAGCTGAAAGCGCCAGACTGGCAACGGGCAGCGTCCTGACATCGAGCAAAAGGCGACCCGCCGCCTGTACCGCGTCCACATGGAGCGGCACACCTCGCCAGGATGTGATCGCGAAAATCTCATCAAGCGGAAACTGCACGCCGGTCTCATTATTCACGGCCATTGCCATCACGATTGCCGTCTCGTCATCCAGCGCGTTTGAAAGCATTTCAAGGTCCAGCCGGCCGTCGCGATCGACGGGGACAAATGTGACGCGATGGCCGCGTCCGGCGAGACGGATGCAGAGGTCTCGAACAGCGACGTGCTCCACCGCGGTGGTGACGAGATGCTTGCGCGATGGATATGCATCAAGCGCGCCGAGGATGCCGAGATTGTCGGCTTCGGTGCCGCCGCTCGTAAAAACGATATCGCGCGACCGCGCGCCGATCAGTGACGCGACCTGAGCACGTGCGTCTTCGACCGCGTGGCGAGCCGTCTGGCCCGCGATGTGCAGGCTGGACGGATTTCCGAACTGCTCATGGAGAAACGGCAGCATCGCCCGTACGACCTCTTCGGCCGGCTTCGTGGTGGCGTTGTTGTCGAGATAGATCATCGAATGTGCGAGTCGTGTGGCATGGCAGACACAGCGAAGCCCGCTCCGCTAGCCGCCGAGCTGGGACATCTGTCGATTGCCGAAGTATGAATGCACTTCCGGTTTGTATGCGACGCACCGAATGAAAGCATGGTGCAGGGCGCGCTGTGCCCCGGATTCAGTGTGACCCGGCAGGGCGCTGTCGTTCGCGTCGGCGCGGTCTCGCAGAATCGGACGAAGTTCCACTTCGCCGCCATCAAAAAGACAGCTTCGCAACTGGCCCTCGGCCGTGAGGCGCAGACGATTGCACGTGGAGCAGAACGGCTTCGACATGGCACTAATGAATCCGATTCGGCCGCGTGCACCGCGAATCTGATGGACTACGGCGGGGCCGTGGCCGGTGTCTTTCGTGACGCCGGACAATTTGGAGTGAACGGCCTCGATCCTCTGGCGAATCTCGCACTCGCTGATGAATCGGTGTTCATACTCGCCGCCGAGCGCGGTGCGACCCAGCGGCATGTACTCAATAAACCGCACTGTCAGCGGCCGGTCGAACGTCAGCGCGGCGAAATCCGCGAGTTCATCGTCATTGATGCCACGCATAACGACACAGTTAATCTTCGGATGGTGAAAACCGGCTTCAACGGCTGCTTCAATGCCGCGCAGAACCGCTTCGATGCGAGCTCCGCGGGTGATCTTGCTGAAGCGATCAGGACGCAGCGTATCAAGACTGACGGTGATCCGGTCGAGACCATTGTCCCGGAGTTGCCCGGCAAATACACCGAGCAGCGCGCCGTTGGTTGTCATGGAAAGTTCGGGCGCACCGGGCAGCGCCTTGAGCATGCCGATCAGTCTTGCCAGATCGTAGCGGACGAGGGGTTCACCCCCGGTAAGCTTGAACGCGTTAATCCCATGACGCTGGGCGGCTCGGGCGACGGCGACGATTTCCTCGAACTTCAGAATCTCTTCGCGCGGAACCCAATCAAGCTTGTGCTCCGGCATGCAATATACACAGCGGAAATTGCAGCGGTCCGTCACGCTGATGCGAAGCGTCTTTACAGCCGCGATGTCGCGCGGTCCCGTCGCCGCCGGATCTCCCCCGCGCATTGCAATCCGTTCGTTCGGAATGACGTCAAGAGCAACCATCTTCGGCATTGTATCGTACAAACGGTGTTCGTCGCGGAGAATTTGATCCGGTCAGTGACCCGGCCCGCGATTCGAATGTGCGATGCGTCAGATTGACCTGCCGCGCGCTCGGGCCGAGAATACACGGGCAATCAGTTTCGGGCGGCCGTCCTCGCGTGGCAGCAGTACGGACAGGCAATGCGCTCGGAATTTGGCCGTCCCCCTCAAGGCCGCGAGACGCTTGCCAGGCTCGAGAGCCGCCACCATGGATGGAACTTTTTCGCATTCCGAGCGTCCAAACTCATTGACGGACGCAATCGGCGGTGCAGCCCGGCCCCCGGGCGGGGTGGACCCCGGCATCGACGCGGATGCTTCGCTCCTCGCAGCGTGCCGGCGCGGTGAAGCCGCTGCTTATGGCGAACTGGTGCGGCGCTACCAGGACCGAGTCTTCAATCTCTGCTTTCGGATGTGCGGAAGCCGCGAGGACGCGGAGGACCACACCCAGGAGGCCTTCGTGCGGGCGATGCAATCGCTCGATCGGTTCGCGGAGCGTTCACGGTTCTATACCTGGGTGTTTCGAATCGCGGTCAATCTGGTGATCAGCGATCGGCGCAAATCGGGACGTCGCACGATGTACTCGCTCGAATCAAGACCGGACGAATCCGAAGACGGCCACGGCCGCGATTCGCGTCGTGCGAACGTTAAGTCAGGTGTTTCGCAACCGCACGATCAGATGGTTGCCGCCGAACAGCGGGAGGCCGTTTCCTCGGCGCTGATGAAAATTGACGAGGAGCACCGAACGGTGCTGGTGCTTCGGGACATGGAAGGACTGAATTATGAAGAAATCGCGGATGTACTGGACATCCCGACGGGAACAGTAAAGTCGCGAATTCATCGCGCAAGACAGGCGATTCGCGACTTGCTCGCACCGCTGATTCAGGCGGAATGACGGATCGGTGACATGGCACTCGATGCGAAGAAACTGGAGCAACTCAGCGCCTATCTCGATGGCGAATTGACGCCAACAGAGCGCGCCGAGGTCGAGCGCCTCATCGAGCAAGACGCCGACGCGCGAGTGTATCTCAGCGAGTTGCGACGTGTCTCACGATGGATCGGCGACCTGCCGCGCCTCCGCGGACCCGAGCCGATGACGGGCGCCATCCTCGAACGCCTCGAACGCCTCGAACGCGAATCGCTCCTGGGAGAAGCCGCATCACCATCGGTGCTTCGATTCGGACGATACTCCCGCATGTTGGGAATCGCAGCGAGCGTGCTGATTGTCTGCACAGTCGGGTGGTTTTCGCTGCCGCAATTTCAGTCCGTAAACAAGTCTTCAAGATCCGACTTGAAGGTCGACCGAAGCACACTTGCGGAAAAAACGGAGCCGCGCGGTCCGTCCGCCGAATCCAGCCGGCAAAGTAGTCTGCCCTCCCCTGCTGCCCAATCCGAGAGGCTGGCCGTGCAGCAACCTCGCACGACAAGGGGGGATTCGGATGGGCGAGGGTGGGAAGAATCGCAGGATCGGGCCATTTCGGAGAACGGCGATGCCGGCTCACATGTCGCGATCGCGACCGGCAACAGCAAGCAAAAAGTCGAACGGGACCAAAGCGAACAAAAAGACTCCGCCACTGCGGCGGAACAGCCCGCCGCCGATTACCCACTCAGTGCGAAAGAGCCGGCGCCCTCCGCGAACACGATCACGAGCCTTGCGTACTCGCCGGCAACCGCCCTGGCAATTGACCTGCCCACGATTGATTCGAAACTGGCGAACAATCAGGTGTCGCTCCACGAAGTTCAGGCGGCTCCGGTGCAATCATTCCAGAACCGACTCGACATCGAGGTCGACGATGCCGCGACGGTCACGCGACTTGCATCGCTGATCGAAAGCAACATGGGCAGGTATCAAGTCGAGAATCTGGAAGATGCCGCGAAGAACGAAGTCATCCGGAACGACCAGTCCTTCTGGCTCGCGCGTCCCGTGACGACGTCAGACCGTGAATCGCAGTTCGAGAAGCAAATACCGCACGCTCTGAACGACGCCGAAGATGCAGTGAAACCCGGCGCTACGGCGCGTGGCGATCAAATCTCTCCCCCAGACTCAGACGAAAAGCCCAGCCAAAACAAAGACGCACGCGCCGCCGCCGGTCGCGCGCCAGACTACGAGTTAAACGAATCCAAAGATGCGCCGGAAGGCTACAGCCGCTCCAATGCAAATCGAAATGACGCATCCGTCACTCGCTCCGCTGACGATGAAGCAGAATCCCCGGCTGATGGGCAGGTTTTCGTCATCAACGTGCCAAGGGAACAGGCTGCCCCGTTGATCCGATCAATTCAGACGCTGGTGGAACAATGCGATTCGATCGCAGTCTGGGTGGCAAACAGTGAACCCGTGACGGCCGATCGACCGGCGGAAGAAGCAGTGCGGCGGCTGGTCTCACCGGCTCTGTTCGACCGATCGGACGAGCAACGAACGGGCCGGGTTTCGGATGCGCCGGCCGGCGAAACCACTGAAGAGGGCGCGATCGGCGCCACACCGCGCAGAGGCCAACCGATTGCCACCTCGAGGCCGTCAGACTCTGGGAATTCGCCATCTCCCCTCGAAGTGTTTGGAGGCGCGCCGACCACGCCGGAGGCGAATCCGCAATTCGTCACTTTGGCAATTTCGCTCAGGACCAATCCTCGATTGCGATCTCAGAACGCGCGGCCCGATCGGGCACCGGCTGAGAATCCGCCACCTGCGGCCGCGGCTGCGAGAGCCGCCTCGCAACCTGCCGAGCCCGAGCCCGAGTCCGGGCTGGCCCCGGCGACAAAACAGACCGCCGATCAACCAACGTCGCGGGGCGCCACCCGTGACTAACGCCGGCGACGACAAGTCGAAACCCGGCCAGCCGCCACGCGGTCGTCGAAAGGTGCGCGTCGATTTCCGCAAAAACCAGTCGAAAACCGCCCGGGACAAACGGCAATGGACGCGAAACTACCACAAAGGCGATGTCGACCAGGAAGCAACCGCCTCGGTCGAGAACGTGCGCGCGAAAGGCGATCTGTCACGCAAACGAACGATCATTGTGGACGAGGCGGAGGCGGCACGACTTCGCCGTGGCACCGTGGTTCGCGTGCGCGGATTAATCGTCGAGGTGGACGACGGCGAGACGACGTGGGCATGCACGGTTCGCCAGGTACTGAGGAAACTGCTTAAAGGTGAGCGGCATGCCGTCACGGTCGGCGACCGCGTCGGATTCACACCGGTTCGCGTTGGAGGCGGGCAGTCGATCGCGATCAGCGATGATCGCTCACTTCAGGAAGGCGTCATCGACGAGGTCGAGCCGCGCCGCACAACCCTACTGCGCCACTACGAGCGCAAGCTGCAAGCCATCGCCGCGAACGTAGATAATGTGCTGATCGTCGTTGCCGCGGCCGAACCGACACTGCGCATCCATCTGGTCGATCGCTACATCGTCGCAGTCCACCAGGGCGATATGCGGCCCGTGATCTGTATCAACAAGGGCGATCTCGACGTGAGCGGCGAGGCGGCGGAGGCCGTTGAACGATATCGAGCGATTGGTTACCAGGCGGTGCTGACATCAGTGCCGGATCAGCAGGGAATCGAGGCGCTTCGGGCGATTCTTCGCGATCAAACAAGTGTGCTAGTCGGACCCAGCGGCGTCGGAAAAAGCTCACTCCTGAACGCACTTGATCCAGCCTTGCAACTGAAGGTCGGCAGCCTGAGCGATCTGGCTCGCGGCCGGCACACGACAACAACCGCCGCGCTCGTCCGCTGGGCGTTCGGTGGATATGTTGTCGATACGCCGGGCATGCGGCAGTTCGATATCGCCGAGATCGACTCCGACGAGTTGGAAGCATATTTCATTGAGTTTCGGGGCTTCATCGGCGGCTGCCGATTTCCGGATTGCTCGCATCTCGAGGAAACGGGCTGCGCCATTCGTGCCGCCATGGAGCGGGGAGAAATTTTCCCCGAGCGGTACGATAGCTACGTCCGCATGTTGGAAGAATGCCGCGAGAAGGAACGCAACCGATACGGTAGAAATACCCGAAAACCGGTTGACGAACTTTAGGAATGCCCCGACCCGTGCCAGAGTCCCATTCGCGTCAGAATATCGCACAATCCATGATGGGCATTCGCCGACGCCTTGCGGCGGCAACGCTGGCGGCGCTCGCGTTCACACTCGCCATCATCGCGTTCCTTTCGCCGCTGGGGCTGATCGCCGTCTTGCTGGATGGAACACTGGCCTTGTTCCTCATGACGGCGGCCACGGGATTCGGCTTTGCGTGCTCCGCGATCGCGCGATGGAAATTCGACACGAGACGGTGGCGGCTCTTCGTCGCTGCCACAATCGGGCTGGGGATCACATCACTGCTGATGCTCGGACTCGGTGCCGCGGGCATGATGAACCGCGCAGCATGGATCGGGATCGAGTCGATCGGCTGTGTCCTTGCAATATGGCTGGGCCGCTCGCTCTTCAAACACGGCGACGTTGCGCCGGAGGATCCTTCCGAACAGCGGGCGTTGTTGGTGAAGGTGACGGCGGTCCTGTCTTTGCTCGCTCCATTCGCTGCGTTCGCGTGCCTGTCCGCGACGATGCCGCCCGGGATGCTCTGGCCGGCGGAAGGCGGCGGATATGACGCGCTCGAGTATCACCTCGGTGCGCCGCGAGATTTTATCGACGCAGGCCGCATCGACTACCTCCCACACAACATCTATTCGAACTTTCCATTTAACGTCGAAATGCTGTACCTGCTCATCATGATCCTGCGCAATGACATGCCTGCGGCGGCGCTGTCCTGCCAGATGGTGCATTGCCTGCTGGGAATGCTGTTTGTCTTCGGATGCTGGGTCGTGGCGCGAGACTTCGGTCGTTCCGCGGGCGCGGCGGCCGCAGTGCTCGCCGGAACGACGCCGTTTCTGGTTTACCTGAGTGGGCTGGCCTACGTGGAACACGGCCTGCTGGTGTTTTCGATCGCGGCTTTGGGCGCGGCGATCCGTGCCTCGCGGGATGACACTAGGGCTGCATCTGATTCGTCGATCATCGCGGGCTTGTGCGCCGGACTGGCATGTGGGTGCAAGTACACCGGCATCCTCTCGACGGCTGTTCCGCTCTTCGTTTCATTCGTGGTCCTTCGATGGATCAGTCGAGACGGAACAGCCAGCTTTTCCGCGGCTTCTCGACCCGCTGTCCGATCGGCTCCTTCGCCGGCGCTCTTCGTGGTTGGTTTGATCGCCGCCTTTTCCCCGTGGCTCATCAAGAATGTCGCGCTGGTCGGCAATCCGATTTTCCCATTGGGCTACGGCGTATTCGGCGCGAACGACGGCGTCTGGACGGACGAACTTGCGCAGCAATGGGAACGGGGGCATCAACCGCCTCCGGAAGAACGCACTCCGGTTCGGCGCGCAGCAAGATTTCTGGAGCGGGTGCCCGCATCCCGATATTTCGGTCCGGTGATTGCAATGGGCGCGGCAGGTGTGACAGCTCTGTTGTTCCTTCGCCGAAGTAAACAGACCGGATTGACGGTGCAAGAGCCGCGGCGCCGGCCTTTGCGCACCGCGGCAATGGCGCATTGCGGAAGCATGCTCCTGATTGGCGCGACGGCGTGGTGCGCACTAACGCATCTGGTCGATCGATTTGCCATTGTACTCATAGCGCCTTGCACGCTTTTCGCCGCTCTCGCGTGGGCCGATGTCCGATCGCGAATGGGTAAGACGGGGGCGATGCTGGGGACGATCGCCGCAGTCTCGATCTTCGCGTGGAATTTCCAATCGGTGATCGCGTTATTCACAACGGGACGAGCCGATGGCCGCGGCACACCGATCAATTATCTCGCGGCGGACTTATTTGGCCGGGCCGGATTGTTCACTGAGGTCGATTCGCCGGTCGCGCCGTCGCATCTCAAGCGAGTCAATCGGGAGCTTCGCGATGGACACCGCGTGCTCGTCGTCGCGGATGCCCGCCGGTTCTGGTACGAGCGCGGTGTCTCTTATTGCGTCGTGTTCAATCGCAATGAATTCGCCGAGTCAGCGGAAAAAATGAGTCCAATCGAGTTGATCAGCTGGCTTCGGGCACGCGGCTTCGAGTACGTTTATGTCGACTGGGGCGAGATGAAGCGGTTGCGCAGCACCTATGGTTTCTGGCCCTCGATTGATTTGGCGCTGTTCGACCGGCTCGTTTCCGCGGGATTGAAACCGATAGAGGGTTTCTCAACGGAAGCGGGCGCCGCGCCATATGGGTCACTTTTCCAGGTGCCTCGACGAAGCCCCCAAGACGCGGAAACTCCGGACGCAAACTACAATGGACTTCTTAACCCCCTCATCCGATGAAGCCTCGCTGCCGACGATCAAGCTCCGAGTCGATCGCACGAGAGTGCTGGCCGGACTGATCTGGCGAGGCGCCTCCGCGGCGTGCATCATCGGACTCCTGGCCGTCTGGGACGTTCGATGGCGCCTACTGTGGCAGAACGACTTCTCGCAGTTCTTCGCGAGAGCAACGATCTTCCTATTCGGCGCGGCCGTCGCACTGACGCTCGCGCTCGCGGCGTTGAAACGACTCCTGCTTTGTCTTTGGAACGCGGATCTGAGCATCACGCTTTCGCCGGATGGGCTGCGAATGCACCTGGGTCCGTACGGGCAATTTGAATTCGACATCGCCGGACTGCGTTTCGAAACTGATAGAGAGATCGATGAAGAGACCTTCGATCTCCTGCCGGACGATTCGTTCACGCCGCGGATCGAGTCCGTCAGCGACGGGCGCGAATTAGCCGAAGCGATCGGACAATTTACCGGTGTGGATGCCGAACAACTCGCGGGTCTGCTCAGGCCGTACATTCGGCAGGCGATTCGGAGAAAACGTCCTGCCAACCAAAGAGATAGTTGATGTGAAATTCTTCAAGACGGCTGAGTCACGGCGGGCGGCTTCGAGCCACGCCGGATGATGGTCGCGTTGAATGTGGCTTCTCCGTTCAGCACACTGGGACCGGCCGCGGGGAACCCGAGTCGAAACTTGTAGAATTCACCGGTGATTTTCCCACGCACCTGGCCTTCATCGAAATCCGTTATCGCCAATGTCGCCAGTTTGGGTTGATAGGCGAACGACTTCGAGAAAAACCCGTTGCCACCAAGGTCCAGTGACGAGCCAGAGGAAAAATCGATCGGCGAATCCTTCATCTCACTCAGTGGCTTCGTGCGCTCCTGACTGTAGAAAAGCACCCTCGCATCATCGGGTCCCGGTTGCGCCGAAGTGAGTGTGACATAGGTCCAGTTCGGGGCGACTGCGTCGGTCTCCAGAACAAACACAAGATTCGGGGCGACAATCTCAATGTCGGCGTTGAACTTGGCGAAGCGCGTGACATCGAGCGGAATCTCCGGCTCCGGCGCACGCGGTTTCTCCGGCGGCACTTGCGGGTCTTCCTTGCAGCCGCAAACGAGGAGCAAGGCGGAAACCAACACACTGATTTGGCGAACGCGACACATTCCCTGATTCCGCCCCCGTCCTCCATGAATCCAGACGCGACCTGCAAGCGGCGACCACTTCAATCCCCGCCCGAATCCTCGCCGGGCACGCCTTCTTCGGGCTTGATCGACAAAATGCGGTGCTCGACGAGGAACAGATTCTGGTCGCCAGCCAACTTCATCATCTGAAGCAGGTCATTCATCGACTTCTCTTCCTCCACCTGCTCATCCACAAACCACTTCAGAAAACTCTGAGTGGCGTGATCCTTCTCGGAAAACGCCAGGTCGACAAGATCATTGATCTGCGCGGTGACCGTGCGCTCACTCTCCAAGGCCGCTTCGACCATCGACTTCGCGCCGGGATACTTCGACTTCGGCTTCTCGACGGTCTCCAGCACGACCGATCCACCAACATCCTGAATGTAATCCGCGATCCGAAGAGCATGACCGCGCTCTTCGTCGGACTGCTGTCGAAAACGCTTGCCAAAAATCAGCAAGCCCATGTCGCTGAATTGATAGGACATCGCCAGATACTTGAACGAAGCGTTCATCTCGTTGGCGATCTGACGATTCAGCGCGGAGTTCATTTTCTTTGAAATCATCGGTATCCCTTGGTGAGAAGTTCGCGGGCGCGAATTCCAACAGACTGCGTCAGCGGCTCCCGATTCGACTCGAGGCAGAACGACACGCTGCCGCCCGACTCGGCACAACAACCTGATTACATCTTAGCGCGCCGATCCGCATCGACGCAAATCGGCCGATGCCTGATGCAGAGCGTCCCGGTGAGCATCGAGCGCGACACCTCCGTCGCCAGCCACGCGTCATCCAGTAGACCGAAACAACATGACGCGTCACGAGCCCGTTCCAATTCGAGAAGTTGCCGCAGCCGCCTGGGCCAATCGATTGTTGCATATCATTTGCAAAACAGACCGGAGCGAATCACTGCTCACCCCGAAACGATAATTCGCCGGAAATCTCAAACGAGGCCCACCGTGTGTTTCAAATTGCCACTTTTTCAGCTTCTGGCAGGTCAACCTGGCAGGCGCTTCTCGGACCCCGAATTCGACAGAACCCTAAGTAGCTTAAAATACGAGAGTTAGAGATCGACCTCGCAAGGCCTTCCATTGGCACACAAATTGAAACATGTCAAGTCGAGCCCGTCGCGGCGGTCGCGACAGGGTATCGCCAGCAGGGGCATCCTAAGGAGGTCCAGAATCATGTTGCTCCGACGAATTTCTCCCATGGCGAATTTCGGCCAATTCGGCCGCGACATGGAACGACTGCTTAACGGTTTCCTGCCTGAGGTCGACATCGCAGCGAATCGATCCCGCGCCTTTCCTCCTCTGAACGTCTGGGAAGAGGGTGACGAGTATTTCATCGAAGCCGAAGTTCCGGGGCTCTCGATGGATCATCTCGACTTGGAAGTGCTGGGCAATGAGGTGATCATCAAGGGCCATCGGCAAGCGCCGCCACATGAGAACGTGACCATCCATCGACAAGAGCGCGGCGACGGCGAGTTCAGCCGCATGTTGACTTTGCCGGTCGAGATCGATGCGAATCGAGTCGAGGCGACGCTGCGAAATGGCGTGCTCCTGGTGAAGCTCCCCAAGGCCGAAACTGCCAAGGCCCGCAAGATCCAGGTCAAAGCAATCGAGTAACGGAGACAGGAGATTCAGGGCGGCAGCTGCACGCAAATTGGACACGGGAGGTATATGACCATGGTTGCAAAAGAGATTGAAGCAAAGAAGGATGCAAACAAGAAGACCCAGTGCACCGAGCCTAGCGTGGTGCGGCGGTATTCGCCGGCAGTCGACATTTTCGAAGAGCCTGATGCGATGGTGCTGGTCGCAGATGTGCCCGGAGCGACTCCCGACGGCGTGGATATCCAGTTCGAACGTGGCAATCTGACGATTGAAGCGGCCGTCCGGCCTCGGCGCGAAGACGCCAGGACGCGCTACCTGCTTCGCGAATATGGTGTCGGCAACTATCGACGGACCTTTGAAGTGAATGAACAGGTCGATGTGAGCAAGATCACCGCCAAGCTGGAGAACGGCGTGCTGACAATCACCATGCCGAAGGCAGAGGCCGTTCGACCGAAAAAGATCGCGGTCAAGGGAATGTAAACCAGACCTTGAGCGAACGTCGCCGCTCGGCGAATTGCATCGTCGCCAGGGTGACAACATTGGACAGCTTCATTACGCCGGGAAGGTGGTCAGGGTGGGCAATACCGTCATGCCCGATCAACTGGAATGGAGGCTTTTGACATGAATCTGATTCCATGGAAAACCAAGCGAGAAGAACGTGGCCTGTCGCGTCCCGAGTTTTCGCTCGCGCGGCTGCGAAGCGAGATGGACAACTTGTTTGATCGAATGATCCGCGACCCGTTTGGCGCGGCGTTCGGAGACGAGACGGGTACCGAATTGTCATGGGGTCCTCAGATCGATCTTGCCGAGTCGGAAAAGGACGTCACCGTCACCGCCGAACTTCCGGGCGTCGATCCGAAGGACGTTGAGATCAAGGTGACGGATAACGTGCTTACGATCAGCGGCGAAAAACGCCACGAGCGCGAAGAGAAGAAGCGAGACTACCACTACATCGAACGACAGCACGGTGCGTTCCATCGAAGCGTGGCCTTGCCCAGCAGCGTCGATTCGGAAAAAGTCGACGCCACCTTCAAAAACGGTGTCCTGACGATCACGCTCTCGAAGCGCCCTGACGCGCAAGCCCGGCGCATCACGATCAAACAGGGATAATCCGCCGCGCCGGCCGGGCTGAAAGCGCCTGTAAACTCGCAACGGCGTCCATCGCGCGATGCGGGAATTGCGCCCGCCTCTCGCGCGATCGGCGCCGATCGTCGGGTTCATCAGCTCATGCCGGCCTTCCGGAAGTTGCCAAGCCAGAGGGCGTCCGTTCAAATGCACCCTCGAACGGAGCCTGTATCCCATGCTATTCGATTCCTCGCGACCATATACCTTTGATCGCGTCGTGCGGATGGTCCTCACGACGCTGGTTGCGCTGGGATTGTTTCTACTGCTGCGATATTTGTCGGACGTGCTCGTCCCGTTCGCGGTCGCCGCGGCGCTGGCCTATTTTCTGAATCCGCTCGTCACGGAACTCGAAAAACGAACGAAATCCCGCGCGTTTGCCGTAGGCTACACGTTTGCAGGCATCTTCATCGTTGGTATGGCGATGATCGTCATCGCCGTGCCGATGGTGGCACACCAGTTCAGCCGATTCGACCACGATATTCGCAAGCTCAGGGCTGATCTTACGTCCGCACTCATGCCGTCGCCCGCGCCAAATCTGCGTGCGAGCAGGGCGCAGAATCAACCGGTTTCCGTCACATCCGAGGCGACCAGTCAACCAACGTCCCAGTCAACAACCGTCGCGGTAAAGTCCACGCTCGGCCTGCAAGAGCTGTGGGAAGGCTGGGCGGATTATCTGAATGATGCTGAATCGCAGCCGCGCTCCGTTCGCCTGGAGCGCCTACTGGCTCATGTCGAGGGCACGCCGGTCGGCACCGTGTTGGCCGATGCAATGGAGTTCGTGAAGACGACGGAATTTCGCTCGCTGGTCTTGGACCTCGCCAGCCGACTGGCCGTCGGCGGCATCACGGTAATCAACGTGTTCGTGGAGTTGTTGCTTGGCGCGACGGTGATCGTTGTCATTCTGCTGTATCTGCTTTTCATGCTGCTGGATTTTCCGACTTACCTGGCAACGTGGAAGTCCTTTCTGCCACCTGACTTTCGCTCGGACGTCATCGAATTCTTTCGGGAATTCGAAGCGGTGCTTCGTCGCTATTTTCGCGGGCAGTTCGTGATCGCAGCGATCTCGGGGGTGCTCTATGCCGTCGCCTTTTCGATGATCAATCTGCCGATGGCCGTGCCGTTCGGACTGATCATCGGGCTGCTGACGATGGTTCCGTACCTGCCGATGATCGCCCTGATTCCCGGGGCGATGCTGGCGGTCATGCGATCGCTTGGCGGGGACAGCAGCCTGATCTCTTCGTTCATGTGGCTGGGCATCGCATTTGCCGGTGTGCAGATCATTCAGGAAGGTTTGATCGCGCCGCGCGTGATGGGTAAGGCAACCGGTCTGAGTCCGGTTGCGATCATTCTCGGATTGCTGATCTGTTCCAAACTGCTCGGCTTTCTCGGTCTGATACTCGCCATTCCAATTACATGCCTCGCAATCACCTATTATCGCAAGTTCGTCCTCCGACACGTTGACGTGGCAGCGGCGGCGACCGACGATGCAGAGAGCAGCACCGGCGCGGCCTGATCGCTTGATCCGCCCCGGTTTCGTTCCAACAAAAGGAGGCGCTTCGCATGTCAGACCATGGTCGAAAACAAGTCGCCGCGCTGGAGCCGCAGGTCGTCTGGAGTATCTTTGCCGAGATGACGGCCATACCGCGCCCATCCAAGCAGGAGGACAAGATTCGCGAACATGTGAAGCAGTTCGCCACACGTCATGGCCTTGCAGTGAAACAGGAGCCGATTGGGAACCTTGTCATCTCGGCGCCCGCGACGCCCGGCCGCGAGGCGGCGGCGCTGACGGTTCTGCAGGCGCATCTCGACATGGTGTGCGAGAAGAACCGCGACACAAAGTTTGACTGGGAACAGGACCCACTCCCGGTAAAGGTCGACACGGACAAAAAAACCGGCAAGGCAATCGTCGTTTCCGAGGGTACCACCCTCGGCGCGGACAACGGCATCGGCGTCGCGATGGCACTGGCAGTCGCGGCATCGAAGGACGTGTCGCACGGACCACTGGAAATCCTTCTGACAATCGACGAAGAAGCGGGCATGAGCGGAGCCAAAGCGCTCACCCCAGAGTCGTTCAGGGGGCGGCGATTGATCAACCTCGACTCCGAGGAGGACGACGCCCTCTATATCGGCTGCGCCGGAGGATGTGACACGAATCTGACATGGAAGTTCGCGGCCAGCCCGGCAGAGTCTTCGTCCGAAGTGTGCCGATTGGTGGTGGAGGGACTTCGCGGCGGGCACTCCGGCTGCGACATTCACGAAGGTCGGGCCAACGCGATCCGCCTGTTGGCTCGGACGCTCACCGGAACAAACATCGCCGGAATCCGCCTCGGTGAAGTCGTCGGCGGCAGCAAGCGTAATGCCATTCCGCGTGAAGCTCATGCCCTGGTCTCGGGGGCAACAGGCTTGCGCAAAGCGCTCGAAGAGGCCGCGAAGATTGTCCGGGACGAGTGCGCGGCCGAATCGTTCGAGCCAGACATCAGGATTTGTGTCGAACACGTGCCGCGCGGCGATGCGGGCGACTTTGTCCCGGCGAACGATTCACGACGTCTGCTTCAGGCAATCGTAGCACTTCCGTCAGGCGTGATTGCCATGCATCCGCGCGTACCGGGGCTGGTGCAGACTTCAAATAACATCTCCACGATCGAATTCCGCTCCGGAGAAAAGGAAGCGAGCTACATTGTCGGATTGCTCTCTCGAAGCTCGTCCGACTCGATGCTCGAATTCACGAAGTGCCAGCTTGCGTCAATCGGCAGACTCTCAGGGGCGGAAATCACCAACGCCAATCAGTACCCCGGCTGGGAACCGAACCCCGATTCGCCACTGCTCGCCACCTGCAAGCGGATTTACGAACACTTGTTTCAGACGCCACCAAAGGTGTCCGCGATTCATGCGGGATTGGAAACCGGAATCATCGGCAAGCTCGTCGGCAATGTGGACATGGTGTCGCTCGGGCCGACGATTCAAGGCGCACACAGCCCCGAAGAACGTGTTTTCATCGAGTCAGTCGGGAAGTCCTGGAAACTGCTGACGGCCATTTTGAAAGAACTGAACTGAACTGAACTACCGACGCGACGCCTGACTATCACAAACCCGGCGTTCAGTCACTCCTCATCGGTCGGCCGGTCCGAGTCTCGCGGAGCCTGGCCTCTTGGCCCGCGCCAACGGGGCTCATCGTCGTGTCGGGATCGATCGTTGTCGCCCGCGCGGTCTCCCGGCTCGCGCCGATCGCCACGAATTCGAGGGCCGCGACCATCGGGCCGGAAGAACGGATCGTCGGCGCCTTCCTTGATAATCTGCTGTAGGCGATGCGCCGAGACCTCCTCGATTCGGCTGCGTTCGGTTTGCAGTTCAATTCGCTGGCGTTCGAGCTGCTCCGACAACATGCGAAGCCGCGCCTCTCGACGCTCAAGTCGAATGTCAATCTGACGTCGAACGCGTTCGGCCATCGCCTGTTCCAGTTCAGCGCGCCTCGGGGACGACTCGTCCAGCGATTGATACTCCATGCTGAGCTTTCGCAACTGAAGCTCAAGGCGAATGTCCTCGAGCACCGTCGCCGCAAGCGCCGGATCGTGCTCTCGAAGAATGACGTACTCGCGAAGAGGTGGATAGAACTTACCCATCGCCCGATCGAATCGTTCGGGATGACGTTCTCGCCATTCCGACATTCGCCGGAAGAATTCGGGCATTTCCTCGCGGATGATCGACTCCAGCGCTTCCTTCACATCCGGTGGCAGCGGCGGTGCAAAGCGTTCACGCATGCCGTCGGGCCCCATCGGTCCCGGCCTTGGCGGCCTGCCTCCGTCCTCGTCCGAATCCGGATGAGGTGGCCGCATCCACCGCCGCTCGCGCATGTCACGATCGCCCTCGCCCCCCTGCCCCCGGTCCATCTCTCGACCGTCACGTGAGCCTCTGCCCCGCCTCGGCTGGTCAGCCGAGCCGTCATCGCTCGACCCCGCGTCGCGCCGCGGCCTGCGCGGCCGATCAACGGCCGGCCCGCCAAGCGGCGGACGGTCGGCATTGCCGTCGTGCTGTTCGACCTTCCTGCCGTCGGGCTGTGTGGTCGCATTGTCGGCTTTCGGTGGGTCGTCGGCCGAAACAACTCGCATCGAGCCGGATGCCAAAAGCAGAAACATCACACCGAAAAGCGCCAAGCAAACGAAACCCTTGCGAATTCGGACGCAACTGTACTCCGTCATGAAATCTCTCCAGATCGCTTCGATCGCGCTGTCGAATCAAGCATCGCGCCGGTCCGATCGGTCGCACCGTCCGATTCCGGCCAATCCCCGAACGCTTCCTCGAAAGCGCGGTAGAACGACACGTCATCGATCGCCCACGCATCGGTTCCGGCCAGCTCCTCCAGATCGGACAGCCGATCCCCCGACGCCGACAACACCTTCACCAAGGCGCCCATCTCGGCTTCAATCGCCGCATCCCGGTCGGCAAGCAGAATCGCATCATCCGTTGATGGCGAGAAGGCAGATGAGAAATAGGCCACGCCGACGCAGATCGCCAGCACTGCCGCCGCCGCCATCGAACCGTGCCACGGCCGGAGCCGGTTAAGCCACGCGGATTCGAGACGCCGCGACGCATCGGCTGCGGCAAGCTCGGAGCGGACCGCGCGTTTCACCTCTTCAAGCCGGTGACTGAAAGACAGGGGGACTTCGAATCGGGAGAGCCATGCTTCCGACTCATCAATCTCCATCAGCAATTTGCGGTCTGACTCATTCATGGTAGTGTCAACCTCCGGACATCGCCTTCCTGCCCGCTGCCGCTCGTCGGCTTCTCCCCTCGTCGGTGAGCCATTCGCGCAACCGGGCGAGCCCGCGATGAGATCGCGCCAGCGCCGTCCCGAGGGGAATGCCCGTCACTTCGGAGATTTCCTTAAATGACAACTGCGAAAAATGGCGGAGCATGACAACCTCACGCTCTGCTTCCGGCATCTCCTGGAGGGCTGCGTTCAATGCGTCCATTTCCTCCTGATGTACCAGCCGGGCATCCACGTCTTCGACGGCGCTCTCCAACTCGCTCAGCCGCGCTGCTCCTCCCAGACTCTGATCCGGCGTTCTGGAAGCCGAGTCGCCCTCGCCGGCATGGTTCCGCAATCGCCTGGTTCGGCGAATACGATCCCGGGCCAGATTCGCCGCGATTCGAAACAGCCAGGGCTCAAACCTGCCGTCGTGCCGATACGCCGGGAGCATTCTTACCACCCGCAGGAATACCTCCTGAACCAGATCCTCGGAGTCCTGCCGCGAACCGGTCATCCGGTAGAGGAATCCGGCAACGCGCGAACCAAAGCAGTCAATAAGGCGATCAAACGCGGCAGCCTCCCCGCGTTGTGCGCCTCGAATGACTTCCGACAAGGCTGCGTCGTCCATTCGCTCCTCGATTGGCATAACGCACGATCCGGCTTGAAATTGCAGCCAGGCACATTTCGCTGTGCGGCGGCCCCTCGGCTCCCGGGATCCGATTTCAGGCTTCAGAACCCGCCATGCTATCGGACGCCCCGATACGTCCCGTTTCCGAAGCGCCGTCAGATGGCCGCCACTGGTACCGGGGCCGGCAATTCCCACCGCGAAATGCCCTTGATGGCACGACCATTATCCCCTATATTCGCCCGACTTGGAACTGTTTTGCCGTTCAATGATCGAGGTGTCTCATGCCACGCGTGTGTTACTTCACCGGAAAGAAAACCAAAGCCGGCCGACAATATGCCCACCGCGGTAAGGCCAAGTACCTGGGTGGCGTCGGCACCAAGGTAACCGGCAAGACCCACCGCACTTTCAAGCCGAATATCCAGAAGGTTCGCGCTCTGATTGATGGTCGGATTGTACGCCTGAAGGTCTCCGCCAAGGCAATTCGAATGGGCTTGATCGTCAAGCCGCCGAAGCGCACGTGGAAGCCCGAGGCAACCGCCGAAGCCTGATTCCCGCCCGGCTTTACGCGCATACAAATCGATGATAATACACGACGATGTCGAGCGAATCGGCATCGTCTTTTTTTTGGGAACGCTGTCTCATGGAGACCGGAATCGACGAATCACAGGTGCGGCACATCGCCCATCTGGCGCGCCTGAAGCTCTCCGACGAGGAGATCACGCGGTACGGCGCACAGTTGTCAGCCATCGTGGGCTACATCGAAAAGCTCAACGAAGTGCCAACCGACGGCGTCGAACCGACGGCGCATCCCCTGCCCGTTTGTGACGTGCTCCGCGACGACGCGCCTCGGCCGTCGCTCGGCGCGGAACTCGCCCTGGCCAATGCCCCCGATTCCGCACCACCCTACTTCAAAGTGCCGAAGGTGTTGGATCACATGGACGCATAGCGATTCGGAATGGGCATCATTTTTGAAAAAACTCAGGCCGCGCTGTCCAACATCCGCTCACTCGATCCGCGGATTCGAGCCGTGATCTCAGTGCTCGACGATTCCGCACTTTCGAGAGCCAGATCACTTGATGCACAATCCTCACGGCAAGCGCTCCACGGCGCGCTCGTCGCCGTGAAGGATAATATCTGCACGAAGATAGGAGCCACGACGTGCGCGTCGCACATCCTGCAAAATTACCAATCCCCTTTTGACGCCCACGTCGTCGAACGGCTGCACGCCGCCGGGGCCGTCATTGTCGCGAAAACCAATCTGGACGAATTCGCGATGGGCAGTTCAACGGAGAACAGCGCCTACTTTCCGACTCGCAATCCATGGAACCTGGATTGCGTTCCCGGCGGATCGTCGGGCGGATCAATTGCGGCTGTGGCGGCCAGATTAACGCCCTACGCTCTGGGCAGCGAAACGGGCGGCTCAATCCGCCAGCCGGCATCGTTCTGCGGCGTGTGTGGGCTCAAGCCGTCGTACGGCCGCGTTTCGCGATACGGACTGGTCGCCTTCGCAAGCAGCCTCGATCAAATCGGACCGGTCGCGACCGATGTTCGCGGGCTTGCCGAATTGCTCGGGGTGATCGCCGGACGCGACGAACGCGATTCGACCAGCGTGGATGCCCCGGTGCCTGACTATGCCGCAATGCTCGACGAATCTCCGGGCCGGGTCCGGATCGGCATCGCCGCCGAGTACTTCGGCGATGGGCTCCACCCGGAGACTCGCGCACGCGTGGAAGCGGCCATTGACACCTACCGAAAGCTGGGCGCGGAGATCTGCGAAATCCACCTCCCGCACGCACCGTACACCATCGCCTGCTATTACCTGGTTTGCACGGCAGAAGCGTCGAGCAATCTGGCCCGTTTCGACGGCGTCCGCTACGGGCATCGAACAGCCCATCCGAAAGACTACTTCGACGTGTATAGCGCGAGCCGCGCGGAAGGGTTCGGTTCCGAAGTCAAACGTCGGATCATGCTCGGCACATTTGCACTGTCCAGCGGTTACTACGACGCGTACTACCTCAAGGCACTGAAAGTCCGCACGCTCATCAAGCAGGACTTTGAAAACGCCTTCAACCACTGCGATGTGATTTTGTCGCCCACGACGCCGACGCCGGCATTCCGACTCGGCGAGAAACGGGACAATCCGCTCGAAATGTACCTCGCCGACATCTACAACTGCGCGGCCAATCTGGCCGGTATCCCCGCTGTCAGCATCCCGTGCGGTTTCACCAGCGAGCAAATGCCGGTCGGCATGCAGTTGATGGCGCCGCATTTTGCTGAAGGCCGCCTGCTTCAGATTGCAAACTGGTATCAGACTGTCACGAGCCATCACCTGGCCAAGCCGCCAATTTGTGCGGATTGATGCGATCGTACGGACCGACGCATCGGAGTTTCTGACAGGATTGGGACGCCGAACTCGTCCAACTGTCAAAGGCGATTGACGGATCACCCTGCCGATCCCCATCGCGCGAATTGTCGCTCGATGCGATCAACAGGAGTAACAGGCACCACCGCACACATGGCACTTGGTCCTTCCATTACCCGAACTGGCCATCGGCGCGAAGCACACCGCGATCAGCCCGGATTCGCGATCGAGCATCAGCACACGTCACGCCATCGACTGCGGCGATCACTGTCAGCGGGCATCGTCAGCAGCCTGCTGCTGTCCATCACGGCCACCGGCTGTCACGACTCACGGCCCGCCGCCCAGTCCCAGCCTTCCTCACAGCCTGCCGCCCGGCCGATCTCGCAAACCGCCCGCAACGGTCCGCTCACGGTAACTACGAGCGTCGATCGGGACCGCGTGGCGATCGGCGATCCCGTCGTCTTCAAGCTCGACGTCATGGCGGAGCAAGGCGTGAGGGTGGCCATTCCGAAAATCGAGGGACTCCTCGGCGATTTCAAAGTCACGGGATCCTCGGATTCCCAGCCTGACTGCGAAGCGCTTCACAACTGCGCCGAGTGGCGATTTGAATTGATCTGCGCGATCCCTGGCAACATGTCGATTCCTGCGTTGCAGTTTTCGTTTGAGGATCCGCGTCCGAAGGCCGACGGCTCCACCGAAATATATCGCGATCAACTGACCACCGATCCGATTGCCATCGCGGTAGAAGGACATCTGGCGGATCTGAAGGGCCCGATGAAAGTGCCCGTACCATTCGACTACCGACTGCTCTGGTGGGCGTCGGGGACGCTGGCCGCGGTAGCGCTTCTTGCATGGACAGTCCGATGGATCGCACGAAAATGGCCTGCACGCACGTCCGAATCCGTCAAGGCGCCTCCGATTCCGGCGCACGTCTGGGCGCTGAGAGAACTCGATGGCCTCACCGCCGAAAATCTGATCGGCCGCGGGATGTTTCAGGAGTACTACTACCGCGTGAATGGTCTGGTCCGTCAGTACATCGAGCGACGCTTCGGAGTCAATGTTGGTGAACAGACGAGCGAGGAGTTTATTCGCAGCATGCGCGATGCCCTACCGCTGACGGAAGAGCTCAGGTCCGGACTCAACCGGTTCATCGCAGCATGCGACCCGGTCAAGTACGCACGACAGATACCCGCGGAAGATGAAATCGAATGGGTCGGACGGACGGCTCGGCAGTTCATTGAGCAGACGGCCGAAAGCGAGACATCCCCCGCATCGGGTGCATCACTCGAGCCGGTCGCCACGAAGGCGGAGGCTCCCGCATGATTCTGGACCAGGTCTTCGTCCATCCCTGGGCGCTGCTGATTGCCGTCGTCCTCGTGCCGTGGGTTTGGAGGGCGTGGCGGAATCCGCGGCGCCGGGCCACCATCCGCTTCTCGTCGGTCGAGCCGCTCGCGCAGCTCGGAAGCCGAAGCTGGAGCGTGCGAGCGCGCGTGATCGTGCCGATTCTGCGCTCCATCGCAATCATCATGCTCGTCGTCGCCGTCGCCCGACCGCGAAAGGCAGACGAAATGACCCGCATCAAAACGGAGGGGGTGGCGCTCGAACTCGTCATCGATCGCTCCGGAAGCATGGACGAGCCCGATTTTCGCGACAGGAACGGTCGGCCGCAAACTCGGCTGCAAGTCGTGAAAGACGTGGTCCAGGCATTTATCAAAGGCGATGGCGACAAACTGCCTGGTCGGCCGGACGATCTCATCGGGCTGACAGTCTTCGCACGATATCCCGACACGGTCTGCCCGCTGACCTGGGACCACGAACACATCGTTCGGTCACTGCGAGAGGTCCGGCCCGCCGTAACGCGCGAAGAAGGCGGAACGGCCATCGGCGATGCACTACTGCTGGGCGTGGAACGAATTCGTAACATCGCCCGACGCATGAGCAAAAAGGATGACTTCAAGCTCACGAGCCGTGCCGTCATTCTATTGACCGACGGCGAGCAGAACGCCGGTCGGCACGGACCCGAGGAGGCCGCGAAAGCCGCCGCCGCGCTCGGAATCAAGATATACACCATCGGAGTCGTGCCGCCACCGGAACAGGTCCGATTCGGCCGCGCGCTGATCGCACAGCAGTCGGCGGGTATCGGGGAGGAACTGCTGAAATTCGTGGCCGATACGACGAACGCCCGTTACTTTCGTGCCACGGATGCGACATCGTTGGAGGGGATTTACGCGGAGATCGATAGGCTGGAGCGCAGCGAGGTCGACGAAAAACGATATTACCTTTACGAGGAGTTGGCCTACCGCTGGATCGACCTGGGCGGCCTTCGGTTTCCCCCACCGCTGCTGGTCGCATTGATCGCATTGGGACTCGAGCAACTGCTGGTGTCAACACGATTCCGACGCATTCCCTGACTATTCGCGGACCGGCATCGCGGGGCACTCTCTTGTGACGAATTGGGACCCGTTTTCGGTTGCACGATCTGCCTTCGTATCTTACCTATTTTCTAACCGCAGTGATCAAGCACCGGCAACCGGCAATACGTTCCTCGCACAAACAGTCGCCATCGGAGACGATTTGAGCTCCACATGATCGACTTGCACCACGATCGGCATGATCCGCCGATGCACTGGGGGCGACTGTGAATTTTAGTGAACGAAGCGCCTCGCGGAAGGCGACCTTCAATTTTCTGTGGCCGGACAGTTGGGCGGGCAATAGGGTATGGGTGCGGCGAGTCAGGATGCTCCCGCGCAAGCCTGCACACACCAACAAAAATTTCTGACAGCCTGGCATTGAATCCTGGTGGACGCGGAATCGCGTAGAACTCTGATGTCGCCTTGCAACACATTCGCCCGGATTTCCGCGCGAATCATGAGCCGGTGTGCACCGTCGCGGGTTCGCGGCACCGGGGCCGGGCACGTTCGAGGGATGGGACCATGTCACGAAAAACAAAGGTCAGTTTGCACTTTCTTGCGGCCGTACTGTGTGTTGGCTCCGTCGGATGCGATCCAAACGGGGAAAATCCGATCGACATCCCCGGCCTGGATACGTCACTTGATACGTATACAGGCGAATTCACTTCTGACAACGCTTACCGCCTGCTACGGCGAGCTGCCTTCGGTGCAACGCCCGGCCAGGTGGAGCAGGCGGTCGCCGACGGCCTGGAGAAGACGGTCGACAAGCTGTTGACGATTGTTCCCGAGACCAATCAGTTTCGGAATTTCGCGGCCACCTACGAAGACAACATTCCCAAGCGCTGGATGGTCTTCCTGATGCAGGGCAACAATCCGCTTCGGGAACGACTGGCCCTTTTCTGGCATGACCGATTCGCCACGTCGCGCCGCGTCCTGTCGGACCGCGACCGCAATTTGGCGGTCACACACTGGCTGATGCTGCGAAGTAACGCTCTTGGCAACTACCGGGAGTTTCTCAAACAGTTGACGCTGGATCCGCTGATGCTCATCTGGCTCGACGGAGCCAATAGCCCGAAGGCCAAACCAAATGAGAATTACACCCGTGAGTTCTGGGAGTTGTTCACCCTCGGCCGCGACGTCCTCTATACCGAAGACGACATCCGCGAAGGCGCTCGGGCATTCACCGGCATCACGCTACTTCGGCAGAATGGAGAAGACGCTCGACCGATCTTCGACCTCAACAACCACGACGAGACGCTGAAGAACATTTTCCCCAGTCGCACCTCGGGGCCGGCCAACTACGACTACATCAGCCTGACCGATCTGACGCTGGCGCAGCCCGAGGCGGCGCGGTATGTCGCGCGAAATCTGTTCCGTCTGTTCATTCACGATCATCCAACCGATGCACAGGTCAACCGCCTCGCGGATGTGTTCCGCGAAGCGAATTGGGAGATTGCCCCGCTCGTGCGAAGAATCCTGACGTCCAGGGCCTTCTTCTCCGATGACGCACGCGGTAACCAGGTGACCTCTCCGGTCGAGCACTTCGTCGGCGTTGCCAGGACGCTCGACATGAGGATGTACTCAGAGGACTCCCAGGGCTACATCCTCGATCGCGTCGTAAACGATCTGGCCGGCGCGGGACTCGACATGTTAAATCCCGAAGGCGTGAACGGCTGGGACGAAGACCTCGGATGGATGCAGGATCAGTGGATCATCTCAAGGGTGCGCGCACTCGGACGCACCATGGAATACGGACCCGATCGCACACCCGAACTGCCCTACCACCTCCTGCCTCCGCGCAGTCGATGGTCCGAGCGAGAAGTCCGCAAAGACATGGTCCGCATGATAGCCGACGTGTTTCACCTGCATCTGACGACCGATGAAGAAGACATCTACGTGGAAGTTCTCGACCAGAACGGGCACCTGGCTTTCCACCTCGAGAATCCTGACTATCAGCCACGCCATGTCCAGGAATTGATCCGCCTCATGGCAATGCACGAAGACGTGATCGGCCGGTAATTCTCACCAACAAAGGTATTGTAGCGCCCATGGAATTCATCGGGCCGACCTGAAGCGAGGAGATCGCGATGAACGGTTGCGACGAATGCAAGAAGTTGACGCTCAGTCGAAGAGGTTTTCTGCGTCGAAGCCTCGGTGGCGCTGGCGCGCTGGCCATCGGAAACGGTCTGTTGAATTCGGTTGCGGCCACATACGCCCAATCGATGGCCGGCACCGGAAATCTGCTCGTGCTTTGTGAACTCTCGGGCGGACTGGATTCACTGAGCATGCTCGCGCCCTACCGAAACGGCACCTACATCAGCAAACGCCCCGACCTGGCGCTGACGGCCGATGAGGTGGTCCCGCTCGGCGATAATGCGGACTACGGCATCAACAAACAGTTCCAGTTTCTCGCCGATCTGTACGCTCAAGGGCAGGTCGCATTCGTGCAGCAGTGCGCATATCCGAACGCGAACGGATCGCACTTCGAAAGCCAGGAAATCTATCGATACGGAGTCCGCAATCTCGGCTCGGGAACCGGAACGAGCGCATCGTGGTATGAAAGACTCCGAAAGCTGTATTTCAACGAGCCGTTCGGAGTTCTGGACTCCGCCGAAATCGGGAATCCGTCGAACTACGGCTATCCTGACAACACGTATCGCCGCGCGGCAGCCGACGCATTCGCTCGATTGGCACGCGCGAAGTCAGGAAGCAATCCGATTCAGCAGGGCATCATCGACACATACGCCAGAATCGATCAGCGCGGAGCGGACCTTCGCGCGCGCACTGAGGGTTTTCAATCCACCGGCCCGGCGCGGGGCGAATTTTTCCGCGCCGCACAGTATGCGTCGGCAGACCTCGGAACCCAGATCGTGAAAGTTCGATATGACGGATTCGACACCCACGGTTCACAGCGAGAGGCCAATGCGACACTCTTCCCGCGAGTGAACAACCACTTCGCGCAGTTCGTCGCCGATATGCAGACCGCGGGTCTCTGGGACCGAACCTGCGTTGCTTTCTACAGCGAATTCGGTCGCCGCAACGAACAAAACGGGAGCCCCGGGACGGATCATGGTTATGCCGGCCACATGGTGCTCGTCGGACCGGGAGTCAACGGCGGTCTTCACGGCCAGAATGTGACGACATCGGATCTCTCAAAGGACTCCTTGCCCTACTACGTTGACTTCCGAGCGGTCTTCGGTCAGGCGATCAACGATTGGCTCGGATTCGATCCCAAGCCGATATTTGAAATCGAGGGCGAGACATTCGACACACAAGTCGGCTCTTCCCTCTTCCGTTGAATCACTCAGACAGGCTCGCCGCCGTTCGGCCTGCGCCCGCGCCGGCCGCTCAACACGCGGCGCGCGGAGTTGCCGATAATGCGATCGAATTCCATCAAAACGACGACAACCATCGTACTCACGCACGCTCTGACGCTTGTGTCGATCGCACCCCGTGCTCACGCGGCGGACCCCGTCGATCCCGCATTTCGGATTGAAAAGTATCTGGACGAATTGACTGAGCCCACGGCGATCGAGTTCGATGCACAAGGCCGCCTCTTCATTGCTGAAAAGTCCGGGCGCGTGCGGATCGCTCTGCACGGCGTCATTCGCAACAAACCGGTGATTGAGTTGCCGGTGCACACGTTTTTTGAGTGCGGCCTCACCGGGCTTGCACTGCATCCCGACTATCCAAACACGCCATACCTCTATGTCTTCGCGACCACATCATTCGAGGAGCAACAGATTCTGCGTTATCGAATTGTCAATGGAACCGGCGTCGAACAGACCATTATCCGGCGAAACATACCGACTGGCGGAACCATTCATAACGGCGGATGCCTGCGCTTCGGACCCGATGGGATGCTCTACTTCTCCGTCGGCGACAATGGCACGGCGTCTAATGCGCAGGCGGACAACACCTTGGCCGGAAAAGTCTGCCGCATCACGCCCGAAGGCGAAATCCCCTCTGACAATCCCTTTACCACCGCCAGTGGCGCTGCCAGCGCCGTCTATGCGATGGGATTTCGCAACCCGTTTCGATTCTGCTTCTCCGAGGACGGCCGGCTTTTTCTCTCGGATGTCGGGTCTTCCGGGATGGAGCGGCGCGAGGAGATCAATCTCGTTCGCGCCGGCCGAAACTATGGATGGCCCAACAAGGAGGGCGCCGCGTCCGATACAGCCGGTGACGGCTTCGAACCGCCGATCTTCGACTACGCCGACTTGGGACAGTGCATCACGGGAATCGTGTCATATCGCGGCAGTCATTTCCCCGAGCCCTATCGTGGAAATCTGTTTCAGCTCGACTACACCCTGAGCCGGATCTTCCGCGTGACGTTAAACGGCGACCAGGTCGCGGAGCACAGCCTCTTTGCACAGGCGGAAGGCTCCATCGTCGACATTACCGAAGGGCCAGATGGACGGCTCTACTACACGGAACTCACGACCGGCGTAATAAAGCGCATCGGCTATTCGCCGGATGAGACGACCGAGCCGGGCGCCGGCCTCGACGAAAACGACTGGGGCGGCGATCCCGCCGGCGAAGATCCCTGCGATAACTCAGCCGAGCCTTCGAACTGCGCAAACGACAACGGCGGTGCCGGCCCGATCGGTGGTGATCTCCTCGCCATGCTGTGCGGTTCAGGCGCCGCGCTCGCCGGCATTGTCCCGCTGGCGCTATTGTGCATGCGAAGTGCGATGCCGCACAGGCGTCGCCGCCAATAGGCATGCGACCAGCCTTCGCGGTGCGCATCGCGGATTCGCGCCGTCCGCAGCGTGCAATGGCGCAGCCGTTTACATGTCTTCGTAAAGCTCCGCCCAGCCCTCGTCAAAGGGATTCGGCATGAGCATATGTGCCACAATCCCGGCACCACCGGTTTCTTCCGTATGGTATCGCACGATCACGACTGTACCCGGAACAACATGATCGGCGACGCCCTGCGGCAGTTCCGCCAGTATGATGCCGCCGAAAGTTCGTCCGGAATATCTGATCGTCAGACTGTCATCATGACGGATCACGTCGGTGATGACATGGCGCTGATAGCCTGGCGGTATGACGTCCGGTTCATGCGGCTGCATCGCCCTGCTTCGACCTCCGCTCATTTCGATTCGGCGATGCAGTACAGATGCGATCGGCCGCGAAGATAGATCGCATTTCCGACCAGCACCGGCGATGCATCGAATCCATCGTCCAGCGTATTGGTCGCCAGCACCTCAAACGACGGCCCATCCTTGAGGACAACGGTCGTGCCGTTTCGTCCCGCGATATAGATCTTCCCGTCGGCCGCCGCAAACGAGGCGTAGATGCTGTCCGGTCCGGTCAGGCGCACTTTGTCATACACCGGCTTGCCCGTCTTGCCGTCCAGACAGGTCAGGATGGGGCGATTGTTCTCGACGAAGTAGAGGCGATTATTGTAGATGACGCCCGTCGGAACATAGGGAGTGTCCTGGTCATATCGCCAGATAATGGCATCCTTATCAGTGATGTCGCCCTTGGCAGAGGCATACCGGATGGCAATCGCCGCCGCGCCGCGGAATCCGCTGATCGCATACAGCAGATCGCCGGATACAAGCGGTGTCGGAATTGTGTTCTGCGTCATGCCCGTGCAGCGCCAGACTTCGTCGCCGGTCTCGAGATCATACGATCTGACATGGTTGGTTGAGCATGCGACGACCTGCGCCCGCCCCTTCACCTCCACCACGACAGGCGTGCACCAGGATGTCGGCTCATCGCGCTCCTTGCGCCAGCGTTCCTTTCCGTCCTTCTTGTTCAAAGCGACGATGAAATCCTCCCCCTCATGATCCCATACGACGACAACAGTGTCTCCATGCAGCACGGGCGAACTGCCTTCGCCGAACTGATTCCGGGTTTTCATGTGGCCGAATTGCTTCTCCCATTTCACGTTGCCGTCCATGTCGAGGCAGTAAAGCCCGCGCGATCCGAAATACGCATAGATATGCCTGCCATCGGTCACCGGCGAATTGGATGCCTGCGTCGCATCCGTATGTCCGGACTCGTGCGGTCGTTCCTCGCGCACCGTCTTCGTCCAGATCGTTTTACCCGTATGTCGATCGAGCGCAATCACCTGGAACTCGAACAGGTGCTTGGGAGCCTCGCCGCCGCCGAACCCGCGACCGCCGCCCGGTCGAAGCCGCCCCCCGCGACCGCCTCGCCCTTCCCTGGGCTGAGACAATGTCAAACCGGATGATTCATCGATTGTTGACTCCAGCGAATTCGAGCCGCCGTTGCCCGCATCCGCTTCCTTCTGCTCGCGATTCGTTTCGACGGCGGTCTGAATGTAGATGCGATCGCCCCAGACGATCGGCGTCGCGTGTCCTTTGCCGGGAATCTCCACCTTCCAGCGGATATTCCTGTCCTTGCCCCACTCCGAGGGCGGCTTGGCTTTCGGTGCAACGCCATTGCCGAGCGGGCCGCGCCACGCCGGCCAATTCGCTTCAGACTCCGACTTCGAATCCGCGATCAGCGGATGCGCAAGCAACAACATCACGACTACCGAGATGACGGCACGACCGATCTTCATCATGGTTCCACTCCATTCGTCGCGCGAAGTCCACGCGCTCGGGTCAAATGTTCCGGCCGGATATGATAGACGAATTCGCCGTCTTTTTGTTGCCGAATCCGGGAAACAGCCGGCAAATGGCCGACGTCCCCGACTAGTGGGGGCAAATGCCGCCTCACCGCCCGCCGCCACGTGACTTGTGAAACTCTGTACGGCACGCGAAAATAATTCGATGATCATCAACGAATCCATCATCGAGCGGGCCGCCTCGCTTTGTCGAAAACGCGGCATCATCATTCCCACCTTCGCTCAAATGCAAGACCCCGGGCGAATTCCCGAGCATATCAAGAAGCGCCTCCGCGATGTCGGACTCTGGGATGTGGATCCGGTCAACCTTTTCCGCATCTCATGGAAAAACGAGCCGGTCGAAAGCGGCGGACTCTTTAATGACGGCAACTGGATCGAATTCCCCCGCGCTCTCACCGGGGTCGATGCCCGCATAGTCGGAATCGTTGGCAAGTGGTTTCCCACCGGCGCACACAAGGTCGGAGCCGCATTCGGTTGCATCGTCCCGCGGCTCGTGACAGGCCAGTTCGATCCAACTTCACAGAAAGCGGTTTGGCCCAGCACTGGGAACTACTGCCGGGGTGGCGCATTTGACTGCGCGCTGCTCGGTTGTCATGCCGTCGGCATCCTGCCTGAGGAAATGAGCCGGGAACGATTCGACTGGCTCCGCAATATCGGCGCCGAAGTCATTGCCACGCCCGGATGCGAATCCAACGTGAAGGAAATCTACGACAAGTGCTGGGAAATACGCCGTACCCGACCCGATTGCGTCATCTTCAACCAGTTTGAGGAATTCGGAAACGCCATCTGGCACTACCACGTCACCGGCGCCATCGTCGAGGAGATATTTCAGAGGTTACAGGCCGATACGCGCGACTCCAGGCCGCTGAGACTCGCCGCATGGATCTCCGCGACGGGTAGCGCCGGAACCATCGCGGCGGGTGACAGAATCAAGGCACATCACGCAAACACGCGAATCGTCGCCTGCGAAGCCCTCCAATGCCCCACGCTGCTGCAATGCGGCTTCGGCGGGCATCGCATCGAAGGAATTGGCGACAAACACATCCCATGGATTCATAACGTTCGCAATACCGATGTGGTCGCCGCAATCGACGACGAGCAGTGCATCGCCCTGATGCGCCTGTTCAACGAAGAGGCCGGCCAGCAGTTCCTGATCGAGGAGGGTGTCCCCCCGCAACTCGTCGCCAGGCTCCCGGATTGCGGCATCTCCGGCATCTGCAATCTCGTCACGGCGATGAAGACGGCCCGCGCGTTTGACCTCGACAGCCGGGACGTCATATTCATGCCCCTGACCGATTCAATGGAGCTTTATGCCAGTCGGCTCGATGAATGCCGAAAATCACGCGGCCCATACAGCGCGATGCAGGCGGCACGCGATTTCGAACGCCGACTGCTCGGAACGACGACCGACCACATGCGTGAATTGACCTACGTCGATCGCAAGGCTCTTCACAACTTCAAATACTTCACCTGGGTCGAACAGCAGCAGCGCGACGTCGAAGAACTGCGGCGTCTGTGGGATCCCGATTTCTGGACGGAAACCTGGTCGCAGGTCGGCGATTGGGATCGCATGATCGAATCATTCAATGGGCGAGTTGCAGCCGCTTGATCGATTCAATCCGCGGGACCCGCGCCGGGGCATAGGCTGCCGGCTGGGCGCGGCCGCCAAGCATCAGTTGCACCCGGCCTCGAAGCCGCTATCCTCTTCTGCGTCACGCTGATTTCTCTTGAGAGGTACCATGCAAGTACGATTCACCTGTCCCGCCTGCAACAAGTCGCATGTCCTCGACATGCCGGAAACCACCGTCCATCTGACCTGTTCCCAGACAGGCAAACACATGGAGCTCCGGCTCGTCGGCGGTGGTGAAGTCAAGGCCAGAATCATTGACGAGGAGGGCGACGAAAACTCGCCCGAGCGGAGCGAAGACTAGCGGCGGTCGCGGTGGCTCTACTTCCGCTTCCGTGATGCCCTGAGAATGGCCGATGACCGCTGAATGATCTGCGATCGCGGATACAGGTGCGTATAGGCGTTGAGCAGGTCATCGTACGCCTCGTTCGCGTCGGTCGTCGCGCCTTCTTGACGGAAAGTATCCGCCCGCCACCATTCGACCGTCATCGCCTCGATCGAATCGGCCTTCGCGAATCGAATCGCCTTCATGTAGTAAGCACGAGCACCCGGATAGTCATATCGATAATCCGCCGCCACCTTTCCCGCAAAGATCGCCGCCGCCCATCGCAGCTCCACGGGCGACGACGTTCCATCGACGACTTCGGCAAATTGCCGTTCGCACACCTCGATCAAGGTCCGATCAACCAGCGCGCCCTGCTCGATCAACGCCACAAGGCTAACAATTCCTTCGCGCCACGGGTCCGACGTTCCGCCCGGATCCGAGGACACATCCAACCGATTCGCGAACGCCAGGGCCCGCTGAAACTCGTCCGGCTGTTCAAACAGAAGATATATCTCCTCGGAACTGCCCGACCGGCCCATCGAAACATAAAGCATCTCGAGCAACGCACCGGCCGTGCGCGGATTCACATGCTTGAATGAGACGCTCGCCTCATTTCGATCGACTTCACCTGCCCTCGAACCGTCGGCAATCAGATAGAGATGATAAAAAGGACGAAGCCCGCGAGCGCCTGCTGCCTGTCGTTGGTCGTTCGACGCATCGCCGATGCGGTCGCTCCCGGCCGATTCGCCTTCAATCGGCTGAGCGCGATCTCCCGAGGCCGCGCCGTCTCGACCCGCAACCACTTCTTCCCCGTCGCGTTCGGCATCCGGCGTCGACTTCTGCGCGGTGCCGCTTGGACGAACGACGCGGCGGTCGCGCCGCCAGTACGAAGTATCCCAGTTGGCTTCGATGGAATCGCACGCCGTCGTACTCATCGCCAGCAGGGATCCGAACACGATCAGTGTCCGCGCTGTTGCTCTGTGCCATCGCATTGTCATCATCAGAACCTCTGCGGCACCCCTCACGTCTCGGCGTTCACCAGGGGGCGCGAAATGCGGACGGACGCCGAACGCATGATTCTCTTCCAAACTGCTTCGCGACGCGAACTCGACCGACCCGTCGGCGACTGTGAAAAGCCGTTCGGCTCAGGATCGATTCATCCGAGCCACGAGTCCGACTCGCCGGGTCAGGGCGGGTCGGAACGCGCCAGCCTGTCGCGAGAATAGCCGATGGACACGCCGGCGCAGACAATTATCGGACCCGATTTCCTGAACCGAATTCCCAGCGCGCCCAGGATTTAACACCCTTTCTTGCAATTTTGATCGGATCATCATGAACGACCCATAACGTCCGAGATGCGAAACATAACATTATTGCAAGCATAAGGATATCCGTAGACTCCGGTTGCCGGCGTCCTCAAATACCACAGGTCATTTTTTGCGCTTCGCTCTCGCCTTGTCGCCAAAAACGGAATAACATGAATGTTCGACCATCTGGGGGACTGGCGAAAACCTCGCGGGAATAGGCTCGGTACTTCAGAAAAATCGAACGGACTTTGATGGCCGGACAACCGCCGGCTCCCACTCGATGCGCCCGATGAAAAACCTGGTTGGGGAGGAAGGCATGACTCATTCGAATCGCCGCTCGGTGTTCGAACGCGTGATCCTGGATCTGAACACCCAGTGCGACTTCTTGTTGCCTGGCGGGGCCCTGCCGGTGGCCAATCGCGCCGATGTGCTGCCGCGCGTCCGGCAACTCATGAACTGGGCCCGACTGTCAAAGATTCCCGTTATTTCCAGCCTCGAGGCCCATCGCCCCGGTGAATCATTCAGAAACCTGCCACCACACTGCCTGGACCACACGCTCGGCCAGAAGAAGCTGCCGTTCACGCTCATGCCAAATCGCATGCTGATCATGGGCGATAATACCGCCGATGTCCCCATGCAGCCGTTCACACGATTCCAGCAGTTGATCTTCACCAAGCGAAACGCCGATTTTCTCGCCAATCCAAAGGCCGACCGGCTCATCAACACCATCGAACCCGAATACTGGATTATCTTCGGAATCACCGCGACGCACTGTGTCAAACATGTGACACTCGGACTGCTTGCCCGACACCACAAGGTTGTTGTCGTCCGGGATGCCTGCGGATATTGGTCGGCCGTCGACGGCGAACATGCCTTTAGACAGATGGAAGCCAAAGGCGCCATTCTCGCCACCACCGGCGAACTGACCGACGGCTCGGTCGCCGAAGCCATTCGAGCGCACAAGCTTCAGGTCGATGCCGAGGAAGAGTCGGATGCAAACGAAGCCGGACTCGAATCGAATCCCGGTAAAACCACCGCCGGAGCAAACGGCCGCCGCAATGGAGCGAAAAGCGGCGTACCCAAGTCAGGCGCCGGCAGACAGTCGGACCTTCACCCCGAAGATGTGGCGGACTTCGTTCCCCAGCATCTCGTGCGCAGGCGAGCGCGTGCGGCCGGTCGAAAACCCGGTCGCGGTCTTGCCTGATCTTCGCCGAGGTACTATCCTCTCTAGGCTGCGTGAGGCCCGTGCGAACGTCCGTCGAGGCGGTCGACTTGGGACATTCCGCCGGTTAGGAACAGCGCGAATCGAAGCATGGCAAAGAAGCTGCCCAAACAACTCGCGATTCTGGATGAAGACCTGTGTACCGGGTGTGATGCCTGCGTAACAGTGTGTCCCGTCGATTGCATCGACAAGATCAGAGACCCCAAACACCCCGGCTACGCGATGGGCATCTGTACCATCGATTTGCAGGTCTGCATCGGCTGCAAACTTTGCGCGCAGGTCTGTCCCTGGAACGTCATCACAATGGTTCCGACTGACCAGGTCATGGCCCAGGAAAAGTTCCACGCTCTGGTAACCGACGATCAACTCGCCGCACTCTCGAAGTAACGCCCGGGGCCCTACCGAACGCTCCGCATCTCAGGAAAAGGCGATTCCGCCTGACCCGATCCCATCATGGGCTTCTCCAGCGTCCGCACAGGCATTCGCTTCCATCCAGCGCATGAAGAGGCGATAATCGACCCGTCGACGATTCACTTTCTGCGTACGGATCGGTTCGCAATGGCCACATTTTCCATCGCCCTCGGCAGCCTCGTCCTGTACATCGTCGCCTACCACACCTACGGACGCTGGCTCGCGCGGAAACTGTTCAAACTCGATCCCAACGCACCCGTCCCGAGCCAGACCATCAACGATGGACGCGACTACGTTCCCACGCCAAAGCAGATCCTGTTTGGCCACCATTTCACCAGCATCGCCGGAACCGGACCGATCGTCGGACCGGCACTCGCGGTGATCTGGGGCTGGCTTCCCGCGCTGCTGTGGGTCATCTTCGGAAGCATCTTCATGGGTGCGGTGCATGACTTGGCCACCCTCGTCGTCTCGATCCGCAACCGCGGCCAGACTGTCGGGGAAATCGCCGGACGGCTCATCAATCCGCGCGTGAAAGCACTCTTCCTGATTATTCTGTTTCTCGCGCTCATGATCGTGCTCGCAATCTTCGGCCTCGTCATTGCGAACATCTTCGACATGTACCCTGCCAGCGTTCTGTCCGTCTGGATTGCAATGCCGCTCGCAATGCTTATCGGATGGTGCGTCTATCGCAAGGGCGTCAAACCGACCGCCCCGGCTCTCATTTCCCTGGCCGTGATGATTGGTGCCATTGTTCTGGCATCCGAATCTGATGCCTTCGCATTTCGGATGCCCGGGTTCACAATTGACGGATTCAGGATTGACCCGGTCATCACATGGACGGCCGCGCTCCTGGTCTACTGCTATTTCGCGAGCACGCTGCCTGTCTGGCTGCTGCTGCAACCACGCGACTACGTCAATGCGTACCTTCTCGTTGTCGGCTTGGCCATGATCGTCCTGGGCATCGGTGGCGCCACTTTTCTGCACGAGGGAGGCGCACCAATCGTCGCGCCGGCTGTCCAGGCGGATGTGCCCGGCGCGCCGCCCATGTTCCCGTTTCTGTTTGTGACGATCGCCTGCGGCGCGATCAGCGGTTTCCATTGCCTCGTATCGAGCGGAACAAGCAGCAAGCAGATCGCCTGCGAAACGGATGCCCAGTTTGTCGGCTACGGCTCAATGCTCACCGAGGGATTCCTGGCCGTGCTGGTGATCCTCGCCTGTTGTGCGGGACTCGGACTCGGTTCCACGACGATCGCCCGCAACCTCACCGGCTCCAGCATTCGCACGGAAAGCGAATATGAGTTCGGCACATTCGAAGACCCGAACGGCACGCCGACCCGCCTCGCCGTCACACAAAACGGCGGTAACAGCCGTCTCTACACAACCCGACCCGAAGGCGCGTCGGCCGCCACGCCACGCGAGGCGGACGCCAGAATCCCGCTCATGAACGGGTCGGTGGTATTCCATCAATCGCAGCCCGCGGCCACCTTCCAGGGTTACCCCGCGTTTCGCGAGCGCTATCGTTCGTGGACACACTCCGGAGGCCTCGCCAGGACCGTCTCGGCATTCGTCGATGGCGCTGGAAACTTCGTCACGACCATCGGCGTCCCGCGCCCCGTCGCTGTCGGCCTCATGGCGGTGCTCGTGGCTTCTTTCGCGGCAACCACACTCGACACAGCCACACGCCTTCAGCGATACGTGATTCAGGAGCTCGCCGCAACCTGTCACATCAGAGTATTTGCCGGACCGAAGGGTGCCACGCTCATGGCAGTCGCGTCCGCCGCGCTGCTGGCCGCCCTGCCGCCCCCGGGCCAGACATGGCAGAGTGGCATGGGCAAGGGCGGTATGACGCTCTGGCCCATATTCGGGGCGGTCAACCAACTCCTCGCCGGCCTCGCCTTCACGGTGATCGTTTTCTATCTGGCCCGCCGCCGCATGAAGCTCTGGTTCATCCTGCTGCCCGGCGCTGCCATGCTCATCATCCCCATGACCGCCATGTGGTATCAGATGTTCAATACCGCCGATGGCTGGTGGCCGATGAGGCAGTTTCATCTCATTGCCGCAGGTGCCATCATCATGGCTCTCCAGATATGGATGATCGTCGAGGCCCTGCGGATGATCCCCCACGTGCACGGCGTGCTCGAACAGGAACCGCTCGGAATGTCCCGTGCCCTCGAGCCGGTCGAAGCGGACAACTTCCCCGCACGATCTTATCAGTCGCTTCGACAGGATGGCGCATAACCGCAATGTGGTTCAACCAAACTGGACGTGCGATGGGCTGCGACTCGCCGCGCCTCTCCTAGCTTCCGATTGCCCCATGAAGAAATTCACCGCAGATCCGGGCAAACTGCTCCGGCTTTTCCACGGGCGACATATGTCCGCAATCCGGGATCAGCTTGATCTGCGAACCCGCGATGCCCGCGTGCATGGTCCGCGCGGTCGCCGGTGGCGTGATCGCATCCTCCTCGCCGACCAGCACGAGTGCCGGTACGCGAATCTCAGGCAGCGTGTTGGTCGAATCAGCCCGCGCCGACATCGCCCTCAGTGCCGCCGCCACGCCCATCGGCTTGGTCGCGAGCATGATCGCACGCCACTGCTCCACCAACGCCTTCGACGCGCTCTTCGCGAAGAGCTTTGGCGTCATGGCATCCACGACAACGCCGCTGCCTTCGCGCAGTACCTTTTCAGCCGTCTCCAGGCGAGCCTTCGCGGCCTCCGGCGTGTCGGCCTCCGCTCGCGTGTCCGCGAGCACCATCGCACGCACACGGTCCCGATTCCTTCGGAAGAACTCAAACGCGATATAGCCCCCCATCGACAAGCCCACCAACGCCACCGGTTCCTTCGACCCGAGACCGTCCAGCAGGCCCGACAGATCATCCGCATACGTCTCCATCGATGCGTCGGCTGTCGCTTCAGATTGTCCCATCCCGCGCAAGTCCGGTGCGATAACCCAATGCCGCTTCGCCAGCGGCGAGATCACCGATTGCCATAGCGCGCTCGACAGCGGAAATCCATGCACCAGCAGCACCGGAGTGCCTCGACCGTGATGCTCAAATGACAGTTCGACCCCATTCACCTTCATTCGTTCCATCTAAGCACTCCTGTTCAACGCGTCCGCTTCCCGACCACGTCCCCATCTCGCAGGCAATCTAACCGAGCTGTCGATACAATACCCATGCAATCCCGGAGGCACATGACATGCAAATCAGATTATTGGCAACACGGGCGCTCGCCGCAGGCATGATCGCGGCCGTAATTGGCTGCGATTCGTCATCAAACAGCAAGCCGGCAGACCCCAAAACGACCACCACGGCCCCTCAAAGCGCCGCAAAACCCACGCGCATTGAGTGGGTCAAAGACCTGGATACCGCCAAGACGCTCGCAAAACAGTCCGGCAAGCTCATTATGATCGACGTTTTCACGACCTGGTGCGGTCCATGTAAGATGCTTGATCAGCGCACTTTTCCCGATCCCCGCGTCATTGCCGCAGCAGGCCGTGTCGTGCCGCTTAAGTCCAACGGCGAATTGGAAGGACGCTCCCTCGTCTCGAATTACTCCATCCGCGGGTATCCGGCGATACTTTTTGTTGATGCGAATGGGAAGCTGCACGGAATGGTCATGGGTTACCAGCCGCCGGACGTTCTGGCGCCGCAGATCACAAAATTCGCCGACGATTTTGCCCGCAGCAGGAGCTGATTCGAGGAGCGAGCGACGGCATAAATCTCGTCTCAATAAATAGTTATGGAATCAGGTCGATCCTGCCCGGGCTTGCCTCAAAAAATCCGCAGTATTCGGAATATCTGATTGACTTTTCCGGTTTTTACAAAATGGACGGGCTTTCTGCCGTCCCAGCGATGCAAATCGCGCCATGAGGCGCACAAAAACAGCGATGAGAAGCGTGTTTTCCAGTGGGTGATTGTCGGCTCGCCCACCCGCTGGTGTGGCCCACTCGGTGGTCGGATCGAGTGGGCTTTTTTTTGCGCCCACGTCCCCGAAGTCCACCATTTGCGCTCAAATTCGCCATCGTTTGCGGGGATCCGGTGCCTGACAACCTCGCCAATCTTCCGCTAACATAGACCCCACGCAGAGTTACGATCCGCAATCAGATTTCACAGGACGCTCCGCAAAATGCAAAAATCCACTGCGGCCCCCGCAGCCCAATCCGTCGGAATTTCTCTCGAGTGGATTTCGCTGAACGCCACCGTTTTTGTCTCCAGCGCCGCGATCATGATGATCGAACTGGTCGCCGGGCGCATCATCGGCCGCCACCTCGGCGCATCGGTCTACACCTGGACTTCGGTCATCGGGATCGTCCTCGCCGGAATCGCCGTCGGGAACTACATCGGCGGACTGATCGCGGACCGCCATTCCTCGCACCGGACGCTTGCCCTGCTCTTTGTCTGCGGCTCGATCATGTCCGGGCTGATTGCCGTGTTCGATCATTTCGCCGAGGGCTTCAGCCCGCTCTGGACGTTTTCGTGGCCCATGCGCGTCGCCTCGCACGTCGCCATCGTCTTTTTCATCCCCACGGCGTTTCTGGGAACCATCAGCCCGGTCATCGCAAAAATGGCGCTGGACCTGGGACGCGAGCGTGGCCGCACCATCGGCGATATTTACGCCTGCGGCGTGGTCGGGAGCATCGTCGGCACTTTCATTGCGGGGTACTTCCTCATCGGCCTCATCGGCACGCTCGGCGTCGTCTGGGCCGTCGCCGTCATCCTCGCGTTGATGGCGGCACTTTACGATCGACGAAATCCCGTGGTCTGGGTCTGGACGCCGGCCACCCTCCTGCTGACGGTCTGTGCCACATCCAACGCCGCGTGGGCGGTTTCGGCCGGTGAAGCCCTGCTCATCCGACTGCCCCGATCCGAGAACGTCATTTACCAGACAGAGAGCAATTACTCCTATATCGAGATCGTCCAGTTTTCAAAGGAACCGGACATCCGCGGCATGCACCTCGACACGCTGCTCCACAGCCAGAAGCAGATGGACCGCATCGACGACTTCCGATACGCCTACGAGAAGGTCTATCTCGCCATCACCCGTCGACTGCGTCCCGACGCCCGGCGCATCGACAGCCTCACCATCGGCGGCGGCGGATATGTCTATCCCCAGTTCATGAACCAGACCTGGCCCGACAGCCGGACCGACGTCGTCGAAATCGACCCCGCCGTGACCGAAGCCGCCATGGCCGCATTCGGCCTGCCGCGCGACACCACCATCAACTACTTCCACGAGGACGGCCGCGTCTTCGTCGATCGTCTTGCCGGCAGGATTAGCGGCAGCGCGATGACCGCGCCATATGACTTCATCTACTGCGACGCGGTCAACGATTACAGCGTGCCGCACCAGCTCACCACGCGCGAGTTCATGACCCACGCCCGGAGCCTGCTCAAGCCCGACGGCGCATACCTCATGAACATGATCGATCTCTACAACAGCGGCCTTCTGCTGGGAGCCATCATCTCGACCATGCAGGACGTCTTCCCCCATGTGAACGTCTTCGTCGAACAGCAGCCGCTCACGCTGGACGACGGCAGGCCCAACGAGCAGATCCGTGCCACACGCATGACATTCATCGTCGCCGGAACCAACCAGCCCTTTGACGTCAACAACCTCGGGCCGCTCTACCGCGCCGACTGCGCAATCTTCCCGCTGAGCCAGGCCGAGAAAGAAGCCGTGCGCGAGCGATCCGGCTATGTCGTCCTGACCGACGGCTACGCCCCCGTTGAAAACCTCCTCGCCCCGGTCGTCCGCGATTCGGCGCTCGCCAAGGCCGTCGAAGAGTGGAACCAACTGGCCAAGGCCGAAGTGCTCGCCAAGCGATATGCCCGCGGCGTCGAGATCCTGCAGAAGGCACTCGGAAAATTTCCCGACCCGGTCTATCAACTGCCCCTGGCGGAGACTCTCGGAAACACCTACGAGCTCATGGGGCGCTACGCCGACGCCGCGACCCAGTTCGAAAAAGTGCTGAAGCTCAATGCACTCAACCAGCGGGCCCACGCCGGCCTCGTCACCTGCTACACCGAATTGAAACAGCCCGAGAAGGCCGCCGAGATTTTCGCCGACCTCGTTGAGATCGTGCCCAACGACGCCTCGCTGCGATTCAGCTTCGGAGGCCTCCTGCTTTCGATCGGGCAATACAACGAATCGATCGCGCAGTTCGCCGAGGTCGTCGCGATCGATCCGCACAACTGCGCCGCATACAACAACATGGGCGTCGCCCTGATGCGGCTCAACAATCCGCGATCCGCGGTCAAGGCGTTCCGCCTCGCGCTCCGGTGCGACCCCGCGAGCGCCGATGCCCGGCGCAATCTTGATTCCCTCATCAAAAACGACAGCGTCCAGCGCGAGGCCGAACTCGCCGCCGCGCTTCAGGCCGCCCAGCGGCAGCCCGATCTGCCCGGCGCCACGAAAGACGTCGCAAACGCCTACTATGCACTGCACTATTTCGAGGAAGCGCTGGCGGCGTACGATCGGGTGATCGCCGCGCAGCCTGATGACGCGGATGCCCAGTTCAAACGGGCAAACTGCCTGCTCGAACTCCAGCGCCTCGACGAAGCCAAAGCGGGTTACCGCCGCGTGCTGGAAATCCAGCCCGGCCACCCCGAGGCCGCCATGTACATCCAGCGAATTGACGAATTTCAATCCCGGAACCCGGCCTCTTCGACCCCGGCGTCCCATCCGGAATAGACGCCGCGGCGACGACATGCCCTCCCGCGTCGCCGGCGACTAGAGCGCGCTGAGCCGCCCTTGCAACTCCAGCCACAGCCCGTCGAGTTCCTCATCCAGTTCCGCCAGCTTCCGGCTGAATTCCGACCGCGAAGTCAGCCTTTCCAGCGCCAGATAGTCCGACGCCCGTGGCCGCCGGGTCGCATCCGCACGCGCCAGAATCTCATCCAGCAGAGCGGCAATGACCGCGCGCTGCGATTCGGTCACACCCGGTCGCGACGCCGCCTCGCGCGCCATCCGGCGCGCCCCCCGAACCCAATCATCCTCGGCCGGATCAATCAGCGGAGCAGGCGCCGCCGCCGGCACCGGGCCGCGCAGCTTCGCCAATGTGGCCGCATCGTTGATCGCCTTCACGATCGGCTTCTTGCGAACCGCCGGCCGCCGGAATACACCCTCCCCGATCACGCGCTCGCAGGTCGGCGCAACCACCGTCTCCGGCACGACCAAGGTGTCACCCGGACGAATTGACTCGCTCTTGAACATTCCACGCTCGATCGCGACACTCAGCGGGATCGGCCGGCCGGACTCGTCTCGAATGGCCATCGCACTCTCGCGGGCCGACGCCAACTCCTTCAGGAAGCGTTCGCGACCCACCTGGTAGTCCTGGTCCTTGTATCGCAAGGCCGTTGCCCGTGAATTCAACTCGCTGAAGCGCGACCGGCTCTCGGCGAAGTCCCGTTTCGGCAAAATTGATTCGGCCAGCGCCATGAAGGCCCGCTCGCTCACCGGCGAGTTCTCGTCGAACTCCAGCAGCTTGCGCTGCGATTCCTCGGGGGTATCGTCCAGTGAGATCGACTGGGCGAAGCGGGTCAGATGATCGCGGTAGCCGCGCCAGGCGTCGTAATAGATGTGCAGGAAGGCGTCCATCTCATCCGAGCCGATGCCATAGGCCACGATCAGGTGGTCGCGGTTTTCGACGATCGACTTCCAGTGCTCCTCCAGCCAGTGTTCACCGACGTCCTGCAACTCCGGGGGAAGTTCATCCGCGCGGATCGCGGCCTTCATCGACAGAAGCCCGAGCAATGCCGCCGACAGGATGCCTCCCAATCGGCAGCGTCCGAACCCTCCGCATCGTTTCTTCGAGGTCATGGGATTAAGAATATCGGGGAAGTCGAGGGTTGTCATGGTCCGTGCGAGGGAGCGGGAAAAGAAAAGGCCACCCGCCCGGCGTGCCGAACGAGTGGCCTAATCAGTTTTGCATCAGCCATTCGATCTTACGATCGAAGGATGAATTACTTGCGGCGTCGGATCAGGGCGATCGCACCGAAAGCGAGCAGGGCCATGGTGGCCGGCTCGGGAACGTTGCGAACGACGATGACCGGGAGTTGGCCCCAAGTGCCGCCCGGGTTTCCGTCGTAGCCGTTGATGCCGTACGACAGGCCGTTCGGACCAACGGTGCCGTACCAAGCGAAACCAGAGTTTTCGCCGTAGTACATGTTGGCTCCGCCGTAGTCACCGGTGACGTTGACGATGTTGCCGAGGGCCTCGCCGAGGAGGTTCAGGTTGAAGTTATAGACATGACCCGCGCTGCCACCCGGAACTGCCAGAGTCGACTGACCAGCAGTCAGTGAAGAACCGGCAGGACCAGTACCAGTGACGACGTTATAACCAGATCCAAGGAACACGCCGTTCGAGAACGTGCCGGGAGCGCTCGAGTTCAGAGCGATCGCCCAGCCAGCCATGCCGGCGTTGTAGGTGTTCGTGAAGCGAAAGCCGATGGTCAAAGCGACATCGCCCTGCTTCTCGATGACCAGCGCCTGGCCGGGGCCGGACGACACGACCTGGACCGAGCCAGCGCCCGGGCCGCTCGCGCCTTCGAGCGTGAACCAAGCGGCGTCAGCCGCCCTGGCGACTGATGCGCTGCCGATGAGGGCGAGCGCCGCAACCAACAAACCAAGTTTCTTCATGATCTTTCTCCTTCTTGCCTCTCTTGTTCCCCTCCGTCCACAAACAACTCGGGGGATAAACCTATTCGCCTTTTTTCTTCCCCATGCTTACACCAGCGTGAGGATCATTTCAGAAAAACTGACCGTCAAGCTACCGCGTGATCAACTCAATCACGGGCAGTTGGCGGGAACCGTACAATCAGCGGCGTTGGCCAGCAACGCATTGAAGAACGCAATATCGCCGTTCTCAACGCCACCAGCATTATTCAATTCACCAAGCCATGTTTCCCGAATCCGATTCGCGAGGCCCAAACCGACCGCTGCATTGAATCCGGCGATATCGCCGTTCTCAATTGCGCCATTGTTGTTGTAGTCGCCCTTGGCCTGAATGACGATGACGGCGTCGGCCTGGGCCGAGGTGGAGCCGATCGTGAGACCATTGCCACTGCTGGCTTCCGGGGCGGTGCCGGTGGTGTAGACCACGCCGACGGTGCCGGGGGTGCCGGTGACCGTGGTGACATGGCCGAAGTCCGGAACCTCAGGCGAGGGGCCTGTGGCCGGATAGACGCGGGTCACAAGCAGGTTGTTGACCTTGTCCTTCACCGTGTAGACGCCGTTGCCTTCGCCCGGGATGTTGCCGAACGCAACGTTCTTCTTCCAGACGCCGGCCGTCAGGTTGATCTGGCCGATCTGGTAGAGGTTTGCCGAGGGGACGAGGCCGCCGGCCGCATTGTAGACCGGGGTGCCGCCGCCGCCGTCAGCGACGGGGACCTTGACGGCCTTGGTGCTGATGGCGAAGCTGTCGCTCTCGCCGACGCCCGGGGGGGTGACCGTCAGGTTGTTGCCATTCCAGAGCGAGCCATTGGCCGAGGCCGTGACCTGCTCGAGGCGGTTGCCGGCGCCGGCGGTTCCGCCCTTGACGATGTCCACATCGAGGCCGAGGGCGGCGATGACTTCCGTCGCGGCGGCGCGCTGCGTGACAAAGGCATACTTGTAGAGCGTCTGCTTGCTGCTATCGACCGCCGTCACCACGCCGGCCTTGTTCTTTGAACCGATCCAGTGGAAGCCGAGGTTGACCGTCGGCTGGAACAGCGGGTTGACCGGCTGTCGCGGGTTGATGTAGAGGTACGATCCATCGCCGACGCCGCCGTTATTGCCGCGGTTGATCTGGGCCTGAATCAGCGTGGTGCCGGTCTTGCCGCCGACGACCTGCGCCGCGGTGCCGTTGGTGTACGGCGAGGCCGGGGCGACGATGCTGGCCGCCGTGGAGCGGGCATCGTAGAAGATCGACAGGCCGGTGTTGGCCGACGGACCCTGGGCCCGAGCCGTCTGTGCCGCAAGGGCGACGGCGAGACCCGCACAAATGTATCCAAACTTCTTCATTGAGGTAGCTCCTTCCTCCAGAGACGACTTGAGGCCTCGTGGAGAATTCCAAACTTTCGTGCGAAACCGAGATATCCGATTCGCGTTTTGGAACCCTAGCCTTACCGGGGCTTCAGGCTACCAGCCTATACAGGCTGAATTTACTTCGAGGCGGCGAAGCACACCCCCACCACTCGAAGCCACGCCGGGACACACCCGTGACACCGACGTCGGATCTGGAGACCGCCGCGAGCCAGAATGCCGGAAACACCCTGAACCACGATCGATCGCCGCCGGCTATTCCGCATTCAGCCGAGCCATCGCAACCCGAAGCAACTTCCGACAAACGCCGCTCGATCTCTTGCATGTCGAGAAACGCCGCCGTGCGTTGAACGCCGACTCTCTTGCAGGGCCGTGTTCACCGCCGAGGCCGCTTCGTCCGCCGCGAACCCTGGCAAGGACGAAAGCATCAAGCCGCATGGGGCATTGTTTGAAACGCAGGAGATGACTGCATCTCCGCTCGAACGATGACACCCAACTCGGGGTTCCCTGGAAAGGAACCCGCGACCTGACATTGATCTTACCAGAGTTGGGAACGGCATTTCAAGGGGTTGGGCCATTGGCGATCAAATACCCGTGATCGCGTTAAGTATTTTCTAATACGTAGGTTACGCAGTATTAGCGGTGGTCTCATACAATCTTTTTACCCCGGAGCGGTGACATTTTTTCAGGTTAATACCCTATGGGGCTTTTTCTCGGGCGGCTCGCCGGGGAGTGCGTCCGAGGCAGTTGCAAGTCCATTCAAGACTTAACTTTGGCAAAGTTTCCCGTGGATGAATGAGATCGCGGCTGCGTCCCGTAATCTTCCGCGTGATGATGTTGCGCGAGACTGGGCGTGCGTCTTCACAATTCGGACAAGCCGCGTTGTTTGCTCGGGCGCTTCGCATCAGGCGTGCGCGATTCCGAGTGCATCGAGCGCGGCGGCCGTGCCGGGCGGGAGTGTGTCATGATGCACGACGTGCACTGACGACCACTCACGGCGCGCGGCATATCGCGCGCGGATCGCATCGAAGTCTCGCGTGAGTGTGCCGCTTGCCGCGGCGGTGCGTACCGAATCGTCAATCGCCTCGAGCGGGCAGATGCGGGCGAGGACATCGGCGGCGGTTGAATCCGCGAGTGCCTCTATGGTGACACTTGGCGTTTTTTCCGGGAATTCAGGCGGGTTTGGGTGGCGGCCGCTCCATGTCGCCAGTTGCCGGGCCACGAGTCGCGTTGCCTGCCGCCTGGCCTCGACGGTGTAGCCGGCGAGATGCGGCGTGGCGAAGGAGGCGAGTTCGACGAGGCGTGCATCAATCGCCGGCTCGTTTCGCCAGACGTCGAGCACGGCGCGTGCGCGGGCTTCGCGGAGCGCGGAGTAGAGTGCGGCGTCGTCGAGAATTTCGCCGCGTGACGCATTGATGATCGTCGCGCCGGGCTTCAATGCGCGAATGCGCGACGCGCTGAGCAGATCGCGCGTGGGATGTGGGCCGTGCCCGGTGAGCGGCACGTGGAGCGTCACGACATCGCACGCGGGCAGCAGGGCTTCGAGCGTGATTGAATCGGACATCATGCCGGCGTCGGCCAGAGGCGGGTCGTTTTTCAATGTGCGAATCCCGAGCCGCGCGAGGAGGCGTTCGACCTTTGAGCCGATCCGGCCGCAGCCGACGATTCCGATGGTTTGCCCGCGCGGGTCCACGCGGCGGCGGCGGGCATCGAGGAAAATCGCGGTGAGGACGTATTCGGCGACGGCCTGGGCGTTGCATCCGGCGGCATCGGCGAACCGGATGTTTCGCGATTGGAGGTATTCGAGATCGACGTGGTCTGTTCCGGAGGTGGCCGAGCCGACGAACCGGACGTGGGCGCCTTCGAGCAGTCTGGCGTCGACGCGGGTGACGCTTCGGACGATGAGGGCGTCGGCGTTGCGGAGGTCCGAAGCGGTGAGCGATCGGCCGGATGCGAGCGCGAGGTCTCCCAGAGGGCCGAATAATTCGGCAGCACCTGGAATGGCGTCATCCGCGACGATCCGCATGGCGGGTCATTGTACCGGAAGGGACCGTCAAGGCCGACCCGGGGTGAGCGATCAGGCGGGCAGCAGCGGACTGAATATCTGGCGGAGCACGTCGAAGACGTTTGTAAGGAATGGAGTCGTCACGGCTGGGAAAACCACGCCGAGTACGACATTCCAGAAAAGGTCCCACAACGCGAAACCGAGATCGATGAAAGCCAACTGAAACTGGTTCGGTGTGGTGGTCGGGTCCATCTGTCACTCCTGTCGGGGAGACGGCCGGAAAACGGACGTCATCCGGTCTCGTCGAGGCTGCGAGCCGGTATATATTGATACTATCGACCTGGCCGGCGATTGCATCCTCTTGGGGGCGGTTTTCAATCCTTGTGAAAGAAGCGGCACGGCGGAAGTGCAAATTGGCCCGTTGCACGCGGTTCCTTATAATTTCGCGTCAGCCGGCGGCACGTTTGACCGTCGGCGGAACACACGACATGAACCTTGAATCCCGACCCGCCAGCGTTCCGACGACCCAGACCCACACTCTCGGCGTTGTTTCGTATCTGAATTCCCGACCGCTGCATGACGGCCTTGGGTCCGTCCCGGGCATTCGGCTTCGGCCCGCGGTACCGGCGGAGTTGATTGCGATGCTCGATGGCGGGGAGTGTGAGGTTGCACTGCTGCCCGTGGTGGATTACTGGCGCAACCGCGATCGGCTGGTGCGGGTGTCGGACGGTTGCATCGCAAGTGACGGGGAAACGATGACGGTGCGGGTGTTTTCGAAGCGACCGGCGGAGACGGTGACGCGCCTGCATGTGGATTGTGATTCGCACACGTCGATTGTCCTGGCGCAGGTGCTCTGGCGCGAAATATATGGCCAGACGCTGGAGATTTCGCCGTGGGACCGGCACAATCCGGGCAGCCTTGATGACGTGGATGCACTGCTGCTGATCGGTGACAAAGTCGTGACAGGCCAGCCGCTGGGATTCGGATTCGAGGTGGACCTAGGCTCGGCGTGGAAGTACGCGACGGGCCTGCCCTTTGTGTTCGCGGCGTGGTTCGGCCGCCGCGGCGCGGAGAATGCGGCGCTCTCCGCCCTTCTGTCGGCCGCGCGCGACCGCGGTGAGGCGGATGCGGAGCGGATCGCCCGGCAGTGGGGCCCGGTTCATGGTTGGCCGGTCGAGACGGCGGTGCAATACCTCACGCGATCCCTGAAATTCCGAATCACCGAGGCGATGCAGGATGGAATGGACCGCTTCTTCGCGTTGGCGGTTCGATACGGGCTATTGCCATGACCGCGACAGACTCCGGCATCGTGGCGTCATCGGCCGCTCGGCTTTCGACCGACGATCTGCGCGCGATGTACTTCGACTGTTCGATTCATGAACTGGGACGCCGGGCGTTTGAGCTGACGGAGCGTCTGCACCCGGAGGACTATCGCACCTATGTCGTCGATCGCAATATCAACTACGCGAACTGGTGTACGGCTCGCTGCATTTTCTGCAATTTCAAGGCGGATCCGCCGGAGATGAAAAGCGGCCGGACGGACCTGCCGGAAGGCTACACCCTGAGCTATGAGCAAATCGGCGAAAAGATCAGCGAATTGGAGGCGATCGGCGGCACGCAGATACTCATGCAGGGCGGACTGGTTCCGAGCGAGGGCTCGACCGGCCTTTCGTTTGACTGGTACCTGGGCCTGATGCGGTATATCAAGTCGAACTTCCCGCGAATACACATCCACGCATTCAGCCCGCCTGAGATTTTCGCGTTTCACCGGATTTTCGGAATGACGATTCGCGACGTGCTGGCGCGCCTTCAGGAAGCGGGACTCGACAGCGTTCCGGGCGGCGGAGGTGAAATCCTTGCTGATCGCGTGCGAGACCGGATCGGCAAAGGCAAGACGCTGACACAGGAATGGCTCGAAGTGATGCGGCAGTGTCATATACTCGGCATGAAGACGAGCTGCACCATGATGTTCGGGCATATCGAAACAGTCGACGAACGGATCGAGCATCTGCGCCTGCTCCGCGATTTGCAGGATGAATCGCTTGCCCGCGACAATGGGGGCGGATTCAGCGCGTACATCTGCTGGACGTTCCAACCCGACAACACGCCGCTAGGCCGGATGAAGCGCCTGCCGCTGAACCGGACCGATCCGCCTTCGCCTCCAGGCGCCGAGGCGGACGCGCCGCACTCCCACGACCGATTCGCGGGCGTGCGAAGCTCCCGGCCGCTGAATGACGGGCGTCATCTGCTGCTCGCGGACGCGCATGAATACCTGACGATGCTTTCACTCTCGCGGTTGTTTCTGGATAACATTCCGAACATCCAGTCCAGTTGGGTGACCATGGGCCCGAAGATCGGCCAACTCGCGCTATTTCACGGCGCGAATGACATGGGCAGTGTGATGATGGAAGAAAACGTCGTCAGTGCGGCCGGCACGACCTATCGGCTGGACGAAGAAATGATTCGCCGCCTGATCCACGATGCCGGTTGGCAGGCACGCAAGCGCAATCACTACTATCAGGTCGTGGACTGATTCTGAAGGACCCTATCATCTAATTCACGGCGGCCTGCACAAACAGCGCGATATCCGCGCCGTCAACACGGCCGCTTGCATCCAGGTCGGACCGCCAGAGATGAATTGGCGTCGCGCCGATTCCGATGAGCGCCTCAGCGAACAGCTCCACATCCACGATGTCGATATCACCGTCTCCGTCGATGTCATCGGCCATTTTCTGAACAACCTGCGAAACCGACCGATACACACCAAAGCCGGCGACCGCCGCATAGAGATGACCATCCGGTCCGACGCAAATGGCCTGGCAGGCGCGGACCGGAATGCCGCTGTTGACCTGGATCCAGGACGTTCCACCATCGTTTGAGAACTGAATCCCGTTGTCGCGGGTGCCCACATAAATATCGTCGTTGGGGAGGATGCAAATGGTGTAGCCGTAGTTGCCGGGAAACGCGTTCAGTGGTTGCAGACCATCCCCATTCGCGAGCGACTTATACACGCCTTTGATATTGCCGTCGTTTCCAACAAAGACATGGCCGGCGGAGTTTACAGCGATCGAGAACTGCTGAGACTGACTGAGTCCGAGATTGGACCAAGTGCCGCTGCCTGCGTTGTAGCGCCACACGCCCTGGCCTTCCGTGCCGAAGAAAAGATCTCCCCCGGAGACCCGAGTCAGACAGTACGCTGGAATGTTCTGCGGAGGACCCAGACGTGACCAAAGATCGCCGCGATTCGCCGACTGTGAGACACCGCCGGGGTTCCATGCGGACGTGCAAAGCACCTGTACGCCACCGGGAAATGCAAACGCACTGACCATTGCGGCCGCAATTCCGTTATCAAGCGAGACCCAGGTCTCTCCTCCATCTTCGGACCGCCATGGGTGGCCATCCGGGACACCGTTCGTGATGTTGTAGTTGCCGGCGAAAATCTCACCCGCGGGACTTTCGGCGATCGCGAAGATATTTCGTCGCGGAAGTCGCGGTCCTGTCCACAGCCCATCGAAGATCGTCGAGCGGTAGATGCCGTTGCCCGGCGTTCCCGCAAGGATGCGACCCTCGCTGGTCACGAGCAGTCGAATGACAGAAAGCCCGTGCAGCCCGTTATTCACAGGCTCCCAGGATTGGGCATCGTCAACCGAACGAAAGACGCCGGCGTCAAACGAACCGGCGTAGACCCTGCCCGTGCCATCGGCGAGAAGCGTTCGAGCGGCGGTTCCGGTGAAGCCGTCCGACACTGAAACCCAGTCGGTTCCGCCGTTCGTGGACTTGAAGATGCCGGCGCTGGTTCCCGCGAGCAGGAACGAACCGGTATCGAGCAGGGTCCAGCAAATTGATCCGGTGAACGGCCCGACGACCGGCTGCCAGGATGCCGCGTGGTCGATCGAGGAGAAGAATCCCGTGTCCGTAGCGGCAAACAATTCATCGGTCGTCAGCGACTGCGTCAAACCGTTGACACGCAGGTTGGACATTCCGTTCGAGGACGATGTCCACGATTGCCCGGCAAGCTTCTTGAACACGCCGCCGGTCTGCGTTCCGACGAGCAGGTAGTCGTTTCGCGCAATCAATGCCCGCGTATCAAGACTGGTCAGACCGTCATTCACCGCCGTCCATGAATTGCCGGCTGCGCTGAAAGCCCATACTCCGAGTGTGTCGGTCGCGGTGAAGATCGCATCAGAGGGCGAGACCGCCAGTGATCGGATGCGAAGTTCGCCCAATCCGTTGTTTAATCGCGACCAACCGGCCCCGCCATCAACGGACCGCATGATGCCGCCGGACTCCAGGCCGACAAAGACATGGCCCAGAGAGTTCGTGGCTATCGCCCGAACGCGCGTGGTGATTGGCGGGGCGAGTGTAAAGAAATCCGCGCTGATGTATGTCCACGAATCGCCGTGATCAATCGATTTGAAAACGCTCCCGGCATTCTGGTTATATCCATTCTGAAAGCCGGTACCGGCGAAGATCGCACCGGACATCGGATCGCGCGCCAGACAGTTGACTGAACCGCCCGTCGGACCGCCGAGAGACTGCCAGAAGTCATCCGCCCTCAGCCGCGGCGTGATCGCTTGGAGCAGCACAACGGCCAGAACGCACAGCCGGACACGATCAAGGCCGTCGGACCACCAAGGGAGCAAGCTTGAAGCGTGCTTCACGATTCCCGACCCCATGCGGATTAACAACTTGACGGCGCGGTAAATGAACTGGAATCCGGAATCAACCGAGGCGCCGCTTTCGCGCGATCAGCTTTAATGAGCCTTCTTCGCGTTGTGATATCCTATCGGGCCACCCAGTGTCCGGATGAAATTGTGGCGATGCGGACCGGCTGCGAGCATTTATCGGCTACAAGTGATGATCGGCCGGGCGTCGATGGCCACTTCAAATCGAGCCGACGTCTTCACACCGCTCGGTTCGCGGCCCTGACGAAATCCTTCACGCGGGTCAAATCCAGGCCGGCCGTGGTTCGACCGCCCTTCTTCAAGGCCGTGCCGACGATCACGCCGCTGGCGATGGACAAATACTCTCGAACAGACGCGGCGGTGACACCTGATCCGATCCAAACCGGTCGATCCGGCACCGCCTCCACCACTTTGCGAACCTTCTTCATATCCGCCGGCGAGCCGGTCGCGACGCCGCTGACAATCAGCGCATCGGCACCGCCTCGGTAGGCCGTTTCTTCGGCGGCCAGTGCCACGTCGGGCTGGCTGATCGGCTGGGCGTGCTTCACGTGGACATCGGCTGCGATGAACACATGAGGCGCGGTTGCGGCGCGCCGGGCGAGCAGCTCAGCCGCCCGTCCCGTGATGAATCCCTGATCCGTTGCATAAACTCCGGAGAGCACGTTGACGCGAATAAATGCCGCATTTGTTGCACTTGCGACGGCGAGTCCCGAGAGTCCGTCGTTGCGAAGCATGTTGACGCCGATCGGAACCTTCACGCCGCGAACGACGTGATCCACAACAACGCTCATTGCGGCCACCGATTCGGCGGGAACGCGATCGGCGTGAAACGGCGCATCGCCAAAATTCTCGACGATTATGGCATCGAATCCTGCATCGACCAACTGCCGGGCCTCAGCAACGGCGCGGCTGATGATTCGATTGATCGGCAACGCGGCGCGGGCGGATCCAGGGAGCGCCGGCAGATGGACCATGCCGATTAGCCGAAGCCGCGCGGGCCGACCGATTGTTTGTCGTCTCATTTATGCACCATTGTCAACTCGGCCATCGCTGCGATCACGCTTTCTAAATGACACCGCACTGCGACCCCGCAGGGACGCTCTCGCCGATCCGATTCGATGCGATGATCGCAAGGCAACCGGACCTACTTCCTGCTCCGAAATTCGCTGCACGGCACAAGGCGGCGTGCCCGGGCCTCGCTGAGCGTCAGTGGCATGACATTCGCCAGTATTTTTGAATGACCACAATTTGCCGGATGATAGCAATGCGCGTGCCGCCCGGTGACCACGGATTCTCCACCGGCATCCAATCCCTCCCCGCGCACCCACACACCGCGGCCGCCCCGCCATGCGTCTTCCTCGAATCGAAGATATTCATCCTGTCTTTCGAAGGGCGCTGCGCGGTCCACCCAGGCATAGCCTTGAAAGATCAACTCGCCGCCCAGGTCCCTGCCATCGGGCTCCGGCGTTGCGTAAATGCAAAGACGTCCGTGCTCATCGCGAGCATCCGGTCGACAAGCTCCGCCCTCGATGGTCAGCCGAATCGTTCGACCACGTGTCTGCTCGATGAGAAAGCGAACCGAGTCCTTCTCGCCCGGCTGACCGCGATCGGGACACACGACGCCAACCAGCGTCGCATGCTCGCCGTTATCCAGCACCAATGTGCCGCCGGGCAGCACGCTCGTCACCCGAGCGACTTCGGCTGTCAGTTCGCTTCCGGCGATCCGAACGGGCGGCCCTGATGTTGGCGGCGCATCGTGGTCTTCGCGCCCCGCGCCTCCGGCCGCGCTGTCGTCACCGCCGCCCTTGACGCCGCCTGACTTCTTCGGCGAATCGGATTTCCCGGCAGGCTGGCGGTCGAGCGTCTCGCATCGCTTGCAGATTCGGCGGCCGGCGTTTTTTGCATCCTGCTCGGCCTGAAATGTCACACGATTGTCACCTTGTATTTTCCGGGCTGATGCGCACTCGTTGGGCTGTGTGTGGTAGACCTTGCCGCGTTTGGTCCCGAAGACCTCGCGGACGAGCGCGGCAGCCGGCGCCACAATCAGCAGGACGATGCCAAGTGCCAGAACCGCACGGCCGAATCCGAGCCTTCGCAAGCTCATGCGCGAACTCCTTCTGAATGCCACACGCCCGACACATGGAGTCAGCCTGTCCCAAATGACCGGCCGACGACACTGAACCCCGGCTATTCTATTGAATAGGCGCCAATGATGGAAAGGGATGCGCCGGCTTGATCGGGGCGGGCGAGAGGGGCGGCTGACGATTCAGCGTAGCGAGTCGCCCGGCTATGCGCCGGCCTTGCGAAAGACCGCGACGATATCCTCGACGGGTACGACAAAGAGCTGATTATCACCTTCGAAATCGACGGGGATCATGTGCTTCGGGTTGAACAGGACTTTGTCATATTGCTTGATCGGGAAATCCTCATCGGCCTCAACCTGCGCCGAAACGGCAACGATTCTGCCGGTGATCGTGGGAATCTCGATGTTGTCCGGCAGTTGAATGCCGCCCTTGGTGCGCTTCTTGTCGGCGTCCTTGCGAACAAGCACGCGCTTGCCGATCGGTTCGACCGTTTCGAGTTTCGAACGACTCGCCTGTGAATCGCCGCCCGGCATTTGACGTTGCTCCAAAAGTCTCCGCCGCACAGACGCCGTCCGCGGCGACGACACCTGATCGCCTCGATCGTGACGGCTCATGGCCTCGCAAGGCCGGACGACGAATGCGAATTCACTTTACACGGATCATGGTGTGCACGTGGCCATCGAATATGACGCGAAGCTGATCGCCATCCACCTTCGCATCGTATTCGCGAATCGCGCCACCGGCATCCAGCTTCAGCTTACCACTGCGATATTCGAAACGGCCGGAGCGAGTTCGCGACACACCCTCTTCAAACGCAGCCATGGCCGTGAACGTCCCATCATCGCAAAATGAAGCATTCTCGATCGGACAGGCAAATTCAACCGCGCCGTCCGATGTCCATGTCCCGGTCAGCGGCGATGCACACCCAGTCACGGCCGCCAGAATTCCGAGCGACATCACAGTCGATCTGAGTTTGGTTTCAATTTTCATGCTAATCGATCCTTCAAATTTCGGCCGAGGTACCGGATCGAAATCTGAACCCACCTCGACGGTCCGCGCTGTTGCGGCGACCGCACGGGGAGTAATACGCACCTGCGACCTGATCCTGTTCGACATTTGCCGTTTCGAATGATATCAGAAGTCGGCCGCCGGCGGTATCGGATTCAATTCGGGAGGCTCGCCTAACTCATTTGTCGCTACGACCGCGGTTCGCCGCGAGAGCTTGGACACCTCGCCAACCGCCCTCTTGGATTCGCCGAACAAGAGGCCCGGGCGAACAAACAACGCGATCGCAATCAACGCGCAAACCGCCAGCGAGAATTGCAGGGCGTGGCAGCGCATCGGAGTCAGTGCCGCCGTGGCCTTTCTCAGATAGCAACTTGCGAGTATTCGCAGGTAATACGCCGCGGCGACGGCTGCGTTCAATGCGAGAAGCACAACCAGCACGTACATGCCGGTTTGCCGTGCAGCTGACGCGCCCGACACGACCTCGCCTCCGGCTGACAGTGCGGCCGAAATGATATAGAGCTTGCCAATGAACCCGCCGGTGAGTGGGAATCCCATCAATCCAAGCACGCACAATGAGAGCGCGAGCGCGGCCCACGGATGCTTGCGAGCGATCCCGGCCAGGTCATCCGTTGTTTCGGCCGATTCATCCGGATCGTCGACGCCCGGCTTGCGAAAATACGAGAGAGCAGTGAAACAGCCGAGATTCATGATGCCATAGACGGTCATATAGAACAGCAATGCGGCCAATCCATCGCGAAGCGGACCGCGCTCCGGCGAGGCGAGCGCCGGCCCGGCCACGATCGCCACGAGCATATAACCGGAATGAGCGACGCCGGAGTAAGCCAACATCCGCTTCACGTTATGCTGCATCAGCGCGAGCGTGTTGCCGACCGTCATCGTCACGGCTGCCATCGCCCAGAGCAGCCAGTAGATCTCATCGCCAAACCGCCAACCCGTGAGGGTCAGGAGCTGAATCAGCGCGAGAAATCCCGCGAACTTCGGCACGAAACCGAGCAAACCCGTCACCGGCGAAGCGGCGCCCTGGTACACATCCGCTACATAGAAATGCAGTGGAAAGGCCGCGATCTTAAAAGCCATCCCGGCCAGGGAGAGCAACAGCCCCACCAGAATCAGCGGATCGTGCAACGCGCCCGGGGCGGAAAGGCTCGCGGAGATCGAGCCCGTCGAACCAAACATCGTCATCGTTCCGGCGTAACCATACAGAAAACTGAAGCCGTAGAGCATGATCGCGGCGGCAAAGGCGCCCAGAAAGAAGTATTTGCCGGCCGCCTCCTGGGCGCGAATGTCGCGACGCGAAAGGCCGATCAAGATGTACGTCGGCACGCTGACCAGTTCCAGCGCAAGAAAAAACAGGACGAGGTGATTAGCGACGGCCACCAGTGAGATGCCTGCGAGAGAGAAGAGAATCAGTGAGAAGTACTCGCCGCGCTCCGCTTCATCCGGGACATGCCGATTCACAAGAACGATAAGCGCGCCAATGGACAGCGTGATGAGCCGCGCATACCAGACGAGCGGCCCCTGATGAAGTGAAGTCACTCCAGCCGCTTCAATCGGCGCATCGACCAGCCGCCCTGCCAGCCAGAGCGCGACGGCAATGGTCAACAAAGCCAGCAATGCAGCACGACCACTCGCGGCGCGCGACAACCCCGCGAGCAGAACAAGCGTCGCGCCAAGAATCAGCACGGCCTCGGGCATGAGTATTTCCATCAGCGGGTGCATGGCAAGCATCATCGCCCCCCCGGATCTGCCGGCAAAACCGACGCCGATTCGATTGCAACGACACGTGGCACGATGCTCCCCGAATCAGACGCCGCCTTCGGGCCAGCCTCTCCCGACGCCACGCCGATCGAGCCCGACTCCGCTCGGGGCTCAGCCGATGCGCTTCCGCCGATGTCGGCGGACACGACCCGGCTCGACCAGTCCGGTGGAAGCACCCTGTTGAGCACGGCGTAATCCAGTGAAGGGACCATCATGTCGGTCAGTGATTTCGGATAAACGCCAATTACAATGCACGCAATCGCAATTGGCGTGAGAATGCCGATCTCGCGGCGCGTCAGATCCGGCGTGAGACCGGTCGACGTATCCGGCCCGCCATGAGGCTCTTTCAGCGGACCGAAAAGCACGCGGCGAACCATGTGCAGCATGTAGATCGCGCCGAGCAGAATCCCTGATGCGGCCGGCACGGCGAACCAAACGCCCAGCGGGCCCGGACCATCGGGCTTCGGATCCGCTGACGTGAACACACCCAGCAGCACGAGAAACTCGCTGACGAATCCGTTCAGACCCGGCAGGCCGATGCTCGACATCGTGAAGACAATCAGAAAAAACGTCATGATCGGCATCTTCCGTGCGAGCCCCCCCATCTCGGACATTTCGCGCGTGTGATACCGCTCGTAAATCATGCCGACGATGAGGAACAACGCGCCGGTCGACAGGCCGTGATTGACCATGTAAAGCAGCGATCCCGTGAGGCCCGCGGTCTTGAGACAGAACATCCCGAGCAGACAGAATCCGAGATGCGACACGGACGAATAAGCGACGAGCTTTTTTACGTCGCTTTGAACCCACGCAGCCAGCGCGCCATAGATGATTCCGATGACCGCCAGCGTGCCGACATACGGCGCCAGTTCGATCGACGCGGCCGGGAGCATCGGCAAACTCAATCGCAGGAAGCCATAGGTGCCGAGCTTCAACAGGACGGCTGCCAGCATGACGGAACCGGCAGTTGGCGCCTCGACGTGAGCGAGCGGCAACCATGTATGAAACGGGAAGAGCGGCACCTTGATCGCGAACCCGGCGAAAAATGCAATAAACAGCCAGAATTGCTCGCGATCGGTCAGATGCGGCGCGAGTTGGTACAGCACATCGAGATCGAATGTCAGCGCCGTCGGAAGCCCGGTATCCCCGGCAATCCATGCCGCCTTCCAGCCCAGATAGAGCACGCCGGCGAACGTCAGGAGGCTTCCGGCCAGCGTGTAAATAAAGAACATGTTGGCGGCCTTGGCGCGTTCCTTGCCGCCCCAGATGCCGATCAGGAAAAACAGCGGGATCAGTGTGAACTCGAAAAAGACGTAGAAAAGCAGCAGATCCCGGGCGCAGAACACTCCGAGCATTGCGCCGTGCAACAGCAGCATCAATGCGTAATACTCACGCTGCCGCGTCTGAATGCCCGTAAAGCTGGACCAGATTGCCAGCGGCGTCAGCATGGCCGTCAACAGCAGCAGCGGCATCGAGACGCCATCAACACCCAGCTTGTATTGAATTCGGATCGCCGAGTCGCCGGCTGCCTCGCCCCCCATGATCCAGTCCGACTGCTCGACGAGACAGTAGCCGCCGGTACGCCACATCGATGATTGATCGAGGAATGCCGCCAGGGCAATCGCCGCGACGATGAGCGTCGCGATTGAGATGCCCAGCGCGAATCGGCGTGTCGCGACCGCATCCCAGGCCGATCGTGAAAAAATCACGACTGAGCCGATGATCGGCAGGAGGATGAGCACCGTCAGCAGATGCCGCCCCATGAAATTGTTCAAAATCGATTCCATTGCGTTGCGAGTTTCAAGTTACGGGTTTCGTGATCCGTTTCCGTTGAGGCGACCGAAGTCTCACGCGCTCGAAAGCACCCACCAGAGAATCGCGACCAGTCCCAGCATCATGCCCAGCGCATAGCCCTGCATGGCTCCCTGCTGCCAACCGCGAAGCAGGAATCCGATCGCGCGGGGCAACGCCGCAATGATCCAGAGCAGTGTGTTGATGACAAATCGGTCGCACGCATAGCACAGGTCGCCGATCCGCCGCAGCGTTCGAACAAAGGCATAGTCGTACAATTCATCCACGTAGTACTTGTGATAAAACAACTGATAGATCGATCCGCTTGCCAGTGCGATGGCCAGCGGGATACCCGGTCTTCGCGTGTAGAAATACCAGGCATTGAAGATGCCGTATGCCGCGATACCGGCCGAAAGCCACATCAGCCAATGGCCGCCCGCATGGGCCGCCGAGCCGGATGCCGCGTGTGCGTCACCGCCCGCATGCGAGAGAATCGGCGCTGCCGCCACGGTCATTTCGTGGTGCTTCGCATCGGCGAACACCGGCTCGAGGAAATGGTGGAACGCCCCGTGCGGTTCGAACATGCCCAGGAAACGACCCTCGCCGGGCCCGACGCTCACGCCGACATATCCGGCGAAAACCGCCCCGATCGCGAGCACCACCAGCGGCACGGCCATCCAGAAACCCGATTCGTGTGCGTGTTCCACGCCCCGCGGCAGTCGCACTTCATTGTGAAAGGCCATATAGATCATGCGGAACGTGTAGAACGCCGTCAGCAATGCGGTCAATAGTCCGATCCAGCCCAGCCAGGGCGTCGAACTGGACAGTGCGGCATGAATGATTTCGTCCTTGCTCCAGAAAGCCGCAAGCAGCGGGACGCCCGCAAGCGCCGCCCCGGATATCAGGAATGTGAAATACGTCACCGGCATGCCGCGACGCAGGCCGGAGAAACGTCGTATATCAATCTCCCCGGCCATCGCATGCATCACGCTGCCCGCGCCGAGAAACAGGCAAGCCTTGAAGAATGCGTGGGTGTAAAGGTGGAATACGGCCGAATCAAAAGCGCCGACGCCGAGAGCCAGGAACATGTAGCCCAACTGGCTCAGCGTGGAGTAGGCGAGGATGCGCTTCATATCGAACTGCGTCAGCGCAATGGTGGCGGCAAAGATCGCCGTCGCCGCGCCGATGCCGCCGACAACCCACATGGCAATCGGTGACGCGGCAAAAATGATGCTGCAGCGGGCCACCATGTACACACCGGCCGTCACCATCGTCGCGGCATGAATGAGTGCGCTCACCGGCGTGGGGCCTTCCATCGCGTCGGGCAGCCAGACATGCAGCGGCAACTGCGCACTCTTGCCCATCGCACCACAGAACAACAGCAGGGCGATCGTCGTAATGCGTTCCGTCGTCAACGGCATGCCGCCGGCCGTGACGCCCTCGGCCACCTGCGAGAAGACCCCTTCGTAATCGAGCGTGCCGAAAGTCAGGTAGATCAGCAGGATTCCCAGACCGAACCCGAAATCGCCGATGCGGTTGACCAAGAAGGCCTTCTTTGCGGCGGCCGCCGCGGCGGGCTTGTCGTAGTAAAAACCGATCAGGAGATAGCTGCAAAGGCCGACCAGTTCCCAACCGAGATAGAGCAGAAGGAAATTGCCCGCGAGCACCAGCGCACACATCGAAAACACGAACAATCCGAGAAAGGCGAAGAAGCGCTCATAGCCCCGCTCGGCATGGCCGTGGTGGTCTCGCATGTATCCAACGGAATACATGACAACCATGGTCGAGACGGAAAGAACGGTGAGCAGCATGACGATGGTGAGCGGATCAACGCGGAAAGTGACGTTCAGCCATTCCGACCTGCCCGCGCTGATCCACTCGTAGATTGGAATGGAGTGTTTGAGCTTCTCGTAGCCGACTTCGTGGGACGGATCGACCGTTGCCTGTGCGGATACTCGATCGACCAGATCCGCCGAGCCGCGCGCGGTCTCGCCTTTCACCTGGAAGAACAGGCTCACGGCGAAGAAGAGCGAAGCCGCGACTCCCAGGAGAACCAACCAGTGCGATCGGTCCTTCAACATGCGCAGGCCGACAATTCCGACGAGCGCACTACCGGCCAGAGGAAGCAGCGGAATTAGAATCGCGAGTGTCCGGGTGTCCATGCGATCAGCAAATCAGCCTCTCAGGCTTCTCCAGTTTTCTGCATCCAATGTCCCGCGGCGGCGATATAGCATGACGACGATCGCGAGACCCAGTCCCGCTTCCACCGCGGCAATCACAAGCACGAAGATGCCCAGCGCCTGCCCCTGCAGATTGCCGTGCATCAGTCCGAACCCAACCAGATTCACCAGGACTCCCTGGAACATGACTTCCGTACACAGAAACATGACGATCATGTTGCGCCGGGTCAGAAAGCCGACAACGCCGATGGCAAACAGGAAAGCGCCGACGAAGATGAGTGCGATCGGATGGGGCATTGCGAATTTTCGATCTCGTGTCCTGGGTTCCCGTATCTAATTCGACGCGATATACGCACGCTGATTTGTCAGAACGGCTCCACCGTCCGGCCCGCATGGCCGGGGACCACGTGATCCCCAGGCTCGTCCGGGCGCGGCAATCGCTTCCGCGCGATGGCAATCGCGCCGACCATGGCGACCATCAGCAGCACAGCCGCAAGTTCCACGCTTACGGCGAAGTCCGTCATCAGCAGCCTGCCGAGTTCGATCGTGTTCCGAACCGAAGTCGCCTCCGCCGCAGCCGCGTCAAAACGCTCCCAGTTGCGACCGGCGATCATGCCGGTCAGTGCGGCCATCAGCATGAATCCGCACAGCGCGGCCCAGACCGGCTCGCGAGCGTTGCGATCGTAATCGAGCACGGCGGCCACTCGCCCGCGCATCGCCGGTGACTGCTGCGACAGCATGATGACGAAAACATAGGTCACGAGAATCGCACCGGCATAGACGATCACCAGCGCCGCTCCAAGGAATTCCGCGCCGCAGAGGATCAACATCGCCGCCGTCGTAATCACGACTGCAACGAAATACAGCGCCGCGTAAACCGGCTTGGGATGAGTCACGACGCGGACAGCCGACCCGATTCCGAGCAGTGCCAGCACACAGAACGTAACCTGGCCGGGATCGGATCCAAGCGCGGTGAACAGCGCTTCGAGCAGGTACACCATCGCCGCGGCCCCCGCGGCCAAGACAAGAATGAAGCCGCCGCTGCGCGGTGCGCGGCCCTGCTTGGGCAGTCCGACGTAAATGCCGAACGCGACCAGTGCCGCGACAAGATACGAGATGTATGCAAGCGGGACGGACAACTCGAAACTCCATCAGGCCGTTCGGACCGCAATCGACGAATCACGCCGCGTTCGGACCGAGTCCTTCGTCAATGCCACCGGCGAGCCGCTTCACACATCGCGCGCCGGGCGCTTAAGCCCAATCAATACCCCGTAATGGCCGGACTCTTCCGCGGCTTCTCATCCTTGGTTCGATCGAAGACGGTCAGCAGCTTCTCCTTGTCGAAGATCATCTCCTCGCGGCTGGAGCCGACAAGATGGTACTCTGGTGTCAATTCAATGGCATCAACCGGGCAGGCTTCCTCGCACATGCCGCAGTAGATGCATCGAAGTTCGTCGATGTCGAACTGGATCGGGTATTTCTCGCGGTCGGGCCACGGGCTTTCGGCGCCCTGAATATGGATGCAATGCGCCGGACACGCCGTCTCGCACATGAAACACGCCACGCACGCGACGCGACCTTGTTCATCGCGATTCAGACGGTGCACGCCGCGATAGTTTTCCCGGCGAACCTGACGCCGCTGCTCAGGATACTGGATGACTTTCTGCTCGCGAACCTTCGTCGCGAACAGGTGTCGAAGCGTCGTCTTCAGGCCGCCGAAGACCTGCGGCAGATACAACCGCTCGGCCATCGTCAGCTCAGGCTGATCGACGAAGACGACGTCGGTTTCTCTCCAATTCGGCCTGGACACCTCAGTCCACCTCGTTTCCAAATCAACTCAGTCCCGCGATCTCAGGAGCCGATCGCACGTTCCTTCTTCAAAAGGCTCGTCTGCCGGCCAGTGATGGGCCGGGAAACCGCGGCGCCAAAAACGCCGCACACCAGAAGGATCACGACATTTCCCACCACTGAATACCACTGCGGCAGCCGGTTATACACAATCCAGATTTGCAGCAGCACGAGCATCATGCCCATCGGCACGAGCGATTTCCACGCTAGGCCCATGAGCTGGTCATACCGGAATCTCGGCAAAGTCCAGCGGACCAGCATGTACGCGCAGATGAACAGCCCGATCTTCCCAAAATACACGCCCATCCGAACGAGCATGGCGAACACGCCCGTCGATTCATTGACCCATGCCGAACCAGGGAAGAAGTCCGGCAGAAGATAGCCCCCGAAAAAGAGGGCAACCATGAACGCGCTGGCCGTGATCATGTGGGCATACTCACCAAGAAAGAACATCGCCCACTTCATCGCGCTGTATTCGGTGTGGAATCCGCCAATAAGCTCCTGCTCCGCCTCAGCCAGATCGAACGGTGCGCGATTCGCCTCCGCCAGCGCTGTGATAAACAGCACCAGCGCGGCCAGCGGATGGTACGCAACCGTCCACCAACTCCCCGCCTGCACGGAAACGGCCTCCTCCAGGCGCATGGAACGTACCGTCAGAATCGCGACGAGCACCATCATCGCCATAGGAATCTCGTAGGAGAGCATCTGCGCCGCCGCACGCATGCCGCCGTAGAAGGCATACTTGTTGTTGCTTGCCCAGCCCGCCAGCACCACGCCGTACACTCCGAGTGAACCGACCGCGATGATATACAGCAGACCGACATCGATGCTCGCCACCTGGCAATGCAGCGTCTCGCCTTCAGGCATCCACGGCCAGCGGAATTCGCCACCCCAGGGTATCACCGCGTAGCCGATCATCGACACGACAAACGCGATGAACGGCGCGATGATGAAAAGCCCGCGTTCCACATTAAGAGGAATAATGTCCTCTTTCATGAAGAGCTTGATGCCGTCGGCCAGCGGTTGCAGCAGACCAAGTGGACCGACCCGGTTCGGACCGTACCGATCCTGCACCCAGGCTGAGATTTTGCGCTCAAGCAGGATGCAATACGCCACCGCCGTCATGATGACGCCGAATATCGCCAATGCCAGCAGGAGGCTGAAAGAAAACTGATCGGCGAGAATGTCCTTAATCAAGTCGACCATGGCCTTCGCAACTCAATCGCACCACTCAATGTGCATGTTCCGGCATTTCCGGTGGAACATGCGGGTTGGCAAACTGCGGCAGGGTCTTTGCCATCAATTCTCTCACGGCACTGGCGCTGTAAATACCGGGCCGGCCGGACAAGGCGTACAGGTACTGGCCATCCCGCTGGCAGCCTTCGATCGGATTGATTGCCGCATCAAACGGTTGAATCATGTTCTGCGAATTAACGAACGTGCCGGATCGTTCCGCCCAGGAGCAGGCGGGAATCACGATGCTCGCTGCCTCCGTCACGGCATTGGGAAGGATATCCTGAGCGATCAACGTGTCGATCTTCGCGACGGCCGACGCCAGTTCCTTCGGCACCCAGTCGCCCGGATACCCGCCGACGATCCAGGCCGCTGAGACGTTGCCGCCGGCTGAATTCTGAACGAACTCGTCAAACGAGCACGTCGGCCCGCCGAGCGCAGCCATTACCATCTCAATTCCACGACGATTCGGGCACTTTTCCGCGCTGATCGTGAAACGCACCGGTCGGCCATCGCCAATCGGAAATCGCTTATCCTCGCCATCGACTGGAATGAAGCCGGACGACAGCAGCGCACCCGGCGCGATCTCGCGGACAAATGTCCCGAGCAGCCACGCCTCCTCGCACGACATGAACGGCGAGAGCACGACCGCCAGGCGCTCGGCGCCTTTTTCATTCACCGCGGCAGTTAGCCACAGCCGCACGATCTCACTCAATGCGGTCCATTCCGGATGACTCACATCAACGCCACGGCGGACAGACAGTTTGTTCAGCCGGCGATCATCGTGAACATATTTCCAGCCGTAGCGGCCTTCGTCACACATCCACCAGTCATTCACGCCCGGGTTGTATCGAGGCTTCAGCCGCCAGACCTTGCCGTCGTTATGATCCACGCGGATGGCACAGCCGGTCGCGCAGCCGGCGCAGACGCTCGGCGTTTCCTTGAGAAACCAGACGCGCTGCTTCATGAGGAAGTCTTTGTCGAGCAGCGATCCAACGGGGCAGATATCGACCACGTTGCCCTGAAGCTCGTTCTCAAGCGGCACACCGGGAAATACATCAATCTCGGCCTTGCTGCCGCGCTGAACAACGGCCAGCTCGCCGGTGCCGACGACCTCGTTGCAGAATCGCACGCAGCGTGTGCACATGACGCAGCGATCCTGATAGAGGAGTGTTTTGCTGCCGATGTCTTTCTTGGGATTCTTGTTCTTCGCCTCCACCATTCGGCTGCTGGCCTCGCCGAATTTCAGCGAATAATCCTGTAGGTAGCATTCGCCGGCCTGATCGCAGACCGGACAGTCCAGGGGGTGATTCAGAAGGAAGTACTCCATGCACTCCCGCTGGTTTTCCTGAACCTTGTCGGATGCGAACCGAACCTCCATGCCGTCCTTTGCAGGCGTCTGGCAACTTGGGAAGAGCTTCGGGGCCCAATCCATCTCCTTGGTCTTCGGATTGGGCATCTTCATTTCCATCAGGCAGAGCCGACACGACGCGACGACCGGCAATCCGGGATGGTAGCAGTAATGCGGAACATCCCAGCCCGCTTCCAGCGCGGCCTGTAGCACCGGGACGTTCTCCCTGCACTCCACCGTCTTGCCGTCAATGATGATCTTGGCCATCCAACACACTTCGGCCGCCCGGAAGACCCGGTCCCGCCGACACCTCTGATGCCTGTCCACCTGTCTCGCGCGGAACGGACTTGTCACCGACGCGATCGCAAACCCCGGCAGCCGTTGGGCCTGACGGAGTTCGTGAAAAATATCACATAGTTGCGGCGGATTCTAGCCCAAATTCCGCCGCATCGCGAGAGCCGGAAAAGCGGGGATTGCCGGCCGCCGTGCTCGTTAGATCAGCAGTGCGCGGTTCCGGCTTCGCTCGAGTTGTGAATTGATTGAGGCGAAGAGTTTTTCGCGTTCGATCGGCTTGGTGGCGTAATCATCGCACCCGGCCCGGATGCATTTTTCGCGATCATCAGCCATGGCATGCGCGGTTAAGGCGATGATCGGCGCGGAATATCCCCGGGCGCGCAGCGCCATTGTCGCCTCAAGGCCGTCCATCTCCGGCATCTGCACGTCCATGAGAATCACGTCGAATGGACGCCCCCGAAGAAGTGCGTCGGTCGCCCCGTTCAAGGCTTCCCTGCCGGAATTCACAACCGTGACTTCCGCTCCGGCTCGCTGAAGGATGTAGCAGATCAAGCGTTGATTGTCGGGCCCGTCTTCCGCGAGCAAAAATCGCCGACCCTTGAAGCATACCGGTTTAGGCTTGGCGGTCATGTTTTCATCGATAAGTTCATTCGCCGCCTGCTTTTCGACCATTGCGAGCGCCGGATCCCTGATCCACTTCAATGAAGAAACATCCCCGATGGCGATCCGGCAGCGGAAAGTCGTTCCGATTGCGGGTCGTGAATAAATCAGCTCGATATCGCCGCCGAGCAGTTGGGCCAATCGCTTGCTGACCGCGAGTCCGAGGCCGGTGCCTCCGAAACGCCGAGTCATCGATGCATCAGCCTGCGAAAACGCCCGGAACAGGGCGCGGGCCTGCTCATCCGTGATGCCGATTCCGGTATCATGCACGTCAAACTGGAGCGAGTGTGTCGGCTCCGCGACATAGCGTACAGAGAGTTTCACTCCCCCGTTCTCGGTGAATTTGATGGCGTTGCCGAGGAGGTTGATCAGTATCTGGCGAAGGCGTGTCGGGTCGCTGATGACCGTTTCGGGAATCGGGCCTGTGAATTCGACTTTGATCGCCAGATTTTTTGAATCGGCCCGTACTCTCATGAGTGACAGGACGTCGGACACGACCTGAATCGGCGCACAGGGCACCTGCTCGACCGGCATTCTCCCCGATTCAATCTTCGACAGATCCAGAATGTCGTTGATGATCCGCAGCAGGTGATCGCCGTTGCGTTGAATGGTTCGCAGCGCGCTGATTCGTTTTTCCGGCGCACGGTTGATATCGCCGTCTTCGATCAGCAGGTCCGCGTAGCCGAGAATCGCCGCCATGGGCGTCCGAATTTCGTGACTCATGTTTGCGAGGAATTCGCTCTTTGCGGTGTTTGCCGCATCCGCTTCGGCGCGCGCTCGCTCTAATTCGCCATTGACCGACTCCAGTCTTTCGACCATCGCCTCCATTTCGAGCTTGTGCTCCGCAAGTTCCCTGTTCGCGATCTGAAGATCGCACGTCCGATCCGCCACTTCGCGTTCGATTCGTTCATTCGTTCCCTCCAGTTCGGATTGCTGGCGCGCAAGCTCGCGCAGCCGGGATACCCCCTGAATGCAGGACTGGATCAGGAAGATGTCCTCAAATACCACCCAGCCCGCGTGCTCAAGCGTGCGCCAGGGACTGGCCAGAAGCACGCCATACACTGACTGGGGCCAATAGATGCCTCGAAATGCGTGGTCGGCCGTCACAACCGCTGTTGCTGTCAGCAAGACCCGCCAATCGCGATAGAACGCGAGGAATGCCAGCGAACCAAACACATGGAAGTGGGTTTCGATTCGCCCGCCCGTCAAATGGATCAGCAATGCGGACCAGACTGTCTGTGCGATCGCAATGACATGCCGTGTCACCGCTTCGCCGGGTCGCGTGATCGCCAGGTAGATCGGCAGGCTGCTGATGATCGCACCGAGAATCAGCGCCGCATAGACATGGATGTGAAGCCTGTTGATCGGACCGGACCAGGTCCTGGGGGAAACCAGCAACGCCGCGATCACGCCGAGAACGAACTGCGACAACATCAGAACGATGAACATTCGATCGGTTCTGGTTCGGATCGCCAGAAGGCTGTTGCACAGAATCGCCTCGCCACGTGCGGTCAGCGGCGCGGACGCACAGTTTTCCGAGGATGCGGTCTGAGCGGGGATCATCTCGCCCCCTCCAGTCCCGACTCTGAAGGATGCAAAAGGCCGCAACCAAAGACCGGGGTCGCGATGGTGTCGGATCGCCCCTTGAACACCCATTCCTCGATCGCCATTTGACCCAGGTTGTCCCCGGAGTGGCCCCTTGCACCGGTGATACCACCATCGAAAACCAGGCGGCCGTCTCGCGCGAAGAGGAATGCGTGACCCGACGTTTGAGCTCCAAAGGCTCGAGCCTCGGACGTGTCGCGATCGACCACGGATTCGAACCCCGGATTCGCAATCGAAGATCGATAGGTCATTGATGCGTCCAATTGCGAGCTGCCGCCGGACCAAACGAAGACGACATAGAACTTCAGTCGCTCGCCGCAGTGTGCCTGAATTCGAGCGAGTTCTTCGATCGACGCCATGGAGCAGGGGCACGCGGGATGAATGAACGTGACGAGCGTCATTTGATCGGAAGCGCAGGTGAGCTTCGATCGGTCCGGCCAGTTGCCTGGCGCCATTCCTCGAGAGCCATTAACGAATGAGTGGGCTACGAGGAGGTATATTCCCACGATCAGCGCGGCCGCCCAGACACCAAGAGTCATGGTCAACGACTTTGCCGACCGAGTATGTCGACGATCTGGATTGTCTGAATGCCGGATCCGTGACATCGGTTAGTCCCTTCCGCGACCATCGAATCCCGTCGATTCATTCAGTGCCGCAGGCGCGCGTCCGCTCCGGATGCTCTGCCGGCGAATGTAAAGAGTGGAATCTCCAACCCGCTGGCGTGCATGAACTTCCATTAGTTGATCGGGGTTCAAATCAAGACACTTGACTGGGCAATTTTCCGATCTGCGAGGAATGCCGGCGACTCAATGCGCTCCGCGGATTTTGAACACCCCGTTTCCCGCCCCACGTCGAAGTACCCATATTCCATTCATTTGCGACAAGTCCGTGCAGTACGGAATCGCCGCTCGCTAAGAGGCGGCAGTTTCAACGGGATCGGCGGGAATCGCCGGATGAAGAAGAAGCGATCACCGTACCGGACCTTCACGGCGCGTTGCGGCTTCTTAGTGGAGCTGGCGCGGCACACTGCTTGCGCCGTGGACTTAGTGTAATAGAAACACTATGATTGCGGGGCAGGAGATGAAAGCCGATGAGTTCGCCCCCTGATCTCTACCGCACGTCACTCGGCCTGCTGACAGACTTTTATCAATTAACGATGGCATACGGATACTGGAAATCCGGCGTCGCGGACCGTGAGGCCGTCTTCACCCTGACCTACCGGAAGAATCCGTTTGACGGCGGTTTCAGCATTGCGGCGGGCCTCGGCTCCCTGATCGGATTTCTCGAACGATTTCGGTTCGATGAATCCGACCTGGACTATCTATCCGGCCTGACGGGCAATGACGGCAAGCGGCTGTTCGAGCCCGCATTCATTGACTATCTCGCCGGTCTGCGGCTGACGTGCGATATCGACGCGATTCCGGAAGGAACATCGGTCTTTCCCCACGAGCCCCTCGTGCGCGTCTGCGGGCCGATCATCGAGAGCCAACTGCTGGAGTCGCCGATTCTCAACATCATCAACTTTCAGACGCTCATCGCGACCAAGGCGTCCCGGGTCTGCATGGCCGCGCGCGGCGAGCCCGTCCTCGAATTCGGTCTGCGACGCGCCCATGGCATCGACGGTTCGCTCTCCGCGAGTCGTGCGGCCTATATCGGCGGATGCACGGCGACATCGAATGTCCTCGCGGGGAAATTGTTCGGCATCCCGGTTCGCGGCACGCACGCTCACAGTTGGGTGATGTGTTTCGATTCGGAGCGAGAGGCCTTCGAGGCATACGCCGCGACGATGCCGAACAACTGTGTCTTCCTCGTGGACACCTATGACTCGCTCGATGGCGTGCGGCGCGCCGTCGAGATCGGGAAGCGCCTTCGCGAGCAAGGCCACGAACTGGGAGGCATCCGTCTGGATTCTGGGGACCTGGCTTATCTGAGCATTGAAGCACGAAAAATACTGGACGAGGCGGGTTTTCCCGGCGCTGCGATTGTGGCGAGCAACGATCTCGACGAGAAAATCATCGAGAGTCTGTGGGATCAGGGCGCCAAGATCAGCGTCTGGGGAGTCGGCACGAAGCTGGTCACGGGCCACGATCAACCCGCGTTGGGGGGCGTTTACAAGATGACGGCGGTCCGAAAGCCCGGACAGCCCTGGCGATATACGTTGAAGCTCTCCGAGCAGTCGGTCAAAATCTCCACACCCGGCATATTGCAGGTGCGGCGTTATCGCGACGATGGTCTATTTTCAGGCGATGCGATTCACGATATCAACACAGATCTGACCACCGGCTGCACCATCGTCGACCCACTTGATCTGACAAGACGAAAGCACCTTCCCGCGACGGCGCCGCACGAAGATCTGCTGGTGCCGGTCTTCCGAGGCGGCGAATGTGTTTACGCCATCCCGCCACTATCGGAATCACGGCGCGTGGCGGCGGAACAACTGGCCAGCCTCCACCCAAGCATCAAGCGTTTCACCTTTCCGCATGGCTATCCGGTCGGCCTGGAGAAAAGCCTGCACGATCTCAAGACGCGGCTCATTCTTGAAGCGAGAGAGCGTGCCGAATGAGTTTCACCTACGAATATCCGAGGCCGATGGTTGTGGTCGATTGCGTCGTGTTCGGATTGGCTGATGACGCGTTGAAAGTGCTGCTGATTCGGCGAGCCCGCTCGCCCCACCAGGGCGCGTGGGCACTACCCGGGGGCTTCATTGAAATGGACGAGCCGCTCGAAACCGCGGCGCTTCGCGAACTGCGCGAGGAGACGGGCGTCCGGGATCTCTATCTAGAGCAGCTTTACACCTTCGGCGATCCCGCGCGCGATCCACGCGGCCGGGTGATCAGCGTTGGTTACTATGCGCTGGTGAAGCCTGAGTTGCACCAGACGAAAGCGGGTGACGACGCGGCGGACGCGAAGTGGGTGGATGTGATGCGCGTGGGGCCGATGGCGTTCGACCATGCCCAGATACTCCAGGTGGCATGCGACCGCCTGAGAGCCAAGGTGCGGTATCAGCCGATCGGGTTTGAGTTGCTGCCGCGAAAGTTCACGCTTTCCCAGCTGCAGCGCATGTACGAGGTGATCCTCGGCCGTCAGCTCGATAAGCGTAATTTCCGTCGAAAGATGCTGAAAATGAAGATACTGATCGAGCTGCCGGAACGGCAGGCGGACGTTCCTCACCGGGCGGCGCGACTCTACCGATTTGACCGACGACAGTATCAGCGGCTCGCCAGTGCGGGCTTCAATTTCGAAATCTGATTCTTCAGTCGGTCTGCATTGAGCCGTTGCGAAATCACATGCGGGATCCAGCCATGAATGCACTCCTTCTGATCGATCTGCAATACGATTTCATGCCGGGCGGTGCGCTGGCGGTTGCGGATGGCGATGCCGTCGTGCCGATCGCGAACCGAGCGATGGCAGAATGTGATCTTGTCGTCGCGACACAGGACTGGCATCCATCGAACCATGCAAGCTTCGCGGCAAATCACCCCGGCCGGTCGGTGGGCGATCGGATCATGCTTGACGGCGTCGAGCAGACGTTGTGGCCCGTACACTGCGTGCAAGGTACCCACGGGGCTCGACTGCATGCAGACCTTGATGACTCACGAATCGCGCACGTCGTGCGAAAGGGAATGAATCCGGCCGTGGACAGCTACAGCGGCTTCTTTGACAACTCCCGCCGCGTCGCCACGGATCTGGCCCCCTATCTGCGAAGTCAGGGCGTGATCCATCTTTTCGTCATGGGGCTTGCGACGGATTACTGTGTCCTTGCGACGGCGCTCGATGCGCGATCGCTGGGCTACGAAGTCACACTGATTCTCGACGGATGTCGCGGGGTGGAATTGAATCCGGGCGACATCGACTCGGCCATTGCAAGAATGTCGGATGCCGGCGTTCGAATCGGCACGAGCCATTCAGTCGCCGAAAGATAAAGCGCCCCGGCCGACTTCGATCGACCGAGGCGCTTTGCCCTACGCGTTCCGCCAACTACGCGAAACATTTCAGGTGTGGGTGGAGTGGGGTACTGTAACTCGCACGTGGGGCGGACTATTCGCCGGCCGCACTTCGGAGCGAGTCATATTTTGCAGCCAGTTCGGGACGGGCGGCTTTCATCGCGTCGATACTGCTGAATCGCTCGACGATTTCGGAATCGCCGTTTCGCGTGGTAACCCGCACGGCGCCATCGGCCTCAACCTCGAAGACTGTCGCCGCCTTGCCTTCGACGATCACGTCGGTCGTCTCGGCGCCTGCGCCGTCGCCGCGTCGGACGATGACCTTCTTTCGAAGGGTCTGCCGGAGGGAATCAGCGCTTTGCTGCGCGGCCTCGGCCTCTTTTCGCATGGCGTCCGCGGCTTCGTGCAGTTCCTTCAGTTCGATCTCAAATCCGAACGGTTTGCCGTCGGGACCCTGCCCGATCGTCGAGGGATTGAACTTGAAAAACATGCGGCCTTCGCCGCCGAATCCGCCCTTGTATGACTTGTATGTCTCAGGATCAGCGGCTTTGAAGGCGTCCTCGTTGTCGTAGGTTGAGGAACTGGTCTTGGTCTGGTCACCATCCCGCTCGGTGCGATTCACGGTGATTTTGCCGTCATCGCCTCGTTCGATTCGCAGCTCAACGCCCTTGTTCACAAAGACCTGCACCTGGTTTTGTGCGTCCGGACCCGACTGCTGCCACGAGAACTGGAGATCGTCCGGATTGAACTGCGGAATGTGGGACCAGATGTCGCTCATCTCGTTGAGCTGATCGAGATCCTTATACATCCAGTTTCCCTGGGCGTCTTTCTCCAACATCCCACCCCGGCGGAAGAGTTGCCGCCCTGCAAAAGGAACTTCCTCATCCATCTCGTACTTGTATTTCAAGTCGGCCCAGTTCTCCGGGCGGGAGCCGACGACCAGTTTGACCTCAATGGGCGCCCCCTCGCGAATGACCGACAACAGGTGCGTTTCGTTCGGAGCGAACGCTCGGATCGAGTCAAGGAATGCGCCCATGTCGCTGGAGGACTCGCGGCCGTCCATGGCGGTGATGATGTCGTATTGCTGGATGCCGGCCGCTTCGGCGGGTGAGCCTTCCGCAACATTCAGGACCATCTGGCCGACACCGGCCGACAGCTTCAGGTGTGCACGCAGGGGCTTGGGCAAGGGACCGAACTGCACGCCGATCCATGGACCGCCAGCGGCGATGTCGGTTCGATCGATCCGTGCGATGTTGGGATCATCTGAAGTGGCGACACGACCGAGGACGACCACCTTTGGCTGCTGGCCCGGTTGATCCGTCGGAGCCAGCTTGACGATCACCGGCGCCGCGGACGGATCGGCCAAGGCCGCAGACTGCACGGAAACGGATGCCGCCGAAAGGCAGGCCAGAAAAGAAACAACACTGTGGAACGATAACATAACCGATGCTCCTCTCAAAAAAACCGGCTCACAAACCGCGAATTGCCATTTCGGCGGCACGCACGATCCGGTTCCACACCGGACGACAACAGCCGCTAGAAGTCTCCGGAAACCGGCACGCGCCGAGTCGCCTGCGCCTCGCGTTCGAAAACAAAAATGCGATTCGGATCGGAACCGCGGATTCCGATCAGGTCGCGATATACATTCTCAACCCGGACGCCAGGCTGATAATCGGGTATTCGATAGTCAGCGAACTCGACGGCCGGCGTGACGCCGAGCGGTCTGGTTCGTTCGGATCCGAAATCCTGAAGCGACGGCCGGACCTGCCGGGAATTCGTCGCCACAGACGGCTCTGTCGGGCTGGTCCGCATGAAGGCTGCGATGCCGATGACCGCCGCAGCCGAAAGAATCGCACCGGCCGCACCCACAAACCAGGGATGCAACACGCGTTGCGGTGGACCAGCGCGATTTGGAAAAGAGTCTCGCGGCGCCGGACGCGTTGCGCCGGACGCATCAGCCCGCAGCGCGGTTCGGGCGATCGCATCAATTTCGCGATATTCCGCAAGCATTGCCCGCGCGTCGGCATTTTCGTTCAAGATCTGAGCCAGACGTGCCTGATCCGCCGTCGATATCTCTCGATCAAGGTGTCGAACGATCAGCCGTTCGATGTCTTCGTTGATCGAATTCGGGATATTCGGGTCTATGTGCTTCATCGTGCGTCGGTGTTTCGTTCAGTTCCGGTATCAGTTAACGCAGCTCTTAACAGCCGCCGCGCTCGAACCAACCGCGTTTCGACGGTGTCGACCGGGATCGACATGGCGTCCGCGATTTCCGCATAGCTCCAATCCTCCAGATGCTTGAGCACGAACGGCTCCCGATATATTTCCGGCAAGCCGTGAATCGCGTCGAGCATCCGGTGATACTGCTCCGACTCAATCGCCGTTCGAGCGGGATCGGCTCGATCACTGGCGACCGGATCGCCATCGCAAATCGGGCGTCGGCGACGTCCTTCCCGTGAGCGCTTCAGTCCGGCATCGATCGCGGCATTGCGGGCCAGCCTGAAGAGCCACGAGCGCCAACGTTCCACATCAACAAGCGATCCGATCTGCCGGACGACGTTCGCCCATACATGCTGAACGACATCATCAACCAGCGACGGTTCGCCGAGCGTGGAATACACGACATGGCGCACCCATCGTTCGTGTCGGCGAATGAACACGTCCAACGCGGTCCATTCACCGGCTCGGGCCGCTGCGATCAAGTCCTGATCGCTCGGGTCCACGCTCATGGCCACCACCATACTCACAGGAATAAAGACGACACCATCCGCCGGTCACTGTCAGTATTATCGAAAATCGGACCTGGAATTTGCAAATCAGGCTGATTTTGCCTGAATGGAAGGGAAACCCGCGACCCACCAAGCCGAAAACGCATGCCGCGAACAGGCATCAATCAAAACGGGCCAGGACCGTGTGCGAATAATGCGGATCGCCGGCGAAATCCAACTGCAGACCCGGACGCTCGATGATGCGGCATTTGCGGCCCCCCGCCGCTCGGTGCAGTTCGCGGTCGATTCGGCCGCCGTTCATTGCTCTGTTATTCGTGGCGAAGAGAAGCACACCGCCCTTGTCCAGAACTCTGGCCGCACCGGTCAGCAACGCGCCAAGCTGCTTTTCAAGAACGAATGTCCGGGCCGGTCGGCGCATCCGGGCGAACGTGGGCGGATCGAGGATGACGATGTCGAAGAGCCGACCCTGGCGTTCGACACGCCGAAAGTAGTCAAGCGTGTCAGAGCAGTAGAACCGATGGGCCCCAGGATCCAAGCGGTTCAGTTCGAAGTTGGCTCTTCCCCAGTCCAGATACCGCTTTGAGAGGTCCACGCTGCACACTTCTGACGCGCCGCCCTGGGCCGCCGCAATCGAGAAGCCGCAGGTATAACAAAACAAATTAAGTACCCGGCGACCTCCAGCGAGCTTTCGAATCCGCTCGCGATTGTCCCGGTGTTCCAGGAACAGTCCATACGAGAAGCCGTCATACGGGCGGATGATGAACGACGCGCTCTGCTCCCGCACCGTAATGCGCGGTTCGACGGTTGCCCCGAGCCACGGCGCCGATCGCGTATGCTCCGCCGCCTGCGCGGGGGTCAGTTCGCTTCGATCTCGTACAAAATACTTTGCATAGGCCGCTTTGACGCCGAACGTGTGCATCAGACGCTCGACCGCCGGCCGTGCATCGTCTGGCGACACCGAGAGTCGCCCTTCGTGAAACTGCACGATCAGAACGGGACCGAGCCGCTCGATGACCATGCCGGAAACACCGTCGCTTTCGCCGTGAAAGAGCCGATACGCGTCGAGGTCGGATCGTTCGATCAGCGGTCGCCGGCGATTGACGGCCGCATCAATCCTTGATTGGAGGTCTCCACGGTCCATCAGTCGCGCTCGTCGCCCTCGATCGAAAAGAATGCGGTCGGAAGCCGATCTTCCAGCCGGTCCAGTCCGAGCATGCGGCATAGTTGCCGCTCAAGTTCGACGATTCCTCCACCGAATTTCGCCGAAACACTGCACGATGGAGCGGAATCAAACGGCCCAGTGCGTGACCGGCGTGCGATTTCATCGGTGAATCGATCGCCCCGTCCGGAAGCGGCTGTACTTGAAAGAAGGTCCGACTTATTCCAGACAACGACGACCGGTTGAGTCGCATCGACCATTGCAGCCAGCGATGAACCGATCCGGTCCATCTCGCTCGGCGGTGTGGCCGCATCCATCACGACGACCACCAGATCCGCGATGCGTGCCTGCTGCCGGCTCCGATGAATCGCCTCTGATTCGATCGCACATTCCGTGTGCCGGATTCCGGCGGTGTCCGTGAGTGTCACCGGCCAGCCGTCGATGAGCGCGGTCTCGCTGATCCAATCCCGTGTCGTGCCGGGCGCATCGGATGTGATGATGCGGTCTCGGCCAATCAGGCAATTGGCAAGTGTGCTCTTGCCGGCATTCGGCGGACCGATGAGCGCGACCCGGAGTCCTCTCATCAGAGCGACCGCGATCTTCGATCGCTCCCGAAACTCCGCACGCTCGGAAGGCGCAACCGTTGACAACCTTTGCAGATAAGCCGGCAGAATCAATCTCTGTGCGAGCAGCCACTTCAGAAGCCGGCGCGAAGGGGCCGCGATGATCGCATCGTCGATTCTCCGGACCACGGCATCATCCGATCTGAGGACATGCGAAAACTCACCGGCGGGAACAGCGGTGGCCCCGGCCCGCTCCAGAACCATAAGCACGCGCTGGACGACTCGCACACCCCCATGAACATGAATTTCAGCAAAGGTCGAACCGGCCTGATGAAAAACGCAGACAATTGCGTCGTCCAGCACCGCGTCCCGATCCTTGATCCTGCAGAATACCGGTCGGCCCACCGGCCATTCCGACTCCTCGCACCTTCGACTCGTGACCGAGTTCAGAATCGTGATTACGTCCGGCCCGTGTATCGCGACGACGCCGATTGCGCCGGGCGCCGGCGGAGTCAAGATAGAGGCCGTGTTCATCGCCAGTTCGATCCCGTTCACTGTTCTTCGCCGGAATCCGCAAGAGGTGAGAAGTGCATCCGGTATGCGACGGCGACGCCACGGATGCACAAATCAGGAACGATGCGGTCGATTATCTCGGCATGTCGCCCGATCAGTTCGGCGTTGCCGCCGCAGGCGACGAGATCGGGCCAGGATTTCAGCTCTGTTGCGTAGCGTTCGGTAATTTCACGAAGCCCACCGACAACTCCGTACACAATGCCCTGGCGGATGGCCTCGGTTGTTGATCCGCCGTAGGTACCTTCCGGCGATTCAATCGTGACGCGCGGCAGTTGTGCCGTATGTTCATTCAGTGACCGCGCCTGGAGATCCAGTCCCGGCAGAATCGCCCCACCCATGAACGCGCCCTCGTCATTGACGCAGTCGATGGTGATCGCCGTGCCGAAGCTGGCCACGACGCAGGCATGCTTCAACGTGTCATACGCGGCAGCAGCGGCGCAGACCCGGTCGATACCAACCGATTCGGGGGATTCGACTGCAAGCGACAACGGCCGATGGAGGTCCTCCCCGACGATGAGCAACGGAGACTGAAGCAGATCCTCGATGGGTCCGCGCAGTCGCTCCAGCACCGCCGGGACCACCGACACACCAGCCACAGCTCTCAATCGATCCGGAGGAAGCGCGTTCCATGCGGCTTCGGCCGCATTCAGAACGGCCTCAATCTCGTCATGGCTGAATCGTTCGTGGGAGAAAATCTGCCCCGCGACCGAAGTGGCCACGGAGATGTGCGAATTTCCGATTTCAATGATGAGCAGCGATGCGCCGGCTCGTGGGTCATTCAATACGCTCACGCGGTGTCTCCTGCGTCAGACCGTCGCGAGGCGGGTCGCTGATCGCGGAGGGGTCTTCAGTCCAGTTTGAAGATTATATCGGGACGCGGGAATAGGGCACACGTGGGTCAGGTTATAGTGGATGAGGTCATCACGACCTCGCTTTCCTCTCTCCTTTCTGCGCCCCGGGAACCATGCCTGGGAAACGCAGTTTCGCCCCGTTACCCGACGGGGCGAACTTTTTTTTGCCCACGTCAATCGCGAATACGACTCCGCGAGTCAATGCCCTCCCGGATGCGGTCTGTCAGCGAGCGAAGCTCGGCAAGTTGGGTTTCGAGCGACTTGACCATCCCTTCCCGAGCAGACCGCTCGATCGCCGAGGCGTACGCAACCAGCTCCGGATAACCATGACCACCGCCGGACAGAGCGAGGGCGCGGGCCGATTCGATCAGTTGATCAAAAGCCGACTGATCCAGCGCATCCTGCAATTCCTGAATCGTCTGGGGTAATGCCCGCGCGAACATGTCAACGACATCCCAAAGCTCGGGGCATTCCGCGAGGATGTTCGAAAACTGTGGATCGGACTGACTGGATTGGGGGTTCGAGTCGCTCATCGGTCACCTCTCATTGGTCATCATCGAAAGCCGAACCAGGCCGCTTGAACCCCGTTCAGCCGAGGCCCGATAAGCACGCCTCGGGACCGGAGCCAGATTGCCGGTTCGAGCATCCGCTTCGGACGGCAGCCCGAGTCCCTGTCGATCCGCATGGCTTGCCGCTACTATCCGTCCCGCCAGAACAAAGGAGTGGATGAATGGCGACAATCAAGACCCCCGTAAAGAAGAAAACCGCTGCCCGATCCGCATTGCGCAAGCGGGTTTACCGGCGCGTTCTGTTAAAAATCTCCGGTGAAGGCTTCGCTTCGAGTCACGGCGATTTCGGCATCGACGGCGAAGCGGTCCGACGGATCGCGGCCGAGATCATCGCGGTTCGCGAACTGGGCGTGGATGTGGCGGTGGTGGTTGGCGGCGGCAATTTTATCCGCGGCACCACGCTAGCCTCGCAGGCCCGAATCCAGGAAGCGACGGCCCATTACATGGGCATGCTGGGAACAGTCATTAACGCGCTGGCCTTGCAGGACGTTCTCGAAGACCTCGGTCAGCCGACGCGTGTGCAATCGTCGATCGCAATCCACAGCGCCTGCGAGAATTTCATTCGACGTCGCTGCATCCGCCACCTTGAGAAAGGGCGCGTCGTCATCCTGGCGGCGGGCACCGGCCGGCCGTTCGTCACGACCGACACCGCGGCCGCGCTCGCATCGGTGGAGATCGGAGCGGACATCCTGTTCAAGGCAACCAAGGTTGACGGCGTGTACACCACCGACCCCAAAAAGGACAAACGTGCCGAGTTTCTTCCGACACTCACTTATAATCAGGTGATTGACAAACGATTGAAGGTCATGGACGTGTCGGCCGTCGACATGTGCCAGCGGCATGGCGTGCCGATCAAAGTGTTCAACCTGATGACGCCGGGGAACATGCGTCGCGCCGTGATGGGTCAGAATGTTGGAACGCTGATCGGCGAATAGGACGCAAGTTCCGCGATAACCATGTCTGATACTCCCAGTCCATCCAGTCGCCGGCATCTGCTCTCAATGTCGCTGCCGGAATTGGTTCGCGATTTTGAAGCGATCGGCGAACCCGCGTACCGCGCGACGCAGGTCATGCAGTGGATTTACGAGCGCGGCGCAACTTCATTTGAGGCGATGACGAACCTGTCGAAGCAACTCCGCTCCGCAATGGCCGATCGATTTGTCCTGTTCACCTCTGAGATCACACGACGGGCGGCATCCAGCGATGGAACAGTCAAGCTGCTGCTGCAGTGGGAGGATTCCCAGACCAGTGAATGCGTGATGCTCCCATCGGAGCACCACATCACGGGCTGCATCAGCTCGCAAGTGGGCTGTCCAGTCGGGTGTCGTTTCTGCGCCAGTGGTCTGGACGGCCTGAAGCGGAATCTGACGTCCGGCGAAATCGTGGAGCAGGTGCTGCGCGTCGCCGCCGAGGCCGCGACAGCGGGCGGCCGATTGTCCAATCTGGTGTTCATGGGATTAGGCGAACCGCTCGCCAATTACCAGAACGTGATCTCGGCGGTTTATACAATCAACGCTCCGTGGGGGCCGAACATCGGCGCAAGAAAAATAACGATCAGCACGGTCGGACTGCCCAAGCAGATTCGCAAGCTGGCGGACGAGGGACTCCAATTGAATCTCGCGTTATCGCTGCACGCGCCCAATGACGAGTTGCGGCAGCAGTTGATCCCCTGGGCGGAAAAGATCACGATCCGTGAACTGGTGGATGCCTGCCGCTACTACTTCAACCAGACCGGCCGCGAAATCACGCTTGAATACGCACTGCTCCACGGCACGAACGATTCGCCCTCCCATGCCCGCGAGCTCGCTCAATTCGCCCGGCAACTCCGGTGCAATGTCAACCTGCTGCGGTACAATCCGGTTGAGCCGCTTCCCTATCGACGGCCGTCGAGTGAAGACGCATTCACCTTTCAGCAGGCGCTGCGTAAGCACGGAGTCAACGCGCACATTCGCAAGTCACGCGGCCTGGATATTGACGCCGCTTGCGGGCAACTGCGCCGCAAGGCGATGATGAATGCAGATTCCGCCGATGCAGTCGCCGATGCGCGCGCGACCATCGAAATCAACATCGATCGCAAGGACGAATAGGATCGGCCGGAAGTTGAATTTGTCGAAATTCGGATGCGAGGCCCATTGGGCGCGAACGGAGGATGCGAATCCCGGCGTGCCCGGCCCGTCAAAGTCATGGCATGATTCCCGTTGACTCGGTGCACGGCGATGGACACGCGCCGCTTCCACAAACTCCTGTATGAGGCGACTGTTCGGCTCCTGCCGCGCGAGGCAGCCGTTGTCTGCGCCGTGTCGGGCGGCTGCGATTCGATCGCCCTGCTTCACGGACTTTTCCGGATGAACCAGCTTCGTAAATGCGGACTGCATCTGTGCGTCGCGCATCTGGATCATCATCTGCCGCCAGGCAGCTCCGCGCAGATGGCGGAGTTCACGCATCGAAACGCGGCCGGGCTGGGGCTTCCGTTCTACGAGGAGCGGATCGACGTGCCGGCACGATCGGCGTCGACGGGCGAATCGTTCGAGGAGGCCGGACGAAAGGCCCGTTATGAATTCTTCGAACGTGCGGCCGATCAGTTCAATGCGAAATTCGTAGCGGTCGCCCACCAGGCGGACGATCAGGCCGAGACAGTGCTGCACCGTATCCTCCGTGGCACAAGCCTGAAAGGGCTTGCGGGCATGTCCGAATCGCGTCGCCTCCGGCCCGACCGTGAGATTCGGATTGTTCGTCCGATGCTCTCGCTGAGACGATCGGACGTGACCGACTATCTGCACCGGCGCGACATTCCATTCATGCACGATCCGACGAATGATGACACAGCCGTGGCAACGCGCAATGTGCTGCGACACGCGCTACTCCCGGAAATTCGCCGATTGATCAACCCGAACGTGGACGGGGCCCTGACTCGTCTTGCGGCCCACGCCCGCCACGCGGCCGATTTCGTTTCCGAAACGGCCGCTGGACTGTTCGATGCCGCCGCGGCCTGCGCCGATTGCGACGCCATCACACTCCGTGCAGCCGCCTTGTCCGACGCATCGGCGGCGGTCCTGGGCGAAGTCGTTCTCATCGCGCTGCGTCGGTGCGGCGCGGGATTGAAGGCGGTCAGTGCGGAGCGAATTGAAGCGGTGACCCGGGCCGTCAGGCCAGAGATCGCGCATCGAATCGTCGAACTGCCGGACAGAATGATCGCGGAACGCCGCGGGAAATATCTGTTCATCAAGAGACGCCGACCGGAAGCCAGGCCTGATGCCACGATCGATACACCGGAGGTGCACCCGGTTCGATGAACGTCAGCGACGCCATTGCGAGTGAGAACCTGCGGGCCGATTGGGCATCGGCGAGCTATCGCAGGGGCCTTCGTATCGCGGTCGTTGCGGCGTGCATCGCTCGAATCGCGGTGCTCGCCTTTGCCGAACGGCGACCCGCGCGATTCGATTTTCCGGATTCTCATCGGTATGTGCAGGTTGCGCGGCACATCGCAGCCGGTCTGGGTCCGATCGATCATGAGCAATTGCGAAGCGGCACCGATCCGCTGTATCCATTTGTCCTGTCGGTAGCGCCGCTGGCCGGTTTCAACTCGGAAGACGCCATCCTGCGATTCGGCCGCATCTGCAATTCAATTTTCGGGATCGCATCGGTCCTGCTGCTCGCTGGTTTGGGACGGAGGATACTTGGCGAGCGGGTCGGCCTGATTGCGGCGTTCATTCTCGCGCTCGATCCGATTCTCCTCTTTTTCAACGGATTGGTCCTGACCGAGTCGCTCTACATTCTCCTATTGCTGGCGAGTGTTTATTCGATGACTCGCTCCGCATTGCGCCGGACCGGCGAATCCGCCGCGTCGGTTCGCGCGGAACGGGACTGCATCGCATGGGCGATGCTCGCGGGAATCTGCATCGGTGCGGCGACACTGACCCGAAGCACCAACTTGTTCCTGCCGATCGCGCTTTGCCCGATTTTTCTCATCCTACTCACAAGGCGGCCCTTTCGATCGGCCGGGCTACCAGCGCTCGGCGCGACAACGGGCGGGCAGGCTCAAAACGGCCTGAACTTGCCTGTCGCAGGAATCCCGTACACCAACATGCGTAATCTGTCGGCAGTGGGCACATTCTTGGTTTGCAGTGTCCTTGTCCTGACGCCGACCATGATTCGCAACTATGGAATCTATGGCGCATTCGTCCCGACGCGAATCGGCGGCGGCGCAAGCCTCATGGAAGCGCTCGGACCGTGGGCCGATGGAGCTCCCGGGATGGATCGCATTCAGTATCCGCCATTCCCGCCGACTGCGGACGAACTCAAACGCGATCGTATCTGCCGTCAGGCCGCCATTGACTGGGCTGCGGCGCATCCGGCGGATACAGTGCGGCTGGCTTTGGCAAAGCTCAAAAGAACGTGGTCGATTGAGATCAACGCATCTGGCTATACAACGCCTGTTCTGCGTGCGGCGTGCTGGTTGACCGTTGCACCCGAGTTTCTTCTGACGATCGTCGGAGTCGGGTTATTGCGGCGGCGGCCGGACCTGATCGCGTTATTGCTCGCACCCGCTGTCTACTTTAGTCTGGTGCATGTGGTATTCGTTGGTTCAGTACGCTATCGGCTTCCGGCGATGCCTTTTCTATTCCTCCTCGCCGCATCGGCCATCGCGGCGTTTCGGTCGGGCCGCCGGGTGGCACGCACCGGCTGATCGTTGCGAACGTTGATGCCTCAGACATCATACAGACCATCCCGACTGGAGCATTGGCGAAGATTCTTCGCGAGCACGACATTCCTGCGCCATCCGGTCTCCGTGGCCCGTGAGCGCATCGGAGCGGCCACGCTTGCCTTGCTTCTAACCGGCTTCGGCATTTATCTATTGACGACGCGTGACGCGGCAATTCGGCAGCGTGCGATTGACTTCATCAGAAAATCAACGCCGGGCGGACTCGAAATCTCGGTCGGCAGCGCCAGCTTTGGTATGTTTGATGGCATTACGCTACACGATGTGCAGTTGGCCGTGCCCAGCGACGATCGACTTGATCCGACCGCGAAGGACTTTTCATCGCGTTTGATCTTCTCGTCGCCCGCGCTGAAACTCGTTCACAACCCCTGGCTGCTGATTCTTGGGAAACTGCGCGTCGAGCAGGTGACCGCCGTCGAGCCGACGATTTACCTGCGCCACAACGTCGATACGGGCCTTCGAAACTGGCAGCTCCTGACCGCCGAGAAAAAAAACGTCGGAGACCGCCGACAAACCTATCGACCGATCATCACGCTTCGGTCCGCGCGGGCGGTCGTGGTCGGCATCGATTCAACGGGAACCCGAGAAACTCGTGAGGAGCGGCTCGACGCGGATGTCCGGCCACACCCTCAAGCCGAAACCGGCTATTACATTGAGGTCCGTCGCTATTCGGAGCCCGTGGAACGGACCACGGTTTATTTCGATCCCGGCGAGCGGATGGTGGCAAACACGCCGTTTGTCGATGCCCGCACGATCCGCCTGCAACTTCCCAAAACCGCGCGCGATCTGTTCGATCGAATCGCGCTGCGCGGCGAGGTGCGACTTTCGCGGCTGCTTTATGACTCGCTCAGCCAGGAAAATCGAGACACCGAAATCGTTCTTCGCCGGGTGCAGTGCGATATCCCGCTGGCAATTCTCGAGAGCGAGAAGCCAAAAGAACCCGCCGACGCCGGATCGCCGCCGACGAGCGATGAGAGCCTGGTGCACATGAATGATGTGCGCGGCTCGATCACGATCATCGGTGATCGTTTTCATATGAACATAGCCGGACAAGTCAATAACGCCCCATGTCGCGTCCATGGAGAGCTTTGGAACACGACAGCCGACGAATTCAAGGATTTCGGAGTCAATGTCACCGTTGAAGCACGGGATCTTCCCGTACCCGAGGGCAAAGCGCGCAATCGGCTGCTCGCCGAGAATGCCCGAACGCCCGGAGCGCTGCGGAATTTTCTCGAGGACTACGGCCCGCACGGAAAGCTCAACGCCTACCTGAAATTTACGCGGCGTGCGAACCAGGCCGGCACGATGCGCACGGACGGCTATGTCATACCGCTGGGCATGCGAGGCTCCGCAAAATGGTTCAAGTATCCGCTGGACGAGGTTCGTGGAACCATCCATTTCGCGGGAACGCATGTGCGAATTGAAAATCTGCACGGGCGCCACGGTTGCGGGAGTGCCAACATCAATGCGCTCATTGACGTCCACACCTATTATCCTGATGTCGATCTGGACATCCAGGCCACATCCATCCCGCTTGACGCCAAACTCTTCGAGGCCCTGCCGGATCGCTACAAAAGCGTATTGCAGCGGTTCCGGCCGCGCGGAATGGCGCATGTCAGGACACGGCTTCAACGCCCCGGCGTGTTACAGGATCAACCGAAGCCGAAATGGACTCAGTTGTTCACCATCGACCTGGTCGATGTCAGCGCATCGGTTCAGCCGCACCCGTATGTGCTTGAAAATATCCACGGCCGGCTTGAAGTGGATGGTGATCGCATTCAGATCAACCGCGTATCCGGCGATTCGAACGGCGCATCGATGGAGTTCGACGGTTATGCCATCGTCCCGGCCGACGGCGATCCGGAAATGGAAGTGCGCGTCGAGGCGACTGGCATTCGCATGGACGCCGAGTATGTCGCATCAATGCCTTCGAAGATCGCAGCGGAACTTTCGCAGTTCCGCCCGGTCGGAGTCGTCGATCTTGTCGGCATCGTGTCCACGCACAAATCCGGCGGCGACATGCAGTGGGATCTTTCCGCGCAGCTTCAGGACGCGACAATCCAGTATGCACAGTTTCCCTATCTGCTCGAACATGCCGCCGGCGAACTCGAAATCGACAACGATGGCGTGCGAATTCTCGAACTGAATGCAAGTCACGGCGCAGCCGCGATTCAGGCTTCAGGCGACGTCCGCCGCTCGACGCAGGGCGGCCGTGTGGTCGATCTCGATTTCAACGCCAGGGGCGTGCTGCTGGATGAGACGCTGCACGAATCGTTGCCGACGGGCCTGAAGGACATCTGGGCAATGCTCAATCCGCATGGCAAGGTGCGCATTCGAACGCACATCCGAACAGAAACGGACGAGCTGAACAGCCGGCTACTCCATCGCACCGAAATCGAACTGATCGACGCGGCAATCCTCTTTCGACCTTTCCCGCTGCCATTGACCGCGGTCAACGGCAAGCTCATGGTCATCAACGACCGCGTTGAAATTGTGCAGCTTTCGGCCCGGTCCCAAGACGCGACGATTCAGATTCGTGGCGATTTTCAGTTCGGAGCGTCGGGACTTCAGGGCGTGCTGCGGATCGAAGCGCAGGATCTGTCCTTTGACGAGACCCTCGTTTCGGCATTGCCCACGGCGCTTCAGGAATTCGTCCGAGCCACCCAGGCGACCGGCCGATTCAACCTTTCACTTCTCCCGCTGCAATTCACGACAGACGAAGAAGGCCGGCTTGAATGGCGTTTTTCCGGCGCCATGACGATGGCGGCGACCAACGCGAAGATCGGACTGAAATTGGAGAGTTTCAACGGATGCATCACCGGGCAGGGGTTCGTTGCCGGCGATGGCAGCGTCGATCTGGATGCAAGAGTCTCCGCACAGACGGTCAAAATGGCCGGATGGCTGGTGAACGGATTGGAAGCGCGCCTCCGGACTTCAGAAGACCGCAGGGTCATCACCATCGATGAGGCCCGCGCAAAGATGTACGGGGGCGATGCAGTCGGATCCGTCGAGATCGAGCTCGGAAAGCGCCGCGCCGAGTACAGAGCTTCGATCACGGCCAGGGACATGCAGCTCGATCAATACATCATGATACACCATCCACCCAGGTCCCCCACGGCAACCCCGGCGAATGCGGACATTGCAAAGGGGAGCGTGACCGGCAATCTTATTCTGAGCGGCATGACCGGACGGAACGGGTACAACGAGGGCAGCGGAGAATTCTACATCCGCGAGGCCCAGGTCTGGAAGCTCCCGTTGATCCTTGCGATATTCCAGGTTCTCAATCTCACACCGGATGAAAACGTGTTTCACGACGGACTCCTGAAATTCTATCTTTCAGAAGATCGCGTGACGTTCCAGAAGATCGACCTGCAAGGCAAGGCAATGTCATTCATCGGGAGCGGAACCCTCGATCTTGGGTCGAATCAGATCGATCTCGTGCTGCTGGCTGGCAGCCCGGTGCGCATCAAAGTCCCATTGTTGAGCGATCTTCTCGAAGGTGCGGCGAGGGAAATCATGGAGGTTCGCGTCACGGGCACGCTGGCTGAGCCGATAATCACGCCGCAGCCGCTCAAGAGCCTTACAAAGGCTCTGAAAACCGTATTCCCCGATGCACCGCCGCCGCGGAAGCGGGAATCCCCAAACTAGCGACGCTTCGGCCAGTGCCCTATCATCGATCCCGGCTCCTGGCCGAATTGAAAAAATGCTCGATGCTTCTGCTTCCATCATGCGCGGCATGGCCGACCTCCGCGGACCGGCCGGCCGCTGGACACGCCTGTTCGCTCTCGGCATTGTCGTCGGTGTCCTCGGTGGGCTTGCCGCCGCCGCCCTCCATGCGCTGCTTGAGTTTGGAACGCACCATATCGTGGGCCGTGTGGCAAACCTCGGCGGCCTGGATACGTTCCGATTTGAATGGGTCCTGCTGCTGATTCCGGCGATGGGCGGACTGGCGTCGGGAATCATCACGACGCGATTTGTCCCGACGGCGCGCGAGCACGGAACCAATGCCGTCGCCCGGGCATTCCATCACAGCCTCGGTCATCTTCCGCTCAAAGGTCCGCTTGTTCGAAGCCTGGCCTCGGTCGGCGTCATTTCCTGCGGCGGATGCGCCGGGCCGGAAGGCCCCATCGCAGGTCTGGGCGCGGCGATCGGTTCTGCTGTCGGACGGCTTTTCAAATTGACCGCGCGCGAGCGACGATACATGCTCCTGGCCGGCTGCGCAGCCGGCGTCGGCGCGATTTTTCAATGTCCTCTGGGCGGCGCGCTGTTTGCAACGAGCGTTCTATACAGCGAAGAAGAGTTCGAGTCCGGCGCGATGGTGCCTTCGTTTGTCGCCTCGGTTATCGCCTACACGACGTTCAAAACGATTCTCGGGGGTCTGGGCAGCGGCGGTTTCCTGCTGTCCACCAATCTGAGCGGCGGATTGACGTTTGCTCACCCGTGGGAACTCGTCCCCTACGCATTTCTCGGCCCGCTCTGCGGGCTGATCTCGATTTTCCTCAGCGCTTCATTCTTCTACGCTGAGCATCGCCTCGTGCCCAATTCGTCCCTGCCGAAATGGTTGCTGCCGGGAATCGGTGGACTGGCTACCGGCGCGCTGGCCTGCATGCTCCCCCAGGTCATGGATTATCGATACGAGTTCGTTCAGAACGCCATGACCGGATTCCGCGAATCGGGCATCGAATCCGCCTTTGGTTCGTGGAACTTCGTGAAGCTATTCGGCGCGGTGGCTGTTGCAAAGTGCATCGCAAATGTCTGTACGGTCGGGAGTGGCGGCTCGGGGGGAAACTTCGGCCCCTGTGTTTTCATCGGCGGGACCGTGGGCGCCTTCATGGGAGCACTGCTCGAAGCGCTCTTTCCAGGGCAGATACCGGAACATCTCCGACAGGCGTTGATTCCTGTCGGCATCGGAGGCGTTCTCGCCGCGGGGATGCGCACGCCCGTCGCCGCGATGGTCATGGTGATGGAAATGACAGGCAGCTACGGCCTGATCGTCCCGCTTATGCTCGTATGCATGAGCGCTTACGTGGTCGGCCGTCGCTGGGGACTGAATGATGAACAGGTTCCAACATCCGCGCAGTCGCCGGCTCACGCGGGAGACGCCGTCGTCCACCTGCTGGAGAACTGGCAGGTCGCGGATGTCATGGAGCCGACATGGCCTGACACCGTGTCACCCGAGACGCCGCTCCGAACAATGATCGAGCGGATTCGCCCCGGTACCCGCCCGGTCTTCGCAGTCACCGAACAAGGCAGGCTGCGCGGCCTCGTGTCAGTGCCGGACATCCAGCGAATCATGGAAGAGCCTTCGATGGCCGAAGTGGTCATCGCCGCCGACATGATGACCGAGCAGCTTGACACTGTTCACCCGGACACGGACGTCTACAGCGCGCTGGCGGTCTTCCGCCGGGGTAATCACGAGGTTCTCCCCGTCGTGCAGCGCGGTCCCGAGGCAAACTGGGTCGGAATGCTCTCCCGAAAACAGGTCTACGAGCAGATTCAGAATCACCTCGCCGAAATGCACCGGGTCATGTTCCGCGAACACACGGGCCTAGTGGCGATTGAGCAGGAGGGCAAGCTGCAGCAGCTGGTCATGGGCGTCGCGCCCATGAAGTCCGACATGATACAGCGGCTGCTCGTCCCAATTGATGTCGTTGGCAAGTCACTACGCGACGCCGATTTCCGACGGCACTACGGCGCTCAGGTCATCGCCATCGAAAACCCTGACGGCCGGATCGAATGTCCGCCGAATCTCGATACCCCGCTCATGACCGGCCAGCGGTTGATCGCGATTGTCTGGACCGGCGAGAAGTAGATCGGCCTCCGAGGAGAATTCCACACCTCAACGAAGATCGGCGAATCGGAATGAAATCAGGCCCGAACTGCTGGCGACTGGAGTCGAACCAGTGACCTTGGGTTTATGAATCCCATGCTCTAACCAACTGAGCTACGCCAGCGATTGACTGCCCTACTTTATACGACTCTCCGTCGGATTCGGCAAGCAGCCGTTGCGGGACTTCGCCCACCCGGGCGGCCGTCCTGCATCGCCGATCGCGACGAGCCAGGCGGCGACATACCCCCGGTTGTGCTCATTTTCGCTTCCGGGGATTACTCGGTCTTTGAGTCTTCTTCGGTCGTCCGCGAACCGGACTGGCGGCGGTTCGCAGCGCTTCCAGTTCAGCACGAAGGACGTCCATCTGCTCTCTCAGGGCGGCCAGCGAACCCGGATCGCTGTCAGGCTCGCCTCCCGGGTCCGATCGCCCGCCGCCCATGACCGGTTCGACGGGAGACTCGCGCGCCGCATCGGCGGACGGCTGATTCGAACCGCTTTGTGCACCCGAGCCGAATCCATGCGGCCCCGCGCCGGAGATCCCGCCATTCGGAATGAGCATGCGCACCCAGTCAAATGGCGCCATGGGCGTGAGCGCGCTGAATCCGATTCGCCGGAGGTAATCGTCGAATTGCCTGCGGGACTGGACAAACGCGTCCATCGCGCCGGCGAAGTACTGATCGATGAACTTCCGGATCATTTGTTCGTTGGCCTGAATCGCCTGGTGCAGCAGTGAGGACGGAAACAAATCAAGTTTTGGCGGATCGTGTTCAAGGATGATCAGGGCGAGCACGACGTTGGTGATATCGGTACCGGTGGCGGAGTCCGTGACGTGGATCTGGTTGCCGCTTCGAACGAGATCGTGGAGGTCCGAGAGCGTGACATGCCGGCTGCGAGAGACGTCATAGAAGCGGCGATTGGGATATTTTTTGATCTCGAAACGCCGCGGTGCACTGGACTGGGTCATGACTTTACCCTTCCTCGTTATTTCGCGAACGCAATAAATTTACGTTAATCGCACAATCCACCAACATTCAGTAAATGTAAAGCATTATATTCAATGCTCTTACGTGTATCCAGGTATTTTTTGCGATTGCACAAATTTCTGTTGCCGACCGCAAAAGACGACGATATAGTTATAGCAGAAATCGGGAACAACACCGAACTGAGGAAAAGGAAAGTTTCGAGTAAGGAGCAACGACGATGGCAGCGCAGACGATGGACAGCAAGACGATGAACAACAACGGCGTGGACAACATGTTCAAGACCGTTAACGAGAACTTCCGAACTGCTTACGATAACAGCGTGAAGTTCCAGCAGGACACCATGAAGGCTGTCACCGGCATGTTTAACGGTTGCGATTCCATGGATGACTATCGCAGCAAGTTCGAAGTCATGGCAAACGACACGATCAACATGGTCCGCAAGAACGCCGAGCAGACCCAGAAGTCCTTCGACGAGAACTGCAAGAATGGCATGAACGTCATTAAGAAGGCGTTCGAGACGACCCGGGGCGACAACAAGGACATGTTCGTCATGAGCCGCGACATGTTTTCGACCATGTTCGACATGATGAAGTCAAATGTCGAAATGTTCACCAGGACGACCACGGCCACCATCGAGAACATGAGCGATTTCGTCAACAAGTCGATCAGTTCGACCGCGCCCAAGGGCAAGTGATAAACTGCCCGCCCGGCAGGCCGGCCTTCGCGGCCGAAGGTCGATCCGGACAGATGCCACCGGCATCCATGTTCATTGCGGCAGCCGATTTGCAATAACAACAGCGACTGACTCCCGGCATTTCGGTGCCCATCATGAACAGGACAACACCCCGCACGCCGGTGTAACGATTCCGAGGCCACGGGCGCGACCCAGTCGTTCCCGTGGCATTTTTCATTCTACGTGCGGCGCAGTCGCCGCCAGGGAAGACAAAACATGGCTGATCAGCGAATCACGACCGATCCATTCGCAAATTTCTGGAACGAATTCATGTCGCGCGTCGGCGTGGACGGCTCTGCCGCAAACAATGGCGCCGGTCCTGTCCCGGCATTTACGGAGTCATCGCGTCAGATGCAGCGCATCTTCTTTGATACGATGGCGAAGTACGCCGACGACTTCATGCGATCAGAGCAGTTTCTGACAGCCATGAAGCAAACCATGGATCAGTCGCTGCAGATGAAGCGGCTTTTCGACGACTTCCTCGTGAAGGCCCAAAGAGGAATGCAGGCGCCCGTGCGGGCCGACGTCGACGACATCGCGAGCCTCATGCGGGGAATTGAGAATCGCGTATTAAACCGTCTGGATGCACTGGAGGAGAAGGTCGCAGCAGTGGAAGAGTCGCAGCGGAGCGGACGCGGCGTCAAGGCGAGCCTGACGAAGCGTCCCTCCGTTTCGGCGACCCGCGCCAAACGGCAGGCGGGCGGCAAAGGCAAACGCTAAACAGAACCACGACCCGGACGAGACGTTTCACGATTACAGCACGGTCTCGAGAGGCCCCACTCATGAACAGCACCTTTACGAACCCGTTCGCGGCGATGTTCCCGCAAAACGCATCCGCCTTTCTCCCTGATGTCGAGGGCTTTCGCCAGCGCATGATGGCCATGCCGAAGATCATGGAAATCGCCCAGCGCGTGAAGGTCGGGGCTTCACCCAGCGAGGTCATCTATCAGGAAGACAAGCTGCGTGTTCTCCATTACGAGTCCGATGTCCCGAAGCAGTATCGCACGCCGATCATACTCTGCTTCGCACTTGTCAATCGGCCGTACATTCTGGACTTGCTGCCGCACAAAAGCGTCGTTCAGCAGTTTCTCCGCGCGGGCTTCGACGTCTTCCTGATTGACTGGGGCGTGCCTTCCGAATCCGACCGCCACCTCACCATCGAACACTATGTCGAGCGCTACCTGCACAACGTCGTCCGCGAGGTCGCCAAGTTCTGCGAGGTCGATCAGGTTTCACTTCTTGGCTATTGCATGGGTGGAACGCTCAGCGCGATGTACACTTCGCTCCACCAGGAAATGATTCGCAACTTCATACTGATGGCCGCTCCGATCGACTGGTCCAGCCGCGAAAGCCTCCTGGGTGCATGGACGGATCCGAAATACTTCGACGTCGATGCAATGATCGACGCATTCGGCAACGCGCCGCCCCAGTGGCTTCAGGGATCCTTCGCCATTCTCAAGCCGGTCAGCAATTTGATCGAGAAGTGGTTCGGCTTCTATGAGAAAATGACGGACGAAAAATTCGTCGAGGAATTCGTCGCGATGGAAACATGGGGCAACGACAACATCCCCGTCGCCGGCGAAACATTCCGGCAATTCGTGAAGGATTGCTTCCAGAAAAACCTGCTCCTCCAGGGTAAGATGCGACTGGGCACAAAGCGGATCGACCTTCGCAACATCACCTGCCCCGTGCTCAATCTCATGGCATCGAACGACCACCTCGTACCTTGCGGCCAGAGCGCGCCGTTCAACGACGCAATTGGCTCGACCGATCGAAAGTCGATCACATTCCCGGCGGGCCACATCGGATTGTCGGTCGGCAGCAAAGCGCACAAGGAGTTATGGCCCAGGGCTTGCGAGTGGCTGGGAGAGCGCAGCGAGAGAATCTGACGTATCGTCCACGGAACGGAAATCGCCGCCCAGCGCGGCATGTGCAAGGATGCAATGATCTGGGGGAGTCGTCTCGGCACGCAAAGCGCCGAATGATCCGGCAAAGGGGTATTAAATCATGGAACTCAAAGGTAAAACAGCGGTCGTCACGGGCGCAGCCAGCGGTATTGGCCTGGCCACCTGCGAAGCAATGGCAAAAGAGGGAGTCACCGGCATCGCGATGGTCGATCGAAGTGCGGCCGTTTCCGATGCCGCACAAAATCTGAATTCGACGGCAGGGCGCGAAGTCGCCTTTCCGTTCATCGGCGACGTCACGAGTCAGGATTTTCGCAAATCGGTCTTCGCCGCGATGCACCAGCGGTTTGGCGCGGTCCAGCTCTGCGTTCCGGCAGCAGGGATCACGCGCGATCGCCTGTCGCTCAAAATCGATAAGGAAACCGGCAAGGCCGACATCTATCCACTGGACGACATGCGGACACTGCTCGACATCAACCTGATTGCACCCATCTACTGGGCCATCGAGACCATCGCAAGCATTGCGGCAGATCGCGTGCGCCGGCGACTGGGTCGATGGGATTCTTCAGAAGGCGCGCAAGGCTGTGTCGTCTTGATCGGTTCTGTGTCGTCATCCGGCAACAAGGGTCAGATCTCGTACGCGACAGCAAAGGCCGGACTCGAAGGCGCACAAGCAACGCTCGCCAAAGAGGCCATCTACTTCGGCACGCGGTGCGCAATCATCCATCCGGGCTATACAGACACGCCGATGGTTCGATCACTCGGTGAGGATTTCATCAGGGAGCAAATTCTCCCCCACACGCAACTGAGGCGACTTTGCCGCCCCGCCGAGATTGCCGATGCGATCGTCTTCATGCTCAAGAACTCGGCGGTCAGCGGTTCGCTCTGGGTCGATGCCGGCTGGCATCCGGCGGCGTGAGGCCGCGCCCCGCCGAGCCGCCCGACATTCTGTTTCCCAACCCAACGGATCGCCGCTGCAGCCCGACCGAAGATCCGCTCCGCCGGAACATTGCCGGCTCTGCCGCACGCTGGATGTCGATCGGGGTCCGCCGCAGGTGCAGGTTGGTGCCGCGCGCAGCTCCCGAACCCCTTCGGGCGAGCCAGCGTGTGCCGTGCCACTCACTGGACAAGCGAGCAATGGGCCGCCGCCCGTTTTTCGCTTCGCATTTGCCCGCCGACCCCGTTACAATCCGCTTTCGCAGGTCCGATCCGGAAGTTTCTCCGGCCGACGGTTGCACGTCTTCAGAAACTTGAGGTGACAATCATGGGCGTACTCGACGGCAAGGTGAGTCTGGTCACGGGCGGCTCACGCGGAATCGGTCGCGCCATCTCCATCGCGCTGGCGGAAGCAGGCTCCGATGTCGCGATCAACTATGCACACAACCGCGCACGGGCCGAGGAAGTCGCCGACGTAATCAACAAGATGGGCCGCAAGGCCCACGTCTACATGGCCGACGTTTCAAAAACCGAAGACAACGATCGCATGGTCGAAGCCGTCTTCAAGGACTTCGGTTCAGTCCAGATCGTCGTCAACAACGCGGGCATCACGCGCGACAAGTCGTTCGTCAAGATGGACCGGCAGATGTGGGATGAAGTGCTAACGACCAATCTCACAGGCCCCGCAATGGTCATCTACCGCACAATCAAGCCGATGATCGAGTCCGGCTGGGGCCGCGTGATCAACATCAGCAGCATCGTCGGCCAGATGGGCAACTTCGGTCAGGCCAACTACGCCGCCGCCAAGGGCGGTCTGGCCGCCCTCACAAAGACTCTCGCACGCGAGTTCGCCAAGAAGAACGTCACGGTCAACGCCGTGGCCCCCGGATTCATCGAAACCGATATGACCGCCGACGTCCCCGATGCCGCGCTCGATGCCGTACGCCAGCTCACTCCGATGGGCCGGCTGGGCAAGCCGGAGGAAGTGGCTGCGACGGTTGTCTTCCTCGCGTCGCCGGCGGCCTCGTTTATCACGGGCGAAGTCATCGGCGTCAACGGCGGCATGTACATGTAAGTGCATGTTCGGTGGTGACCCGGCCTGCGACCTCGCGGGTGAGCAAATCGCCTACTCTGTCCACACGAAGCTTCGCCGTGCATCCGTCGTGGCACGCTCGGATCCGATGCTGAAACCCAGTCCACTGGACGAGCATCACATTCGCATTGCAGCCATTGGCTTGCATCGGCTGCGGCCCGCGACACAATGGCGGCCACGATGTCAGGTCGGCTGCGTCAAATCCTCATTTCACTCGCGCCCGGAATACTCGTCGCCGCGACGGGAGTCGGTTCGGGCGATCTGATCACCGCGGCCTTTGCGGGTTCACGCGTCGGCGCAGGACTGGCGTGGGCGGCCGTCGTTGGCTCCGTGCTGAAATGGTTTCTCAATGAGGGCCTCGCCCGCTGGCAGATGGCGACGGAGACGACGCTGCTCGAAGGCTGGCATGAACAGCTCAGCAAATGGGTTCGCTACGTTTTCTTCGGTTACCTGCTGATCTGGGCTTTCGTTACCGGTGGCGCGATGGTCAATGCATGCGGAGTCGCCGGGCTGGCGCTTTTTCCGATCGGCGACGATCCCGCTCGCGCCAAGATCATCTGGGGAGTCGTTCACTCCATCGTCGGCCTGGTGTTCGTGCTGCTGGGCGGTTTCCGGCTGTTCGAACGCGTCATGGGCGTCTGCATCGGTGTCATGTTCGTGACCGTCCTGGTCACCGCGGCATTGATCATCATTCGGCGCGACGCTGCCGCGGACCTGGCCAGCTTGCAGTTCCCGACCGATCCTTCAGGCCGAAAGTGGCTGCTGGGCGTGCTCGGCGGTGTCGGCGGAACGGTGACACTGCTCTCCTACGGGTACTGGATTCGCGAAGAAGGCCGGCGCGGAGCGGATGGCGTGCGAGCCAGCCGCATCGATCTCGCGGCAGGCTATGCCATGACCGGGCTTTTCGGCGTGGCGATGATCCTGATCGGATCGCAGCTTTCGCTGTCCGGCGGGGGCGATTCAGTCGCACTGCAACTGGCTGAGCAGTTGCAGAATGCCGTCGGCACGGCAGGCCCCGTCTGTCGTTGGGTGTTCCTGATTGGTTTCTGGGGTGCGGTGTTCTCGAGCTTGCTCGGCGTCTGGCAGAGCACACCCTACTTCTTCACCGACCTCATCCTGCTCGGCCGTCGCCACACGGCGCAGGAGCGGCGGATGATTGTTTATGACCGCACTACGACCTACCGCGTCTGCCTGGTGCTGATTTCGATTGTCCCGCTTATTCTACTGTGGCAGCCGTCTGCGACGATTCAACTCGCCTACACGGTCCTCGGCGCCTTCTTCATGCCGTTTCTCGCGCTGACACTGCTTCTGCTAAATAACAGCCGCGCGATCCCTCGCGAATTTCGCTCCGGGCACCTCACCAACGCCGCACTGGTCATCACGCTCTGCTTCTTTGGATATCAAGGCGGGCTCGAAATCTACGAAACGATCGTTCGCGCATCAACCGGTTCATGACGAGCGACGATCGCGTCCATCGCCGGGACAGCCGTCAACGCGCGCCTGGCGCATCCGCTTCGCCGGATTCCTTCGCGACCCACGTCAGATGATAGTCCTTGTCCTCCAGTTCATGCGCGAGCTTCGTCAATTTCAACTGCTTATATGTATCGCACATGACCGCGAGTTCGCTCGTGCGATCGTGTCCGATGCTCCGCTCATAGGTGCCGGGATGCGGCCCGTGAGGGATGCCCGCGGGATGCAGGCTGATGGATCCGCTGTCAATTCCGCGCCGGCTCGTGAAATTGCCGGCGACATAGAAAAGAATCTCGTCCATATGCACACTCGCATGGCCATAAGGACAGGGTATCGCCTTCACACCGTTACGGTCGTAGTAGTCCACCTTTCGCGGAACGAAGCTGCACACCACGAACTCATTGCCGGCAAAGGTGATGTGGGTCGTCGGCGGCAGATGCACGCTGGCCGTGCGCGGCTGATAGTCCTCGATATTGAAGGCCACGGGATAAACACTGCCGTCCCATCCCACCACCTCGTGAGGAAAGTGTTTGAACAAGTGCACGGTCAATGTGTCCTCGCGTTTCACCACAAGCTTGTACGGCGGCTTGCCGTGCGACGCCTCACTATACATCAGCAGCGATTCCGGTCCGCGAAAATCCCGATGGCAATAGGGTGCATAGTCTGTGATCTGACCGTGGGAATTACGAAACTCCTTGGGAATATCGATCCAGCCTCGCCCCTCAAACACGAGGTACTCAGGTGACTCGCCCCCCGTCCCGGTTGCATCCCATGCGATGCGATAAGGCGTGCCGCGCGGGATCAGCACATAGTCTCGCTCGCGAAACGGCGTAATACCAAAGATCGACTCAACGCGGCCGCTGCCCTTGTAGATGAAATAAAGTTCCTCTCCATCGCCGTTGCAGAAAAACCGACTCGACATCTGAGTCGGCTTGACCATGCAGATGTGGACGTCGCTGTTGTACATCAGCACGCGGCGCGCATCGAGAAAATCACCCGACAGCTTCAGAGCCTGCGTCCTGACGTGCCGTCGATACAGCGGCTGCTCGTCAAGCGGTTCGAACGGGCAGAACCCGTCGATCGAAAGCCGCTCCACCGCGTTTTCGTCGGTGGGTGGCGTGCGAAAATACAGCGTCGAGTACGGCCCTTCGAATCCCTGGCGTGTAAAACACTGCTCCATCAGCAGCTTGCCTTCGTCGTAGAAGCTGACGTGCTGCTTCGGCGGTATCTTTCCCAGACGCATATATTGAATCATGAGGAACTCCGTACTGGATCAATTCCCTTTAGCCACACGAGCGGCAAAAAGCCCTTCGAGCCGAATGACCGCATTATAAGGCAATCACGCCAAATCACACGGCCCGCGCATCGTCGCTCGCCGCGAAACCGCTCCCCGCCGCATGGCGCTCACAATCCGCCACGTTGCATTTCCCGCGATGTCTTCCATAATCGCTTTCACGATGGCCCAGCACTTCCGTCTCAATCCTTGTGATTACCTCTTCTGGGGTCAGCACCGAATGAATGCTCGGCGCGGCCAAGGCGGAAACGTCGCGTTCATGCTCATGGATCTGGAGGGAGAACTGAGAGCGGACTGGCTGCGAGACGCCTTGGCTGCCGTTATCAAGGAGCACCCAGTGATTCTGGGCCGCTTTGATTGCACCCTCATCACCGGGCGACCGATGTGGACCGTACATGCTCCCGCGCGTTCTGATCTTGATCGCGCGGTCGATCGCGCGTTTCGCCACGAAGACCTGCGAAATGATCCGCACTGGCGGGAAACGCTCGCGGAGCGCTCCGCGGTCGGAAACGTCACCAACTGGAATACAAACGCCGACCCGCTCGTTCGGTTGGAGCACTACGCCCTTCCGAACTACTCCGCTCGCCTGATCATCCGCTGGCCACATGCGCTGATGGACGCGGAAGGCGCGCAATGGTTTCTCGGCGAGTTGTCACGATGTGGAGCGGGTCAGTCGCCAAGGCCAGCATCCCTCGCCGACGATCACGAGATTATTGATCCGATCGCAGCACACGGCTTGCCGACCCGCTGTCGGCTGTTCGCACGCGGCGCGAGTTATCAACGCACCCACAGCAAATCCCGGATTCGCTTGATGCCGCCCGAATCTACGACCGGGCCTATCGATCACCGCGTGATTCATCGAAATCTGTCTGCGGAGGAAACACGTCGCGTGCAAGCCGCCGCCAGGCTCACAATGCCATCCGGCCCGCTCCTCTACGCAAGGCATCTTGCAGCCAGCATCGTTCGAGCGGTCCATCGATTGTACCTTCAGCGCGGCATCGAAACGGACGCCTACCTGATCACCCTGCCCATGCGCGTCGGCTCATCCGATCCGGCCGGCAAGCTCTTCAGCAGGCGACCCATGAACGGCAACTATCTTATCTCGCCAATGCTCTGCATCCCGCGCGGGATCGCCGCCGATCCGCAGGCCATCGGTGAGATGATCACAAACCAGCTCACAAGTTACCACGAGCGCCGCGGCGACCTGCTGCAATGGACGATGATGTGGGCCGCATCGCTGATTCACGCATGGGTCTATGAGTTGGTGTTCGCTCTGCCATTCGGCGGAGGGAGTTTCGCGACAGGCAATTCGTTCTACGGCGAAATCGACTCGCCGGTCCGACGGATGGGGGACGCCACCGTCTCGAATCTCTGGGGCGGCGGACCCAATACGACGCCACCCGGCTTGAATCCCGTCTTTTCGAGATTCGCAGATCGACTGAATCTGACGCTGACATACACTCGCCCGGCGATCTCGGATGCGACCGCCGCCGAATATGTTAAACTGATCGAATGCGAGATGACTGGCGAATCGTTGAAATGACAATTCCGATTCACCATCGCCCTTGGGGATGCCGGAGAATCGGCGAATGCCGCGGCAGACCGGCTCGCTCCGATGACTACGACGTACGAAGATGGGTCAGAGGACCCGAATGTCGCGGCTCAAACCAGGGCTCACATTTCGAATCGCAGGCATATGTCGCTGTCGATTATTAATGCCACGCTCTTCCACCTTGATCCAGTGAGGATCGAATGCGGTGCAATTCGCGCCGTCGGCAATCGAATTGATGCCGCCGGAACGGGCGTCACCGCGCAACCCGGCGACGACGTCATCGACGCCGGCGGAGCGGTCGTCCTGCCGGGGCTTGTCAATGGGCACACCCATCTCTACTCCGCGCTGGCCGCGGGGATGCCCATGCCGCCGATCGCACCCGCCGACTTCCACGAGATTCTGAAGTTCATCTGGTGGCGGCTTGACCGCGCGATGGATGCCGAATCGATCGAAGTCTCCGCGCGAATCGGCGCGATGGACGCAATGGCTTGCGGCACCACCACCCTCATTGATCATCACGCCTCGCCGAACCACATCGATGGATCCCTCGATCTGCTTGAGCGCGGCATCGCTGAAGTCGGCCTCCGCGCCATTCTCTGTTACGAGGTCACCGATCGTAACGGACCTGCCCGCTTCGAGGCCGGGCTCTTCGAAAATCGCCGCTATCTGGACAAGCTTCGACTGAACGACCCCAATGGCCGATTCGGCGCGATGGTCGGTGCACATGCCGCTTTCACGCTATCGGACAAGTCATTGCTGGCATGTGCCGGCCTCGCGGAGGAATACAGATCCGGGCTGCATATTCATGTCGCCGAAGACCCGTGCGATGACAAGATTTGCCGACAAATCCACGGCCTGCCGCTTCTCGACCGGCTTCGGAATTGCGGACTGTTGCCGCCTGGCGAGGCTGCCGCGGACAGCCTGATCGCGCGATCCATTCTCGGCCACGGCACCCATCTTTCGCCGGCGGATGCCGCGCGTCTGTCATCCATCGCCGCGGGAATAGCCCATAACCCGCGATCCAATATGAACAACGCCGTGGGCTACGCCCCCATCCGCCACATGACCCGCGTCATGCTCGGAACCGATGGCATTGGCGGCGACATGTTCAACGAATGCAGAACCGCGTGGTTCAAGTATCGCGACTCGTGCGCGAACGGTGACGCGGGACTCGCACCGGCACGATTCCTCGACATGCTCGCCCACAATGCACGGGTCGCCAGCGGGGTTCTCGGCGTGACGCTTGGCCGGTTGGAAGCCGGAGCGGCTGCCGATCTGATCCTGACGAACTACGTACCCGCGACGCCGCTATTGTCGGAGAATGCGCCGGCCCACTTCATCTTCGCGATGGGTCCGCAGCATATCGATTCGGTCTTCATCGACGGGGAAGCGGTCTTTCGCGACCGGACGGCCACCCGTGTCAATGCACGCGCGGCCAGAGAACACGCCGCCCACTGCGCCGCCGGGCTTTGGGACCGAATGCAACAATTGACCGCCTGAGCCTAATCCTGCGATCGTCGGGCTCCGGCGATTCCGGTTTGAGACCTCTCGCCGAAATAAATCCGGCCGGGCGCCTCATTCGAGCGGCGATTCATAACCACGTCAGCTTCGGCGAGCGCCTTACAACGTGATCGTCGTGCCGGTTTCGCCCGCCAGCGCGGCAGGAACCTTGTCCAGATCGGCAATGACGGCACGCGCCGTTGGATCTCCGCGATCCTTTAGAAACTGCACCGCGGCCTGAATCTTGGGCAGCATCGAACCGGCCGGAAATTGCCGGTCGGCGATGTGCCCTTCGATCTCCGCGACGCGCACATGGGTCAGTCCCCGCTGATCCGGCTTTCCGTAATTCACATACACATGATCGACGGCCGTGACGAGAACCAGTACGTCCGCCTCAACAGATGCCGCTATTATGGCACTCGTGAAGTCCTTGTCGATCACGGCTTCCACGCCGTGTCGCTCCCCTTTTTCATTGATGATGACCGGGATGCCGCCCCCGCCCCCCGCGATGATTAGCTCGCCGGCTGCGACCAGCTTCTTGATCGTGTCGATGCACTCTACCGCCACAGGCTTCGGCGACGCCACGACCCGCCGCCAGCCTCGACCGGCGTCCTCAACGATTTTCCAGCCGTCGCGCTCGGCATGCTGCCGCGCGCGCTCCTCCGAAAGAAACGGGCCGATCGGCTTGGTCGGATTGGCGAATGCCGGATCATCCGCATCGACAATGACCGGCGTGACGATTGCAATGCACTCACGGTCACGCCCCCGATTGTGCATCTCGTTGCGCCAGGTCTGACTGATCATGTAGCCCATGCCCGCCTGCGTGTCCGCGACGGCCAGACCCAGGTCGATCGGATAGACCTCGCCGGAGGAAATCTCCACGCGGCGCATGATCGAACCGACCTGCGGTCCGTTCCCGTGAGTCACGGTCACCTGACATCCCTGGAAGACTAGGTCCGCGAGTGTTCGGGCGACGAGGCGACTGCGGGCAAACTGCTCGCCAATGTCACCACGCCCCCCCGGAGCGATCAGCGCATTGCCGCCGATGGCGACGACGGTTTTCATTTGGACGTTCCACCTGACCTGGTTGAGAAAATCGGCTCTACGTAGAAGATCTTGAGGGCGACCTCATCCCGCGGCTCCCGCGCACCACACGCTTACTTGAACGGCCGCTCTCGCATCGTCGACGCCATGATTGCCTTCGCCGTATGCAAGCGGTTTTCCGCCTCCTGAAAGACCACGGACTGCGGACCATCAATCACGGCATCCGTCACCTCGGCGCCGCGATCGGCCGGCAGGCAGTGCATGTATATCGCGTTGCTTCGCGCAAGTCTCATTCGCTCCGAGTTGCAGATCCACGGCTTGTACTTCGCATTCATCGAAAGCATCCGTTCCTCGATCTGCTTCATCTGGGCGTCGCTCCGCGCGTCTCGTCGCTCCATCATCAGGTCGTACGGACCCCAGCTCTTGGGATACACGATGTCCGCGTTCTTGAACGCGTCGTCCATGTTCTCGACGACCTCGAACTTCGTCCCGGCCGCCCTGGCGTTTTCTCGTGCGGCTTTCATGCACTTGTCCATCAGCCGATACTCCGGCGGATGGGCGAGTGTCACGTCCATGCCGAATCGCGTCATCAGCGTGATCAAACCCTGAGGCACGGAGAGCGGCTTGGCATAGGACGGTGAATATGCCCAGCTGACCGCGATCTTTCGACCACGCAGGTCGTCTCCGAAAACCTCACGGATCGTCATGATATCGGCAAGCGTCTGCGTCGGATGATCGATGTCGCATTGCATGTTCATGACGGGAACTTCCGTCGCCGCCGCCACATCGCGCATGTATTTATTGCCTTCGTCCAGAATCAGATCATGGCGAATTGCAATGCCGTGTCCCATCGATCCAAGGATCAGTCCGGTGTCCTTCGCTGTCTCGCCGTGGGCGATCTGCGTGACCTTGCTATCCAGGAAATGCGCGTGAGCGCCGAGCTGAGTCGCTCCGGCCTCGAAGGCGTTTCGCGTGCGGGTGCTGTTATCGAAAAAGAGCAGGAACACAGTCTGATGGGGTAACAGGATCGTCGGTTCGCCGCGATGAAATCTCGCCTTCAGATCCTTCGCGACTTCGAGCAGATGGTTGAGTTCCGCCAGCGTAAAATCCTGCGTCTCGATGTAGTCGCGGCCTTTGAGATTGATCGCCATGTGGTTCGGTCTCCCGTCGATGGTTCGTCCGTCGTTCAAAACGCGGCATTATACCGACCCGTTTTTTCCGCGTCGCGGGTGGCCCAGCACCCATCCCACGAAGACCGTCACAACCGTCCCCACTGGAAAACCCCAGAACGGATGAGCATAGACCGGACTGCCGTCAATCCCCTTCCCGGCGGCCACATGATGCAGCACCAGAACCAGCACCGAGGTCAACGAGATGCACCCGACCCGGGACAGATCATCGCGAAAACGCCGAACCGCAAGCAACAGCGCCGACGAACATCCCAGCCACACCAGACCGTCCGACCAGGCGATACGGAAATCGCCGATGATCCACGGAGTTGAATGCACCACCAGACCGAACACCGACAGTACCGACATCGCCACCGCCCAGACCAACCCCCGGTCATCCCTGTTCAGCGGCAGAAACGCCAGCAGAAAGATCCCCAGCAGCGGCCCATACGTGAAGGCCACCAGCCCAAGCACCAGTTCGATCACGCTTTCAAACTGGTTGCGAATCGGAATGCACGCCGTTGCCATCAGACACAACGTGACACCCCAGATTACAACAAGCGCCTTCGATAGCCCGATGTCACTCGGCGCACGACCTCGAATCAGCCCGATGCGACGAGCAACTTGTATCGCACGCTGCTTGAACGCGCTGACCGTCGTCTGCGACAGCGCGGCCAGCGCCGAATCCAGCGAGGAGATTGCCGCCGCCAGGATCGCAGCGACGATGATCGCGCGGATGCCATGAGGCATCTGACGCGCGATGAAATATGGAAGGATATTCGTCGCCTCTTTCGCCATCAACGCCGCCGCATCGGCCGGCAATGGATGATGCTGGTAGTACGCATAAATGGCGACACCAACGAGGAGCATCAGCAGCGCGATCAACTGCCCCGCACTGCTCACGATAATCGCCAGCCTCGCTTGCGAGCGAGTCTTACAGCAGAACATTCGCTGAGCCATGACCTGATCCAGCCCAAGCGCGGCCAGATTCAGAAATGGCATCGCGATCAGGCCCGTCCAAAGTGTCAGTCCCAGCGTCAGATCCGCCCGCGTGTCCAGCAACCTCAGCTTCCCGGCGTCATTGGCGATTCGAACAACCTCATCCACGCCACCCTCCACCGCCGAGACGCTGTAGAAAAGTGCAGCCATCGCCCCGAGAATCAGAACGCCGAACTGAATCAAATCGGTCCAGATGACCGTCGTGATGCCGCCCAGAAGAGTCCATCCGATCGCGACCACGCCGATGATCCAGATCGAAGCGATGAATTCAATCTGGGCGACGTTATGCAGAATAAAAGCCGCGACATACACGCGCGCTCCCTGTCCCAGCACCCCCCCGACAAAGAACAACAGCGTCGTCATGGTCTTGACGCGCGGACCAAGTCGCGCGCCCATGTAGTCGTATGGACTGTAAATCTCCTCGTCGAAATAGCGCGGCACGAAAAATAGGCCGATGATCACCCGCGCCAGGATCGCCCCCAGTCCCAGTTGAAGATAGGTCAGATCACCCCCCGCCGCGAAACTCGTCGCCGGCACCGCGATAAACGTTGCGGCCGAGATCTCCGTGGCAATGATCGATCCGCAAATCGCCCACCACGGAAGCTTCCTCCCACCCAGGAAAAACTCCCGAATCGTGGTCTGCTTACCGGACAGTCGCGCGCCCAGCAGGGTCGTCAGCGCGAGGTAGCCCGCGATGACCAGCCAGTCTGTCCATCCGAATGCAGTCGTCGGCATCCCTTCCGAGAGCATCATGACCGGCAATATCGCGGAAACGAATCATATTGGCGAGCCGATAACCGTCTCGTCCGCCAACCTTTGAATCGATCAACCGGCCAAATGCCAACCGAAAGGGACAATCCCGCGACCGGCGTAAACGGTGACCTTTCGTTGACTGAACCGACGCTGGTCGCTACAGTAAAACAGCTATAGGAACCGATCGCCGACGTCCGGCGGACCGCTGATTCGGCCTTGCCGATGGGGGTCCGTTCCTACCGACAAACCCACCTTGGCCGATTGCAAACGCAAGCTCGAGGACGTCTGCAGCCGACTCCGACTCGACAGGATTGAATTCGGCTGTAGCGCAGCGAGCGGTATGACGCGGTCGCTGAAAGCGATGCAAGGTGCGAGGAACGATCACGAGAGCGCGACGCATGCATGCGCACCCCGACGTAGCGCCCGTTCAAGGTGCCACCTGACGGATGCGACTCGCTTACGGTCACCCGGGAGATACAAATGGCAGCCAGGCAACCTGTTTGGGGAATCGATGTCGGCCAGTGCTCACTCAAAGCGGTGAAGCTCCAGGCGGCCGGCGACAAAGTCGAACTGCTCGGCTTCGATCTCGTTGAGCATTCCCAGTTTCTTTCCTTGGCCGAATCCGACGCCGGAGACATTGTTCGCTCGACGATCCGCACGTTCGCCGAACGAAACGATCTGTCCAATTGCCAGATCGTCGTTTCCGTGCCCGGCCAGCAGACGCTCACCCGCTTCACCAAAATGCCACCCGTGGACAAAAAGAAAATCCCCGACATGGTCCAGTACGAGGCCAGTCAGCAGATTCCCTTCGACATGGACGAAGTCGTCTGGGACTATCAGGTCATGACCGAGGGCGAGGCGGCGGAGTTCGAAGTCGGCATCTTCGCAATTCGAAAGGAACTGATCCGCAATTACCTGCAACAGTTCACCAGCCAGAAGGTCGAGCCGGTCATGGTGCAGACCAGCCCCATGGCTTCCTACAACGCCGCAAGGTTTGAGCTGGATCTTCCCGAAGGCGAAACCTACGTCCTGCTCGACATGGGAGCTCTCGCCACCGATCTCATCGTCATGGAAGGTAAAAGAATCTGGGCCAGGCCCGTGCCGATCGGCGGCAATCGCTTCACCGAATCGCTCGTTTCGGCCTTCAAAGTCCCCTTCGCCAAGGCCGAAAAACTCAAGCGGACCGCTGCGACTTCAAAATACGCTCGCCAGATCTTTCAGGCGATGCGGCCTGTCTTCGCCGATCTCGTGTCCGAGGTCCAGCGTTCGATCGGATACTACACCTCGACGCATCGCGAGTCGCACATCACCCGAATCATCGGAATGGGAAACGCCTTCAAACTCCCGGGCCTGCAGAAATTCCTCCAGCAGAACGTGCAGATGAAGGTCGATAAGTTCCCCGGATTCTCAAGGATGGTGCCCGTCGCGAACCAGAAGCATGACGAGTTCGAGGAAAACCAGATGAGCCTCGGCGTCGCCTATGGACTCGCACTGCAGGGCCTCGACCTCGCTGCCGTCAACTCAAACCTGCTGCCGCTCGAGGTGCGACGTACGCTCCTCTGGCAGAAGAAGCAGCCATGGTTCATCGGTGCGGCCGCCAGTCTGGCCGCGGCCGCCGGCATCATGTTCATCGGCAACGTCATGGCGTCAAGCGAAGTCCAGAGCGCACGCGGAGGCGTGGAGCCCGGACAGCTTCGGGCGGCGAATTTCAGCCAGGTCGATGCCGCAATGGCGGCACTGAACCCTTCCGGCACGGCAACGCCCGTTCAGCGTGCGATGCAGGTCGCTGGCGCGGCCAAGTACCTCAAGTCCGAGTACGCCAAATACACCGGCGGCAGCAAGGAGGCCGGCACGCTGGTCACCCTGGCCAAATTCCCCCAGAACAACGTCTTCGTGCCGCGTATCCTCGATGCCATCCACCGCGCTTTCGAGGAAGCCGTGCCCCCCGACATCCGCAACACGAAATCGCCCGAAGATTACCTGCGTGTTGCAAGCCGGATCAAACGCGCGGAACGAAAGGAACTATGGGTCAGGCAGATTCAAATGCGCTACTCCGATGACCCCGGACAGGAATTCCGCAACGCCTTCGGCGAATCGAAAACCGCGCGAGGAAAGCCTGGATGGGCCATTCTGGTCAACGGCATCACAACGGAACCCACCCCCGCGACCTGGATTGAAGAGAACCTCAAACGCATTCTCCTCGAGCTTGGTTGCGAACCCGGAAAAGGCTTCTATATCGACACCGTGACACTCAGCAAGGTCACCGAACGATCCAAGGATTCAAAGCTCGTATCCGAAGGTTCCGCATTCTCCGGAGCATCGGAAGGCGGCGGGGATGGCGGCGGGCGACGAGGCGGAGGCCCACCACGAGGCGGCGGGCGACCGGGAAGCGACGGCCGCGATGATCGACGAGACCTCAGCGGCGGCCCCATCGTCGGGGGGCCGTTCGGCGGCGGACCGTCCGGTCCGCGCGGAGGCAGTTCCGTTCGCGACGATCTGCGCAAACTTTCCGAGGAACTCGCCAAGAAGGATCCGCTGACAAAAGAGAGCATCGATCGCGACTATGCCTTCGAGCTTCAGATCGTTGTACGTAAGGACGAGCCACCAAAGGATCGAATCCCCGAGAAATTCAAGGAGCCCAAGCCGGATACGGCCGGCGGTGGTACACCGCCGAAATCTTGACGCGCGCCGGCCCGTCCCGGACGGAGCCATCTGAATTGCGAGTCGGGCTTGGACCAACACAGGGAAGCAGCCAACACAACCGCAGACGACACTGATCACCGGAGCCGTTGAAAATGGACTTCGTTCGTAAGCACTGGATATACCTCACGCTCGGCGTTGTCGCCGTGGGCTCGATCGGTACCGCCGCATGGGCCTACCTGGCCGGCGATGCAATCATCGAAGAATTGTCGGAGCTTGACCGTCTTCGTGGAGAAGTCGAACGCGAAGGCAATGGCGCACAGAACGCCTCCACGATCGAAGCGATGAAGACCAGGCAGGCCGCCCTCATTGCGGAGCAGGAGGCCGCATTGGCCGCCTCGCTCAACGCCCAGAAGTTCAATCATTACGAAAACCGGGAGCGACAGACGCTCGTGCCGGACGTGCTGCCCGAGCCAAGGAGCAACGGGGCTCGCATCGAGTTTCGCGATGCCTACCGCGCGGCATTCGCCGATCTTCGCCGCCGTCTCCGGGCTCGAGGACCGGCCACTTCGGCCGAGATCACCCGGCAGCAGGCAATGGAAGACGCCAAAAACCAGCAATCCTCTTCGGACGAAAACCTCGGCCCGTGGCTGCCCAAACCGGAGAAGCCCAGCGACTCCGACGCAGTGCAGCCACAGCAGACCGATCGGACGATCGCCGAAATCCTAAAGGCCTATCCGAAGGCCAAGGCTGCCGAAGTTGTGGCCCGTTCGATTTACATGTACTACGACAATCTGGCTTTCGCGCCGCATGCCATGCTCGAATACTCCGAAACCCCTCCGGCCACCGACATCTGGCACGCACAGATGACACTCTGGATCGAGCAGGACTTTGCCTACGCCATGTCCAGCCTGAACGAAGCCCGGGCCGAATCACTGAAAAAGCAGAACCGTGCGTATGATTGCTGGGTCGCCAACATGCCCATCAAACGCATCAAGTACCTCGCCAGTGAACCCTGGCTCGGACGCGGCGGCGGAATGAACGATTTGCTCAAGCTGCCGTTCGCCCAGTCGTTCACAGGCCACGCCAACGATTCAACCAAGTTCGTTGTCCCGCTTCAGATCCGGCTCATCATGGAGGAGGCCGCGATCTTCGATTTCCTCGATGAGATCTGCCGGGTCGGGTTCTACACGCCGATTCAGGTCGAATACCGCGCTGTGCCGGCCAACCCGCTGCAGGATGAATACATCTACGGCAATGCCCCCGTCATCGATGTAACAATCGACATCGAGGGCGTCTTCTTCCGAAAGGTCTTCGATACGTGGATCCCGAAGGACCTCGCGCCGATACTGTCTCGGCCAAAGGCGGAAGAAGAGCTGAATCAACGTCGATAGTCCAAACACAAAACGCGCAACCACCCGCGACGAATTGACACCTGAGGTGATGGATGGCGAAAAAAAACGTCGGCTTTGTGGACGAGCACATTGAAAAGGTCGTCGTCGGCCTTTGCGCGCTGTTCTTTATTGGCAGCCTCTATGTCGCTTTCTTCAGCGGCCGCTTCACGATCAACGAGAACAAGCCCGGAAAGCTGGCCGAGGCCGTCGGCGCGGCGGCCGAATCGACCGCTTCCGCCATCATGCGTAAACAGCCCGAACCGAAACAGGCCGCCGGAAACACCAAACCGGGCGCCACGGAAGACGCCGTCGAGTTGCTGAAACAGTGGTTCGGAGATCAGGCGCGCGGCCTCATCGCCATCGCCGGATTGAAGTCGCCGGCCGGCCGAACCCAGCCGTTTCCACCCTCCTTCGTCTCCACGACCGAGGTCGCGCCGGAGGATCGGCACCATCTCGCGCAGATGGTCGCGCCCGGTCTGCCGGTCGTCTCCACGGGACAGAGCATCTTTGAGTTTCCGGCACAGTTGCCGTCACTCAGTGAGTACACCCCCGGCCCGGTCAAGGACACCTTGCCGGCAACGAAACGCAACTGGGTCGCTGTCGCGGCACAGGTCGACCTGATTCAGCAGGACATCAACTTCAAAACAGAAAAATACCCGGACAACTCCTACCCCAGCATCGTCAAGGTGCATCTCGAACGATTCGATCAGAATGAACCCTGGCGCGGCTGGCAGACGGTCAACACCACGCTGCCATTCAAACCGATCGAGCGGCCGAACATCGTGAACCGGATCGACGACGGAATGAATCTCGAAGGTTTCTCCGAATTCAAGGAACTGATCGATCGTTCACAGGAAGTTATCGCGCGGCCGATGCTCAACGCTCGCACCGGCGGCGGTCGCCTCGATTACCCGGCTGTGCCCTACTTCCCGGATCCGCCGAAGTCGTCCGGCGAGGATCCCGCGGCCCGCGCCAAACGATGGCTCCAGTTGGCCCAGAAGGCAAAGGATGGCAAAACGCCGTTCTCCGAAGAAGACGCGGATGCCGCGGCCATCCTGCTTCGAGCGGTGATCGGCACCGCCGGCGCCGCCGGTTCCGATGTCGACAAGGCCCGGTCGATGCTGGCGGCCATCGTCAGCAGTGCCAAGGGTCAGCGCAAAGGCATCCTGTCTGATTCAACCATTCGCCCGCCGGAAAAGTTGATGCCGATTCTTGCGTACGATCTGGATGTCGTGCCCGGACATACCTACCTTTACCGCACCCGCTATGAAGTCATTAACATTTTCGCCGGCAACGTCGGCGAATTGCTCGATCCGGCGGACGCAAGGAAGCTCACGATTTTCAGCGGATGGTCCCCTCCGAGCCGGCCGGTCACTGTCGAAAGCGACACCTACTTCTATCTGACACGGGCCGACGACAAGAAAAACGAAGTGACCGTCACCGTCTTCAAACGAAAAGGAAAAGAGACACCCAGGGAATCCACCTTCAAAATCTCGATCGGCGATGAGATCGGAGGCGAGAAGAAAACGGGGGCAACCAAGACGGATTTCTCAACCGGCGCCGTCTGCATCGACATACAGTTCAATCGTAAACTCAACGATAAGAATGACGTGGTAATGGTCTACGTCGACCTGAGCGACGGCAGCGTTCGAGAGAAATACCTCTCCGTTGATCGCAACGACAAGTTTCGCAAATCACTGACCAGCGACCGCACCGCGGGCCGCTAATAACGCAGACTGCGTTCCGGCTGCGGCCGCCCGCGTGTCGGCCTGACGTCAAACCATCCGCAGGGTTTGGCACATCGACCGCGCAATTAGGCTGATAAATAAAAACGGCGGTTCTCCGCTCAGAGGAAAACCGCCATTTCAAATACTCAATTCGCGATCAGCGCTCTCGGTCAGATCAGGACCGGATCGTCTCGAATCGCACGCCGCAATTTGGCGATCGCTGACAACTGAATCTGCCGGACGCGCTCCTTGCTCACATGCATCCGGCGTCCGATGTCTTCCAGCGTCAGTCGCGGCTTGTCGTCGGCAAAGGGGAAGCGCCGAGCCAGCACGCTCTTCTCGACGTCCGTCAACTCCGCGTTATCCAACTGAAGAATCTGCCCCAGCCGTTCCGTGAAAAGGGCTTCCTGATCCGTTCGCATTGATTCGATCGCGTCACTCTTTTCGAACTCGACGTCGAACGGGCCGGCAATCCGGCTGCGACGCTTCGAGTCCATCAAGGCCGCGCGGGAAAATGCCCGAATGATCGCATTGCAGGCATACGTGCTGAAACGGTAGCCCCGCCAGGGATCAAACGTATCCGCCGCACGCAACAGCGCCATCATCCCTTCGCTCGTCATTTCGTCGCGGTCGAGCACTTCAAATCGTGTCCGGCCGATCATGTCGTAAACAAGACCGAGGTTCGCTTCGATGATCCGCGTGCGGATCAGATTGTAACGCTGAACCCACACATTGAATTTTTGCCTCAGCCCCTTCGTCGGTCGCTTCGATGCCTGTTTGTAAAGCGTGCTCAGCTTGAATCCGCAGAAGTGCAACTGCTTGAAAAGGAGCACTTCGCCATCCGGCGTGAGGCGACCAGAGTCCCCGACGATCCCCGGCCAATCCGAAAACAGCCGATCCTCGGTCGATGGTCGGCGAAGTTCCGCATTCATGATGTACGGCGGCGGAACCATCCAATCCTTCATCGCAGATCTTGCTGAGCTGGGCGTCGTTACACGTCGCATCACGCACTCACCTTTCCGGCGCCAGTAGGTGGCGGCCACGTCGAACGACCGTCCGTAAACGACAACTGGCCAATCGACCTTTCTAATTACTACTTCTCTTGGACGTTTACGGTTCCCGGGCGTTACTTGGAATTCGCCTCATTTTGATACGAATTAAATTCCCAACATCCCGGTCCGTTCTTGCCATCCATTACCAGACACCGTTCATCGAGTTAAAGTGGTAGTTTCATCCAGCGCCTTGATACATATGATAACGGACTTTCGGCGCAGATCTCACTCAAAAGAACGTTTTTTCGTTCAGGATTTTCCTGAGTCCAACGGATTTCGTGGACCCATTCTGCCCGCATTTTGAAGCGGTCGATCTGCAAACTGCTTATATTAAATAACTTGCGCGCCGCTCGCGAAGTGCGCGACGCCGAAAGTGCCCAGAACGACTCGTTCCCGTGGACGAGAAAATTACCGCCTCGAACCGGCGGAAGATGGAGTGCGCGGATCGATGATCGCCCCAAGCCCCTCGAACAGCGCCTGGCCCAGTCGCCGAAAGCCGAGTTGCGATTGAGCAGGATTTTCAATCGCCATCGAAAGCCCCTCCACGAAACCAGGTTCGTAGGCCTCGCGGAATCGCTTGAAAACATCAGAATCCAGACACCCGTTTAGGACCGGGACCCCGCCGACTAGCGTCGCAATCGCAGAAATCTTCAACTTACGGAGCATCTTCGAATAGCGTCTCATCGATTGGCCTCCCGCTGCAACGCGAATCACAAGTCACGATTCCCTTTGGCAATGCACCTCCATTCCTTTCGGATGGACCGGAGGCGGCTTCCGAAACGAGATGGCAGAGGTAAGTGCATATCGGACCTTCGGCCGGTTTAGCGCGGCCGACCGCGAAGCCTGCGGGGCCCGCACGCGACTCGACCGTCCCGCAATGCCAGATCGACTCTGAACTGGCCTGCCAATCGCCCCGATAAACGATGAGACGCCAAAGGGTTTCATCGTGCGCACATATCGATCCCGCATTGCAATTTGCATCGCTCTCCTGCTCGGACTGACCGCTCCTTCACTCGATGGAGTTGCAGTTGGACAGCCCGCCACCACAACGACCCAGAGCATGCAGAATGACAGCCTTGCGCGAATCGTGCGTTCCTTCGACTTTGACGAGCGGAAGTTCGGCAACTACGACTCGATGCCGATGAACTGGCGGCAGATTGTCGAACCGGGATATCCCCGCTTTCTGGAACCTCGCATCGACGAAACAATCGGCCATGACGCCCCGCCGTCATTTCACCTCGCGCTTCAGGGCGGCAATCTGGGTGCGGTGTACGTCGGTCGTGAAATTCCAATCGACCCGCGCTGCGCTTATCGCATTGTCGGCTGGATCAGGCCGCGAGGATTGAAACATGCCGGCGCGTTTATCTCCGCGCACTACCTCGCCGCGGATGGATCGATACTGCCCAACACCGAGCGGCGAAGCGATGTCGCTCGCGACAACGGTGAGCAGTGGGTCGAAGTCTCGATCGACCTGGCTCCGAGTGCGGAGCACGCGCGTTGGATTTCTCTCGCATGTCGGGTTGAACAGTCGCCGATCGGCGGCGAGGCGTCCGAGTCATACAAATCGATTGAACATCGCGATGCGCGCGGCGAGGCGTGGTTTGACGACATATCCGTGATTCGCATGCCGTATGTGTCGCTCGAACTCAATCGGAAGGACAGCATCTTCGAGAAGGGTGAAGCACCGGAGGCATCGATCCGGCTTTCAGACGTCGACGGCCGCGGGATTCGAGCTGAACTAACGCTAGTCAACGCCGACGGCCAGCCGGTCGAGCAGCGCGAGATCGACCCATCCAGCATGATCGGGACCATCCACACATATCGCCCGTCGCCGCTGAAGTACGGCCGCTACACGCTGCGTCTGACGCTCCATTCCGAACAACATGAATTGCAGTCGGTCGAACGATCGTTCGTCGTACTCGCGGATGCGCTAAGCGACGCCCAAGGCGCGAAGTCCGGATTCGGCATCGTTCTCGACGGCAACAGCATGAGCCAGCCAAAGGCCATGCTCCGGTGGATGGAGGTGCTTAAGCCCGATCGCGTGAAAGTCCCGGTGTGGCGCGCGGACATGAACGACGAGACCGTACTACTCGGTTCCGCCGAATTCGATCGTGCCGTCCGCTCACTGCACGAGAGAGGCATGGGGTTGGCAGCCGTGCTGGAATCGCCCCCCGCGGGCCTGGCGATGCAATATCCCAAAGGCCGTCGCGGACTGTTCCATGTCCTGTCGGAGGATTCGTCGCTCTGGCAGCCGTACCTTGCGATGGTTGTGACACGCTACGGACTGTGGGTGGATCAGTGGCAGCTCGGATCAGACGCAGTGGACCCGCTCTTCGATCGCGATCTGCTGAAGAGTGCGATACGCAATTCAGTCAATGAAGTGAAGCCCCTGATCGGCTCGGCGAGCTTCGTACTGCCGCAATCGAGTGATTCTCCGATGGATGTGGAACTCGATCGCGGCGACATCATGGCCTTCGCACAGCCGGCCCATCGACCCGCCGAACAAGTTGCCCGCCAACTGTTCGATGTTGATCGTGAAAGCAGTAAAGACCGGTGGGTGACCCTTCAGTCTCTCCCCTCCGATCGATACGAGCGTAACAGCCGGCTGGCGGATTTTTCCCGCGGCCTGCTGCTCGCGCGATGCCATGGCGCTGCCACCGTATTCACCCGAATTCCCTGGCAGACCCGGACGACCGCGAGCGGTGTCCTTGTTGAGCCGACCGAAGAACTGATTCTGCTTCGGACGATCTTCGGAATCCTGCATGGCTATCGACCGGTCAAGCCGCTTCGCATGGGAAGAGGAATCGAAGCATGGCTGCTGGCGGATGAATCGGGCAAGCAAGGCGTCGTCGCCGCATGGACCCGCGGGGAAAGCCCGATCCCCACGCACGTTCGATTCGATTTGGGACAGGATATCGAATTCGTCGATTTGTGGGGCAATCGATCGACACACTCCCGCAGCGATGACGGAAATGATCTGACGCTGACCGCCATGCCCGTGCTGCTTCGAAAGATCGATCCGGGTATCGCACAACTCGCTGAAAGTCTCGAGATCGACGAGCCGTCTTTGCCGCCGAGAATCAAGACCCATCAGCGAACTATTCGATTAACCAACACAACCTCGCGTCCGCTGCGCGGCTTGATCCGATTCAGCGCACCGGCCGGATGGAGTTTGACCCCCTCAAGCTTTCCGATCGACGTCCAGCCCGGCGTTACCACGACCTTCACGACGCGAATTCGCATTCCGGCAAATCAGGCCGTGGGTGAATTCGAGCTGATCGGCCGATTAACGGCCGGCGTCGCAGGCAAAGCGCTGACGCTCCGGGTACCCGTGGAAGTGAAGTCGGAGGAACTGCGGGTCGACGTCGCGGCTGTACGCGACGTGGATGGATATAAAGTGATTCAGCGTGTCACCAATATGACATCACGTCCGCTTGATCTTAAGGCATCGTTGATTTCGCCGGACCATGCTCGACAGTGGCGGACGATCTCGCAGCTCGGCGCCGGCGAGTCGGCGACACGCCAATATGCCGTCAGCGTGCCCGCCGCGTCGGACGATCGGCCGATTCGTGTATCGGTCGAGCAGATCGGCGGGGAAATCCGCCATCACACCCTGCTCAACCTGAAGTAAGCGACCTGCGTCCATCTCGATGGACTTGTGCAGCCGACAGACGCGGAATCGAATGTCGAATCGCTACGACGATTGAAATGGAAGGCGAATCGGACCGCTTCGCAAAAGGGCGGAGTCCCCGATGAACAGAATTGACCGCTGCGGCTGTTCACCCGCGGCAATCAATCGCTCGTATGCTGTTCGCCGAATCGACATCCTCACGAATTCGTGACGAGTTCTCGATTCCTTGAAATACTTGAACTCGCGTCCCACCGCCTTCATGCCGCCACACTCGTAGGCGCGGATTGCCGGGTGGTTGTCCGGAAAGACAACCAGTGACACTTCGCGCGCGTTGAAATCGAGAAACCCGCGAGCCAGCACGGCACGCACGAAATTCTTGCCCAGCCCGCGACCGCGCAGGTGCGGCGCAAGCAGAAAATGGCCGATCCAGAGATGATCGCGCTCGCCAGGCATTTCGTTCAGCTCGGTGTAGCCGACTGGTGTCGCCGACGCGGCATCCCAGAGAAGCATCCGGCTCGATCGATCACGCCCCCATGCCATGACCTTTGATGCACTGAGCGGCGGCGGCGTTCGCGGAGCCAGCCAGAGCAGTTCCCGATCGTTTCGCACCCAGGTCGCAACAGTCGGGGCGTACAGCGCATCAAAATCACACAAACAAAGCGACATCGGCCGGCGCGTTCGCGCACGGCGCAGAGCGACTCGATCCCGCGCGGCGACAGATCGGCGTGACGCGGGTTTCGATGCGGGATCAGGCTGCCCGGGCTGAATCATGGACTCATTCCGTGCTTATTCGTCCTTCAGCGTATGGCCCAGCTTGTCGCGTTTGGTTTGCAGATATCGCCTGTTATGAGGATTTGATGCGACCTGAAGCGGCAATTGATCGACCACTTCAAGACCGTACACCTCAAGCCGGCTGACCTTCTTCGGATTGTTGGTCAGAATGCGGACGCGCCGCACGCCCAGATCACGAAGCATCTGCGCACCCACGCCGTAATCGCGCTTGTCCGCGGGGAAACCGAGCTTCTCGTTGGCTTCGACCGTATCGAGCCCTTCATCCTGAAGGCGATATGCATGCAACTTGTTGCGCAGTCCGATGCCGCGGCCTTCCTGCCGTAGATAGAGAATAACGCCTTCACCGGCCCTGGCGATCGTCTGCATCGCCAGATCGAGCTGTTCACCGCAATCACATCGTGCCGATCCGAAGACATCACCGGTCAGACATTGCGAGTGCGCACGCACGAGAACCGCGTGGTCGATGTCGATCGGTTCACCATCCGGACCGAGCTTGCCGATGTCCCCCATGCACAATGCAACGTGCGGCTCCGCGTCGGTCACGGACTGATAGGCGTGGAGCGTCCACTGACCGTAGGCGTTCTGCATGGGCACTGACTCAACGCGCATGACCGAACGTTCGCGCTGCAATCGATACTCAATCAGCGATTCAATCGTGCAGATCTTCAGATCATGCCGCGCAGCGAATTGCACCAGATCGTCCAGCCGGGCGATTTCGCCATTCTCCTTGAGTACCTCGATGATGACACCCGCCGGCTTCAGGCCGGCAAGCCGGGCGAGATCGATGCTCGCTTCCGTGTGGCCGGCGCGAACGAGCACGCCGCCGGGACGACCTTTGAGGGGGCTGATGTGACCGGGGCGATCAAAGTCGCCCGGCCGGGCATCGTCCGCCAGACATCGGCGAATCGTCGCGCATCGTTCCGCGGCCGAGACGCCTGTCGTGATTCCGAATTGTGGCTTCGCGTCGATGGAAATCGTATATGCGGTGCCATGCGGGGCGGTGCTGTCACTGGTTTGCGGGTAGAGGTGCAGTCGTTCGCAAATTTCAGCGGAGAGCGACAGGCACAGCTTGCCGGCGGCCTGCCGAATCATGAAATTGATCATCTGCGGCGTTACCAACTCCGCCGCGCACACCAAGTCGCCCTCGTTTTCGCGATCGGCATCGTCAACCAGAATGACGAGTCGGCCGGCCCTGATGTCTTCGAGTGCTTCCGTGACGGACGAAAACGGTTTGGCAACGGACGCCATCAGGCAATTCTCCAATTGAAGTCGCCCGCGTCGGTCAGGCGAACGACCAGGCCTCAAGCGCACGAATCCCCACTGCAACATAGTCAGCCGCCGCGGCGACCGCCAATGCCGACGAGATCCACCAGCATATGACCGGCAGGTTCGCGGCTTCGCCCGGCAATCCGGGCAACAATAGCATAGCCAGAACCAACGCCAATTGCGCGGCCGTACACCACTTCCCGAGCGTCCTGGCCTGCAAGCGAACCGGAACTGCAAACAGCCGTGATGCCAGCGCCCCCAGGCAGACCAGCAGGTCTCGGCTGATTGCAATTCCGACAACCCAGCCCGGCAGCCGAAATTGATGCAGGTCCCCTGATTCGGTGGGGCACGCGACCCCCAGACGCCAGAGCAAGACTACGGCGCAAATGACCAGAAGCTTGTCGGCAGCCGGGTCCAAAATGCGCCCCAGTGCGGTTTCCTGGCGCAGCCTGCGAGCCAGGTAGCCGTCAACCCAGTCACTCAACGCCATGACGGCGAAGACGCCGATCGCCAGCAACCGGTCTCGGACCCGGCCGGAGTCGGCTTGTCTCACCAGGAAGAAAACGAACACCGGAACGAGGAGAATTCGTCCCAGACTGATGCAATTGGGCAATCCGAGCCGGGACATCCACAAGACCGCGTTCCTTCCAATCTCAACCCATTGAGTGTACTTGCTCAGCGCTCTGTCGCCGAAGGTCCCGTGGCATCGTAAGCTCCGATAAGAACAGGAACAACGTCGGTTCCGGTGCGGGGATCCCGGCGGAATGGTGCATGGAGCGGGCAGGTTGGGGCCGGAATGCGGGTGCCCGCACTTTTGTAGGCGCATCAGACAGCGACTATACTACGGGGTTCGCGATGATCGCGTCAGAAACGATTGTCGATGGGTTTCACGCGCCGTGTCGCCCCGTTGTTGCTGGGCCCATCGAACACGATGAAATAGACCAAAAGTAAGGGCGAAATCGTCAGTCGTGGCGGCGATCGGCCGGTCCGGTCACCGGAATGCCCGACCTGAAGGAAGTTTTGTGAGCAAGATTGTTTCAGAATCAGCGAGAGAATCGGAGCCACACCAGAGCCCGGAAGAACGCGCCGCCCGCGATGCAGCCATCCAGGAATTTGTGGACAGGTACGCGAGCGGACCGGATACGGACCTGTACGCGAACATGATCAAGACGGTGTGTCGCATGTCGCGCGACGGGACAGATCGAGCCGAAGTGAAGCTCGTGGACAAGGCCCTCGCGGAATTGCGATACGCCTTCAAGACGTTTGCGCCGTACGAGCACATTCCCAAGGTCTCAATCTTCGGATCGAGCCGCACGCCGGAGAATCACCCCGAGTATATCCAGGCAGTTCGATTCGCCGAGCGCATGCGCGAAAGCAACTGGATGGTCATCACCGGCGCTGGCGACGGCATCATGAAGGCCGGCCATGGCGGGGCCGGCGCCGAAGCGAGCTTCGGGGTCGCCATTCGCCTGCCGTTCGAACAACGCACGAATGACATCATCGAAGGCGATCAAAAGCTCATCAACTTCAAGTATTTCTTCACTCGCAAGCTCATGTTCACGAAGGAAGCCAAGGCGGTCGCCCTGTTTCCGGGCGGGTTTGGAACGCAGGATGAGGGCTTCGAGGTGCTGACGCTGGTTCAGACCGGCAAGGCGCAGCTTGTGCCGATCGTCATGCTTGACGCGCCCGGCGGAACCTACTGGCAGCATTGGCGAACGTATGTGAAGGCGGAGTTGCTGCACACGAACATGATCAGCCCCGAGGACATGAGCCTGATCAAGTTCACCGACGATGTCGAAGCGGGGGTCGAGGAGATACTCACCTTTTATCGCCGCTTCCATTCGTATCGATATGTTCGCGAGCGTCTTGTGATGCGATTGAATTCGCCGCTGCCTGACGGCGCCCTTGAGCAGATTCAGAAGAACTTCGCCGGCATCCTGGAACTGGGGACTTTTGAAGTCGGGGGGCCGCTGCCGGAAGAAGAGAATGAACTGCCGGGCATGCCGCGTCTGATCTTCCGGTTTAATCGCCGCTCGCACGGGAAGCTGAGGCAATTGGTGGATTTCATCAATCACTGCGACCTGCCGGCGAAGAAATAAAGGGGCGTGGAATCAAACGCCCGGATACCGGCGCAGAAGCCGAGCCGAATTCGAACGGCATGATTTCGTTGAATCCGCGGTCGATTTCAATTGGGCCGAATACCGGCCTCGACGCGATGGCATGACGATGACACGCAAGATCCTGCTCATGCTTCTGTTGATTGCACCGCCGATTGCGACGGCCATCGTCACTCGACTGCAATCGCAGCCCCGGCGATTCGCCGAGGTTGTTCCCGGTGCAATCTATCGGGGCGGCCGACCGACGCCGGAACAAATTCGAGACCTTGGGCGAGATCGTCATATCCGCACGATTCTGAGCCTTCTCGAAGACAAGAGTACGCCCGAAGACCGCGATCGGCGGCGCGCCGCCCGCGCGTCGAACATCCGTCTGATGTGCATTCCGATGCCCGGAAACGGCACAGCCGAGTTCGCGCTTCTGGATATGGCGGCCGATGCGATTGCCAATCCGAGTAATCAGCCTGTTTTTTATCACTGCGCGGCGGGTAAGCAACGATCAAACGCGGTGCTCGCGGCGTATCGATTGCGCCATTGCGGCTGGACGCTGGAACAGGTGATCGATGAACTGGTGGAGAAATACGACCTTGAAAAGGACGGCGAAGAGAAGCCGCTGATGGACTACCTCGCGCGCTATGCCAGCTGGCTGGCCGTCCAGCAGGATCGTCCTTCGAGCGGAAATGCCAGCGCGAAGGCACGGAACCGGGCCCAACAATCGAGCGCCAACCTCGGAAGGTCGCCGCCAGCCTCGGCGAATACGCCGCAGTAGGCCGGCCCGCGTCCGTTGTTCGAGTGTCCCCGTCCTCAATCGACCAGATCAAGCTCAAAGAAATTTCCCATGCTCATCCTGATGCAAAAGAATGCCACCGAAGATCAGATTAAGGCCGTCTGCCGGCGGATTGAGCAGATCGGCTACCGCGCTCATGAAATACCGGGATCGACGCGCGTGGCCATCGGCATCACCGGAAACGAAGGCGCGGTCTCCACGGAACACTTCATTCATCTCCCCGGCGTGGCCGAGTGCGTTCCGGTCTCAAATCCGTACAAACTCGTGAGCCGGGAAGTAAAGCCTGAACCGACGGTTGTGAGCGTCGGAGGCGAGAAGATCGGCGACGGTCGCTTACAAATCATTGCGGGTCCGTGCTCCGTTGAATCACGAGACCAGATTTTTCGGGCAGCCGAGGCGGTCGCAAAGAGCGGCGCCAAGTTCCTCCGGGGCGGCGCGTTCAAGCCTCGCACTTCGCCTTACGCGTTTCAAGGTATGAAGCAGGAAGGGCTCCGGCTGCTGGAGGAGGTTCGGCAGGCATTCGGCCTGCGCATCGTGACGGAAGCAAAAGATTCCGAGACGCTCCCCGAAATCGCAGCGGTCGCGGACGTGATCCAGATCGGCGCGCGCAACATGCAGAACTTTTCACTGCTGGAGGCGTGCGGTCGGCTTCGCAAACCGGTTCTGCTCAAGCGGGGCATGATGGCCACGCTGAAAGAACTGTTTATGGCGGCCGAGTATCTCCTGTCGCTGGGCAACTACGAAGTCATCCTGTGCGAGCGCGGCATCCGTTCGTTCGAGACCATGACGCGAAACACATTTGACATCTCGGCCATTCCGCTGATTAAACGGCATACGCATCTGCCAGTGGTTGCCGATCCGTCGCACGGAGTGGGCATCGCATGGGCCGTACCGGCACTCGCCAAGGCAGCGGTCGTCGCAGGCGCGGATGCGGTCATGATCGAGGTACACCCGCAGCCGGACGAGGCCTTGTCTGATGGCCACCAGTCGCTGAATTTCCAAGTCTATGAGAAGCTGATTCGCGAGATGGCGTCGCTCGCGAAATGGCGCAACGATCAATAACTCCCGTCGTCATCGGCGCTACTGACTGCGAAACGGTTTTCGAGCCTCGTAAAGTTTCGCGCGAAATCCGATCCTGGCGGTCAGGTCTTTGTCACCCATCGCTTCCGCAGCGGATAGAGCCTGCCTCGCCGTGGCCAATGCATCCTCGAATCGCCCCACGGCCGCATAAATCGCGGCGAGGGCGTCCAGCGTCCGCGCATCACCCGGATTGGCCTGGGCCTGGGACTCGCCGAGCTTCACGCATTCGTGCAGTGTCTGGGCATCGACACCTTCGGTGGTCGCGGCCATCCAAACGAGCGGAGTCTTCATCGAATTCTCGCCCGGGTTCGCTGCGAGTGCGCCCTTCATCGCGGTAATCGCGTCGAGCTTCCGGCCGCTACCGATCAGTGCCTGGATATAGGCCTGCCTGGCCATCAGATTCGCCGGATCGATGACGAGACTCTTCTCGTATGCGGAGATCGCTTCGCTGGTCCGGCCGAGAGCTGCGCACACGTTGCCCAGATCGATCCATCCGGCAGCAGCCTGAGGCTTCAATTCGGTGTAGCGACGGAACGGCTCGTATGCCGCTGCAAAATCTCGCCGCTTCCAATGCACCATTGCAATGCTTCGCTGCGCATCGGCCATTTCCGGAAGCAACTCGGCCGTCCGCGAAAAGCACTTGAGCGCCGCTTCCAGCTTGTCCTGACGCTGAAGCGCTTCACCGAGCATCCACAACTTGTACGGGTCATCGGCACGGGTGCGAAGACTCATCGCCAGCGCACGTTCGGCATCGGCCGGTCGCCCCAACGTCAGGTAGGATGAACCGAGTGAGACATAGAGTTCGTCTGACTCGGGCGAGTCCTTTACGACTGACTCGAGGATCGGCATTGCCTCATTGATGCGGCCGGATTTCAGCATTTTCTGGGCAGTGACGTAGCGCAAGTAGGTTTCAAGCATCTGCTTGGGATCCCGCTCGCGGCCGGTCGGATCACTCGCGGTCGCCGATGCCCCAACGTAACCGAGGCTTTCAAGCATGCCGCGCGATGTCGCATCGGGTAAAACCGCGTTCGTTTCAATCGCGACAAACCGCGACGTCATCTGCACGAGCAACTCGCGAAATTCATCCGCGAGATCGGCGCGCTTCGAAGCGAGATTCACTGTTTCGCCCGGATCGGTTTCGCGATCGTACAATTCGCGAATCGGCGCTTCGACATATCGCCAATTGCCTCGCACCAGCGAGGTCATCGGCGCCCAACCATACGATCGCCACGGGTATTGGGTCTCTGAATAGATCAGGCGATCGCTCCATGATTCATCGGTCTCCCAGGTCGAACGCAGACTTCGGCCACTGCACCGCTCAAGCGGCTCCATTCCGATGAAGTCGGCCACCGTCGGGAAAATGTCAACAAGCTCGACCGACGCATCGATCACGCGACCCTTCGGCACGCGCCTCGGCCATCGAACGATGAGCGGCACGCGGAGGGTCGAATCGTGCAAAAGCAGACCGTGGGTCGGCTCGCCATGCTCCATGAGCGATTCGCCATGATCGCCGATGATCACGACCAGCGAATTGTCCCAATGCTCCGCGCGAGACAGTGCTTCGACCACGCGGGCCACCTGCGAATCCGCAAACGCAATTTCCCCATCGTAGGCATCGCTCATCTCATTAAACGGCGGCGGCGCGGCATAGGGCTCATGCGGATCAAAAAGATGCAGCCAGATGAAGAACGGTCCCGGTTTGCGATTTGACAGCCACTTAATCGCGGCGTCACAAGTGAGGTCGCCGCGCCGTTCGCCGTGGGAGCCGAAATCGTGCGATTCATTCAAGCCATCGTCATATACGTCGAATCCACGGTTAAGTCCAAATCGATGGTGCAGCACGAATGCAGAGACAAATGCCGCGGTCGCGTAGCCGCGCGCCCGGAGCGCGTCGGTCAAGAGCGGAATGGAATCTCTGATGGAATCGGTCGCATTGACCCGGCAGCCATGTACCGGCGGATGCACGCCGGAGAAGAGCGATGCATGAGATGGAAACGTCAAAGGCGCTGAGGAAATCGCTCTGCTGAATCGTGCACCCTCGAGCGCCAGGGCATCCAGCGCCGGCGTCATGGCACCGGCATGACCATAACAACCAATTCGATCGGCTCGTGTTGTATCAAGCGTGATCAGGACGATGTTGCTCGGCGCATCGGGCGGAAGCGATATCGGTTCGGAGGACTGTGACGAAGCAACAGGCGCGGATTGAGTTGTGACACGCGTCGGCGTCCCAGACGTCGACGTTCCGGTTGAGGATGGTGAGACGGCATTCGTGCCTTGGGAGGCGTCGCCGCCGGAGTTACCCGACTTACGGTCGCAACCTGCGGAGGCCATCAGCAGGATCATGCCTGTGATCACCATCACTGGTTGAACGGCAAGCCGAAACCTCCGAGGGTTTCTGTCGCAGGCGACTTTGTGGGATCTCTTCATCAACCGTTGCTCCATGCTGAAACAGGAACCCGATCCGCGATTTCATGGTATACAAATCGCTAATCGTCGACAAACCAATCCTGCCTGAATCGTACGCATTCCAGAAATGACATCGGCCCCCGAGACGTGTCGTCGCGGAGGCCGATGCTTGATTCCAAACCACGATGTTCGGATGCCGTTTCAGGCCATCCGATGTTGGCCGCTTATCACGGGCTCGTCAGCGTCAGGGTGAACGTGCCCGGATTGGTCGGCGTCGTGTTTCCGGTGTTGCCCATCTGCAGGAGATAGACCTGTCCCGGCGTCAACGTCGTCGAAGAAACGCGCGAGTAGTACGGCGGCGCATCTCCGCAGCCGTCGTCGTCGCACGCGACTTCCGTCAGCGCTCCGCAGGCACCGGAATAGATCGCCAGGGTCGAATCGAGCAGCGAACCGGTGCTGCCACAAATCGAGGCCGTGATGCGTCCGTTGGCCGGCGCGGTGAACTTGTACCAGATGGTGAACTCGGCCGGCGTCGGGGTGCCAGACCAGTGACAGCTATGCGGAAGATCACCGGCTTCGGTGCTGGCATCGCTATTATCCGCCTGAATGGGTGCGCCGTTGATATTCGCGGTCACGTCGATCGCGTTCACACAGAGGTCGTTCGGCGAGGACGGACACGGCGTTTCGCACGCGACGGTCACGCGATAGCGATTTCGCGTCTCACAGAGGTGAGGCGTGAAGGTTTCGGAACCAAGCACAACCAGCAGGTACTGACCGGCCGGCAGACATGCCGAACGCTGAACCTCCTGACAGGTGTTCGGGAACAACTGCACGTCGAGCAGGATCGGCAGATTGTCGCAGTTCGGGTCCAGCCGCGTGAGAACGACTCGCCCGTCATACCTCGTCGCCTGCATTGAAACCGTGATCTTGCTCAGCGTCGACGTCGTGAACCGGAACCAGTCCGTATCGCGGACCGCGCCGTCACTCCACGTCTCGCCGCAGATCGACTTCGGCTGGCCGCAGGTCAACGCGCCGAGTTCCTGCACGGCAGGGAAGACCGAGTCAAGGAAACAACCGCCATTGACATCGAACCCGCAGAACTCGTTTTCGATGATGTCACCTGGCTGGCATGTCACGGTACATGGGGCGGCCGGACAGGGATCAACGCCGCATACGCCATCGAAGTCGAAAGCGTAGCCGTCGTACTGAACGATGCAGGTGTCGATGTCGGTCTGCACACAGAGGGTGTTACCACCGCTGACATAGCAGCACTTGCCATCATCCAGAATATCCGAGCAACCGAATCCACCCAGCTTCAGGTTGAGGCAGAACGCCAGATCGGTGCCGAGGTAATCATCCGGGCAGGTGTAGGGCGCGGCATCCGGATCGGCCAGGCAGATTCCGTCACCGGAATCAGAACCTTCCCAGACCCAGAGGCAACCCGTGCCGGCGACGTTGTTCTGGATTTCAATCCAGTAGCACTGGTCGCGCACAACGGACACGGGATTGCTCAGCGTGGCCTGGTAGCGATACTCGTTCCAGAGACCGGCGATCTGACTGCCGGTTGCCGTTCTGGTCGCCGTGACACTCTGCGTGGCGATGAGGCTGCCCGCACAGAGGCTGGCATCGTTATAGATCGCAATGGTGAAGGCATCGCCACCGCCCGGACCGCAATCCGGCAAAGAAGCCGATGTGACGTCGATATAGGCACCCCACCAGCAAACACTCGTGATCTGCCCGCTGCGTCGCGGTGTGAAGTTGTCGGCCGAGCGGAAGTCCTCCGTATCGGCTGCGACGACGTTTGTCTGGTTCGGCAACTGGCAGGCATCCGGATCGGTGCACGGCGGAATCGGCGGGCACGGCGCCTTGCTGAGCAGAGCCGAAACAAACGGACCGACATCGTTCAGATTGACGGCGCCGTCGTTGTTGACATCGGCTCGGCAGAACTTCTGGCCGAAGCAGGGGCCGAAGCCGAATGCATCCACAACGCCTTCCGTCAGATACTGTACGAACAGATCCACATCTTCGCCGTCGAGGACGCCGCTGCCGTCCACGTCGCCCTTGCAGCAGTCCGTACTCGGTGATGCCGCGGTCACGCTGACCTTGAAGAGGTAGGCGGCGCCGCAGGGCACGTCGTTGGGCGCTTCAGCCCGGACGCGGACAAAATATCGTCCAGCGCACAGGTCGACCGTGAAGAGGTCCTCGGTGTCAACGCAACTGACAAAGGTCGTCAAGGTGGAAGCCGCCTCGGCCTGGCACGGATCGACTTCGCCGGCGCGGAACACCGTGAATCGAGCCGGGAATTCAGCGGCCACGAGGCGGAACTCCGCGGTTACGTTGCCGGCAAAATTCAATTCGTACCAGTCGTTATCCGGCCGATGACCGTGAACGCTATCGATATATACGCCGGCCGTTCCCCGAACGTAAATCGGATTGCCCGGAGTGGGCGGAGTCAGCAACTGGAAGTTCGGCGTTCCGGGGAGACTGCAGCCATCGTTGGTGCGATTTGAGGTGTTGTTACCGCAAACCGGCTCATTCTCGAGGATGGGCGTCACGGGGTTGCCATCCACTACATTCGTGACGTTGCAGACGAAGCACTGGGGAATGAGCGTGGCGGTCAGATTCAGCGTGGCCGCCGGTGAAAACGGATTCAGAACCGGATCGATCGATGCCACGTTCGTGTCGGCTCGGAACGGATTGAACGCGCCAATGGCAATGTAGACGCGGCCGTTCACTCCGCCGGCCTGATCGACTTCGTCGCGGCTGACACACAGACAGGAATCGAGCTGTCCGGCTGCCGCATAGCATGACGCAGTCTGGCTGGCACCTTCGGATGTTCCATCAGGATCGCCGAAGGAGCAGTCGTCGTTGACTTTGATCAGATTCTGGCAGTCGCCGTTCGAGAGGCCGCTCTGATCGCCGAATCCGGCGTACACTTCGATCACGGTGTCGAATGACGAACCGCAGGTGTCGAGGACAAGCGTTTGTCCGACACCGATGTTGTATTTGAAGAAGATCTTGTCCGTGATGCTGCGGGCGACCGTGCCTTCGTTGCCGCCGATCGCATTCTGGAGGCTGATCGCGTTGTAACACGCGCCGCCGAGCGTCGGGCACGGAAGCGTCCGGCAACCGATGGGGAACGTCTCAGGGAACTGGGCCTGGATCGCGGCACTCGCGCCTTCGACGTATCGCGTTCCGGCTTGCCAGAATCGTCCAAGGGCTTCGCAGTCTGAGCGGCCAATGATCGTGCAGACCGAGCCGTCCTCGCTGCAGCACCGACCGGCGTCAAGGTAGTTCACGCCGTTGAAATAAGGCACGAAGTCCACGTTGATCACGCCGTTGCCGCTGACCGAGTCAAAGGGCGTTCCGACGCGAATCCGATAGCGCTCGCCTTGCTGAACGCTCGGGACGCTGAGGAAGGAGAGCAGATTCTCGGCGCGGATGTCGTCATCGCATCCGACCTCGCCAACGTTGCCGAGGGTGATATCCTGGCAGATCTGCGCTGCGGTCCCGCTGACGGGTCCATAGACGACCACGACGGTGTCGTGATCGGAACCGAGCGTACTAATGACCAGATCGCCACCATTCGTCGCCGACGGGGAAAGCGTCGGAACGGTGTAGTCAAACCAGCGGTCGTGGTGCAGTGTGCCGGGCCCATTCGGGACGCAGGAAGCATCCGGCCCACCAGTCAGCGCATCCGAAGTGGTGAAGTTCGCCGTCGCACCCTGGCCGCTGAGCGTCAGGGCGTTGGTGCAGAGGTCGCCCGGCGTGGTGGAACCGCATGCCGGAGTGAAGACGGCCGATGCACATGTGGTGAAGGGAACAAAGCGATCGTTCGGACCGCTGCAATTGGCGATGGGCACGTTGTCCTGGCAGGGGAGCGTATTGTTCGCGCAGCAGGCTCCGGTAACCGTCAGAGGATTCACGGTGAGATTATCGAAATGGGCATTCTCATTCACATTCTGCCAGTTGTCGCTGATGATTCCGACCTGGTCGATTCGGGTGCCGGCTCCGTTGAGCATCTGGCCGGTGTAGATGAGCACATTGTTATAGAAGTAGCGGATCTGATTGGCACTGGGAATCAACTCGACGCGGAGGTGTCGATACTGTCCGACGGTGTATTCGACGCCTGTCGCGACGAAGGCCAGGCCACCGCCGGTTGCGTTGTCCAGAAAGGCCAATTCTCCCGGCGTGGTGTCGGGATCGCCGGTGTCACCGAAGTAGAACTTGATTCTCGCCGTGATGAAACCCTCGGCGACCGACTGCAGGACGATATCGTAGTCCGCCCCGTTATTTCCGCTGATGCGGACATCGCACTCAAAAACGCTCGGGCCCGCGGCGGGCGGCGGCAGCACCGGCGTCAATGCGATGATCTCCGTTCCATTGGTGAGCGAGGTGTTGTCCACAATCCGCAAGCTTCGCAGACCGGTGAAGGGAGTAACGGTCGAAACTGTAGCCCACGTCGTTCCGGAACCCACGGAGGTTACCCATCCGACCTGCCCGGCAATGTTGCCGTTTGCGTAGCCTTCACCGGTCTCGAATCCGGCAAAGTAGGTCCCGGGACCGCGCGGCGTACCGTCATCAAAAGGGTCCAATGCAGACGGATCCGCAATGATTGCCTCCGCAGAGACCGGCTGCCAGGATTTTTCGGGCACCGGCGGTTCATCGGCTGAGACGACGTTCGCGGACGCAAGCAGCGCCGCGATACAGAGGGAGAGTGGGCTCTTCCATTTTCCCGGACGACCAAACATTTTCATACCTCCTGGGTGGATCCGTGGTCGCGATTCATCGCGGACACTTTTTTTCAGCACTTAACGATCGAAACGCCGCGCCCGATGGCCACCATCAAGGCACACGCCGATTGGTAACTGATTCTGCCAGCGAATTCTCCACTCACGGGCGCGCATCAGATCTCTCATATGGGAAGGTCCGACAATTCAGGGTACGACTGACTGCCGTCAGATTGGCACTCGTGCGGGAGGTGAGGTCAGCTGTGTTCGTTATTCGACGTTCCCGCATCCCAAAATACGAGAACCCCCTGCTGCCCGAACCGCTGACAACCCCGCCAATCCTGAGACGCCGGGTCGCGTCTCTACTCCAGACGACCGACCGCTGCATGGTAACAAAACTCTCGGACCTTAGTCAATTATTCCGCCAACAACGCGAAACGATACCGGCAACCACCCTATGTGCTTTGCCAGCCTAACGTTACATTAATTTCTCTCACACGCGACACGACCAGACTACGCCGCGCATGGACTTCATCGTCCATCCGAGCCTCCGGGTCACGCTAACTTTGCGGCCCTGAGGCGACGCGACGAGGACTTCGACTTCAGACCCGGTAGCCTCTCGGTTGATCCAAAAAAAAGGCCGCGGCGCGAGAGATTCCTCTCGCACCGCGGCCGTTTGAGACTTTATTTGCGCCGGAACCCCGTCACCCGAACAATGCCCGGCTGGCGGTTATTCCGACGGGATGAACGGCGTCAGACCGTCATCACGGGCAGCTCGGTCCGCTGAGCAGGAACTCAACGAACTTCGCAATGTCGCCGTTCGCGCCGAAGATATCAGTGAGATCGCCGTTCTCGCTGGCGTCGGCACAATCGCAATTGGTGCCGGTGCCGAGCAGACAGCGGACGAACTCCTGAACATCAAGGCCGTTGCGGAGACCATCACTGACCGCACCCGCCGGACCACCGACGTCACCCGGGCAGGCGCAGGCCACCGGGCACGGCGAATTGAGGTTCAGCGTGATCAGCCCAACGCTCGCCGCATCGAACGACGTGACCTGGACATAGTAGACCTGTCCATTGACGGTCGTCTCGAGGCAGATTCGCGACTGGAGCGGATCGGCGCAGGCATCGTCGTCCTCACTGCAACCGACTTCGTTGGCGAGCGTGAGCAATGTCGGGCAACCTTGTTCCGGACCATAGGTGTAGACCGCGAGCACGGTATCCGACACGACGCTGTTGCAGGTGCTGACCTCGACGCTGTTGCCGGTGCCGGTGAAGGCCACCCAGAAGTTACCAACGCCGTCGCCGTTGCCGGTGCCGCCGAAGCAGCTCGGGTCCGGATTATCCGGGAAGCTCGGGACGGGGATGCTGAACTCCTGCGAGAACTGCGCCGTGTTGTTGAACACATACGGCGAATTGGCAAAGCTGAGGAGCGGCACGCCGCCCGGCTGGCCAAGGCCGTCCGGATCGCACTGGTCATAGGTAGCGCAGATCGAGGTGGCACAGGTTGCGCCAGCGAGCCACGAACCGGCATAGTCGATCAGACCGGTCGATTCGCAGGTGACGGCATTGATGGAGCTGTCGAGGCCGTTGTCGACGCAAGCGCCGTCAGCCAGACAGCACGCACCGAAGCACAGACCTTCGCCGCAGGTGGAACCGACGCCGAAGAATGTGCCGAACTGGGCATCGCAATCCGCTTCCGTCACGACTTCGCATGTACCGCTGACGCAGCATGCACCCTGACAGATCGGACTCGTCGGGAACTGTTGCGGCGGCGGACAAGCCTGTCCGACCGTCGTGAACTCACCACCGAGGTTCGCACAATCGGTCGGTCCGACCGAGGTGCAGAACGGATCGGCTGACAAACAGCAGGCACCCGGAAGCTCAATCGCGCTGTCGCAACCGTCGGCGTTGATCGAGACGTCAACGCAGATGGCCATGTCGTGCGGGATGAGGTCATCGGAGATCCACGCGGAAGTGGTGTCGCCGACGTGCTGAGCCGCACTGGAGTCACCCGCCGGGCCGGAGAGCCACAGCCACTGGCAGTTGCCGCCGGTCGTGTTGTTGACGATCTCGATCCAGTAGCAGATGTCCGCCTGGACCGGGAAGTTCAGACCGGTGAACGTGTACTGATAGACACGTCGTCGACCGCTTGTCAGGTTCAAATCGAGACCGGTGTCGACCTTGACGGCCGACGCACCGACGTTGTAGGTGGCCAGGATCTGGTACGGGAGATTCAACGCCTCGTTCCAGATTCGGATGCGGAAGTTATCGGGAACATCACCGTTCTGCGGATTGCAGGGCACGTTGCCTGCGCCGAAGTTTCGGTAAGCGCCCCACCAGCGGACCGAGTTGATCGTTCCGTTGGCGACCGGAGTGACGTTGTCAGCCACGAGGAAGCCGGCGAACGTCGGGCTCAGGTCAGATGTTCGACCGACCGTATTCTCGACGCCGTTGCCGGCATAGTTCGGAAGCTGTCCATCACCGCCATCCATGCACGACGGCGGGCAGATGATGTCATCGCAACCCCGACCGAGTGCAAAGTGTTTGCCAGCGCCCGTGCAGTCACCGGGCAGAACACCTTCGGTGCAGGTGTCGGTGTTGAGATCGCAGCAAGCGCCAATCAGAGCAACACACGTGTAGTTCGGATTGTTGCAATCGCCGCCGAATCCGCCGTAGGTGAAGCGTTCCGTGGGGCCGTCGCAATCCGGCTGGCCGCCGGCGACGTTGGTGCAGGTGCCGTCGGAGATATCGCAGCAGGCACCCGGCTCAAGAATCGGCTTGGCGAAGACGACGAACGGGACGTTCGCGACGCCACCGATGACCCAGCCGCAACCGGAATTTCCGGCCAAGCAGAGGGCGATCGAGCTGGCACGCTGACCAACAATCGCCTCCGTGCCGTCCACGAGGAACGCGGTGTTCGCAAGCACCGGCTCGACCGTCACGAAGATCTGATTCGGAACCGGAACGTTCGGCAGATTGAACGTCGCAACGAGGAATCCGCCCGGGGTCGGGTCGGAGAGCAGCGGGGCATCCATCAGGCCCGTGTAGAGCAGCGTCGCCGAGGAGCCGCAAGCCGTAACCGGCGGGCTCTGGGTCGACGGGCAGGCCGTCCAGACATTAACACGAAGGTTGTACGGCGTGCCGGCGGGGGCAGTCGTATTGCGAACCAGGGTATCGATGCGGCAGAGCGCACGATTGCCGGCCGCGAGATTCATGCCGTTACCGACGTTGTTTCCAACGCCGACGAAGGTGTAGAAGAATCCGCCGGTGTAAGGATTCGAATAAACAACCTGGCCGCAGGGGCAGGTCGTTTCGGCGCAGGTGGTGTCATAGCCGTTCCACAGACCGCCGAGCGATGCGCAATCGACATCGGTCGCGACTTCCTGGCAGGTGCCGTCGCCGAGGCAGCAAGCGCCGCTGGGATTGCCGTTGCAGGAGATGAACAGCGAGCCGGTGCCGATTTCGAACGCATCGAAGCCGCCCACACTGATCCGATAGGTCGTGCCCGAGGTGACAAGGGCTTGAACCGTTGAGTGAAAGTTCGGGGCACCGCCGCAAGCATTGAATTCGTCGTCGTCATTGCAGCCGACGAGCGTCAGCGCGCCACACGAGCCGGAATAGATGGCCACGCGGGTGTCATAGTCGGCGCTGCCGCCGAGCTGCTCGCAGGTCGTGACCGTCAACAGGCCCGTGCAGGTCGCCTGATAGGTGAACCACACGTTGTTGTTGAGCGTGCCGGCGATCTGGCACTCCGCAGCCGTATGAGTCGGGCCGTCGGGCAAAGCTGAAGTGGTATCGAACGCATTCGCGCCGTCGTTGGCGGCCGTGGCATTCGCGCACTCGTCGGCACCCGGACCGCGCGGCGCGGCGGGGTCGAGGTCGGTTCGCGGCCCACGAGAGACCTTCGCCTGAATGGAGTCGTCCGGTGTCCCGGGGAGAATCCCGTCCGTTCCGATCACTTCGCCGTCCGAAACGGGCTGAAGGTCGGAAATCGTCGCTTCATTGGTCGGCGGACCTTCCGTCGGACCATCCGCAAAGACGCGAACGGACATCGACGCGATGCCGATCGCAAACAGTGCTGCAAGACAACTACACAACCTGAACTTACCCATCTCCACACACTCCTTCCGTCCGGCAGTCCGGACACGTACAAGTACCACGCCTCCGAAGAATGCAGATCAATCCACGATTCAGCCGCGCACACGGCGTGCGCGAGAATCGACGGAGCACAAAGCGCGGACCGACCTAATTTAAAACAAGTCTTACAGTGTTAATCGCGGGTCAATTGACCCCGCCAGCGGCCTGCAATCGCGAATGCGAGTCGAGACTGGCCGAACTGCGGGAATCCCCTCTTGGATTGACCCCACTCCTACCGTTACGTCGCTGCCCAGGCGGCCCCTAACCTACCGCCTAAATTGCAAACCCCATACGATGTTGACTTATTCCGTTTCCGGGCACTTCCCCGAAACGAATGAACACCATCGTCCACTATCTTCATCGTACCTGTTTCAATCCTTCGCAGTCAAGGCTTTGCGAATGTTGTGAGGCGATTTTGCGCAATGCCCAGATTCAGCCATAAACTTTTTGCTTGCATAGCTTTATGGACGCAAGCAAATCATCAAACCGCCGAGTCCGGGCCGATTTTGCGATCGGTCTGGTTGGTTCGATTCGCGTCGGTAACCCGCGATTTGCACGGAAACTCGGCCAAACCGAACGGGACCGCCCCGTTCAGACCGAGCGCCCGGTTGCGATGTCCGATCCTGTTCGCGAGCCGGAGTCGGCGGATGCGGATAGGGACCGGTTCATGTAATCGTGCAGGCGGCGATGAAACTGCTGCTCGCCCGCTTCACGGCGCACTGACAGCCGACCCGTGTCATAGGCTCGTGATGTTAGCCCACGCTGTACGGATTCACAGACATCGATGTCCTCCTGCTGCACGCGCTCGCCCACCATGACGCTGCGCTGATTGCGGTCGAGTGCCGCCGGCTCGACATTATCAAAGTAGAAATCAAAAATTACCCGGCATCGATTCACCGCAAGCGGCATGACGAGATTCGTGTCCATGACTCCTTCATACCAGTTCAGCATGAAATTGGGATATACCCAGTAATAATACGCGCGATTACCACGGCGAACGGACGCGGTGTCGGCATCGCTCCCGGCCGTCAACGGACTTGATTGCAGGCAATAGTTGCCACATGTCTCGATTGTGTACTCACCATAATCAAGGACCGTATTCAGGCTCTTGTGAAGGTGAGGGACGTGGTAGCCGCCGTCGAGGTAGTTGTCGACATAAACCTTCCAATTGCATTTCAAGTCGTAGGATCGCCGTTCAAAAAACCGCAGACTGGTCAGATTCAGGGATTCGACGCGCGTCGGCATGTCTCCGAGAAAGGCGGCCAACGACTCCGAACCTTTGGCGAGGGCATCCGCGGGCGCCCCGCCGGCTCCGAGTTTCACGAAGACGAAGTTCTCCCATGTCTCGACACGGATGGGAACCAGGCCATTGTCCCGCTTTCTGAAGTCTTGCACGCCGTCCCAGTCGGGCATGCCCTTGAGCGAGCCGTCGAGCGCGTAGGTCCATGCGTGGTAAGGGCATTGCATGACATGACAGCGTCCCTGCGGCTGGGTCATGACGGCAGCGGCATGATGCCGACATACGTTGTAGAATGCGCGAAGCTGGTGATCCTCGCCGCGAACCACGACCACCGGTTCGCCGGCCACATCGGTCGTTACATAGTCGCCCGCATTCTTCAGTTGATCGGCTCGCGCGGCGAACTGCCATGTGCCGCTGAAGACCGCGGATCGTTCGAGCTCGGCGATTCGCGCATCCGTGTACCATGATGAAGGGATGGTCGAAGCACGATCGAGTTTCAGTCCCGGCTGATATGCTTCGATCAATCGCCTGAGTTCCGCTGACATATCAAGACCCTCCGTAAATCTGCGCCCAACCTGTCGTTGCGAGCCGGATAATCGCATAGATGAGCAGCAGACTGAACGCCAGGCGAGTAACTCGGACCGGCCACACGTGAACCTTCGCGGCTGAATACCATGATCCGATCATGGCAGGCGGCGCCATCACGATCGCCATCCAGATCGCGTCGGTCCAGTCATGTCCGTGGCCTGACAATTTCGCCGACTTGAATGCCGCGCCGACGACACTGGTCCACAGTATCGCCGAAGCGGAATTCGCAATTGCATTGCGAAGGGGAATCCGAAGGAGCAATTGTTGCGCCGGCACGGCGAAAAGTCCGCCTCCGATGCCGAGCAATCCGCCCGTCACCCCGGTGGGCACGCCGACTCCGGCGAATGCGACGAAGCCGGACCGTTCCGCAGCCTGAGACTCTGAAATCCGCGGCATGCGGATTGCCGATGTGAGCCTTCGAAGATTGTAGATCAGCACATAGGCGAGAAATATGGCGAATGCGATCTGCAGATAGCCCTGTCCTGCCCCTCGAAACACCGGCAGTTCGCTTAGATAGACTCCCGCGACGACTCCGATCAACGCGCCCGGAATCATCCATCGGGTAATCGGGCGAAGCGTGGCCCGGGCCTGAAAGTGCCGAATGACCGACGGAACGACGACAAAGAAGTTCACGATCATCGCGGCCGCCTGATAGAGATGCTGCTGCCGGCCACCGAAGAAAATGATGAGGGCCGGGATAATGACGACCGAGCCACCGATGCCGAGCAGACCTCCGCAGAATCCGGCGAGTAGACCGATCGGCAGGAGCGTCAACAGTTCGTCGCTATTCATGGGTTTGTCCGCGAGATCGTATCGATCAAACCAGAGGCCACAAGCTTCGTTGGCCCGATGATACCGTATCGCCCATTCGGCGCCCGGATCAATCCAGACTGACTTGAGCCCGATTGATATGAAAGACCGATCCGCCGTTCGAACGTGCGGTTGATGGAACTGTTCGCCGAAGCGCGTGCCTGCCATGGAAAGAGACGGGGCCGCATCTTCGGGCGTTGGACTTTTTCTGCTATCATCGCGTAAGGCAGGGAGCCGCACATGACGCTTGAGGTGCTTGTCCACAACATCCCCGAATTGGTCACGCTGGTCATTCTCACAGGCGTGAGCGGGATGGTTTCCGCCAGCGAGACCGCCCTATTCGCGCTTAACAGGCAGCAGATTAACCGGTATCGCAGCATGAAATCCGCGACGGCGGCGACCATCGTTCGACTGCGCGAGAATCCGTCGGAGTTGTTGGCGTCGGTCCTTCTATCAAACACGACCATCAACATCCTGTTGTATTCGATACTTGGCGTGACCGTCGGGGCCTTGGCGAATGGCTCGGCGGTCTGGACGGGTGCGCTCGGCGTGGCGGGCTTCATCATGGTTCTGCTGTTCGCGGAGATTCTGCCCAAGCTGATCGCTCTGACGCTCAGTGAACGGCTTGCGCCGATGGTGGCGCGGCCGATGCGTGCAATTGAAATTCTGACGCATCCAGTTCGTCGCGTGATGGACGCCACGCTGATTGAACCACTGACTCGCGTTCTCACACCGGCTCCGCCGGCGTCGATCGACGAGGACGACCTGCAACGCCTCGTGAGCATCAGCCGCAACGAAGGACTTCTCGACGACGCTGAAAATGTGCTGCTTCATCAGCTTCTGGACCTGAAGCATCTTCGGGTGAGCGCGCTGATGACGCCGCGCGTGGATGTGGCCGCATTCGACCTCAATGACTCGCGAGAACATCTCATTCGGCTGTTCAAGTCCCATCGCCTGATGAGACTGCCGGTGTTTGAGGATGACATCGACCACATTACGGGCTACGTCTCGTCGCGCGATGTGCTCCTGAGTCCGACCACACCCATCAGGCAGCTTGTGCGGCCGGTCCATTTCTTCCCTGAGCAGGCCGGCAGCGAGATGCTCTTGAAGCACTTTCGCGAAACTCAGACCCAGTTCGCCGTGGTGGTGGACGAGTACGGTGGACTGGCGGGCGTGGTGGCGCTGGAGGATGTGGTTGAGGCAATCGTGGGCGACCTTCGTGCCCCGGAGGAGAAATCCGACCTTCCGATGATCGAAAAGTCGGACGATCTGCACTACCTCGTGGATGCCGGGCTGGATGTCGGCGATTTCTGCCAGGCCTTCGAACTGCCGGAGGAGGAGACCCGCATCCACACCGTCGGCGGGCTGATCAGCGAGCGACTCGATCGACTGCCCGAACCGAGAGACGAAGTCGTCATCGGGCACGCCAAGCTCACGGTGCTTGGCATGCGGCGGCGCCGGGTGGTGCGCGTGCTTGTGACACTTGACCGGCCGATTCGAGACAATCCGGATCTGATGATTCTGCTGAAACAATCGGAGGGATCGACCGAGCAAATGAGGTCCAGCGCGGACGGCGGAGGGGTGTCATGACGCCGACAGCGATCATGGCCGATATGGCCCTGCCGGAAATGATGTGCTGGATTGGATTGTGCGCGGTGTGTGTCTTTTTCTCCGGCCTGTTCAGCGGGGCTGAGACGGGCATGTACTGTATCAATACCACGCGCGTGCGACTCGCGGCGCATCAGAAGAGTGCGGCGGCGATTCGGATGCAGCTTTTGTTGCGCGATCGCGGCGGGCTGCTCTTCACGACCCTTTTCGGGACCAACCTGGCGAATTACCTTGCGCCGGCCTGCCTGACGATCATTTTTCTCAGCACGATCGCAGATCACACGCGAGAGGAGACCGAGAGTCTGGCCGAGCTCTACACCACGCTGATCCTCACACCGATTGTGTTCGTTCTGGGCGAAGTCGTGCCGAAGAACGTATTCAATCGCAATGCCGAAGCGCTCATGCTGCGATTCTCCGGGATCATCTTTCTGGCGCATCGCATCTGCGAGAAGCTGGGCATCATCTGGCTTCAGCGAAAATTCTCAGAGATCGCCTTTCGAGGAATGAACCCAAACGCGCGCGATACGGCAGGCGTGAAATCGCGGCTTGATGTCTTTCAGATGCTCCGCGAGGGCGCGGCGGAAGGGACAATGAGCCTCACCCAAATGTCGATTCTCGAACGCATCGATCGACTGCGGTCGTTGCAGGTATCGGCGGTGATGGTTCCGCATTATCAGGTTGTGATGCTCGCGGCGGACGACACACGCAAGTCGGCCGAGCCGCTGCTTCGGTTGTCGCGCGTCTCGCGGCTGCCGGTCTACGGTGACGACAAACGGAACGTCGTCGGCGTCGTGCATGTGCTCGATCTTCTCACGGCCGGCGGCGATCGGACGGCCCGAAACCTGATGCGTCCACCGATCGAAATCTCTCCGCAGACGCGTGTGGTCGATGCCCTTTCGCGTCTTCAGCGTGAATTTCGCAGAATGGCGATTGTGGTGGACAGCAAACGGCGCTGTCTTGGAATCGTCACGGTCAAAGACCTTGTGGAGGAAATTGTCGGCGAGTTGAAAGCGTGGTGAGCCGCGACGACGCGAGAACCGAGGAGGCCGTGCGTCCGATGCCGAAACTCACGCCGCGTTCACGCCGGCAAACCGGAACGCTATAATTCGGCCATGTCGCTGATTATTCCCAATCGGTTCCTGTTTAAGTTCGAGTTTCAGCTCAATTGGTGCGCGACCGCACCCTCCATTGACGGCCGACTGGAAAACTGGGACCCCTCATGGCGGCTGCCCGCCCTTCATCAGCTGGACGAAGAGCCGGGCTTTGCGGAAGTGTTCGCGACATGTGACGAAGACGGGCTCTATATTGCCGCGCGCGTCTCCGGTAAGAGCAGACCTCCGATTTGTGATCCGGAACGATTCTGGAAATCCGATCATGTTCGGGTCATGACCGACATGCGCGACACACGGAGCATCCGCCGAGCGACGCGCTTCTGCCAGCACTTTCACCTCCTCCCAACCGGTGGCGGACGGGACGGCCGAGCGGCCATCGCCGGCGCGGACAAAGTTCAACGGGCCACGGAGGACGCCCCCCTTCCCAAGCCCGGTGAGATCCCGATCAAGTCCACGCTCAGTCGTGGCGGCTATACGCTAACCGCTCAACTGCCCGGCGCGATTCTGAACGGGTTTGACCCGATTGAGAATCCTCGCATCGGCCTGTTCGTGATGGTCGAAGATACCGAACTGGGCCGTCAATCGATCACCATCGGTGACGAGCTGAACTGGTTCATCGATCCCAGTACGTGGCCCACGGCGGTCCTGAGTAAGTGACACGAATTTGGCACCTCGGCGGCGAGATCGAAAGGCTTGCAGCCGTTCTACCAGTCTGATACCGGGTTAGTGCTTAAAGTGCCGCGTTCCGGTGAAAATCATCGCCACGCCTCGTTCATTGCATGCAGCGATGACTTCGTCGTCCCGCTTGCTTCCGCCGGGCTGTATCATCGCCGTCACGCCGGCATCGATGAGGATGTCCGGACCATCGCGAAAAGGGAAGAACGCATCGCTTGCGGCGGCCGCGCCGGCCAGCTTCAGGGAATGACCATTTTCACGAGCGAGCCAGGTCGCAATTCGACAACTCATCACGCGGCTCATCTGGCCCGCACCATTTCCGATGAGCATGCCGCCTTTGCAGAGACTGATGGCGTTGCTCCGCGTATGTTTCGCAATCAGCCATGCGAGCCGCAAGTCCGACCATTCCGCCTCACTCGGCGGGCGCGCGGTCACCACGCGCCACTGATCCTCGTTGAGACAGACGACGTCGCGATCCTGAACGAGCATGCCGCCGGCAATGCGCTTGTAATCGAAGGTAGCCGCTGAAGGCGTCATGTTCATGTCGCCCACGGCGAGCAGCCGGACACTCTCACCCCACTTCTTTCTCGGTGGATGCGGCAAGTCGGCGGCCGGCTCAGCCGTTCCCCGTATCAACTTGACTGCGTCGGGGGTAAAATGCGGAGCAACCCACACCTCGACGAAGAAACCGCCGGGAGCGGCCGGATGACCCGCGGCTTTCAACGGCCGACCGAAGCGATCGTATGTTTCCATCACCGCAACGGCAAACGCGGCATCGATGCCAAAGTTACAAGCGAGGATACCGCCCATCGCGGCGTTCGGATCACCAAGGTAGGCTTTTTGAAAGGCATCGATCGGATCGTGGGCAAATCCGACGCCGCACGCATTGGTGTGTTTAATGAAAACACACGCTGTATGTGGCCGCGATGCGGTTTCATCGACAAAGGTGTCTACATGGCCGACATGAATCCGTGCTCTTGCAAGTTCGGAACAAATTGCCAAGGCTGCGTCCGCATCTAGCAGGTTGTTAAACGACAAATCCTGCCCTGCGTCGCCATGCTCATCCAAGAGCCGGACTCCGGGTTCCCTCTCATTCAGAGCGGCACGAAATCCGCGCTGATGCGGGTTCTCCCCGTAGCGCAGCGGAGATACGTCCCCCAATTCGAGCGAGTGTGGCGGATCCGTTTTCGGATGCGCCTCGCAGGGATGTTCGCCGGCCGCTTCGAGTGCCGAGGATAACAGATTATCCAATTTGTCGGAGACCGACTTCGCGAGATACGCCTCGACAGCCGCGTCATAGTCGGAGGTCAGTTGGAACGCTCGCGTGGCCAACGCGGTCCGCACCGCTTCCAAGTTCCGCCCTCCCGACCGCATCTCATTCAGAATCAATTGCTGCGCGGTTGAATTGCAGATCACCAACACGTGCCGGTGATTCTTTGCAGCCGCCCGGATCAGGCAGGGGCCACCAATGTCGATCATCTCAATCGCCTGCTCTATGGCGCAGTTCGGATCCGCCACGGTGGCGCTGAACGGATAAAGGTTGACCACGACCATGTCGATCGGTTCGATGCGATGCTCGGCCAGTTGTCGCATGTGATCGGGGTTGTCGCGGTCGGCCAGAATGGCCGCGTGAATCTTCGGGTGCAAGGTCTTGACGCGGCCATCGAGCATTTCGGGGAAGCCGGTGATCCGCTCAACCATCGTGACGGGAATTCCGGCGTCGCTCAGATGCCTTGCAGTGCCGCCGGTGGAGAGAATTTCAATACCGAATTCGTCCACAAGCGCGCGGGCGAACTCGACGATTCCGGCCTTGTCGTAGACAGCAATCAGCGCACGTCGGATATTGGATTGGGGCATGACCGGCAGTGTAGCGTAACCGGCGAAAGGGAGAAATGCGCCTGGTGCTACTCAATGCCGAATCACGATTCAAACATCACAAGCCGGGCAGAATCTCAGTCGTCTTCATCGTCCGAATCGTCATCAGAATCGTCATCAGAATCGTCATCAGAATCGTCGTCGGAATCGTCGTCCGAATCGTCGTCGGAATTGGAGTCATCTTCATCATCCGAATCGTCGTCGGAATCGGCTTCATCACCGTCATCCGAATCGGATTCATCCTCGGTCTCTTCCTCGGCTTCAGTCTCTTTTGCCGGTGCCTCCGGCGCCTTTGTGCGGCCATTTGACGGCTTCTCGCCAACATCAACCAAGTCTCGGCCACCCGCCGGTTTTGCAGTGCTGCGGCTCCCGAGGAAATCGTCGTCCTCGATGAATTTGATGTCCGGGCGCCGTATCGACTCATCCGACGACTTTGCCTCCGCAAGGGCGCGCTGCTCCGCAGACATCCGCGCAAGTTCCTTCGCTCTGGCATCGTTCTGCAAGACGATTGCGAGCTCCGCCGGCTTCAGGGGGGGCGCCGACTTCGGTCGCAGGCAAACGAGATCGCCGCACGAATTTCCAATAACGATCAACTGATCAGCATGGCTGGAGACCGCGATATCCGCCGATGTGGATTGCCGGCTCTTGATCTTCCCGGTCACCTCGTCAATTCGAATAATGGAGGAGGTCGTCGGCGAATGCACGTATGCGTCGTTTTCGAACCGGGCGAGATAACGTGCCTGTTCCGGCAGATGCCACTGCCGTTTTCCGGTTCGGGAATCGAGACAATTCAGTCCGTGATCGACGATCGACAGGTAAACCCGTCCATCGGCCAGCACAGGGGGTGAATCCGGCGGATTCTCGAAGCGCTCGGTCCAGACCTGGCGGCCGTTCTTGCGATAGAGAGCGTATAGCTGCCGATCACTTGATGCGACGTACACCTTCTCCGCATCGACGGCCAGCGAATTGAAGATCGGTCCTTCAGTGACAAACTCCCACTTGCGGCGGGCTTCGTCGCGCCGAGCACTGCCCAGGATCAATGCCGTCACGCGGCCGCCCTGCGATCCGTAATACAGTTCATCTCCGACAAGCACCGGCGTGCCGGTCACCGTACCCGAAACCGATGCCTCCCAATTGCGGAAGGTCTCGAAGATATCGAGCGAATAGACGCGTTCGTTCGCCGAGCCGACGAAAATATGAAACGCGTCACCCACGGCAGCGGTTGTCGCCGAGAACGGCAGATTGATCGACTTGAGCGGAAGGTTGACGTTGGCTCCCACTCGCATTCCAGGTTCGATGACGGTCGTCCGCGAGGTACGAATCACCTCCCCTTTCGAATGGCGTTCGCCGACGACGGTCACACGAAGCCTCGCGAGGGTTTTGGATGAATCGTCCGGCTCGTCGCCGACTCGAACGATGCTCAGCACATCATCCTGTCGGATGCCGTTGGCCCGGCCGATCGAGATCGTGGCGACGTCGTGAGAGATTTCGATGATTGCGCCGCGGAGCTTTCGAGGCTCGCTGGCCAATTGACCGGTCACGCGATCGATCGCTTTGACTGAGGCGGGGGTCGTGAAGAGCGCATACTGGGGAGTGTGCGTCGGGCCGCGAAGCGACTGGCCCGGTTCGGCGGCCTGGGCTGTCCATCGAATCACACCGGTCTTGGCGTGAACCGCGTAGACCAGATTCTGAGCGGTAATCAGATAGAGATTATCGTCGAGCAACTCGGCGCGGACAATGCGATCGTTCGCCATGAGTGGAATGCTGACCCGCCACAACTTTCGCGCGGCAAGCTGGTCAATCGACTCGACCGAGATCAAATCCGATGCAATCGCGCCCGAAGAAATCGAGGACGCAATCGCCATCGAAGCGACCCACGAAGGAAGGGCGGCACGAACGCAGAAATTCATCGACAATCTCCTCAGTCGAACGGAAGGCTTCTGGCGGGATGATCGGCTCAGGTACTGAAATCGGCGCAGCGGGTCAATCGGTCTCACCAACCATTTGATCTGCTGGAATGACGCTTCACCCCGGGGCTCAGGACGCGCGCGGCAGGCTGGAAAATAGCGGCTATCCTGCTTCTAACTGTAATCGTTCTGACGCTGCCGGGTCAAGACGTGGACCCGTGCCAATCAGATGATTACGCTGATTGGGACGTTGATCCCGGCGCGAATCCCGGTCCCGAACCATCGGCCTGACCCGGTTCCGCCTTCAGACCCTTCATGCGGATTCTCGGTCCCCTCGTCTTTCAGACCATTCGATCGTCACCGCTCGATCCGAGGCGTTCGCGCGTTCGCGGACGTCGCAAGGTCCGCCGATCGGAGATTGCGACTTCAAGGTGATGAGGGGCTTGCAAATCGCCGTCAGAGAGGGGATAATCCAATGATTCCAGTGAAAGCGCCGGACGCCGCAACCGGCTCGGCGCGACTTCAACGGAACCACGCCTCAACGCACAGAATTAGCGAAAAGGCTTACAAGAGTACGAATCGCCACACCGCCCGACGGGGGGCAACCAAAGAAAGAACCGCATGAAGCGGCTCGCCGCCGATTCGACTCGCAAACCTACTTACTCCGTTTGAGGAGGAATCGAAGTGAGCGTCCTCACGAAGGTCTTTGTCATCGTTGTTGTCGTTCTATCCGTGTTTCTATCTGCCCACACCGTGGCGACCTTCTCGCAGCAGGAGAAGTGGAAGGCGTCGGCGGCCGACTGGAAAGAGGTCGCATTGGCCGAGCAAGCCAAGTCTCGAACCATCGCAGCCAACGCGGCGCTCGAAGCACAGAACGCGCTGGCTCGGCACCTTTCCGACTTGGACTCGATCAACCGCCTGAAGGCGGAAGTGTCGGACAAGGAGCGTGAACTCGCCAAGCTGGAGAGCGACTACGCCGCGGAGCAGAACCGAATGACCGTCGCCCAAGGCGCTTTGGCCAGCACATCGGAGCACAACAAGCTCCTCGAAACAGCCCGCAATCGCGATGGTGAATTCATTGCCAAATTGAGTCGTCGCAATAGCGAGCTGGAGCGGCTGAATGTCGATCTGAACGATCGGGTGAAGGAACTCACGTCGAGTGTGGCGATGGCCCAGTCACAGATTCGGGCACTTCGCGAGCAGATTGAGACGATCTCAACCAGCCAGGTCGCCGGCGTCACCCAGATTCCCGGCGGTCCCGGCATCGTGCAGGCCGGCATACCCAGTGTCTCGACCGCCGCCCGCCCGGTAGTGACCGCTCCGATCCGGGGTGAGGTCACTGACGTCAAGGACGGACTCGCCAGCATTTCGGTGGGCTCATCCGACGGCGTCGTCGAGGGCATGACCTTTCTGCTCTACCGACCGGGCGTGGCCGGTTCGAAGCCGATGTATCTCGGAACCCTCCGTGTGACGCGGGTGGAGGCGAACGCCTGTGCCGGTTCAGTGGAAACGACCGAAGGGCAGATTCGTCCGGGTGACCTCGCTCGGGACGAAGCCAGCTTTGCCCTCCGCGGATAATCGCAAACGGAACGAGGCTTGGGCCGTCGCCTCGCAAGCATAGACGGCAGCCTGACTCATGCCGGTTGGAATCGAAACAAGGAGTTAGCGATCATGGCAGCGCCCGGTGGATATGGCTCACGACCCGCTCCTGAGAACGACATTTACACGGTGCTCCTGGGGATCGCGCTCGCGTTGGTGGCGGGTACTTTCACCTTCGCGATCATACGAGCGAACGAACTTCTGGGTGTCCCGTTTCCCAGCTTCGCAAGTTGAAGATCGACGGGCGGCATCGGTGGCTCCGGCGGCCGACGTCGTCCTTTCAGTTTTCCTTTCAACGCGGTTCCAATCGGAGCCGCTTTTTTTTATAACGCATCGCATTCAGGGTTGGGCGGCGCGCGACCGGACCGTGACCGACCGGTTTCCGGCTCGCATACGATTTTGAATCATTTCACAGCCCCGACTGAAATTTCATCTCCCAGGGCGAACGTCTCTATGACGAGATGACGTATATCTGTAGAATGCCCGTCGAGCGCGGTCGCTTTGGAAGGATGCCATCGCTCGCGCGCTCTTATCTCGCTTGGCCGAACGTTCGAGGAACCCGGTTTGTTATTCGATTCTCTACTAGGAATGTTCAGCGTCGACATGGGGATCGACCTGGGCACCTGCAATACGCTTGTCTGCGTGCGCGGCGAAGGCATCGTTCTGAACGAGCCGAGTGTCGTCGCGGTGCGCAAGGGAACCAATCAAGTACTTCAGGGAGGGAACGCCGTCGGCTTGATTGCGAAAGAAATGCTCGGCAAGACCCCCGGCTCCATCACCGCGATTCGCCCCATGAAGGACGGCGTGATCGCGGACTTCGATATCACGGAAGCGATGCTCGGCTATTTCATCCGCAAGGTCCACGGCGGTCGCAGCCGCTTCATTCGCCCGCGCGTCGTCATTGCGGTACCGTCGGGCATCACCGCCGTCGAGAAGCGAGCCGTCTATGGCAGCGCGGAGCGCGCCGGCGCCCGTCGTGTCTATCTCGTCGAAGAGCCGATGGCGGCCGGCATCGGGTCGGGCCTGCCGATTTCTGAGGCACGCGCCAGCATGATCGTCGACATCGGCGGCGGGACGACTGAAGTCGCGATCATGTCGCTCGCGGATATTTCGGTCAGTACGTCGCTGCGAACGGCCGGAGACGACATGGACGAAGCCATTCAGGCGCACATGAAACGCACATACAACCTGCAAATCGGCCCTCAAACGGCTGAATGGTTGAAGATCGAGATCGGGTCGGCGTCTCCGCTCGATCAGGAAGTGGCTGTCGAAGTGCGTGGGCGCGACATGATTTCCGGCCTGCCGCGCAAGACCGTTGTCACCAGCCAGGAAATTCGCGAAGCGCTTCGCGAACCCATCAGCCAGATACTGGATTCCGTCACCCATACGCTTGAGGCATGCGAGCCGGAACTCGCCGCCGACCTGGTTGATTCCGGCATCCACCTCTGTGGCGGCGGCGCTCTTCTGCGAGGTCTCGACCGCGTCATCAGCGACGGCACCGGCCTGCAATGCAAGGTCGTGGACGACCCGCTCTCATGCGTCGCGCGCGGAACAGCCGTCTATCTCGAGAATCTTGCGGAATGGAAAGACATGCTCGATTCCGATCATCATAATCTCTGACGTCGTGGATCGAGCCGGCGGCGCCTCGCTTCCGGTCTCCGTGTGGCAGCGTCAATTACAGGAATCGGTCGGCGGCCACGGCCTGGCGCGGCGCGTAGCGGCGGCCTGAGCCAGTTGCTCCGAAAGCACCGTCAAAGCCGAACAGATGCATCGCGCGCGTCGCTCAACGCACAATTCCTCCAGAAAACACTGGCGATCTTCCGGCCGCTTGACCAGCGATGATGCAATCACATCAACCACATCCGAAAGCGAGTAGGCGCTACAGGCAAAAAGTTCGTTCCAGTTCGCTTCCTTTGCCCAGGATGCCAACGACGAGGAATTCAGAAGCTCTCGCAACCTTCGCCGGACGGCGCATTCCTGCTCTGGCTGCGGTGCGATCGGTTCAATCACTTCAAGACGTCCTTGCCGATAGACTCGATCTTTTCGTTCTTCAATGATCCTGGTCCGATAGTGTCCTTGTAGCAGCAGATTAAACCGGCCGTCCGGCAGGCGCTCGTCCCGAAGGACACGGCCGACACCGACGATTTCGCAGACTTTTGCATCCAGCGTGTGGTAGGCGGCTTCGTAACCTGGCTTCAACAGCGCGATGGCCATAAACCGCCGCCCCGACAGCACGTCCTCGGTCATTTCTCGATAACGCGGTTCATAGATATGCAGCGGCAGAATTGTCCGAGGCAAAAGGACCGCGTTGGGCAGTGGGAAGATCGGAATCCAGTGTGGAAGCACTTTCTTTATCATGCAGACTGCTCGTCCAACGTCTCGTGCACCAGACTCGGTGCAGGGCCGGCTCCTCGATTAGTGTAGCAGCCTGTCCGACAATTATCATCGCCCAGATAAAAGCACGGCTGTCTTTTTACCCGCCGAAAGAGGTCGGGATGAACTAAAGGCGTGCCGGCGCGCCATTCCGGCTTTTGCTGGCATCCAAGGCCTGTCTCGCGCATGATTCCGAACATGTCCGGCTGGTCGAAACATGTCGTGATTGTCGGAATCGATGAAGCAGGCTATGGGCCGATTCTCGGTCCATTGGTCGTCAGCGCCGCTGCATTTGAAGTGCCCCGCGTTGATTGGCATCGATGCCTGTGGCAATCTCTGACTCAAAGCGTCTCGAATGGGACGTCGACACGCGACGGTCGGATCGCCATCCAGGACAGCAAAAAGCTCTTCCATCGAAAACACGGTCTGGCCAGGCTGGAGCGCTCCGTTCTCTCGGTCTTCGGCGGCGCGAATGAACCCCCGAAGGACCTATCCGGATTTCTGACAGCCGTCGCTCCCGACGTCATTCCGCTTCTGAAGGAGTATGCATGGTACAGCCATTCCGATCTGCCGCTACCTTGCGCGGCCGACGCCGGAGCGATACGCATTGCCGCGGCGCGGTTCGCGCGGGATCTCGCCGCGAAATCGGTGCGACAGTCCGGCATGTGGTCTGAAGTGCTTCCTGAAGGGCACTTCAATCGTCTGGTGGGTGTGACACAAAACAAGGCGTCCGCATTGTTCGGTCTGGTTCTGCGGCTGATACAGCGCGCCGCCGCCGCTCATCCCGATCGTGACGTCCTCTTTCTGATTGACAAGCAAGGCGGCCGTGGGCGCTACGGGCCGCTCCTTTTGCGCGCCTTCGAAGACCGACAATTGCGAATACTGAAAGAGGAAGACGAAGAGAGTGAATACGAGTTGCAAGGTCGCCTGACAAAATGGCGCGTCCGGTTCAGTCAGAGCGGCGAGTCGAAGTATCTGCCCATCGCGCTGGCCAGCATGCTTAGCAAGTACCTCCGCGAACTGTTCATGGAGAGATTCAATGCCTATTGGCGGCAACATGCAGCCGACCTTGTCCCGACTGCCGGTTACTACGAAGACGGCATACGATTTCTCAAAGACATCGAACCACACGCGCGACGCCTCGGCATTCGGCGCGAGCAGCTCGTCAGGGAGCGATAATCGTTGACTCGCAATCAGGAATCAAATCTCGTCACGGCACCTCGGAGCGCATCCGCCTCACACACGGACGGCCGCGCAACATCCTCCCGAAAACCGGCGTGGCTTCGAAACTGGCTCGAGCGGCATCAGAATCCGGTGTCATTTTGGTTGCACATGATCGGCATTCCGATGACGATCGCGGCGATTCCCCTGGCCATTGTGCAGCTTACCCGTGATGAATGGTCGCTGTGGTGGCGGCCGACCGCGCTGTTTGCCGGCGGCTATCTGCTGCAGTGGATCGGGCACCTGGTCGAAGGCAACGACATGGGCGAGCTGATTCTGGTCAAGAAACTGCGAGGCAAGCCCTATGTGGCCGTCTCGCCGCGATACGGTCCAACGGCAAAACCCGAGAGCGACTGACAGCCTTGGAGGCTTGTTCACCGAAGCCTTGCGGAATTGTCCGCGACGAATTGCCGATTCTTGAGCATTCATGCCAAAAATTCAGGCTGAACCGGGCTGAAACCTCCTTCCGAGCGACTGGCACCTCCCTTGCAGCAAGTTTGATGGCGCTCCATAGATTTTCCAACGCAGCCGACGCGATCGGGAGCGCCGGAGGCAATCTCATGTTCCACGGACTTCGAGCCAAATCGCTGATTATCCCTGCAATCATCGTCACGTCGTTGCTCGTCGTTCTCCTACTTCCGTCGTGCAGCCAGTCGAGCGGCGAGGCCCACAGGAAATCGAATTGCGGCTGCAACACAGCAACCCCCGCGGCCCAGGAGACGCCGGACCCTCCAGCGCGATCAGACGTCGCCGCGTCGGACGAAACTCATGGCCTTCATGTGCTCGATAACGATCGGCTGCGCACGATCATGCGCCGGTTGTCTCAGATGAACTTCGATGAAATGGAAATCGAAATAGAGAAGACCGGAGCACTGAATCGGGACATTCGCGATATCGCGTCGTATGCCACTGATCTGGCATCCGATGCGGCGGTGGTTCCAATCATCTTTCGGAACACGGAAATGAACGATGAGGCGCGACGGGTTCTCGACGAAATGTCGCGAAGACTGCACGCAGATGCGATCGCTTTGCATGACGCGGCGGTTGAAGGCAGCATCAGCCTCGTGAAAGAGCGGCTCGATCAGATGATCAAAACCTGCAACAACTGCCATGCCACGTTTCGAGCGCCGGCCGTTGCGACTGCCGGTCGTCCGAGGATTTCCGCGCGGATTTCTGAATTGGAGGTGCCGTGATGTCCCTGAAAGCATTCCATCTGATCTTCGTCATGATTGTAATCATGGGGGCTGATCTCTTCGGCGGCTGGGCCATTCATGAATTTCGCACGGATGGCGATCAGCTGACTCTCTGGATGGGGATCGTCAGCATGGTCGGCGGACTGGGCTTGGCCGGTTATCTCATCTGGTTTATCGAGAAGATCCGGCTGGCCCACCTGGAGTAGTGCGGCCGCGATGCGCTCTTGCCTTCGCCGGCGCCGGACACCGTGCTTGTGGCGTGCCAACCTTTCAGTCGTGGCAGCGGTTCCGCCCCACCGTGCGACATGCGCGGAGCCTGAAGGGACGTTCGGAAATTACTCCTCCTCCAGGCCTTCTTCCATGTACTGCTTGCAGATTTCACCGAGTATCAGCGTGGCGTAACAGCCCGACGGCAGGATGAATCGCAGCTCAATGAACGGCCCGTGCTCGTCTTCGCCGGGCTCAATCGACAGCCCCTCGGGCCGGAAACGAAAGGGCCGCCGCGCGCCGTGAATTTTCATCCGCGCCAACGAACGGAAAGTGTCCTTCGAAATGTTCTCTGTTTGGAGAATCTCATTCTCAATCTCCGCCGGAACTCCGGTCGGCTCGGTCATCTTGTATCCAAAGATGGGACCGGTCGCCGAGATTTCGAAGGCGGCCGCCCGAGGCGCCTCCGCCGCGGCATCCTCGACCCGGAACACCGCGCCGTTCTCATGCTTGAAAGCCAGGTCTCCCTCCCTGATTTCGTCGAGGGTCGTAATGCGCCGCGCTAGAACGAGATTGAAAAGATAGGACTGGTACGCGTTGACATAGAATTTTTTCAACCGCATGTCGATGGCGTGGAATGCCCTCGCATGTTTGCCGCGGGTGCGATCAAGCTCCCGGCACATTCGGACATTGTCACGAAAGCCGTAGGGCCACGCCTTCGCCGCTCCGGCGAAATCGCCCGCCTCATAGAGCTGACGGGCCCGAAGCACTTCTCCGGAGTCAGCAGGCCCCGGCCGTCCGAGGATCAGATCGACAACCTGCTTCTTATCATCCAGGAGGACCGAACGCCCTATGCGCCAGGTGTCTCCGCGTGAACCGAATCGCTGTCGCCCGAAGTAGTTGGGTACGCCGCGTGCCATGAGCGTGTCGCAAACTGCCCGGATATCGTCGAGTCGATCGCCCGCTACTTCGCGCATGCGGATCACGAATCGGTTTCCCCGAAGGTGCCCGATGCGCAGTTTGTTGGTGTGCCGCGAGACATTCAGAATCTTGATCCGCGGAATCTCCATGGATCGAACCCGATCGGAGTCGATATGCTCAATGCTTAACATCTGGGTGGTGACAGCTCGGGCATCCTTCAGCCCGGCAAGACCAATGTCACGCGGATTGACATCGAGGTAGCGCCCGATGTCGTTTACCGCCCGCATCGTCGCAAGCCCGGACTTCTCGATCGTGAAATACACGTGATCGCCCCTGCCGCACGGTTCGTAGGCCGGGATCTCTTCAACGCGAAAATCCTCGTACCGACGCTTGATGGCGGCTGGTATTGGCGCAATATCGGTCGTGAGGTGAGGCAATGAATCGAAATGATCCGGTTCGATTTTGGAAGATTGATGCATGGACTCGTTCAGTTGACTGGTCATACGTGCGATACTATAGTGGAATCGTCGAAAGGTGAATTCGCGTCCCGTGTACCGAGACCGGCCTTTCGACCGGGCTTATGCCGAAAACCGCTTGGGTATCGCCGAGAGCGGCTTTCGTCATCCGCCTGATCGCTCGAATCGAGGATCAGAACATCTATGCGTGACGAAGCGCTTGCCCGCTGTCAGGCGGCGATCGGGATTCAATTCAAGAACCCGGCCCTCCTTGCTTCAGCACTCACACACGCCTCCATCGCGAACAATCGCCTTGAAAGTAACGAACGCCTTGAATTTCTCGGTGACTCCATTCTCGGCATGATCGTCTGCCAGTACCTCTTCGAGAACTACCCTGATTTTCTCGAAGGCGAATTGACCAAGATCAAATCGACCGTCGTCTCCGGAAAGACCTGTGCCAAAATCTCCGAGGAGCTTGGACTGGCTGAATGCCTGTTCCTCGGCAACGGCATATCGACGCGAGCCAAGCTCCCGACATCCGTGCTCGCCGCCGTGCTGGAGTCGATAATCGCCGCGATGTATATTGACGCCGGCTGGGACACCACGCGGGAGTTTGTCCTGACGCATGTCGAACCGTTCATTCAGCGCGCCGCGGTCAGCGAGCACCACCAGAACTTCAAATCCCAGTTGCAGCAACACGCACAACGTGACATGTCTGCGACACCTGTTTACCAGATGCTTGACGAAAAAGGGCCCGATCACAGCAAGTGCTTTGAAGTGGCCGTCCGAATCGGGTCACGGCAGTTTGCTCCGGCATGGGGGCCGAGCAAGAAAGAAGCCGAACAGAAGGCGGCCTACAACGCGCTTGTCGAGTTGAATCTTGTCGCACAGGAAGCGCATGCAGGCTGATCCGCCCGCGTTTCCCGCATATTGCACTGCGTTGATTCCTGAACCTCACCGGGCAGACGCCGCGCACGGGTTTAATGCGCAAACGGATATCGGTGCAATTGCGCACTTATGCGGCGCCGGCCAGACCCTGCAAGCCTCGATCGGATTGCACATAGCGGCATTTGCCGAACTCGGTGCGTTCGAGGCCGTCGACCTGCCGAAGGCTCACCGCCGCCCGCTGCCCCATCAGTGATTCCAATGCCTCGCGAACACGAGACGCGCGTCCCGTGGAGGTCGTGCCGTCGTTCACGACCGAAATCTCGATTGAACCGACATCGGTCTGCCTGACCTGAAAACGCCCCTCTCCGAGTATCGGCGAAAGCGCCTCGACGGTCCTCGCCGGCTCAATCCACTCACTTTCGTCCGTCACAAGGAAATCCCGCGTACGCCCCAGCACCCTCGGCATAACCGGCCGACCGCTGCCACAGTCGCAATCCAATTCGCCAACGCGAACGACATCGCCGGTGCAGTAGCGAATCAGCGGCATCGCAAAACTCTCCAGCCCCGTCACCACCACTTCCGCCAACTCTCCCGGCCGCGCTGATCGCCCCCCTCGAACAAACTCGACAAACGCTGATTCCGAGCACACATGCCATCGCCCGCGCGCGCACTCGTATGCGATTGCCCCGGCCTCCTGCACGCCATAGCTCTCCACGCATCGCGCGTGCAATGATCGCGAGATGAGACGTCTCTGCCACTTATGCGTCACCTCGCCGGTGAGAAACACCGTTCGCAGTGTTCGACGCGCACAGGCCTGCGCACCTTTGGGGTCCGTCTGTATCATCATCGACAACGCCGACGGAAACGCACTAAGTCGCGACGGCCCGGACCGCAATACCTTCTGCCAGAACGACGCCGCCATGTCGCGCGTTAGCTCTTTCGTTCCGCCCGGCCAATCAACCTGCAATTCGCCGAGCGCAAAGTCTCGCAGCCGCCGCAATCCATGCCGAACACGACCGCTGAAGTCAACCGGCGGATCAATCGGCCATAAGTGCAATTCGCGGTCGCCGATCGCGAATCCGAGATCATGATGCCCGCGAATTCGTTGGGCCTTGTCCCACGCCTGCCGGTTCCGATCCCAATAATAAGCCAGCCGCTCGTCCGTCGACCCCCGTGTGTGGTCGATCAGCACGCGCCCGGGGCCGCTGTCCCACCGCATCTCCCGGGCATGCGATCGGAGCTCCGCCCTCGGAAGAAGGGGAACGCCGGCAAGCAGATCAGCCGCCGAAACAGCCTGACGATCTCGCGATGCCGCAAGCGCATCCTCCATGCTCCGATAGCGACCGTCCTTGTAGTAAACACACGTCCGCCGGGCGTGCTCCAGAATGGCGATCAACTTGCCTCGCTGCATCGCAACCACTGCCGACGGCGGCTGCCGTTCGTCCGAGATCAGGCGTCTCGCAAGACGCACGGTTCCTCGGCGCATCACCGCTTCATGCGCATGAAACAGGCCCGTTCGGAAGGATCGCGCCAACGCCGACATCGCGCGCGCTGATCGCGGTGCATTGGACGAGGGTAAGCCATGGCCGGCCCCGTCGGCCGGTTCCAGCCGAGCAAGCGGAAGCGATGTCATACCTATGAATCGGCAATTCCGGCCTGCTCCCGACAGCGATACGATGCGGCCGCACACGGCTTATGGCGTGTCAGGGAGAGTCGGCCCGACGAATCGAACGCACTTCCTGCTGAAACATGGTTTTACCTGTCTCACTCTTCAATTTCAGCATAACGGACGGCGGATTCGCGACGGTATCAAACTCAAGCACTCCGTAGTTCGGCCCCGTCGTATAGGCCGCAACTCGATCCGCATTGGGAATCTGGTCGCCCGATTTGAACGTGTCGTTGGCGAGCGGCGAACTCGTCAACTCCCAGAGATCCGCAGCCTTTTTCGATGGATCCTTCTTGTGAACCAATTCCGCAAAGTGTCGATCGCCCGCCAGGAAAATGACGCCACCGATCCGGTTGTTCCACAGCCACTGAAGAAACTCATCGCGTTCGGCGCGGAAGCACGTGCCCCAGCCCTCATGCGGGTGCGTGTCGGACAGAATCTGGTTGCCACAGACGATGATCCTGAACGTCGCCCTCGAAGCGGACAATCCTTCCTTCAACCAGGCGAGTTGCTTCTCACCGAGGAATGTCCTGCGGTCCGGCGCAGTGTTCGGGTCGCGAAACGTTCGATCATCGAGCATGAAGATATCCACGTCGCCCCAAGCGAACTTCCGAAAACAACCGCGCGCGTCCGGCAATCCATACTCCCCCGGGAAATAGAGCATGAACGCTTCCAACGCCACGTCCTTCCATTGCCAGGTTCTGTCAGAGTTGTTTGGGCCGTAGTCATGATCGTCCCACAGGCCGAAGCAATATGTTGATCGCAAAAGCGACTGCAACTCCGGCATCCGCCGCTGTCTGTCGTAGGTATCGCAGTAGAGTTTGAGCACCTCTGCTCGCGTCGCCGGATACTGAATTGAATCGTTGGGCAGATAGATGTTGTCGCCGATGAAGAGAAAAAGATCCGGCTTGTCGGCAGCAACTGCGCTCCAGACCGGCTGAGAGGCCGGATGCTTCTCCTGGTGTGAGCAGGAGCCGAAAGCCAAATTGAACCGACCTGCGGCGCCAACCAAGGGCGGGGTCGTTCCACGCCATTCGACTCCGTCCACCAAGGTCCACTTCACTTGCTCGCCGGCCGGCTGAGTCGCCCATGCGAATTGGATGCGCACCGCCGACGAGGCATCCGTACTTAATTGCAGGCGATGAAGATAACGCGAACACAGTAGGCGCTTTGCCGCGACAAAGTCGCCCGCGCCGCCGCTACCAGCGCGACCGCTGACAAGACGCGCGCCAATCATGGATTCCTTATCCGTCTCTAGCCAGATTTCAATCCTATTGGGTTCGCTTTTCGAAACCATTGGCCCTGCGATGATCTTCGGCTCACCTGCGACGGCCGACGACCACACGAACGTCCCGACCAGAATCGACGCGCCCGCAACCAAGGGCCTAAACAACATGTGAATTCCTCCATCTGCATTGCTCATCGACTATCGCGGTTCTATACTTGGTGGATTGTAGATATTCATCAACCGCTTTCGCGACAACCCTCGACGACGATGCGCATTCACCGGCTTGACCCCTCCCTTGTCAACAAGATCGCCGCGGGCGAGGTCATCGAACGTCCCGCTTCGGTCGTCAAGGAACTCGTCGAGAATGCCATCGATGCAGGAGCGTCCCGCATCGACGTCGCTCTTGAGGGCGGCGGCAGCGACCTCATTCGCGTAATCGACGACGGATGCGGCATCGGCCACGACGACCTGCCTCTTGCAATCGCCTCTCACGCCACCAGCAAGCTCAGCTCGGCCGACGATCTGTTCAATATCCGCACACTGGGTTTTCGTGGTGAAGCCCTCGCATCGATTGCTTCGGTGAGCCATCTACGAATCGTGAGCCGGCCATCCGACCAGCTCGAAGGCTATGAGATTCAATCCAACAAGGATTCAGAGGAGTTATCCCCCGAAAGGGCAGACCACCGCAACGCCCGCCTCGCCACCGACGATCCACATCGGAGAATTGTGCCACGTCCACTCGCGGCCCCGCAGGGCACCTGCATCGAGGTCCGCAACTTGTTCTTTAATGTGCCGGCGCGGCGCAAGTTTCTAAAGCAACCGCAAACGGAGTGCAGCCACGTCACCGAACAGATCGCCCGACTTTCACTCGCGCATCCCGGAATCGCTTTCACATTGACGCACCAAGGCCGCGCGTTGCGCAATTTGCCGGCAACGGTCGACCGCCGCACACGAATCGCTGATTTCTATGGAGCGGAACTGGCGGATTGCCTACTGCCCGTGCGGAGTCAGGAACGCGAACTACTCATCGAAGGCCTGATCGCCCCACCCGCGCAATCGCGCGCATCGACGAAGTGGCAATACCTGTTTTTAAACGGCCGATACATTACTGATCGCCGGATCGCCTTTGCCGTACGCGAAGCGTTTCGCGGCCTCGTCGAGCACGATCGATTTCCCGTGGTGTTCCTGTTTCTCCTGGCTGATCCGCGCGATTTCGACGTGAATGTGCACCCCACAAAGATTGAGGTTCGCTGGAAGGATGCGGGTCTGGTTCAGTCGCAGGTGCTGGCCGTTCTGCGCGAGGCGCTTTTGTCGCACGATCTGACGCCCGCGATGAATATGAATCGCGCTCGCGGCGGTTGGAATTCCGGTGATGCGGTCGCGCGGCTCGGTTCGGTTGATCCTGGCCCGCGGCGCGACTTCGGCAATCAGCAGCGCGCCCGGCAGGCGCTGGCCGATTACCTTAAGCGCGTCGATCCGACGCAATCGCGGCTGACCTTCTCGCCACCACCGTTCCGCTCAGATTCGCTGCGACCGTCGATCGCGCGAACGCTGCGAACGCCGCCAATGGATGATTCCCAATCGCACGACGCCGCGCTGGGCCCGCCGTCGCCCTTCGGCCCGGCAACTCTGAATGGAGCGGGCTCGGATTCCGGAGAAGCGACTCCGACATTACCAGGCCAACTGAACAGCTCCGCTCGTCCGGAGCCGTTCATCGCCGCGTCAGCGGCGACAGACGCACCGGCGATGGCTTCCCAATCCTTGCCGGCCGGCGTGCCCGAAGGTATCGTCGCACCCGGCCCCAGCGGCGTGATGCAAATCCACAATACCTATCTCGTCGCGCAGACTCAGGACGGCGTGATCATCGTTGATCAGCACGCGCTGCACGAGCGGATCCTCTACGAGCGATTCCGCGAGAGAATACTACAAGGCCCGCTGGAATCGCAGCGATTGCTGCTTCCGGAGACAATCGCGACTTCCCCCACGCGGTCCGAAACGATCGAACATCACGCATCGTTGCTGAATCGGCTCGGCATCGTGGTCGAACCCTTCGGCCCCGGCGCGCTGGCGGTCCAGGCATTCCCCACGCTTCTACAGGGCGTTGAAATCGGCGAATTCGTTTCCGACCTGCTCGACAAACTCCCGGATACCGATGGCGCCCCCTCCGAGGAAACCGCCATTCACGCGGCACTCGACATGATGGCGTGCAAGGCGGCGGTCAAAGCCGGTGACCCGTTGACCCAGGACGAAATGTTAGCGCTACTGGAAATGCGGCATCTGACCGAGCGGTCAAGTAATTGCCCGCACGGACGCCCAACCACGCTCGAACTCACTACGCAAGACCTGGAGAGGCAATTCAGGCGAATCTGAAGGTCCTGCCCATCTGATCGGAGAATATGGATTTCACCAGCCAAGCCGCGATCCGCCTCACCTGCCCACGTGGAGCGGCGGAACTTTTGCGCGCCGAGATCGAACAACTCGGCTTCAGGGTGGACACCGTCGGCCACTCCGTCGTTGAAACATCTGGAACACTGATCGACGCCATGCGGATGAATCTCCACCTGCGGACGGCTGTCAACGTACTCTATCAGCTTGCGCAGTTTCCTTGTGACGGCCCCGATGAGCTTTACCGCGCCGTTCGCGACGTACCGTGGGAAAACTGGCTCTCCCCCGATACCTATTTCACTGTTGTCTCACGCGGAAATCACCCGAGCATCGACAACTTCATGTATGTCAATCAGCGCGTAAAGGACGCGGTCGTTGATCGGATGATCGAACACTTCGGCCGCCGCCCGGATACCGGCTCTGAACGCGACGGCTTCGTCCTCAATGTCATCTGGTTCGGCGAGACCGCCGAATTGTTCGTCAACACTTCCGGGCGCAAGCTCTCGGACCGCGGCTACAGGAAACTGCCGCATGATGCTCCCATGTCGGAATCTCTGGCCGCTGCGGTGATTCTCGCCACCGGCTACGACGGATCCGTGTCACTGACCAATCCGATGTGCGGCAGCGGCACGCTCGCCATTGAGGCCGCGCTGATTGCCACGGGAAGGCCGCCGGGGCTCTTCCGCACGCATTACGGCTTTCAGCACATTCGCGGTTTCGATGAAGACGCCTGGCGGGAAATGCGAATCGCCGCAAAGAAGATGCGCAACCGGGTGGAGCCCAAACCCATCGTCGCGACTGATATGGACCCCCGCGCGATCGACGCCGCGCGGAGAAATGCCGAGACCGCCGGCGTGCACCATATGATCGAATTTCACCAGTGCGATTTCACCAATACCCCCCTGCCAAGCGACAAAGGCGTGGTGGTGCTCAATCCAGAATACGGCATGCGGATGGGCGAAATCAAAGCGCTCGAGTCAACCTACGCACGAATCGGCGACTTCTTCAAACAAAAATGCAGAGGCCATTCAGGCTACGTATTCTCCGGGAACCTCGAACTTGCGAAGAAAATCGGGCTGACGGCCAAACGCCGCATCATCTTCTTCAATGCCCGGATCGAATGCAGGCTACTTATGTACGAGTTGTACGAGGGATCTCGCCGAAAGCCGAAGCCCGGCGCGGAAAGTGCCGCTGATTCCGCCCAACACGGATAGCGATCAGAGCATTGCCGCGTGTTCCCCGATCAGCCCGATTCCATGATGCCGGATGCGACCGTGAATAGCAGACTGGATCCTCCAGCCAAGCCGCCGGTTCAGCGGGTGTCGTACATTCGGCACATTTTTGCACTGCTCCTGGTCTTCGGCACGATCGAAGCGGCGCAGCAGCGGGGCATTGCATGGTTCGACTGGACCGCTTCCACCGGATTGAATCCCGCGTTTCAGGAAGCATGGGCCTGGCGAATCGGCCGGCTCGACCTGCGCTATCGCCTGCTCGACGCCGCGTATCTGCCTGAGGTGCAGCGAGTCTACAACGTCTATCCGCCGCTCATCACGCTCATTACATACCTCGCCGTGTGGATGGTTCCCGTCGAAACAGCGATGCCTACGCCTGAATCGATGCCGGCATTTCACATCCTGCCGCTGATCGTATTCGGAATTTCAGTGCCGCTGACAGCATACGCCGTGTTCTTCAGACGGACTCGAAGCGTGGCCGCAGCCGCTTTGCTCACACTGGCACTTGTTGGCGGCTCAGCGGTCATGCCCTGCATTGCGGCCGCCCGGCAGGACTACATCTATCACCAGAATCACTTGCTCTCGCAAGTCGGGCTGCTACTGTTGGCAGGAGAATTGTTCGGGAGACGCCGCGCATGGGTCTTGTTGGTCGGTCTATTGATCGCCGCGTGGACGAGGCAACTCACCATTTTCTTCGCACTGCCGATCTTGTATGTCCTCGCCACTTCAATCGCGCGGCTTCAGCACGGGGACCAACCTGCGATGGCCGACGTCAGTTCCCTCCGATTCGGTAAGCTCGCATCACTCGCGATCGGAATCGCGTTTATCGTGTGCGTCCCTTTGGCGATGAATCAAGCGAAATTCGGAAATGCGTTCGACAGCGGCTATCAGCACCTTTACCACGATCGGACCACCCCAGCCGCCATCAATGCGCGCCAGTATGGCCTTTTCTCACCTCACTTCGTCGGCATGAATGCTTATTATATGAATACGGCGCTCCCGTTCAGCTTCGACGACGACAACCGGATTCGTTTCGATCCGTCTCCGCACGGTACCGCCCTCTGGTTCACGACGCCGATCGCGTTGCTTGCAGTCATCGGCATTTGCCGAAAGCCTCGAGATCAGGTTGCCTTCGCACTGTGTGTTGGCTCCATGCCGATCGTGCTTGCGCACCTGTTTTATCACAACACTGGCTATGTTCAGCATGGCTACTACCGGTTTGCACTCGATTACCTGCCGGTCTGGCTCGTTGCTGCGGCTCCGTGGCTTATGAGAGGGCGACAGCGCTGGCTTTCCACCGCATGCATCCTGTGGAGTGTGGCGTATTTCGCCTACCTGCGGCACGCCTTGCCATCAACGGCGCTATAGCGAAGCAAGTCGCCCGCCCCCGTAAGGACGTGCGTTCCTGCCGTCGATCGGTTAGACTTCGGCCCGTGTCGCGAGCCTTCGAATCATCGCGATCGATCGAGATTTGAGGTGTTACATGGCTTGGCAGGCAATTGACCGCCGCACCCCCGTGTTCGACTCCGAAGCGCCCCCGTCGCTCAGCGAAACCGTGCGTGAGAAGATTCGTTCGTTCCTTCCCCGCTACGAGACCAAGCGCGCCGCCCTGCTGCCGGCGCTTCATGTGGTACAGAACACGCTGGGCCACATCAGTTATCAGGCGATGTCCGAAATTGCGGAGCTCCTCGAGATTCCACCCAGCGCGGTGCTCGATACGCTCACGTTCTACACCCACTTCTGGGATCACCAAAAAGGCCGGAAGGTCATTGTGGCCTGCCGAAGCCTGTCCTGCCAGGTCATGGGTGGCGATGCCGTTCTCGCTGCACTCAAGGACGAACTGAAGATCGAGGAGCACGGCACCACAGCCGACGGCAGCTACAGCCTGCTCACGGAAGAGTGCCTCGCCGCCTGCGATCATGCTCCCTGCATGCTGATCAACGAGAAATTGCACAAGTCCGTAAAGCCGGACGATGTGAAGAAGATTCTCAAAGACCCGAAAAACGATCAAATCGCGCCGCAAAGGTCCGATCTTTTCGATCCCCCTTCACAAGCCGTCGGCGACGGTGGCGACGCCACGAAGATCATCGAAAAGACGTCCGACATTCAGGAGATGCGGGAGTCGTGACTTGGCAGATCCCGCCGCGAATCAGAATCCGCGGATCGGCTCCGGCAAGCCGCAAGCGAGACATGTCGCCCTGATCTTCGGTCTCATGGCGGTCGGCGTTTATCTGACGGCGGGGCCTCGCCTACAACTTTCCGAATGGCGTGTGGCGCCGGACGTCAATCCCAATGTCATTGAAGCCATGGCCTGGCGACACGGCCGCCTCGACCTCCCCGTCCGTTCCGCCCACCCTGAACGCGCCGGCCAGCGACCGCTCGATACGGCCGTGCGAGAGAATAAAGTCTGGAACGTCTTTCCGCCGCTCTTCACATTCATAACTTACGGCGCACTGACACTTCAAGACTGGCAGGGCGTCGGCTCCGACGGCGACTCCGTCTTCCATCCCGCATGGTATGTCGCAATCGTGGCACTCCCACTTCCGCTCGTCGCATTCTGGGCCTTTTCGCGGGCCGCATCCTCGGCCGGTCTTCGATCGAACGGCCATTCCGCCTATATGACCGCCGCTGTTCTTTCAGCCTACCTCATTCTCGGGACGCCCCTGCTATTGATTCTCGAAGGCTGTCGCGACGGGTCCGTGGCAGTGAATCAGGTCTTCGCCACGGTCGGTTTACTGCTCGTCGCCGGCGATCTGCTCGGCAATCGAAGGATCTGGCCGGCCGCGATCGGTTGCACCATCGGGCTGTGGTCGCGTCAACTGACCGTGATTTATCTGGTCGCGGTGGCGTGGACCGCCTGGTCGGCCGCCGCAAGCGCACGATCTCGCCGGATCCGGATGACGGTCGTTGCACTCGCCGCGTGCATGGGCTTCGGAAGCGTCGCTACGCTGAATGAGTTGAAATTCGGCTCGCCGTTTGAAAGCGGCTACGGTCTGATCTACGAGGGCCGTGACGACGTTTACGCTCGTCGCTATGCCGAATTCGGCCGCGCGTTCGATCCGAGATTCATTCCGCGCAACGCATGGCACATGTGGGCGGCTCCTCCGATGGTGGAGCCACGCGGCTCACTCGCAATTCGCGTCACGGGAGATCCGGACGGTGCGGCATTCTGGTATGCATCTCCGCTGCTTCTCTACGTGCTGTTCGACGCGCGCCGATGGTGGCGCGATTCGGATCGGCGCGGCCTCATGCTCTGTTCAATGGCAGTGATGCTTGCTTTGCTGTGCTATCACAACACCGGTTCCGTTCAACGGGGGTTTCACCGTTTCGCGATGGACTTTGTTCCGATCTGGCTGGCAGTAATCGCCCCGGATCTCTTTAACGGCCGGCGAACATGGATTACACTCGGCCTGCTTGCTTATAGCGCCCTCTACTTCCATCTGATTGCATGAGTGCCGCGATTCCGACATCCCCGAAAAACGAATCACGGCTCCGCGCGATGGGCTGCTTCGTACTCCTCGCAGTTGCACTGAACGTGTCCCTTGGCGACAAGGTGCGACTCTCGCAGTGGCATGTTGACTCGGACGTCAACGCCGCCGTCGCCGAAGGCGCCGCTTGGCTCAATGGCCGGCTCGACATACCGTTTCGAGGCACAGACGCCTCAAACGCCGATGAACGACCGTGGGACACCGCCGCATTCGACGGAAAAGTCTATAACGTGTTCCCGCCTCTGGTCGCCTTGCTGACCGTGGTACTGCACCCGCTACATTCGATGCTGCTCGGTCTACCCGATGGTGTCTGGTCGCCTTGGACGTTCGCCTGGCTGGTCTATTGGCCGTTGCCGATCACTGCTTTCCTCGTCTTCAGGCGGCGCGTGGGTGACTCGGCATGGGGAGCATTACTCGCGTTTGGATTCATCGGGGCAACAGCCGTTTATCCGAATCTGCAACTCACCGGCCGCGGACTGCTCGGCCAGATGAATCACACCCTCTCAGGCATCGGCCTGCTGATTCTTGCGGACGACCTGCTCGGGCCGCGCCGCTTCTGGCCGGGACTCATCGGCCTGTTTATCGCGACCTACACTCGTCAGGTCACCCTTCTTTACGGGCTGGCATTAATATGGGCGGCATGGCATTTCCGCGGACCGAAGATGGCGGCGGGCTGCCTTGGAGCCATTATCATCATTGTGGCACCGCTTCTGATGCTGAATCAGGCGAAGTTCGGCAGTCCGTTCGAATTCGGCTACAAGTACATTTACGTCGGCCGCGATGATGAATTCGCCCGAAACTGCGCACAGTATGGCGTATTCTCGCCCCACTTCCTGCCTGGCAATGCATGGTTTATGCACCTGGCCTTGCCGGAACTGGCCGAGTTGGACCCCAACAGGCTATTGATCCGCGAAGCCAACCCGTATGGAACCAGCATCTGGATCACGACGCCGCTCCTTCTGCTCGTCCTTTGGAATGCCGGCACCTGGTGGTCCAGCCTGGCCGGCCGTGCCATGATGCTATGCACTTTGCTCATCATGGCGGTGCTCTTATGTTATCATACCCCCGGACACTGGGGGCATGGTTACAGCCGATTCGCGATGGATTTCATCGTGATCTGGTTGGTTGTAATCGCACCGCTGACGCGCGGATGCCGTCGAACGCCGGCCACGCTGGCCTGCATCGCATGGAGCGCGTGGTATTTTCAGTGTCTCAAGGTGTAACAAGTGCGATAGGCCGGATGCGAATCGCGAAATTCAACGCACATCGCGGACCGCACGAGTGGTCCTAGGACTTGCTCCGGCAAACCTGCGATTTCATGGACAAACCCATGCCAAAATATGAACCCGTCCTGCTCAGGAATCTCGGCGTCGAAAACATCCGGTCTCTCAAGACCTACCAGTCGCGCGGCGGATACGAAACCGCCAGGAAAGTCCTCACCACCCTGACGCCCGATGCCGTTATTGAGACAGTCAAGGCGAGCGGCCTGCGCGGCCGTGGCGGCGCCGGTTTTCCCTGCGGCATGAAATGGTCATTCCTGCCACCCAACCGCGAAGTGACATACCTCTGTGTCAACGCAGATGAATCGGAACCGGGCACCTTTTGCAATCGCGTGCTGATGGAGGAAGACCCGCACCAACTGCTCGAGGGCATTCTTATCTCCGGCTATGCGACTCGCACGACCACCGCATATATCTACATGCGAGTCGAATTCCACGAGCAGTTCCACATCCTCCAGAAAGCCCTCGACGAAGCCTACGCCGCCGGTTTCTTCGGCAAGAACATCTTCGGCACCCCCTTCTCCATGAACTGCTACATCCATCGCGGCGCGGGCGCCTACGTCTGCGGCGAGGAGACCGGCCTCATCGAAAGCCTTGAAGGCAAGCGGGGGTGGCCGCGGATCAAGCCGCCCTTCCCAGCCATTGAAGGTCTCTTCCGCCGCCCCACCGTCGTCAACAACGTCGAAACCCTCTGCTGCGTCGTTCACATCTTCGAACGCGGCGCGGAATGGTTCAAATCCATCGGCACCGAAGGCTCCGCCGGGCCGAAGCTCTACACCCTCAGCGGCCCGGTCAACCGCCCTGGATGTTTTGAAGCGCCCCTCGGTCTTTCATGCCGGGAACTTATTTTCGGCGACGACTACGGCCGCGGCATGAAAGACGGCAAGCGCGTGAAAGGCTGTATCCCCGGCGGGCTGTCGGTTGGCGTTCTCACGGAAGCCGAGCTCGACTGCAAGCTCGACTTCGACGATGTCCGCAAGTACGGCCTGCTCGGTCTCGGCACCGCCGGCGCGATCGTCATTCCCCACGATGCCGACATCCGCCAGGTGCTGGCCAACATCACGCGGTTCTACAGTTCCGAAAGCTGCGGCCAGTGCACCCAGTGCCGCGAGGGCACCAACTGGGCCTACAAGATCGCGTTGCGCATCGCCCTTGGCGCCGGCCGCATGACAGACCTGGACCTGCTCGAAGAGATCACGACCAACATGGGCATGATGCCCGGCCTCTCGATCTGCGGCCTGCCGGACGGCGCCTGCTTCCCCATCCGCACCATCGTCCGGAAGTTCCGCGCCGAATTCGAAGACCACATCCGCAAGCAGGAACCCCACCGGGTGGAGACCGTCCTCAAACGCCTGAACCCGGCGACGTACGAGTTGCCGATTCTGGGGGCTCGCTGAGTCATTTTGCGACTCTCCCTTGAAAGGAGAGGCTGGATGAGGGTGATTCCTGACCCCCGTGCCAGCGGGGCGAGTGTGGTGAAGCGGAGAATGCCTTTCCCGTGTTCGATCGAATCTTGAAAAAGATGCGAGAGTTGATCCGTACCGGTCAATACATCGCCACAACCCACGCGCTCGACGAGATGGAAGCCGACGGCCTCATCATTTTCGATGTCGAGCATTGCATCCTGGCTGGCCGAATTCTGGTGCGCCAGAAGGATCGCATGACCGGAGAGTGGAAATACGTGGTGGAAGGGCCGGCGCTCGACCACAAGCTTATTCACGTCGTTGCAAAAATCGGGCCCACCGGTAAGCTGATCATTATCACGGTCTATCGGGTGTAATCGTGGGACGGCAGTTATGGTGTGCGACATCTGTGGAAACAAGAAGGCCCGCGTCCGCCGAATCACGCGCAGCTTCGGTCGCGGCCGCTCGACGTTTCTGATCGAAAACGTGCCGGTCGTTTCCTGCCCATCCTGCGGCGAAAGCTACCTGACGGCCGCCACGCTGAAGGAAATCGAGCGCATCCGCCTCCACTGGCGCGAGCTGGCGGTCGATACCAACATCCCATTGGCGAAGTTCGAGGGCGCGGCCTGACAGCGGAAACAAGGGACCTGCTGCTTGGCCAGTGGGCCGAAGGGCTTCATCCGCACGATCGTCCCGAAGTCCCGCGGAGAATTCGAAGACCACATCCGCAAGCAGGAGCCCCACCGCGTGGAGACCGTCCTCAAACGCCTGAACCCGGCGACGTACGAGCTGCCGATTCTGGGGGCGCGTTGACTTGATCCAAAATCATCGTCCGCAATGGTCGCTGTGATCGCAGTGAGGAATTCTGCTTGGCTGACTATCGCAAGAACAAGACCACGACCCCGCGCGGAGTCTTGATTGGTGGACAAGATCGCCCAGGGCTACCTCGGGTCCTTGCCTACGCACTTCCCAAGGTCGCAATAAAATCAGGGGACCGCATCATTCATGACCTAGAGCGCATTACTCTCTATGCTGCTCCATTAGGTCATCCGAAGTCATTCCTTGATTTTGACGCAATCGTGTTGTATGCCGGGATCTTCGAACAACGTTCACCGGGTAGTTACGACTATATTGCCTACATTCGCACGGATGTGCGAAACGCGAGCGACCTTAATCGCAGAGATCATGAGCTTAATACTTGCATTGACGAAGATCGGCCCATTATCTTTCTAGTTCCAGATCTACCTCGAAATGTGGGCTACCCTGCGACGGACGACAATGACCTCTTTAGGCGATTCCTTAACCGCAACGAGTTTGAATGGTATCACTCAAAGCAGCCCGAAACTTTCGAGGCAGAGATTCCAGAATTCGAGGAGTATCTTCGCAGGCATGGAGTCGCGCATGTTGGATTTAAATTCGGCGACGAGATAATAGATTCAATCGTCCCCATAAATGACAGCAAGAGGCACTGCGTCGCATGGGAGTTTTTGCAACGGATTTTTGTCCTTCCCGCCCGTGAACCATCGGATCAAGAGGACGCGATTTCCATTGCCGAATCCGCCGTCGAATCTGTACTAAACTACCGCGAGCGTTTGGTCAAACAACTCCCGAAATGGACTGCGGAGTATCGGTCTCAGCGGGAATCCTTGCTACTCGACAGTATCGCTTCTATTTCTGCCCAACTCGATAAGTCAAAGGAAGAGTTGGCGGATATCGAAGCCCGCAAGAATCTCCTGACGCAAAAAAGTGATCTCTTAGTTTTTCACGTTGCAAAGCTCCTTGAGGAACAACTTGGCTTCAAGATTCAAAAGGACGACGTCAAGATCCAAGACGCATCGATCCTCGACGACAATGGCGGCATTCGCGTGGTGGTCGAGGTAAAAGGCTCTTCTGGCTCCTTTGGCTTGAAAGAAATTGGACAGGTTGATTCCCATCGCAAACGCGTCAATCTTGATCCAGGTACTCTTGGCTGGCTAATCATGAATACGAAACTTGGCGCGACCTCGCTTCAAGAAAAGCAAGACGATCGGCCAGTCCCCGACGTGCAGCAAAGAGCCAGAGACGACAACGTACTTCTGATAAAGACTCTTGACCTTCTAATGTGTGTCGATCTAATTGAGCGAGGAATCTTAGACCGTGAAGAACTTTCGGCAACTCTCCTTGGTTCCAACGGCTGGCTCCATGTCGAGGACGATCGCATCGTCGTCGAATAAGCTCGCCCAAGCCGTTTTCGACAGATGTCCACCAGACTGCCTCAGATGCAAGAGGCACGAATAAATGCCTGTCCGATTGACCAAAGTTGGGAGAAGCGGCTGACAAATGGATGCGTGGTCTTTATGGCAACGGTACCGGTCCATACAGATGGACTCATGGGGCCCGCATCGACTTTTTGCAGGTATTCTTTCGTGCCAAAACTCAGTAGGACTTTCGGGCAAAGAAATCTCAGACTTCATTGGACAAAACCTTGAACCCGGCGTTGTGCCAGGTTTTCTCACTGCTGGCTCAAGTACTGTAGTGCCCGACGCAGCGAGTGCCGCCCTCTGCTTACACCTTGACCAGGAAATCTCTCTTCAGGCGTGCGGCTGTCCAAAGGTCTACCGTGGTCAGGCTGACGTGGATGGATGGACAATTCAACCCAGTATTGATCGCTTCATGAAGTCAGACGTACGGGAGCATCTTAGGCAGTTATATGCAGCTACTATATTCGCTCTCGTGCTGTACGAAATAAATTGGTATGCGTCAGAAAGGTTCGAGAAGGCATGGCACTTGGACCAAAATACCGCAATGTCGATGGCACGACATCACGGATTCGCGTCGCCGCTAATTGACTTCACCACTGACCCTTCCTTAGCGGTTATTATGGCCCACAAGCAGGCGGTGTGCGGAAACGCGGAATTCGCGTGCGTCTACAGCTTCGAAGTCGACAATGATGAATTCAAGTTTACTTCAACCATTCCTCCGCCCCCCATGCTAAGATCGGCCCGCCAGCACGCCGTTTACTACTCCAGCCAAGTTCCAGGGGACGAGCCGAACATAGGCGGATCATACAAGATCAGATTTCCTGCCTCGTCGAAGATGCTAGGAGACACGGCGCTTCTTCGAGACAGTAAAGAGACCGATATTTTCCACGCTGACCCACTCTTATCGAGGCTTGAGTTAATCGTTCGCGATCTCATGCGTACCATGCCTGTAGCTGCGATCAGCTACGAGTCGGCGGAACTCGCGAACCCCAAAATGGTCCCTGATTCCCTGAAGCAATTTGCAAAGTCAATACTCTTGACGCTCGTTGATGAGAAACTACTGAGTGATGAAGACGGCAGATTTCGATACTGTTCGCCAGACGAGGCTACACGGGAGTGGTTCCTCGTAGTTACCGATATCTTGCACTCGCTCTTGGGGGTTCAATGGCATGACGCCGGGAAGTTTTCATTTAGAAGCAGCATGATTAATCGCTTCGTACGCGATAACTGGATTACCGTGCAGATTTACTTGTATATCTTTATGACCAGATGCCGCGGAACACCCCTCGAATCCCTCAAAACCATAATAAAGCCGTTGAACACAAGAATCCTCGAGATTTCAGACGGCAGGTGTGGGGTGATCGACCGCGAACTAATCATGGAGGGTGCGACTCTGGAGATAGGCAAGGGGATAACCTGGAATAAGGTAGAGCGTTAGCTGCTTGAACAGAAGACTCTGATTAGGCTAGCGTCGGGGCGCTTCTACGGCTCATTGGGTAAGGAGATCAGATCTCAGTGCCTCCGTAGGTGGCTTCTTGTCCTAAGCCGGAATTCCTCAAACACGAGCAGGTTACCGATCGTCCGTAACCCCCTCCGCCCTGCCCGTCACCGGTTCACAGGCACTTGTCGCCGGTTACGAACGATTCGTAACCGGTTACGGGCGGCTCGTCACCGGTTCGAGGCCGCTCGTCACCGGTTCGCGCGATCGGCGAACCGGGTGCCGCCAGGCCGTCACCGGGCGGGGATCATCCCCGCCGCACCTTCTTTCATCCCCGCCGCTCCTTCTTTCGCTCCCACCGCTCGTTTCTTTGCCCCCGCCGCTCCTTCTGTCATCCCCGCCGCCCGGTTCGTCGCTCCCGCCTCACCCGGCGCCCATAATCTCCATCCTCCCAGCCCTGCCGCCCCTCCGCCGCGCGCCGGCCTGAATCCTCCGCCAATCGAATCGCAAGCCGCCCCAGTCGCCGACCGAAAACAGCGGAAAGGATTCCGCGTCGAAGCGGGTGCGAGAACGGATTCTCGCACCAGCGGGCGTCGGCGTATCGAGGTTTTGACGTTCTGGCGTTTTGACTTTTTGGCGTTTCTCACCATGCCCAACATCCACACCATGCCGCGGGCCGACGGCGACTTCGACGCCTGGCAGAAGAACTTTGTCGCCTACGCCCTCGCCCACTCGACGGCGCTGGGCCTCTCCCATGCCGAGGTCGAGGCCCTGGAAGATGCCCAGACCGGCTGGCGGAAGGGTTTGGGTCAGGTGACCGATGCCCGGGCCTATCTCGCCTCGTCGGTCGCCGCCAAGAACGATGCCCGCGACGCCTTCGCCGCCATCATCCGCAGCGCCGCCGTCCGCATCCAGGCCAACCCCGAGATCGACGATGCCCAGCGCGCGGCACTCGGCCTCAACGCCCCGCGCGCCACCGGCCCGGACTACCCGGCGCCCGATTCCGCCCCGATCGTGATGATCGACGCCGGCGCGCGGCTCGTCCATCGCCTGCGGCTCATGGACAGCGAACACCCCACGCGCTTCGCCAAGCCGCGCGGCGTCTTCGCCGCTGCCATCTACGTGGCACTTACCCCGCCGGGCGAAAACGCCCCGGCCGACCCGGACGACTACCGCTTCGCCCTCACCGCCACGCGCTTCCCCGCCGCCGTCGAATTCAAGGGGGCCGATGCCGGCCAGACGGCACACTACCTCGCCCGCTGGCTCAACACACGCTGCCAGCCCGGTCCGTGGAGCGCCACGACGAGCGCGACCGTCGCGGGCTGATGCGCGGCCGTCGCGGGCTGATGCGCGGCCGTCGCGGGGTAACCGGCTCCGTTCCGAAAGACGCCCGCCCGCCGCAGGGGCGAGAGAAGACGGACGCCGCCCCTCATCTCCATCCCCATCCCCATCCCAAACTCGGGCGTTCCCCTCACGGTCGCGGCCCGATCTTCCGATGCGAGATCACGACATCATCCATGTACAGGTGATGGTCCTTCGCGGCCGTCACCTTGCCCCCGTGATACACGTCCAGCCACACCTTCTCGATCTTCAGCTCCGGCACATCGCGAAATCTCAGATCCGTCTTTTCAAACACGGGCACGTCATCGACCCATGCCCGCAGCACCCCGTCATTCTCTCCCGGCGTATTCATCCGGGCGAATTGCTCGATGCAATACCAGCGATCCAGCGCAAGGCCGCCGCCCTCGACCGCCCAGTAAAGGCCGTCGCCATACGGTCCGGCCATGTCGGCGTGATAAATGTAATATCCGATCGGAATCCGCCCCTCGGCCGTCCTGGCGCCGAACAGCCCGCGCGCCGACCAGCCGTTGCGACCGTCCGACGGCATTCCGCCATAGCCCGCGCGAAAGTACGTGCCCGCCAGACCCGGCAGCTTCCCCGTATGCACCGGATCAAAATCGCCGGCCAGCCGAAGGTAATATCGAAAGTAAATCTCCTCAGGCTCCTCTCCGGTGTGCCATCGGAAATAGTAGGCGAGATGATAAATACCGTAGTGCTCGCCCTCGCGCAGTGTCACGCGAAGGGCGCGCCCGTCAAGCGGCTCGAACCCGCGATCGATGTCGTCGGCCACGGGTTGGGCATGAAGCGGCAGGGCAAGCGGCGCGAAGGGCGCCCGCCAATCCGCCGACTCAAACCCGATTCTGATCATGACACCGTCAGTTGCCGGATCGGTGTCGTTTGTCGTACACGGCGACGGTTCAAACCCCGATCCATCTGATGCGGAATCATGACATCGCACGGACACCAGAATGAGTCCCAACGCCATGAGACATCTTCGCACGCCGCCGCGACTGAGCCCTCCGGCGTGTGGGAAAATGTAAGAAACAGGGTCCATCATCGCAGCAATGACACGGTCATGTCGAACGGGTGTGAGAGGCCTTTCTCGCACCCACTCCGTGCGCCAGCCGATCCCGCACCGGCATCACGTCACCCATCCGACGCCAACCCGGGAATGCGAGGCCCTTCTCGCACGAGAATCCAGACCCGCGCGCAACAGACCCATCACGCGAGGTCCAAAACAAAACCAACGAAAAGAAAGACCGCCGGCCGAGCCAACAGCCGACACTGGGATTTGAACCCAGGACCCCAGCTTTACGAAAGCTGTGCTCTACCGCTGAGCTATGTCGGCAACATGCAACTCCCCTTCATCTTCCGCAGGAATCGGCCGGGCGTCAAGATCTGCCCGTTGTGTTATCATTTCGAACCGCGAATTGTCGAACCGATACGGGAACATGGGAGGATCCATCATGACGGGGCCGCAAGATCTCTTACTCGTCGGAAAGCAGGCCGTCGTCTGCGGGAGCACCCAGGGCATCGGCCGCGCCTGCGCACACCGATTCGCCACTCTTGGCGCCTCCGTCACCCTGCTCGCTCGCGACGCCGCCGCGCTGGACCAAGTCCGCACAGAATTGCCCACGCATGACGGCATCCAGCACCGCACCCTCGTCGCCGATTTCGCTTCACCCCATTCCGTGAAAGAGGCCATCACGCGGCACGTCGACGCGACCGGCACGGTTCACATTCTACTGAACAACACGGGCGGGCCCGCTTCAGGCCCGATCATCGAGGCCGCACCAGAAGCATTCCTCCGCGCGATCGAAATGCACGTCGTTTGCAATCAGATACTCCTGCAAGCTGTCCTGCCCGGCATGAAAAAGGCAAAATACGGCCGCATCGTCAATATCATCTCCACGTCGGTGAAGGAGCCGATTCCGGGGCTCGGCGTCTCCAACACCACCCGCTGGGCTGTCGCCGCATGGGCCAAGACCACAGCCGGAGAGGTTGCTCCGTTCGGTATCACGGTCAACAACGTTCTTCCAGGATACACGGCAACGGGCCGGCTTGACGCGCTGATCCAGAAAAAGGCCCAGGCCGCCGGAACCGCGACTGACGAAGTTCGAGACGAGATGATCGGCCGTATCCCGATGAAGCGGCTCGCCACCGCCGATGAGATCGCCGCCGCAGCGGCCTTCCTCGCGTCACCGGCCGCTTCCTACATCACGGGCGTCAATCTGCCTGTCGATGGCGGTCGCCTGGGGAGCCTGTAACCCATGATTCGCATTGAGCACTACATCAACGGTGAGTTGTCCCCGCCCCGCTCCGGCGCCTATCTCGATAACATCGATCCGTCCACGGGCCACGTCTATTCCCTCGTGCCCGACGGCGATGCCGCCACGGTGGACGCCGCCGTCCTGGCCGCCGAATCCGCCTTCCCGGCGTGGTCGCGCACGCCCGCCGACGTTCGCTCCAGCCATCTGCTGCGGATCGCCGACGCCATCGAGCATCGCCTCGAAGAATTCGCGCTGGCTGAGTGCATCGACAATGGCAAGCCCCTGTCACTGACACGCAGCCTGGACATTCCGCGCGCCGTCAAGAACTTTCGCTTTTTTGCCACGGCGATTCTGCACGCCCGCAGCGAGACCCACGTCACGGACGGACTCGCCCTCAACTACACCTTGCGACAGCCGCGCGGCATCTGCGGTCTCATTTCACCCTGGAATCTGCCTCTGTATCTCCTGAGCTGGAAAATCGCTCCGGCCATCGCGACGGGCAACACGGCGGTCGCCAAGCCGTCCGAAGTCACGCCCATGACGGCCTACCTCCTCTCGCAGGTCTGCCGCGATGTCGGACTCCCGCCCGGCGTCCTCAACATCGTGCACGGCCTCGGCGCCAAAGTGGGTGCGGCCATGACGGCACACCCGGGAATCACCACCCTCTCATTCACCGGCGGCACCGTCACGGGCCGCGAAGTCGCCCGCTCGGCAGCCCCGTTGTTCAAGAAAGTCTCGCTCGAACTGGGCGGCAAGAATCCGAACATCGTCTTCGCGGACGCCGAAATGGACAAGGCGGTCGCCGAGAGCGTGCGCGCCGCCTTCGCCAATCAGGGCCAGATCTGCCTGTGCGGATCACGGATTTTCGTCGAGCGCTCCGCGTATGACGAGTTCGTCGAACGATTCGCCGCCGAGGCCGGCCGCCTGCGCGTAGGTGATCCGCTGGAACCGGGTGTCGATCAAGGCGCGATCGTTTCGAAAGCTCAGTTCGAGAAAGTCAACTACTACGTCAAGCTGGCGAAGGAGGAAGGCGGGAAGATTGTGGTGGGCGGCTCGCCGCCGCCGCCCGTAAATGACCGCTGCCGCGACGGTTATTTCTTCTCGCCGACCGTCATCACCGGACTCGGGCCGAATTGCCGCGTGAATCAGGAGGAAATCTTCGGTCCCGTCGCCACGATCATTCCTTTTGATGCCGAGGACGAGGTGGTTGCATATGCCAATGGCACGGCATACGGCCTGGCCGCAACACTCTGGACCCAGAATCTTACCCGGGCCCACCGTTTGGCCGAGCGGATCAACAGCGGCACGATCTGGGTGAATTGCTGGCTGATTCGCGACTTGCGCGTACCCTTCGGCGGCATGAAGCAGAGCGGCGTCGGCCGAGAAGGCGGCGACGAAGCCCTGCGATTCTTCACGGAACCGAAGAACGTCTGCATCGCGACATGATGCGGCCGGTGGTCAACTCGTTGCCGATTTAACCGCCACGATCGCCGTACCCATGCGGGTGCGAAGCGTGCCATTTCCAGGCGCTGGCGACGATATCCTTGAGTTCCGTATATCGTGGACGCCAGCCCAGTTCCCGCTGCACCAGCGACGAATCGGCGTACAATACGGGAACATCTCCCGCGCGACGAGGCGATTCCACGATCGGAATCGCGTGCCCCGTCACCACGCGGGCAGCGTTGATCACCTCGCGCACACTCGCCCCGCGGCCGGTGCCGGTGTTGTAGAACCGCCGATCGCCGGGCGAGAGCGCGTCCAACGCGAGGGCGTGCGCGTCCGCCAGATCATCCACGTGGACATAATCCCTCACGCAGGTACCGTCGGGAGTTGGGTAATCCGAGCCGAAAATGTGCACGGCCTCGCGCTGACCGAGTGCCACTTTCAGGACATTCGGAATCAAATGCGATTCGGGATTGTGATCTTCCCCGATCGACCCATCGTCGCTCGCACCGGCCGCGTTAAAGTAACGCAATGCCGCGAAACCCAATCCCCATGCCTCGGCGGAATCAGCCAGCATCCACTCGACCGCCAGCTTGTTCCGGGCATACGGGCTCGCGGGATTCGGCGTCATGCTTTCAGTAAGAGGCATTCGTTCGGGCGTGCCATAGATCGCGCATGTGGAACTGAACACAAGGCGTTTCACGCTGTGCTTCTGCATCACTCGTAGTAGGTCAATCGTCTTTGCAACGTTGTTGTGATAGAAGCGCAGTGGCTGTCTGACCGATTCGCCCACTTCAATAAACGCCGCAAAATGCATGACGGCGTCAAACCGTTCCCCATCGAACAACGCATCAAGTCGGACGCAGTCGTCCAGATCAAAGGCAAACAGGCGCGCGCCCGGCGCCACCGCCGCCCGATGACCTGAGCAGAGGTTGTCGAGCACGGCCACTTCATGTCCAGCCGCCATCAGAGAGCGAATGCAATGGCTTCCGACATAACCCGCGCCGCCCGTAACCAGTACCTTCATGCCGATCTCCGCCCGAAACATCCAACGCACGCACCGTCACGGTTTCACCAGATAGGCCAGCGCTCGGTCCTCATTGCCGTTCATATCCACCCGCAAGAATCGCCCGCCCGCGACCGACGGCACATGGATCACGCGTATGACGTTGCCGAGCGTGCCTGCATCGGGGATGAGGTCAGAAAGGCAGTTTGCCGATCCGCTCAGGAAGGTTTCATTGAATCGATTGCGTCGATCATCCGGATAAAGAGGCAGGTAAACGATTCTGGCCTCGACGAGATCCTGAAAGAAATGCGTTCCGTATGACACTTCGGGCACATACCCGTCCTTCTCTCGCGCCACCTCGATCAGCATGCTCGCTCGATTGATATCGGCATATGAAACCGGAACGCCAAGCCGGATGTCATTGCTCCCCCACCGGCCCGGGCCGATCAATATGAACTTCCGGCCCGTCAGTTTCTCGTTCAGACGTCCGATCGCGCGGGCAATCTCGACGCGGCCTTCCCGTGTCGGCACCATGTCGTAATCACGCGGATCGATATACACGACGTATTCGATTTGAGATACAGCGCCTGAGCGAATGAACTTATTGGCACTGAAAACGACGCGCTCGTCGGAGACATCCGTGGGAATCGCCACGGCCTCGGATTCTCCATACTGATTGAGTGTGCGACACTGAAGAATGTAGAGCCGCTCACCGTCGTGCGCAAACTCGACGTCCACGGCATTTCCGTACGTGTCCTCCAGCTTTCGAAGGATTCGTCGAAGCTGTTCAGGGAGGATGCCTTCATTCATCAGCTTGTCGAACGTAATGTACAAATCGCGATGCGGCGCGTCGATGTAAGTCCCCATCGGCGGCACGAGCATGCCGTCGCGCCGAATCGACACGCAGCGATCAAGCATCGGAAAATCCGCCGCGTGCTCAAGCAACTGCTCCAGCCTGATCGACTCCAGGCGATTCGTCTCCACGTTTATTACGTCAATCGTGCGCTGCGCGTTGGATAGAATCTCGTTCGTGCTCGACTCGAAGCGCAATGTCGGCAGACCCAGCGCCGCGAGCCGCGGCGATTCGCCGGCCACCCGATCGACGGCGCGCGTTCCAAGGCCCATGACGATTCGGACCAGGCCGTCCTCTTTCTTGATCCGCGGACTCCATCGGTACTCGTTTCGGCTGAATGCCACGCCCGCAAAAGCCGGTGCGAAGTAAGGACCGAATCGTTTCCCGACGACCTTCTGGATCAGAACCGCCATGTCCTCTTCATAGTCGATGAGATCGTGCTCGCGTCGATAGAGCAACGGATCCGGCCCCAGCGCGCTGGCGTACACTTCGGCAATCGCGCCCAGGAGCGCACTGAGCCGATCGTCCATCGATCCCTGGTTGGCCACGAAAAGACTGGCGTATTTCCCGCTGAATGCCGTACCGAAACGATCTTCGAGCAGGCTGCTCGACCGGACGATCAGTGGATGATCGCCAATCTTGACCAGCATGTTACGCAACTGATCGACAATGCCGGACGGAAAATCAGCGTTGCGAAACACGGATCGAATCAGTCGATATTCCTTGTGAATCTCGTCAGACGTCTTGTATTTCTGATTCTGATATTCACCCAGTCCGTTGAATGCGATGAAATCCTCGATCACATCCGAACGGAGGTAGTACGATTCGGGCATCGAAAGCGCGTAGCTTTCCGCCGGCGCGCCGGTGGGTGAATAGGTCGAAGTCGCGGCAGGTGTTGCGGAGTCCGGCGTACCGCCATGTCGCCGTGCGCTGAGAATCGTCGCGGCGAGGTACATTCCGGCGGCTTTGCCGCCGACCCGGCCCATTCCCGCCTCAGGGCCGATCGTGCGCTCGATAATCCCTTCAAAGTCGCGGATGCGCAACCACTTCTTCGCAATTGCGATGAACTCGAGTTGATCGCTGATCAGATGCCGGATGAGCCCGACGCGAATACCCATCGCCTCGTCGGGAGTCAGTTGCAATTCCCCTTCGGGCAGTGCGCAAAAACGGCGGACCGTATCGGCCAGAAGTCGAAATGACACCGAACCCAGCGTGACGATCGCGCGAAGCTTGTCCGCCTCTTCCCGCTTCAATGTCAGGTTGACAATCTCGTCGATTTCGTGCGCCCGAAGATTCTCCACGACGTACCGGCGCGTAATCTGGTTCACGAGGTCGCGTTCGACCAGATCTCCACGCGGCGCATTGGCAACATTCGGATTCAACGGATCGACGCCTGCGGTCGTCGTACGACCGGCCGCCGCCCGCGCTTCCTCATAAACCTGATCGATTGATACAACACCCTTCTCATGGAGGGTGAAGAGAAGCTGGCGCAGAATTCGATCGGTCAGATGCGGATAAATCGTCAGATGCTCGTCCAGCCGCTCCGCTGCCCGCGTGTCCGCTCTGCCAGGCATCACCGCTCCTCAGATCCATCGCCCAATGGAGATGGCGGGCGCCGGCGTCCGTCCCCACTCCACCGGCCATCGGCCCCCAACGATTCGCTGTCGGGTATCTTAACTGCGATGCTGTTCAGCCGCCCAACTCGACGGCATTAGTTGCACAACTACTTGCCAAGTATTAGCTTATATCGAAAACCACGTCGACGACATTTGCCGTTGGCGTTCCAAAACGCTCCGATTCGCTTCACCGCTCGGCTGAGTACATCCACAGGCAACTCCCCCAGACTACTGTCGCATTGCGAAATTGTCGATTGGAGCGTATCATGCCGTGCTCGACCGATCGGGTACGGACCTCCGGTCAGCCAAGTGGAACCCGTAAATCTGCGACATTCTGATGCGAAAGGCGAAGTGACGTTCAGTATGATCAAAGTCAAACCACGACCCGGTGAACCTGTTCAGCAACTGATGCGGCGGCTCAAGAAGCTCTGTGAACGCGAAGGTGTCCTTCGCGAGATGAAGCGAACAGCATACTACGAGAAGCCGTCGGATCGAAACCGGCGCAACAGCCGTAAGTCGAAGCGACGCATCCAGAAGACGCCGGGCAGCTTCTGATCGGGTCGCGCCTTCGCAGCACAACGATCGCAGAGCAAATTCAGCAGTGCACCTCCAGCGGATCCGGTTCGGGTCCGCTTTTTTTTGCACAGCGTCAAAAGAGCCGCTTCAATCATCGCCGAGACGATTGAATCAATGATACGTCGGCGCAGTCATTTCACAGCACGGGCCCGACGTGATGAGCAATCGCGACGGCATCACGATCGGAGGCATCGTCCCACACATGGCAAATACGCAGTACTGGCTCTTCAAGTCGGAATCGTCGGACTATTCGATCGACAACCTCCAAAGCGATGGCCGAACGCACTGGGACGGCGTCCGAAACCACCAGGTGCGGAACTACATGCGCGACAACATGAGAGTCGGCGACCGAGTCTTGTTCTACCATTCGAATTCTAATCCGATCGGCGTTGCGGGCCTCGCGCGTATCTGCCGAACCGCCTATCCGGATCATACGGCGCTCGACCCGACAAACCCGCATTTCGACGCCCGATCGACAAAGGCAGACCCGATCTGGTTGATGGTGGACATCGAATTTGAGGCGAAGTTCCGCGAGATCGTCACCCTCGATCGTCTCCGCGCCACAAAAGACCTGGACGGCCTGCTCGTACTCAAACGCGGCCAGCGTCTGTCGATCATGCCGGTCGAACAGCGGCATTTCGCCCGGATTGAGAAACTCGGAATGAGCCCTGCCAAGTGAACCGTATAGCGACCAGCATTCGCCGAGCCCCGCGCGAAGTGCAGTCCGCAATCCGTATCGTTCTCCAACCCCGCCCGGGCCGGGGAGACGCGGTGAAGGCCGATTTGCGTCTGTCCGCCTGACGCCGTAAAACTCACGCCATTCGATTCCGATCAGCGACACTGCGCGCTCTTCGACACGACCGCATCTGGACCATAGGAGGATTGCCGTGGAAACCCTTCTGGATCGCTTTATTCGTTACGTCAAGGTTGAAACCACCGCGAAGGAGGATTCACCGACCTACCCAAGCACACCCGGACAGCTCGATCTAGGCCGGATGCTGGCCGATGAACTCCGCGCATTGAAGCTGGAAAACGTCACGATGGATGAGCACGGCATCGTGATGGCGACCGTTCCGGGCAATGTCGCGGGCGCGCCCACGATCGGCTGGTGCTCGCATGTTGACACATCGCCCGAATTCACGGCGAAGGACGTGAAGCCGCAGATCGTGAAGAATTATGACGGAAAGGATATCACCCTGCCCGGCGATAAGTCGCGCGTCATCAAGGTCGACGAATGCCCCGCATTAACCAATATGACGGGCAAGACGCTGATCACCACGGACGGCACCACGCTGCTTGGCGCGGACGACAAGGCCGGGGTCGCAGTCATCATGTCCGCGGCCGCGCACATGATGGCCAATCCGCAAATCAAACACGGCCCCATCCGAATCATCTATACCTGCGACGAGGAGATTGGGCACGGAACGGACCATCTCGACCTTCAGAAGATAAACTGCACCTGCTGTTACACCCTCGACGGAGAAGACGAAGGCAATATCGAAAACGAGACATGGTCGGCCAACCTGGCAACCGTCACTATCACCGGGAAAAACATTCATCCCGGCTTCGCAAAGGGCCGCATGGTCAATGCGATTCGCCTTGCGGGCCAGTTCATCGAGCGCATTCCCTGGCACACGCTTTCGCCGGAAACGACTGAGGGCCGCGTGGGCTTCCTGCATCCGTACGTCATCGAAGGCGGAGTGCCGGAGGTGAAGCTGAAAGTGCTGCTCCGCTCATTTGTGACGAAGGAACTGGAAGATCAGGCAAATATCCTGAGAAACATCGCCGCAACGCTGAAAGCCGAACATCCTGCGGCGGAGATCAAGATTGATGTCACCGAGCAATACCGAAATATGCTGGAATACCTCAAGAAGGAGCCGCGCGCGACGAAGCTTGCGGAGCAGGCCATCCGCAATTCCGGAATCGAACCGAAGTATCAGAGCATCCGCGGCGGTACCGACGGATCGCGCATGAGTGAAAAGGGGTTGCCAACTCCGAATCTTTCAACCGGCATGCACAACTTCCACTCGCCACTGGAATTCGCCTGTCTTGAGCAGATGGAAAATGCGGTCAAAGTGCTCGTCGAACTGGCTCAGTTGTGGGGCAAGGAAAAGTGATGAAGTAATCGACGCGAGGCGTGCAGCCACCCAGGGCGGCCGCCGAAGGCCACGACAAGCGCAGGCCCTCCTGATCGCAACTACATTGGTGCCGCCGTCCGGAATTCAACCAAAGGAACATCGATGTCCACTGAACCGATTCAAATTCAGACCCAGCTTCCGGAAAACGCCTATCGCGAGTTGAAGCCCGGAGAGGCTTACACGCCGATGGTCCCCGCCGGAGTCACCGTGCCGGAGATCACCGGCCGCTCGATCGCATTCGGGATTGTGATGAACATCATCTTCTCGATGGCGGCGACCTACCTGGCGCTGAAAGTCGGTCAGGGTATCGAGACCGCGATTCCGATTTCGATTCTGGCAGTTGGCTTCTCCGGATTTATGCTGAGATCGGGCTCCCGCGCCAGCTCATTGCTCGAGAACGTGAACATTCTCGCCATCAGCACAACCAGCGGCATCGTCGCCGGCGGGACCGTGTTCACAATGCCGGCGATTTATATTCTCAACCTGAACGGCACGCTGAAGATCGACGGGCTTTCGCTGTTTCTCATGATATTTCTCGTTCCCCTGCTGGGAGCGATACTGGGTGTTCTGTTGCTTGTGCCGTTCCGGCGCTACTTCGTTCGAGACATGCACGGCAAACTGCCTTTCCCCGAAGGCACCGCCACGAATGAAATACTCGTCACCGGCGCCAGCGGCGGCTCGCAGGCGATCGTATTGATTTACTCATTTCTACTGGGGATGGTCTACAACTGGCTTTCCAGCCCGATGAAGCTCTTCAGCGAGGAATTCACCACGGCTGCAATCCCGAAAATCGAATCCTTCACGCATCGAATCAAGGCTGTGTTCTCACTCGGAACAGGCGCGGAGTTTCTCGGGCTTGGTTACATCATCGGTGTGCGCTACGCATCAATCATCGTGGCGGGGTCTTTTCTGTCGTGGTTTGTGATCATCCCGCTGCTTGCACCGCTCAATTACCAGCATGTCCTCCAAATCAATGGTGAAGCCGAGGCCCATCATGGCGAGATCGACTCGACCCGGTTGCTCACGCTGCCCATGACGATGGCGGCATCCCTCGATCGACTGGCCGACAAGGAGCTGAGCGACCAGGAAAAACTTGATCTGCGCAATGCCGCAATCGCGGAACTGCGCCCGGCGTTCATGGAGGCGGGTCATCCCCTGACCAAGAAGGACGCAATGATCACGGTCAAATCGGCCGGCAAAGAGTGGAAAATCCGCGACGAAAAGCGAACGTACGAGCTCAAGGCCGACGCCGAGTCGGGCGGCATTTCAGTGATGGGGCTGCTTCCCGGTGCGGACGACCTGTTTCTTGCAATTCCACGAAGCATCGGCATTGGCTGCATTTTTGCGGCCGGCCTTTTGTCCATTCTCAAAATGAGCAAAGTCATCGCCACGGCGCTTCGACAGGCGCTCGGCGGCCTGTTCAAATCCAGCGGCGGCTTGCAGGATCGTACCGACACCGACATTAGCTATCCCGTGTTGCTGCTCCTCGGACTGGTGACGGCCGCTGCCATCTGGGCGTACTTCAGGTTCGTCGCTCTTCACGACATCGCGGGCGTTGAGCGGTTATCTCTCATCGCACTGGTGCTGGCCATTTTTGTCGCGTTCGTGTTTACAACCGTTTCAGCCTGGGCGATCGCCATGATTTCCGTCACGCCGATTTCCGGCATGACTGTGACAACGATCATCATCACGGCCGTCGCGCTGCTTGCCGCCGGCTTGCCCAAAAGTGAGGCGGGCATGCTGGCGACGCTGCTGGTCGGCGGTGTCGTCGCTTCGGCGCTGTCAATGGCCGGCACCCTCGTCACTGAATTCAAGATCGGCTACTGGGTCGGCGCGAGCCCGAGGCGCATCCAATGGAGTGCGATTCTCGCATCCGTCCTGGCGTCCGCGGTCGTCACCGCCACGATCATGATTCTGGCCAAATCACCGGGATACGATTCCACAACAAGCACCGAAGCGCTCCAGGCCCCACAGGCGAACCTCATGGCAACCGCACTCAAGAGCTTCGTCGGTTCCGGCGACGTGCCATGGACGGTGTATGGCGTGGGCGTGGTAATCGCCTTGCTATTGCAGATGCTCGGTATTTCGCCGCTGGCGTTCGGACTCGGCATGTATCTGCCAATGGCTCTGAACACACCCATTCTCATCGGCGCGATTGTCGCGTGGATGGTGCAGAAAAGCTCAAGCGATCCGGCAAAAGTCAAGGGAAGAAACGACAAGGGCATCCTGCTCGCTTCCGGTCTCATCGCCGGAGCGGCGATCATCGGCGTGGTCAAGAGCGTAATAAAGCTCATCAGCAAGGACGTCCTTGACTCCGTAGACATCAGCTCCGTCGTGGGCGACGACGCAGCCCAGAACTGGGCCGGCCTCATTGCATTCGGGGTCCTCTGCTTGTTTGTCTATCTGGACTGCCTGCGCGCCAAGCCCAGCCAATCCACGGGTTCCTCGTTGCAGCATTGAGAAATCCGATCTTTCCTTCAGCGGTGTTTCCGCGCCTACACACGGGGATAGCACATGAACATGCCCGCGACCGGAACCCACTCCGGCATGTCGCCGATCAGGACGGATGACTCGGAACCCCCGCGGCAGGCGACGCGCGGCTTCCCGTTCAACTTCTGGCTGCTCAACACGATCGAAGCGGGTGAGCGTCTCGCGTTCTACCTCGTCTGGCCGATCCTGATGATCTACATCGCGCAAGCCGACGATCCCGGCGGATTGCATCGCTCCCAGGCAGACAAGGGAACGCTCATCTTCTGGTTCTCCCTGGTCCAGATCATCCTGCCGATCATCAGCGGCGGCTATGCAGATCGATACGGATTCAAGCTGTCGCTCATGGTTTCGATGCTCATCAGCACCTCCGGATATGCGATAATGGGGATGGAGCATACATTTGCAGCGGCATTCTGGGGCATGATGCTCGTCGGCGTCGGCGCGGCGTTCTTCAAACCGGCGATTCAAGGCGCCCTTTCCCAGCTTCTGACACGCGAGCAATCGTCGATCGGATGGGGAATCTTTTACTGGGTCGTCAATATCGGAGCGATGATCGGACACTGGATCTCGCCAATCATCCTCCTCTCGCCAACAACGCCGGGAACCTACCAGCGACTTTTCTTCATCGCAGCAGGTTGTTGCGCCTTCAATTTGATCGCCCTGCTGATCGTCTTCAGGGATGTGCCCAGCGGCGCTTCCAAAGAGGTGCATCCACTCAGGGTTCTTTGGAACACCGCCAGAAACATCGTCGAGCCGCGATTGCTCGCGTGGCTTCTGATCATGTCCTGCTTCTGGATGATGATGTACCAGCTTTGGGATGCTCAGCCGAATTTCATTCGCGACTGGATCAACAGCGAATCACTGGCCAGCGCGATGCCGGTCGAGCGCTGGCGTGAGTTGGGCGCCGATGGAAAGCTGCGCGTGCCGCAGCAGGTGTTGCTTTCGCTCAACAGCCTGCTCATTGTCGTGTTTGTTGTGCCGATTTCGTTCCTCGTTCGCAAACTTCGCAGCCTGTCCGCCATGTTGCTGGGAATGGGAGTTGTCACGCTGGGTGTCTTTGCGGCGGGGACGACCCAGAGCGCGTGGATCGTCCTCGCAGGCATCACGATGTTCTCCCTTGGCGAAATGCTGGTCGGACCCAAGAAGAGCGAGTACCTCGCCCTGATCGCACCCGCCGGAAAGAAGGCGCTCTACCTGGGCTATGTCGTCATCCCGACAGGCATCGGCCGCGGCGTCGGCAACAAGCTGTCGGGCTGGCTTTATCAGGAAGTGTGCGAAAAAGCGAACCTCTCGCTGAAGTATCTCGCCGAGCATACGCCGCTACTTGGCGAGAAGAAATGGGACGGCCGCGCCGCTTCGCTCGAAAAGGTGACTGGCATCAGTCGAACCGACGCGTTCTCAAAGCTGCAGGAGGTGCTGAACGTCAACTCGGATCAGGCGACCCAACTCCTGTGGGAAACCTATCACCCGCAGTATTACTTCTGGCTGCCATTCGTGGCGGTGGGTGTGGCCGCGGCAATTGCGCTGTTCATCTTCGGACAGATGGCGAAAAGGTGGGCGGACATGAACGCGTAATGGCGCGTTTCATCAGCCCAGCCGACCGCTCGATCGTTACTTGACTCCGTGCATCATGCGCTTCAGCGGTGCAGCGACGATAGTGAGCAGAAGCGCCGAAGCAGCCGTCACGATGCCGATTCCGAGAAAAACCTTGGCAAACCCAAAATGCTCGGTCTTGCCGCCGACATAACCGCCGAGCACATTGCCGAGTGCGGAGGAAAGGAACCAGACACCCATTACGGTGCTGACCATCCTGGCCGGCGCCAGCTTCGTCATCGTCGAAAGCCCGACCGGCGAGAGGCAGAGTTCGCCAGTCGTGTGCAGCATGAATCCAATCACCAGAAACAGGATATTGCAGCGGCCATCGGGTCCGGCCACGATTGCGCCCCAGTAAAGGACCATGAATCCCGCCGCCAGCTGAATCAAACCCATCGCGAACTTCAGCGGACTGGAGGGTTCCATCTTCCGCTTGTTTAGCCAGATCCACAGCCAGGCAAATGGCGCCGCAAACAAAATGATGAATGCGGGATTGATCGAGGCGGTCAGCAGCGAGGCCTTCAACTCGCCGAACCAAGGCACCGTTCGATTCACGTGCTCGTCAGTGAAGAGCAAAATGGCGCTGCCGGCCAATTCGAAGAAGGCCCAGAAAAGAATCGAAAAACAACACAGGATTATCAACACGATCATTCGGTCCCGCTCTTCATGCGAACTTCTGAACGCCTCCCAGAGCAGGTAAATCAGGATTGGAACCGCCACAATGATCGCAAGAGACTGAACAAACTTGGGCTGTGAAATCAGATAGGCCGTCGTCGGAATGAAGATCATCACGCCAATGATGAGGCTCATGACGTTCGGCAAGCCTGCGATGCCGCGTTCCAGCAGAGCTCCCTCGCGCGGCGGGAGTCCTTTTCCTTCGAGACGCCGGCCACCGGCGAAGAAAATAACCTGACCCAACAACATGCCAACGCCGGCAAGTATGAACCCCCAATGCCAACCCTTGCTTTCGGCAACTTGTCCTGAAATACCCGCGACCCACGCACCGATGTTTATGCCCATGTAGAAGATGGTGAATGCTGAATCGCGTCGCGCATCAGCCTTTTCGTAGAGTGACCCGACGATACTGGAAATGTTCGGCTTGAAGAACCCATTCCCTGCGGCCATCAGGCCAAGTGATAGAAAGAACAACTGGTTGAGGTATACCGGAGCCTCGCCGCCCTCCGCCGGCAATAATAGCGCGTGCGCTGCGAGGCAGAATTGCGCTGCCGCCATCATGATTCCGCCGATCACAATGGCCCGCCGCTGCCCAAGAAGCCGATCGGCGAGCATGCCGCCGACAAATGGCGCGGCGTAAACGAATCCCAGGTAACCGCCATAGACCTCGTTTCCGGCCTGCTTGGAGAGAGACAGCGCTTTGGTCATGTAAAGCACGAGAAACGCTCGCATACTGTAGAAGCTGAAGCGTTCCCAAAGCTCAGTCGAAAACAAAACCGCCAATCCGGACGGATGCCCGAAGAATGAACGATCACGGGGGTCTGCCGCCTCGGTTGCGGCGGAGTAGCTGGGTCCAGACTGGCTCATCTTCTCGTTATCTCCCTGCGACTTGGATCCATTCGTCGCGTTTCTGATATATGCGGCAGATGCTGGAACCTGCCGGGCAAACACAGCTCACCTTGTTACCGACGGGAAAGGCGGAGCATATTGATTTGCAACTCAAAATGCGAGCGGAAACCCTGTCGAGGCTCGCCCGATAACTTCACCGAATCGATGCGAGCGTACAGTATCACCCTATCTTGAGCCGTTATTAGGGTATGAAACGATCTGATTGGCCTGAATATCGAAGCGCGGATTCCAGAGTGAGCCCGGATTCGACGGAGAATCGCGAAACGATTCCCGTCCCAACACCGGATCAGGATGCGGCCCCCTCGCCGATTTCATTCTGGCGACGAATCGCAACGCTGGCCGCCTTGCTGGTCCTGGGCATCACCCCATTCGCGCAGGCCCAGTTGGACCCGCCGAACTACCCGTCTGTCTGTCCGCCGCTCACCAGTCTGGCGAATCCGACGCTGTTCGATTTGTTGTGGGGAACGACTCCGATCCGCTTTCCGTATCAGTAGGCGCGGCAGTACGCGACTGGGCCTCGGTGCGCCTCATTGCGAAAACGGCTTCACTTTGAGCGTTTTCATCACTTTAGACCGCCGGACTTGTTGATCGCCGCGAGAATAAGATCGCGGCCGTCCTGGGTTATTCGCGCAGATTTTTACCGTCGGCATCCTTCATTCCGCCGCAAAGGCAGATGATGCCTTCAATGAATCCCCACAGACCAACGAATCCGCAGCTATAGCCGACCGTCAGGCCGCCACCGATTACCGACAGAAACAGCATCAGCAGCCCAACCCCCGTATATCCCAGATAGAATCGGTGAATGCCGAATCCCCCGAAAAAAATGCCGAGCAGTCCGGCGGCGATCCTGCTTCGGGTGCCGAAATTGGCATCGTGGACTGAACCCGCAGTTCGAGCCTGCGCAAAATTTGTCGGCGGCATGGGCGGCAAAGGCGGATACGGTGCAGGTTTGATGGGGCCGGCCGGCGCACCCGGCCGCGTCATCGTCGGCTTTTCATCGAATCCGGACGGCTGGCCGCGCTCAATCGCGACACCGGCTCCACCCATGCTGCGGCGAAGCTCGACGGCAATGGCGGTAATCTCCGAGGCGGACAATTGACGTTCAGTTCCGCGTTCAACCAGCAAGGTCGATTCGATGATGCGCCCTTCCCGGGTCCACTGGACCAGAGTATCGATATCCGCCGGCCCGTACCGACTGCCATCCTGGGCAATTACGAAGTAGTAAACCACGGTCATCACCCTCGCCTGCGGAACGACCGGTCGCCGTGCTGATCCAGGATGCGATCCGGCCCACTACAGGAATTCACCCACATCGCAGAGATATTATACGCTGCAGGGTCGAATATTGATTACAAAAAGAATGGCACTTTGGAGGCGGGACGCATCCAAGCAGCTGGAGCCGAAACTCCACAGGAATCCAACTACGCGAATTGAGATAGGCTGGTGAACCGAGCGTGCGCCGAACGCAAAATCCGCGCTTCATGAAAGCCGGCAACAAATTCACAAGTGGGAAGGCGCGGCTTATTCGGTTTTCGCCGGCGCCTTGCCTGACGACTCGTCCGGCGTCGTCGGCTTGTCCTCCAAGGGAGGCGGCGCTATGTCAATCGAATTCTTCCCGGCGGACTCGCCGAGCGTGCCGCCCGCATTTTCAGCGGGTGGCGTCAAATCCGTCAGGCTCGCGGCGACGGCGATGGGAATTCGCGCCGCCATGCTGTAGCGCTGCCCCGACGTGCGAATTCCGACCGTTCGCCCCACCATATACTCCGGATTTTCCGAGATGTCACGAGGAATATCGATGTAGGCGATCGTCGTCTGGCGTTTGACATCGACAAGCCGATATCGCCGCTTCTCCGGGGCGAAGGCGTAGCTCTTTCGCAATTCACCGACAAAATCAAACTTCTCGGTGACCTTTTCGGCCCGCGCCCGCATGATCTGCATTCGCTCGCTCGTCATGCGCGCCTTGAAAGCGTCGATGTCGCTTGACCTGGCAACCGCAGACGCCCGAGCCTTGCGCACATCGGACATGGTCTGCAACTGAGAAACGCGAATTTTTGCATATTCAGACGGAACGCGTTCATCGGACTGATTGGCTATTTCCCCATAGCGGTGAACGAGCGAATCCAGATCGCGCTCCTCCAAGGGCAGTAGCATCGTCGCATGGAGATCACTCTCGACTGCGGTGAGCAATGCCTGATATCGTCCGGACGTCTTGTTCATCGGAGCCGCAGGGACATCCCGCCGGGGCCGCTCGTCCTTCGGCTCCTTCAATGCCTGAATGCTTCGATCGGTCTCGATCGGCGGAAGTTCATCAACCATCGCGTCATCGTCATTCACGGAAGGCTCCGCACCCTCCATGCCCTCCGATTCCTCCTCTTCTTCGGCCGCAGGCTCATTCATTCGGCTGAGATTCGGCTCGTCGACCGGCGCGTTGGAAGGCGCCGGGCTGACGCCACCGGGCGTCGCGGTGGAAGCGGAGGAATTCCGAACGGGCGCTGCAGTGTTTCGCGCCGCGGCCTCCGGCGCCGGGGTCTGCTCCAGACCGGCCAGATAGCGTTCCGCCAGCCCGGTTCGCAGATCATTGGCGACCGGCCGCACGAAATCCGTACTGATATAGAGCTTGGCTCCAGCCGGTGGATAAATCTTAAAAAAGCCGTCCACTTCGCCGATGATTTCGACGCGAGTTCCTCGCGTCAGTGCGATCTGATTGGTGGATTTGCTTGCCGCCAACTCGCTGCCGGCTCTGGCAAAAATCCGTTCCTTCTTGACCGTACCGCGATTGGACATGCCCTCTCGATCAACGTCCGCGGTATCCACATAGCTGAAGCTGCCTCGCGGCGGCGCGATCTCATACCAGCCGTCGCGCACGCCGAGCACCAGCAGGCGATCACCGGTATTGACCTTGGTGGTCGCGTAGAAATTTGTTCCGGGGCCTGAGCGAACCCGTACGTTGGTGCCGGAGACCTCTCCCTCCCAGGGGAAGGCGGTCCTTGGTGCCGCACTCGCGGCACTGCCCGACGTCCCGGTCTGAGCGAAAAGGTCCTGGGTGGAGACAAACACGAGCACCGCGGCGGCGATCCAACGTGCTCTTGACATGAGGTACCTCCCTGTAATGCGAGCGCACCGTAGCGCGCGGAATGGGTTAAGCAGTCCCGCTTAACGTCCTCAAAATATGTCGCATACTCCACATTGTCAACCGGGAACACCGATTCTCACCGAGAAAACGACGTGACGACAATTCACAGAATCTGCTCGCATGCGCCGTCGATCGCCAGCGCTTGATAGATTTCGAGATGCGGCAATCACTCACACGGCGGAAGCCGTTCTCGGTCTCGCCGTGCCGCGTTAGGATGAAGACCGAGCACCACGCTCGCCCAACGGACAGAATGTGCATGCTGCTGATTGCCGCCCGACACGCCGAATCAATTGCCAACGTTGACCGCTCCGCCGGGCTGAATTCGCTGCTCAGCCCGCTCGGTCGGCAGCAGGCGACCGCATTGTGCGAGCGAATCCGCAGCCAGAGGCTTTCGGCGATCTACTGCAGTCCGTTTGCTCGTTGCATCGAGACGGCCGCGCCGATTGCCGAGGCTCTCGACATGCCGATCCGCATTCGGCCAGACCTCGCGGAGTTCCATCACCTTCAACCCGGCACGGTCACGGACGCCGGACTGCCGCTACCCGAGGAGTTGCTCGCATCTGACTCACGACTCATTCGCTGTCCGGACTGGCCCGGCGAGTTGGAATGGACCCCGATCGATGAAAGCCACGAGAATCTCATCCTTCGAATCAGGCGGTTGGCCGGCTATCTGAAAACACGCTGGCAGGCCCCCGGAGACGTCGTCCTGGTCATCAGCCACGGAAGTCCCATCGCCCGACTAATCGATGCTTGGCTCTCGCCCTCACCAGGGCCGTCCTTTCGATTCATCATCGACAACGCCGGTTTAAGCGCGCTCCGCTTTCACCAGGAAATCAGCTCCCTGATCTGCCTGAATGAATGCTCGCATCTTGTCGGATTGCCGGTTGCCGCCGCATCCAATTTCGCTCCCGGCGGGATCCCCAAGGCCATTCCGCCAAGCGATTACTGGTGAAGACCGATCCGCCAGGGTGCGAGGTGCGCCCCGCCCCGCCTGCCACTTGGAAGAAACTCACTCAATTCCGCACTTTGTGAATCGGACGTATGATGTCAGTCCGGTCTGCGGCCGGCATGCGGCGTAGCCGGTGCATCTGATCGGTGCAGTCGAAACCCGCGATAATACGAACTTCCAGGAGCAGTTCGGCATGACTCAGCTTGGCGAATTCCCACGAACCCCACCGGTCGATATCGGCCCGTTTCAAATTGGGCGGAACCGGCCGCTTGCGTTGCTTGCGGGCCCCTGCGTGATCGAATCGACGGAGCATTGCCTGCGCGTGGGCGAAGCGGCCGCCAGCATCTGCCGCTCGCTTGGAATCCATTACGTATTCAAGTGCAGCTTCGACAAGGCAAATCGAACCAGCGTCGGTGGATTCCGCGGTCCGGGCCTCGAATCGGGACTCGCCACGCTGGCCACGGTAGGTCGAAAGCTCGGCGTGCCGGTCGTGACGGATGTACACCTGCCCGAACAGTGCGCTGCCGTCGGTGAAGTATGTGACATCGTTCAGATTCCGGCTTTTCTGTGTCGGCAGACCGATCTGCTTGAAGCGGCTGCGAAGACGGGCAAATCGGTCAATGTCAAGAAAGGCCAGTTCATGTCGCCTGAGCAGATGAAGGAAGCCGTGAACAAGGTGCGGCATTTCGGCAACGACCGCGTCCTACTGACCGATCGCGGAACATTCTTCGGCTATGCCAGGCTGGTCAACGACATGACCTGCATTCCGATCATGCAGGGCTTCGCCCCCGTCGTGTTTGATGCCACGCACAGTTGTCAAATTCCGGGCGGGCTTGGCAACCAATCCGACGGTCTGCGACAGTATGTCCCGGTGCTGGCACGCGCTGCGGTGGCTGCCGGCGCGGACGCGCTGTTCATTGAAATTCACGATACGCCGGACGCCGCGAAATCGGATGCGAAGACCGTGTTTCCGGTGGATCAGTTGGAACGACTGCTGCGATCCTGCGTGAAGATACGCGAAGCGATCTGCAATCACTGACTACGGCCGGCACGCGAGCCGCTTTCGACCAAATATTCGATTCGAATCCATCCGACCAACCTGAAAATCGCGATGAGCAAGTTACCGTCACTCACTATTTTCTTCCCGTTCTACAACGAGGAGGCCAATATCGAGCGGGTGGTGCGCGCCGCGGTCGCAGCGGCTCCCCGTTTCGCGGATCAGTTCGAAGTGATCATGGTGAACGACGGCAGTCGCGATCGCACCGGCGAGATCGCGGACCGACTCGATCGAGAGATTCCGAATTGCCGGGCAGCCCACAACCGCCCGAATCAGGGCTACGGCGGCGCGGTCAAGCGCGGCTTCAAGGAAGCTCGGATGGAGTACATCTTCTTCACCGACGGCGACGGCCAATTCGATATCAACGAGTTGCCGAAACTTGTTCAATTGCTCGACCATTGCGACATGGCGGTGGGATATCGAATCAAGCGAGCGGATCCCTTCGTTCGACGGCTGAATGCCTTTTGCTGGGGCGCGCTCGTGCGGCTGCTGTTCCATATCCGCGTGCGCGATATCGATTGTGCTTTCAAACTCATTCCCCGGTCATTCATGGATTCCATCGAACTCTGGAGTGATGGCGCGCTGATCAGCACCGAATTGCTCGCGAAAGCCACCTACCGGGGATTGCGGATCCGGGAGGTGGGAGTCAACCACTACCCTCGCGAAGCCGGCGTCCAGACCGGCGCCAAGCTCAGGGTGATCTTCAAGGCATTTGTCGAGCTATTCCGACTTCGGACGCGGATTCGCTCAACGAAAAAAGGGACGCCTACCGGCGTCTGACGGCCATATCGGGCCTTGCGACGCCGTCGCCGGAACGAACCAAACACTGGCCCTCGAGCCTGCCGAAAGGTAGAATAGCTCGGCTTGTCAGTCGTTCAACAAGTTGTAGAAAACAGCCCCCGAACAGGGTGTCCGACGCGATGAACATACTCGGAATTTCCGCATTTTATCACGACAGCGCCGCCTGCCTCGTTCAGGACGGACGTATTGTGGCGGCCGCCCAGGAGGAACGATTCACCCGCAAGAAGGCGGACGCGAGTTTTCCGCGCCACGCGATTGATTACTGCCTGAAGGAAGCCGGTCTTACGCCGGCCGATCTTCATCATGTCGCGTTTTATGACAAGCCGCTGCTCAAGTTTGAACGAATCCTTGAGACCTACTGTGCCTACGCGCCGAAGGGATTCCGGAGCTTTATTCAGGCGATCCCGCTCTGGGTCAAGGAAAAGCTCCATCTGCCGCGTGAGATGGATCATGGCCTCAAGGGCTACAAGGGCCGATATGTTTTTCCGGAGCATCACGAGTCGCATGCCGCGAGTGCCTTCTTCCCGTCACCCTTTGAGGAAGCCGCGATTCTGACGCTGGACGGCGTCGGAGAATGGGCGACCGCCGCATACGGATTCGGCCACGGCAACCGGATCGAACTCACACACGAGATGCACTTTCCGCATTCCCTTGGAATGCTCTACAGCGCCATCACCTATTACACGGGATTCAAGGTGAATTCCGGTGAGTACAAGGTCATGGGCCTGGCACCCTACGGCGATCCGAAATACAAGGATGTCATTCTCAGCGAGTTGATGGACCTTAAACCGGACGGTTCCCTTCGCCTTAATATGGAGTACTTCAATTACTGCGAAGGGTTGACGATGACCAGCGAGAAGTTCCACAATCTTTTCGGCGGCCCGCCGCGCGAGATGGAGTCCATGCTCACTCAGAAGGACATGGACCTCGCAGCCTCCGTTCAGGCCGTTACCGAGGAGGCGATGTTGCGGGCCGCGCGTCACGTTCACAAAGAGACCGGCTCGAAAAATCTCTGTCTCGCGGGCGGTGTTGCTCTAAATTGCGTCGGCAACGGCGTCATTCTTCGCGAAGGACCTTTCGAGAATATCTGGATCCAGCCGGCGGCGGGCGATGCCGGCGGCGCGCTCGGCGCAGCGCTGATGGTGTGGTATCAACTGCTGGGCAACCCACGAACGGTGGAGAGTCCGGACGCACAGCGCGGGTCGATTCTCGGCCCCGCGTTCGACAAGGGAACAACCCAGCGATTCCTGGACAAGGTCGGAGCAAAGTATCACTACTACGAAGACGAGAACGATGTGATCGAGATCGTCGCCAAAGCCATCGCTGACCAGAAGGTCATCGGTCACATGGCGGGCCGGATGGAATTCGGTCCGCGCGCGCTGGGCTCTCGCAGCATCATCGGGGATGCCCGTTCGCGCGAGATGCAGTCGGTCATGAACCTGAAGATCAAATTCCGCGAGTCGTTTCGTCCTTTCGCACCGTGCGTGCTGCGTGAGAACGTCAGCGAGTATTTCGAAATGCGGGATAACGAAGACAGCCCCTATATGCTGCTTGTCGCGGATGTCCGCGAAGACAAGCGTCTGCCCTGTAATGGTGACCATCTCTGGGGCATTGAGAAGCTCAAGCAGGTCCGAAGCGTTGTCCCGGCCATCACGCACGTCGACTATTCCGCCCGCGTCCAGACGGTGGACCCTATCCGACACCCCCGGCTCTACAAGGTAATGAAGCGCTTCAAGGAAATGTCCGGCTGTCCGGTCATTATCAATACGAGCTTCAATGTGCGCGGCGAACCGATCATCTGCGGCCCCGACCACGCCTATCATTGCTTCATGGGGACGCACATCGACGTCCTGGTCATTGACAACTTCGTTCTTTTCAAAGAGGAACAGCCCAACAAGGACAAGCTTGATAACGCGGAATACCTGAAGAAATTCCAGTTGGATTAACCGCAGTACGGCGACACGACAGACGAGTTCCAGATATGTCCATGATGAAGATCGATTTCAACCCAACCGCCCGCACGCTGAGAATCTTCGGATTGATCGGCCTGATGCTATTCCCGCTGCTGTCGCTCGCGGCGACGAAGGGTGTAATCATCTTTGCGATGCTCCCGGCAGCGGCAAACAGCGTGCTCGTCTGGGTCATGCTTGCTCTGGGCGCTTTCAGCGGCATTGGAGCGATCGCGGCGCCTGCGCTGCTTCGCCCCCTGTTCATCGGGATGTCCTTTATCGGAATTCCGATTGGCGCCGCCGTACTCTACGTGCTGCTTGCGATTACCTACTTCCTCGTCATTACGCCGATCTCCCTCATCTTCAAACTCATCGGCCGTGATGCGATGCAGCGCAAATTCGAACCGGCCGCCACGACCTACTGGATCAAACGAAAACCGATGACCGATGTGAAGCGATACTTCCGTCAGTTCTGAAATTAAGAGTTCCACGTCCGCCAACCGTACACTTGCGGAGACGCACGATGAGTCAGCAGCAGCCCCACGATCAAAATGAGTTTCTCCGCGAAGCCGAATCCGGCCGCACCGGCATTGTCGCGGAATTCATCGACTTCCTGAAACACAACAAGAAATGGTGGCTGTTGCCGATCCTGATTATCATCGTCAGCTTGATCGGCCTGGTCGCGCTGGCGGTCATTGCGCCGGCCGCTTCGCCGTTCATCTACACGATCTTCTAGACGCTCGGCGATCGCGGACCCTTGACCGACGACGCGAGCGATCCGGCCGCCGCGGATCAGCCGTGCGATACTGCCATTGCGTGCGATGGACTGCTTGATGGGTCGCATCGAGATCAAACGGCATTGCTTTCCTCGCAGGTGAATCGTGATACACTGCCCGATGTGGCGGTTCACGCGCATCGCGAGTGGCCGCCGCGAGATACCTCTGCACGGATGCAACCCATGATTCTTAATATCGCGCACGTCACTCACGAGGCCGTCGTAAAGATCGGTGGCATCGGGACCGTCCTCGAAGGCCTGATCACTTCGGAGGATTACGACGCCGCGGTTGACCGGACGCTTCTGATCTGTCCGCTCTTCACGCGGGAAGGCGGAGTCGATTCCCGCCTGGGCGAGCACGGCGACGTGCTTTATTCCTCGATAGACGGGCGAACCAGCGATCCCCATTCCCATGACTTCCGTGAGATCGAACACCGATTCTTTGTGCGCATTGTTTACGGTCGGCGACTGCTTCGCGATCCGCTCACCGGACGCGAAGCGCGGCCGGAGGTGGCGCTGATCGATGTCGGCCATATGAATACGCTGGAAGTGGATGGCTTCAAGAAGCGATTGTACGACCACTTCGGGATCGATTCGCGACGATACGAGGACAGTTGGGATTATGAACAGTACGTGCGGCTCGCCGAACCGGCGCTGGCCGTCGTTCGCGCCCTCGGTTTGAACACGGGCACCCAGCAGTGCGCCATCATCGGGCATGAGTTCATGGGCATGCCGACGGCGCTTTGCGCGAAATCTCATCCCGAATGGAACATGCGCACGGCGTATCACGCACACGAGGTGCCAACGGCACGCAAGATCGTCGAGGAGCATCCGGCCCATGACACCATGTTTTACAATGTGCTGAAAAAAGGCGCTGAGCAGGGCCTGCAATTCGCCGATCTCTTCGGCGATCAGTTCGGCTACTACCGGCACGCCCTGGCGGAAGCCAGCCGGCACCTCGATGTCACCTTGGCCGTTGGAGATTATGTCAGTCTCGAGCTGAAGCTCCTGTCGCCGGCCATGGACGCCGACAAAATCAAGCTCGTCTATAACGGCATTCCAGCCTACGAGCTGTCACGGGACGAGGCCGCCGCCAGCAAGCGCCGCCTGCAGGATTACGCCGAAAAGCTGCTCGGAGATCGCCCCGATTATATTTTCACTCATGTCACTCGAATGACACTCAGCAAGGGCCTGTGGCAGGATGTCTGCCTGATGAACCACATCGAGCAGGCGTTTCGAAAACTCGGAAAAACAGCTGTGCTGTTCGTGCTCTCCACGGAAATCGGCGGCCCGCGCCGGCAGGAGGACATACTGAGAATAGAGTCAGAATGGGATTGGCCGGTCGCTCACCGCGAAGGCTTGCCCGATCTCACCGGCGGCGAAGCCCTTTTCTATCAGCATGTGCAATCCTTCAACGCCCGCGCGCGGCAGTGCAAGATCATTTTCATCAACCAATTCGGATTCGATCACCTCACCTGCGGACGACGAATTCCCGAAGACATGCGATTCCAGGATATTCGGCGTGGCAGCGATGTCGAATTCGGCCTGTCAATCTATGAGCCATTCGGGATCGCACAGGTCGAGGCATTGTCGTTCGGATCGATCTGCGTGATGAGTAGCGCCTGCGGATGCCGTTTCTTTGCCGAGAAGGCTGCCGGACCCGAGGGCTCACCGAATATCATTGTCGCGGACTACACCGACTACCGCGCCGAGCCGGACACGATCGAAGGCTTCAAGAGCCTGACGAGGGAAGCACGCCACGCCTTCGCCGAAAGCGTCGCGGAAGACGCCGCGCAGAGGATTCTGCGGCGACTCCCACGCACCCCTGAGGAGAAAGCGGCCTTCCTGAAGCGCGGCGCGGAATTGGCCCATCGAATGAGCTGGGATGTGGTTGCTCGGGACTATTTCCTGCCTGCCGTCCGTCCCCCCCTGCCGACGGACACCTCGCCGACTCGGCCACTGCACTCCGCCGGCGCAAAGTAGCCCCGCACGCGCGGATCTGCGCCGCGCCAAGCTCGATTATCACACCACAGAGGAACTTTTTCCGCGTTTCCGCGTCTGATGGTTTCGAGGCTTCGGGCGGCTGTCCATTAGCCGACAGACGGCCCGGCCACCAATGAACAGAAGCCGACCATCCGGTTGGAGCATGTCGTTCCGACCCAGACGAAAGGGAAACCCATGATCCCGACTCAGCGAAAAACCGCATCGACTTCGCTCGTAATCCTGATCTGCGCCGCCGCGGCGCACTGCTTGCCCCTATCGGTGGCTCACGCCAACGGCCTGATTATCAGTCCCATCAGTGAGTCCGCTGTCGCAACATCGCCACCGGAGCGTCGCCCCATTCATTCATGGATGCCCTTCCAGATAAAGAACCAGATCGTCGACGTGACAATCACTGAAGCGGTCGCGGAGTCAACAGTTGAGCAGGTCTTCGTGAACCGGAGCGGCAGCCCTCAGGAAGGACAATACCTCTTCCCGATCGCTGAGAATGCCGGCGTTCATCGATTCACAATGTGGATGAACGGCAAGGAAGTCGTCGGCGAGATGCTTGATGCCGATCGGGCGCGGAGCATTTACGAATCCATCGTGAGCCGAACACGCGATCCCGGTCTGCTGCAATTCGCCGGCCGCGGATTGATTCAAGCAAAAGTGTTTCCCATCCCGCCCAACGGAGAATGTCGAATCAAGCTGAAGTATACGGAGCCCGTCACGATTGACAGCGGCCTGGCGTCGTACCGATTTCCACTTGGATCAGCCGGCGGCCGGTTTGAGCCGATCGAGCAATTCTCCCTGCGCGCGACGGTTCGAACGGAGCGTCCGCTGATCAGCGTGTTCAGCGCCTCGGACCAGTGCAGCGTAGATCGCCGAAGCGAGAAAGAGATCGTCGTCAGCATCGAGAGACAGCGACACGCACCTGAGTCGGATTTTCAATTGTTTGCACAACTTGGCATGGACGCATTCGGCCTCTCCATGCTGCCCTATCGAATGGGCGAGGATGAGGGATTTTTCATGGCGAGAATTTCGCCGCGCGTCACCAGTCGCGACGACGCGATCCAACCGAAAAATATCTGTTTCGTGCTGGACACTTCCGGAAGCATGGCAGATTCGAACAAGATCGCGCAGGCACGCAAAGCCATGCAATTCTGCGTGACCAATCTGCATCCGGAGGATCGCTTCAATGTCATCACATTTTCGACGGAAATTCGCTCGTTTCGCGAAAGTTGGGCCATCGCCACGGACGCGGAGAGAAACGCCGCGTGCCAGTTCATCGATCGGGCGAGCGCCGTCGGCGGAACGGACATCAACGCCGCCCTGGCGCGCGCATTGTCGATGCGACCGACCCGGTCCGAAACTGACGGCGCAACCGAGGCCTGGAAAAACAACCCCTACCTCATTGTCTTCATTACCGATGGAGAGCCAACCGTCGGAGTCACCAACCTGGACGAAATCCTCGCCAACGCGGCAGCGGCCAACGTCGGCAAATCCGCACGCATCTTCTCACTCGGTGTTGGATTTCAGGTCAACACCAAGTTGCTCGACCGCCTTTCAGACGACAACGGCGGCACGCGCGATTACGTCACACCGGATGAGAATCTGGAATTGAAGATCTCCGCGTTTTACACGAAGCTCGCGAACCCCGTGCTATCGGATGTTTCGCTGGCCTTTGATGGAGTCTCGGTCCAGGACTTGTATCCGCGCCAGATTCCCGATCTCTTCCACGGCGGCGAGATCGTCGTCGTCGGTCGATACAGCGGCGCCAAAGAGTCGCAGCAGATAAGACTTTCAGGCACTGCACGTGGTGAAAAGCGTTCCTACAACTACGCGTGCCGCTTTCCGACTCAGGATTCTCGCAACGAATTCCTGCCCAGATTCTGGGCGATGCGAAAGATCGGCTTTCTGCTCGATGAGTTGCGGCTTCACGGCGATAACCTCGAGATCAGGAACGAGGTCATCCGCCTGAGCAAGCTTTACGGCATTCTCACGCCATATACCAGCTTTCTTGTTCAGGAAGACGAGCATCTCGCGTTGCGCGAAGACCGAGCCCCCGTCGGCGGCCGAGCGGCGACCCCTCAAATGCGGCAGATGAGAGAGTCGAAGGACGACGAATACGCTGCGGCGGCAAGAGGACAGGCGGCGGCCGTCGGTAAGGAATCCAACAAGCAATCTCAGGTGAACTACATCTTCCGTGGCTTGGCATGCGATGCCGCCACCCAGCAGGAATCGGTGCTGATTGACAGCAATCGAGACAACCAGGGTCGTCGCCTCATCAACTTCGTCGGTCCGCGCACGTTCTACCTCGAAGACGGCAGGTGGGTGGATGCCACCTATGACGGCAAGGCCGAGACTGTAAAGGTGGTGATTTACTCAAAAGACTATTTCGACCTGATTAACACGCACAGGGAGTTGGCGAGCTGCTTCGCACAAAGTGAACGGGTGGTCGTGAAATGCGGCGGCAAATTCATTGAAACGGTGTTGCCGTCGACGCAGAAGGCCGAACCCCCATCCGATGGAAAAAATGGAGAGATCAAACCGACCGGCGCGTGAATCGCCACACGATCGGCCACCGACCGGCAAGCCTCACGCTGAGTCGCCCAATAGCAAAGAATGACGACATTGTCCGTTCCTGGGTGAAAGAAAAGCGAGTGTGGGGCTTGCCGGGGCGCAACGACCGCGTAACTATCGGACATGCTCGCGTTGAGCCGGCCACTCGTGCGGGGTATATTCATGGAAGGCTGGGCCAGGGCTACTTGGGGCTCATTCCGTCGTTATGCAGTTCACCTCGGAGAAAACAAATGACACGACGAGCGTTCACACCCGTTGTCACCGTCTTCTCAATGATCCTGGTCGCACCAATCAGTTTGAACGCTCAGGACAAGCACGCCGAAGTCAGCAGAAGTCATCACGCGCCGAGCCGGCCCGGATCTTCCGTCGCGAGCGATCGGTCCCAGGCGGGACTTGGTCCTGAGGCGGCTCGATGGGCATGGGGTCCCGAAGAAGCTCGGCGTGCTGAGACAAACGACCTGATGACGATTGCAACCAATATGTATCGCCTCGACCATGAAGAAGCTCGCAACGTCGAAAAGGCCATCATTGTTGCGATGGATTCTCGCTGGAGTGATGCGAATGACGATTCGAAATTCGGACTGATGCTTCAGCGTCGCGCGGATCTGTTTTCGAAGATCGTCAATGGCAGTCCCGAGGGCATGAATCAGGCGAGCCTGGACAAACTATTGAATGAGAATCCCGATTTTAAGTCCGTGAATGACAGCTGCCAGGAGTATGAGAAATCTCGACCACTGAATCTGGCCGAATTTCTGCCTCAGATCGAAACTTTCATCCCCTACGAAAAAGTCAGCGACGCGAGGGCCAACTGGGCCGCGAATTCCGCACGACTAGACCACCTCCCGATTCAGAATCGGACCCTCCTCGCCCAAGCCAAAGCCGGCAGCTACGAGGCGGTCCTGGCTGCCAATGAGGCAACCTACCCGGGCTACGTCGTACCGCCCGCGAAACCCGATGGGGCACGCAGCCGACAGTTTATCCGAAAGGAGAATATTCAAACTCAGCGCACTGCAATCACCCAACACGCCGAAGCCGCGCCGCCACCGAAACAGACCCAGGCAAATTCGGCCGCGCCACGCCCGATTTCCGCGACGGCGAACAGCGAACCGAAGAAGGCACCGCCCGTCGCCGTTGCAGCGACGGCAAAGCCCGCACCGGCGCCGGTTGTCCCGACCGTGCCGCCGCGCCCCCTGACGGAATGGGAGAAATTCGTCATGGATTTCATCGAGAAGAACCAATTGACCGAAACCCAGAAGAATGCCGCCCTGGCGATTTTGCGCGATATGACAAATCGTGCAAATCAACTTCACAAATCCAACGAATCGCGAATCAAGGCAGCCGACGCCATTAAAGATCCGCGCCAGCGAACCGAGAAACTGAAGGAAATCAGCGCCCCCATCGACGCACTTTTCGGCCGACTGGTTGCACGCCTCGAAAACCTGCTGACCGCAGCGCAGCGTGAACAGTACGAGGCGAGCAAGAAACCAAAGAGATAAGCCGGAACGGAAGACGGTACCTCTGCGGTATTCAACTTTCGGGCACTGCCGGAGCACCGGCAAATCACGTCGGCTGTTAGTCCAACTCCGGACGCCACTTACGCGAAACCAACTCGCTCTCAGTGTCGCCGAGGCAGCCTTGTCTTCCACGCAGCCCTTCAATTCTCGTTTTCTTTGAAATACGCCGCAGCGGATAACGTTAAGCAAGTCGGGTGAGTGCTGCGCGCCGACCAAGTGCGGAATTCGCCCGGATCAACTCTTGCCGGCTCTTTCGGGCGGGGTTCGTGTTGTCGCTGAGTTGGCGAGCGGATATCTTAACTGACCGCGTTTCGCGGGTTTTCTGCACCGTCATCAGATCGAGGAAGATCGCATGTTCACCGGAATTCTTATCACAATCCTCTCGTCAACATGGTCGGGGCCGGTTGCCCAGGTACAACCCGATCAGCCCGCGCAGCAGGATGAGAATCGACGCGAGAATCGTCGCCAGCGAGGAGATCGTCGCGGCGGCAATCGGGAAGGGCGCGGTGATCGCGGGTTCGGCCGCGGCGGACCGCCGGACTTTCGTAATATATCCCCCGAAGAGCGTCGGCGCATGCGCGACGAACGCATGCTGGATATGACCGCTCGCACATATGACCTCACAGAGGATCAGAAATCGCTCGTACGCAGCGAGATGCAGAAAATGCGCGACGAACGCAAGATGCTCATGGGGGCGGACTATGAGCGATATGAACAACTTCGCGAGCAGATGTTCAGCTTCTGGCAGAATCGTGACGGCGGTGACCGCGGAGGACGCGGCGGGCCGGATTGGGAGCGAATGCGCAACGATCCCGAATTCACGAAGATTCGAGACGAGATTCGAACGCTCGACCAGAAGTATCCTTTCGATTTTCAGGCAGCCATACAGCGCGTCGAGAGCCTGCTTCCGCCGGACCAGGCAGCGAAGGGCCGTCAGCGATTTGAGGAGCGACGGCAAAGCTGGGATGCACGACGGCAAGAGCGAGAGACTGAGATTCGCGACGAAATGCAAAAGGCCATACAGCAATATCAGGAAGCTGCGGCGCGAGGCGACACTGACGCCGTCCGCAAGATTCTGGACGATGCGGATCAGCGGATCGAGCGGCAGTGGATGTCCGACGATCTGAAGCGGCAACTTCGCGATCAGGTCAATGCAGCGCGAGCGCAGTCTGGCGTAAATCTGCCCAAGCCCGTCGAGGCCGCTGAGCATCCCTGGGAGAAACTGGTCCGCGAGTTCACAGCTCAGTACAGGCTCTCGGCTAACCAGCAATCGGCCGCCTCGGCCATCCTTAAAGACGTCCGCAATCGGGCAAGCCAGGTGGAACTGGCGAATTCCGCCAAGATCGCCGCCGCCAAGGAAATCACTGACTCAAAGGAGCGTGAGGCGAAGCTGAAGGAATTGAACGCTCCGATCGTCAAACTGGAAGAAGAGCTGAAAATCCGACTCGACGGTGTCTTGACCGCTGAACAGCGAAGCAAGTCGCGCAAGGCAATCTGATACTCAAATTCGTCCCGCGCCAGATCGGCCGCCGCCATCGTCGGGACCTTGCCCACGCGACCGCTTTCGCGCTGGCATTTAGGCGTTGATTGCGACACACGGGTGTCAGAGAATCTCTCACCCGCGCCTGAGCGGTGTCATGGCCTGCGTCGATCAAGCCTCCTAACCTCATGGGTCGCAACTCATTGCGCCGATTCTGATTGACTCATCGCCTTACTGGAGATACATTCTAGGTAGGATCAGGACGAGGCCGTCGCATCTCGTCGCAGCAGAAACGGGGCTTGTCATGTCTGAAGTCCCCCAGCGTTTCGACCACATTCGTAAATCGGCCAGGTTGGGGCGTTTGCTCGTGTTTTGCGGCGCCGGCCTGATTGTTCTGGTTGCCGCCTATCGGTTGGCGGGCGACGCCGCGCCATGGCCGTGGATCGGCAGAAACGTGTTCCCGCTTCTACTTATCGCCGGCGTCTGTCTCGTCGCAGCGGCGTTCATCTGCCTTTGGAATGTGTTGAGCCTTCTGCTGAAGCTTGAAGGGAATTCCTTCCGCAGCTACGGCGTCCTTCGCGATATTCAAAGCGCGATTGAGAAGAGCGACGAGTCGCTTCGCATCGTTGCCGAAAACTCACAAATGTCGGATGCGGTGCGAGCCATCACGCACCGCGCCCGGGAGCGCACGGCGTTGCGCATGGCCATCAATGAGGAGATCATTCGCGGCGACTGGGAAGCGGCCTACGCATTGGTCGATCAGCTTCAGCAACGGCACGGCTATACCAACGAAGCGTCCCGACTGCGGATCGAAGTGGATCGCTCAAGGAAGCTGGACAGCGTCGAGAAGTTGCATGAAACGATCGAAAAGGTCAAACAGTTCATGCAGAACCATGACTGGGAGCGGGCTCGACGTGGGATGGATCGTCTGATGGCCGAGAATCCGACCCATGCGGAAGTGCTGGAACTGCCCAAGTACTACACTCGGATGCGAAACGATCATAAGCGGCGGTTGCTTAAGGAATGGGACGTTGCCGTACAGCGCAATGAAGTGGACCGCGGCATTGCCCTCCTCAAGGAATTGGATCAGTATCTCACGCCCAATGAGGCCGCCGCACTCGAGGAATCAGCTCGCGGTGTCTTCCGAGCCAAACTGCACAACCTGGGCGTTCGATTTTCGCTTGCCGTATCGGGGCACGAATGGAAAGAGGCGATCGAGGCGGGCGAGTCAATCATTCAGGAGTTTCCGAATTCCCGAATGGCTGCCGAAGTTCGCGATCGAATGCATCTGCTGACGAAGCGTGCCGAGCAAGGCGAGCAGCCGGAAGTTGCAGTCGAGGTCGCCGCCGAATAGACGATGTGAGTCGCCGTCGATACACTCATTGCCCGGCACGGTTCTCGGATGAATTCCAGCGGTGAACCGACTCCCCGCTGGAGGCCGGGGCGCGAAGCGGCACCCCGCATTTTCGAGCCCGCCCACGACACGGAGGTCAGAGACGATGGCGCACGAACGAAACCGACAATTGTCCCCTTCCACAATCAACCTTCAGCGACCGAGCCGATTAGGTGCCTCGGTGATGACACTCCTGCTCATGGCCTTCGCGGCCGTCGGCCCGGTGGGTTGCCAAAGCTCAGGTTCCGCGGGCAGAACGGTCGAAGCCTCGAACGATTCGATCTATCGCTACTCCGCATATCGCTATCAATATCCCCCGACGCCTCCGGTGATGGATGCCTCGAGCCTGCGGGAATTCGTCGATCAGTATCGCCACCAGACCGTCGTGCTGGAGTTCTGGGCGTCCTGGTCGCCGACGAGCCGGTCTGATCTCTCGCCACTGGCGGATTTTCAGGAGGAGACATACGCCGACGGTGTCCGCGTGATCGCATGCACGTTTGATCCATCGGATGAATGGGCATCGCGCGTCGTTCCGATCCTCCAGAGCGCGCGAGCCAATTATCCCTGCGTCGTCATCCCTCGCTCCGCGCGATTGGACATCGGTCGATGGCTGGATGAGAGCTGGCAGTTCGACCTGCCCGCCCGCTTCGTACTCGATTCCGACGGTCGCGTGGCCTTCAAGGCAATCGGCGGCGAGACCTTTCATGCCGCGCTGGAGGAGGCGAGATCACTGACCGGCGATCGGACTCCGAATGCCAAGAGGGTGTCCGTCACCGACGACAAGAACTCACCCTCATCGATCCGGACCGTCGCCGCACGCGAACCGATGGCCGGGATCGGGCCCGTGTCGCTACGCGTCCGATTGATCAACGTGTCGACCGGGGAGGCGGAGTCGCTCCCAATCGTCACGTCTCCCGGAGATGATCCAGATCTGCTGGCTTCGGAACTCGTTTCGTACATGGCCGATCGATTGGACCGTACAAATAATCAGCGAATCGCCGTGCTGCCGTTCGCGCCGACAAACCGAAGGACCGCGGCATCCGAGTATGGCCGTCAGACCGCGGCACGAGTCGAAGCGGGACTGCGCCGAAAAGGGTTCTACGATCTCATTGGCCCGTCTGCCGCGCAAAGCATGGTCGATGACTTGGGATTGTCGGCGTTATCCATCGACTACGATCCGACGATCGCCCGCCGCCGACTCGGAGCTGACTTCCTGGTGATCGGCTGGATCAAGGGAGCGCCAATTGAGGAACCCGATCACTCCGGCAGCATTGCGATCGACTCTTCCGAGGAGAACCCTGGCGCAGACTAGTCCCACGGCGCGGATTTCCAAGGCGGAGGACGACCATTCACCTAAGCAGGCTAACGAGCTCCGCTGGTTGAGTCGGCGGACGTTGCTGTGGACAAGTCCGTATGGGCTTACCCTACAAACTCGTCCAGATGCGCCGAAAGCGCTGTTACTTGGCCGCACATTCCCGCGTTGTCGTACTAACTCGCGAGATCAAGTTCCGTCGATAGCCGTCTTCGAGAGGAACGCATCCGGGGATTCGCCTTCTCGTATGCGCGACGCCGCCATTTGGCAGCGCGTGATACTCGAATCATAATCAAGGCGCTTGCAGGCAAAATTCGCTCCTGCGTGTGCAAAGACTCGGGACCGCTTCAATTCCCATCATAGACATCGAGTTTGGGGATTCCTCGACTGACTCTCTTGCGGCATGAAGCTACTCGAAAAGTCGGATATCGATTTGAGGCCTGTGGGCGTATAATGACTTCCGGCATGAATCGACGAACCTGCGACAGAAGCGCACAGGGGACTTGCCTGTCCATTGGGCGGCCGCCGACTGAATCCTGGCATTCCGATTTTCGATCCAGGCGCCGCAGCGTGGAGTAGTAAGTTCTTGGTTGATTGCCCGTAGGAGAGGTGTCCGAGTGGCTGAAGGAGACGGTTTTGAAAACCGTTGAGGTCGTAAGGCCTCCGGGGGTTCGAATCCCTCCCTCTCCGTTTCAATTTGCAGGCTGTTCACAAACTCTTGAAACTCTCGCACTTGCGAAAGTTTCTCGATTGTTGACTGCCCGACTGCCCTCAAACTGCCCTCAAAGTTCGAACCGACGTTGCCCGCCATTTCCGATTTTTCACTGTTCAACGCGCCTGATTCTTCGTTCTTCATCGTGCCGGCTTCTCGATGGCTGAATCCGTTCCCGCCGGCGAGTGCGAGCATCGCCTGTTGGCTGTCGTCGTCGTGCAGGTGGTAGTAGAGGTCGAGCATGTCGGACGACGAGTGCTCGCGGTCCATCACTGTTGACCTACTGGTGCATCACAACGAAAACGTCGGCCGCTTGCCGGCCGATCTGCTTCAGATGTGACGAGATATCAAATAACGTGGAAGGAAGTTGCAGGCCGGATCATCTCGACGCCGCCTCACCGGGCAGCGCCGACGGCTGCGAAGCCGGACCGCGTTCACCCAACAGCCTCAGATTCAGTCCGCCGGCCGCATCCAACGCAACTTCCCAAACCTGGCCTGGGCGCATCGGAGCCGACGGCGCCTCGCACTGCGCCACACGAATGCCGTACTGCTTCGCCAAATCGGGGCGATCAACAAACTCCCAGAAACGCTTCCAGAGTGCGGCCTCAGCCTGCGTATGGGTACCGGCTTCGCCGCGAAGGGTTGGTGCCGTCTGATCAAGCGGATGCCCCGAAACAGGTGATTGTCCATCTCCGAAAGCGCGTCGGAACATCGCCAGGTTGGTCGTGGGCTCGCCCGATGCCCGCCCGATCAGGTCGTAATCGAACTTAAGCACCAGCGCTTCAAAGTAGACCTGCGTTCCCCGGATTCCGATCACCTCGACCGGCCCGAGCACACCGTCCGCGCCAATCTGCTGCCAATGCAACAAGGTCATGGGCCCGTCACGGGCATCCAGATGCTGCTCAGTGACGGTAACCTGGGCAACCCGCCGTGAAGCCGTGATGCGCTCGGCGAACAGCAGCATCTCCGCCTTCTCGCGTTCCAGATCCGCGATGCGTGACTGCAACTCACGAATCTTGAACACTGAGAAATAGTCAGTCGTCACGATCGACGCCAACAACAGCGCGAACGCGCCAAACGTGAACTTCAGAAATCGAATCTTCGGCAGGACCATTCGCGACCGCCTCGTGCCCTAACTCTGCATACTACGCTAACATCGGTCCGACGATCCGCTTTCGGCACGGCGAATCTGAGATCCCGCATCGACGTCCGAGAAACTCCCCTCAGGCAACGGCGCATCGGTCCGCGACGTCAAAGCCTTCGAAATCGAATCATGTAATTCTCTTTCAGACACGACATGTCACTTCCCAGCGGCTCGGATCTGAAACCGACCGATTCGACCTCCTCGCGAACGACCGACTCCCCAGCGCGGACGTGCTCCAAAATCCAGTCGCGGCTTTGACCTTCAATGCGGATGAAATCCACAATAAAAACCTGGCCCCCGGGCTTCAACGCACGATGAAGCGAACGCATCGTACTCTTGGGAAACTCAAAGTGATGATATGTGTCGCAGATGAATGCCACATCGACACTCCTGGGCGGCAGCTCCACGGAATTCGCTTTGCACAGGACGGTCTGGATGTTCGTCAGCCCCTTACTCCTGGCACCAGCCTCGATGTGAGCGACGAACTCATCGGAAATGTCCACGGCAAACACGCGACCCCGGGGCCCCACCTGCTCGCCGAAAAGGAAGGAATAGAATCCGGTTCCCGCACCAATGTCCGCAACCGACATGCCGGGCTTGAGCCCCATCGCCGCGACAATCCGGTCGCGATACGCGTAGGTCTCTCGGCTTTCGCCCTCGAACCGCTCCACCCACTGCTGCACGTCCACCTTGCCCTCGAATTCCTTATTCACACCCGGCCGAACGCTCTGCTCGGGCTTAGCGCAGCCGACAGCGACAATCGCCATCGACATGGCCGCCCAGGCGTTTCGAGCCCACACTCCACAAATTGATCGCCGAATCGTCACGGTATCGCCCTCGCACAATTCCGAAAGACCCATTTCCCCGATGATTCTCAAGCATATCCCCCCCTTCGTCCATAATCCTATCCGGGCGGCCCACAACCCGACGCGGCGCGTGAACCGCCTGCCGAGACGCCGTTCACTCAGGAATCAGAAGCGTTGACACCAGCCGGGGCGAATCGAATGGCCCGGAAAAGCACCGCAAATTACAATCCGTCCCGGTCGGAAATCTCCTGCTGTTACCACCGCCGATAGCACCTGCCGCTGCGGTGTGGTGCGATTGCTCAAAAGCAAACCGCCCCCAATGCAATCAGGCCGCCGCGGAAATCGAGAGAGGAACTTCAAATGAACGCCAATCATCTCAGTGCCGCGAGCGCCGTCGGCCTCCTGCTTATCACCCTTCCCGCGTCGCCCTCATTGGCTCAGTGCCGGCAATTCGGCGGCGCGAAGCAGGATTTCAAGGTGGAATGCCGCAAGCTGGCTTATGACTGGCCCGACGGCGGCCCGCCAATCCTGTGGTCCCGCGATCTGGGCGAGGGGTACACGGCTGTGCTTGCGGATAACGATATGCTGTACGCGACATACCGCAAGGCCGGCCGTGATCATCTCGCCGCCCTCAAAGCGAAGAACGGCGAGACAACCTGGGATTTCGAATTCGACGCTCCCGCCCATCCGAAGCATGTCATTGAATTCAACGCCGGGCCGCGCGCCACGCCGACTCTCGACGACGGCCGGCTATACTTCATCAACTGCGGCGCTGTCTTCCACTGTGTGGATGCAAGCAGCGGCAAGGTAATCTGGCGGCACGATCTCTGGACGGAGTTCAAGGACGCCACTTTTCTCAACCACGGATACTCCGCCAGTCCGTTCGTTTACAAAGACACGGTGATTGCGGTCGTCGGCGGCAGGGGGCACAGCGTTGTCGCCTTCGACGCAAAGTCAGGCGATATCAGGTGGCAGAAGCACGATTTTGATGCCAGCTATGCGACACCGAAGCTCATCGATCTCGACGGGCGCCCGCAGCTTCTCTGCTTCATGGCAAAGGAATTGATTGCCATCGATCCCGCAAACGGCAACCTTCTCTGGGAATTCAAGCACGGCAACGGTTACGGCCAGAACATCTCGATGCCGGTCTGGGGTGACGACCATATTCTGTTCATCTCTTCGATCGAGCAAGGCGGAACGAGGGCGCTGAAGCTGACACTGAAAGGCGACAAAACCGAAGTCGAGGAACTGTGGCACAACCGCCGCGTCCGAATCCACCACCAGAACGCCATTCGGATCGGCAATCATGTTTACGCGTCCACGGGCGATCCCAACATCTGGCAGGCGATCGATATCCGCACCGGTGAGGTCTGCTGGCGCGAACGCGGCTTCGCAAAATCGAACGCAATCTATGCCGACGGCCAGTTCATCGTGATCGACGAGGAAGGTTATCTCGGACTGGCCACCGCCTGTCCGGAGTTCTTTGAAATTCGCGAGAAAGTGCCGCTGCTCGGGTCGCACGCATGGACCGTCCCTACCCTCGCGGGCACGACATTGTATGTGCGCGATAATGAAAAGCTGGTCGCTGTGGATCTTTCGGCCAAGTCGTAACAGGCCGAACCGCGGGCGTTTAACGATGGCTTGCTCCCGCGAGCCGCTCAACTAACATGCCACGCACCGATGCTGCGAAACCTCAAGCTTGTCCTGGCCTATGATGGCACCGAATTTCACGGCTGGCAGTTCCAGCCCGGCATGCGCACGGTACAGGAGTGCCTCGAACAGGCGCTGCGACGCACCGTCCGGCACCGCGTCGGTGTCGTCGGGTGCAGCCGCACGGACTCCGGCGTACACGCGGCCGGCTATGTCGCGAATTTCGCAACCAGTTCACCAATCAGTCCGCTCGCAGTATTTCGAAGCGTCGGGTCGCGTCTTCCGAAGGACATGACACTCGTCGACCTCCGCGAAGTGCCGCTCACTTTTCATGCCACGCGATCGGCGATCGGGAAGCTCTATCGATATCGCATCCATAATGAACACGGTCGGCCTGTTGAGCAGTTCTCGCAGAATCATTCGTACCATGTCTGGGAACCGCTGGACATCGATCGAATGCGCGAGGCTGCCGCAAACTGGGTCGGCGAGCACGACTTCACATCGTTCGCCTCGTCAGGTAATGAGCGACAGTCCAATGTGCGCCGCATTATGAGCATGGACATTCACCGGCACGGTCGCGAGATTCGAATCGACGTGGAAGGCGACGGTTTTCTCTACAAACAGGTGCGCAACATGGTCGGCACACTGTTCGAAGTCGGCCGAGGCCGATGGACGCCGGAGGATGCGAAGAGAATACTGGAGGCACGCGATCGCAACGAAGCCGGGCCGACCGCGCCGGCACGCGGCCTGTGCCTGCGATGGGTCCGCTATGACATCCCCGGATTGCCGCCGCCGACACCGGACATGCTCGAGCGCGCCGCACGGGCAACGCCGCCTTCCGGTGCAGCCATGTTCAGCGTTGATCAGCAGCCGCTCTCGACCGCCCCATCGGCCGACGAATCCGGGATCGAACCGGAGACCTGCCCCTAGCCGTTCGCAATCAGCGCTTCGCGCTTCGCCGAAATCTGCCCTTGCCTTTTCCTCAATTCCGCGTTTTCTTCCCGACAATGCGAATCATCCATGTCATCACGCGTCTCATAGTCGGCGGCGCGCAAGAGAACACCGTCCTTACCTGCGAAGGGCTTGCCGGGCTGGGTCACGATGTCACACTGCTGACAGGGCCGACGACTGGACCGGAGGGCTCGCTTGTCGATCGAGCGGGGCGAGGATTGTACCGCTACATCGAGCTGGACGACCTCATTCGCGAAATCAGTCCTGCCCGGGACCTGCGCGCGATCATCGCGATGGCGCGGATGTTCTCTGAATTCAGCCCTGACATCGTTCACACTCACTCCAGCAAAGCCGGTGTGATCGGACGGCTCGCAGCCCGGCTCGCCGGCGTCCCGTTCGTGGTTCATACCATCCACGGCATGAGCTTCAACCGGACGCAGCCCCACTTGACTCAGACGACCTACAAATGGGCCGAGCGTCTTTGCGCGGAACTATCCGATTCCATCGTGTGTGTAGCGGACGCGATGGCCACCCAATCGCTCAACGCCGGGGTGGGCCGGCCCGAGCAATACCTGACCATACGCAGCGGCATGGAAACCGAGCAGTTTGATCCGTCGCAAATCGAACGAGCGGCGATCCGAGCGCAATGGGGCTTTGCATCGGACGACGTGGTTGTCGGAACGGTGGCACGGCTGTTTGAGAACAAGGGGTACGAGCAGCTCATCGAAGTGATCGACATCGCCGCAAGACGAGATGGTCGACTGAAGTTCGTCTGGGTCGGCGACGGCGCGTACAGGGAACACTACGAAGCTGAACTGATTCGTCGGAAACTGCGTGATCGGGTGACTTTGACCGGTCTCATCCCGCCAGCGAGCATGCCGCGCATGCTCGCCGGTATCGACATGCTCGCTCACACTTCGCAATGGGAGGGTCTGCCGCGTGCCGTCGTCCAGGCACTTCTAATGTGCAAACCCGCTGTGAGTTTCGCGATCGACGGAGCGCCGGAAGTGATCATTCCCGGCGCCACCGGTGAGTTGGCAGCGCTGAATGACACGACCGCGTTTGCCGAGGCGATCCTCGCGCTGGCGGCCGATGCGAATCGTCGAAAAGCTTACGGACGCGCCGGCCGCGAGCGATGTCTCGTCCCGTTTGACCATCGGACGATGGTGGCGGAATTGGCCGCACTGTATGACAGGTTGATAAGGCGCGGCTGAAACGTCGGCAGTACGGACGGATCAGCCCTTGGTCGCTTTCATGACTTCTTCGATGGTCGTCAAGCCGGAACGTACCTTCAACCAGCCGTCATCGCGAAGCAGAATCAGACCATGCTCAAGGGCTTTGTTCTTGATCTTGCCGGAACTGGCTCGTTCGAGCACCAACTCACGAACGTCGTCATCCATGACGAGCAGCTCGTATATGCCCTTTCGTCCCGCGTATCCGGTGTTGCGGCATTCGCGGCACCCGACCGCACGGTAGATCGGCTCATCCTTGTAGGGGTAGTCCGGGGGGATATCAATCGGATCCGGCTTGTACTGCTGCCGACAATGCTTGCAGAGTGTTCGGATCAGGCGCTGGGCGAGAATGGCTTCGACCGAGCTGGCCACAAGGAACGGTTCCACCCCCATATCCAGAAGGCGGGTTGTCGCGCTGGCCGCGTCGTTCGTATGAAGCGTGCTGAAGACGAAGTGACCGGTCAGCGACGCCTGTACGGCCGTCTCGGCCGTTTCGAGGTCGCGAATTTCACCGACCATGATGACGTCCGGATCATGTCGGAGAAAGGCTCTCATGCCCTTTGCGAAGGTCAGCCCGGCCTTGTTGTTTACGTTGACCTGATTGATCCCCTCGAGGTGGTACTCTACGGGGTCTTCAACCGTCAGCACCTTGATCTCTTCGGAAACAATCGTGCGGAGGGAAGCATACAGCGTGGTCGTCTTACCGGAACCCGTCGGCCCCGTCACGAGCAGAATGCCGTGCGGCATGTTAATGATCTTGACGAATCGCTCGAGCATTTGATCGTCGAATCCGAGATCTTCCAGCGACAGGAGAATCGACTGCTTGTCAAGAATACGCATGACCACGCCTTCGCCGTGGATCATGGGGATGATGCTGATACGAAGGTCCACTTCGCGATTGCGAACCTTGATCTTGAAGCTGCCGTCCTGGGGGAGGCGCCGTTCAGCGATGTTCAGATTCGCCAGAATCTTGATGCGGCTGATGATCGCCGCCTGAAGCTGACGGATCTGTGGCGGCACGTTTGTGTTTCGAAGTATGCCGTCCACACGATAACGAATCTTCAGGTCATGTTCGTAGGGTTCGATATGGACGTCGCTCGCTCGTTCATTGATCGCTTCGAGCAGAATCTCGTTGACGAGCTTGATAACGCTCGCATCCTGGGCCATCTCCGCAAGATCGCCGGCGGATTCGCGCACATCGCTGACGACTGCGATGTTGTCGTCATCCTCGACCAGTTTGCTGATCGTGTCACCGCCGACGCCGAAATATCGCTTGATGATCTCGTTGATCTCGATTTCCTTCGCAAGCACGGGGCGCACATCCAACCCCGTGATCATGCGAAGTTCGTCGAACGCGTAGATCTGGAACGGATCACGCGTCGCGACCCGAATCGACCCGTTCTCGCGGTTCAGCGGAATCAACTTCGCCCGGTGAACCAGCTTCGAAGGCATCTTCTTCATCGTCTCGACATCGATGACGATGGATGAGTCCGTCAGATCCACAACGTCGAAGTGATAGAGCTTCCCCAGCGCATTGAGCACGGCCATTTCACTGCAGTAGCCCAGCCGAACGAGCACCTGGTCAAGCCGATCGCTCGGGCCGCACTGGGCGTTGGCGCTCTCCAGTTGGCCCTGGGTCAGCACCTTGTCGTCGATCAGAATCGAACCGAGATTCAACGGAGTGGATCCTTTCGTTGTGCCGTGGTCTGCTTCAATCGAATATCGGTTCGCAACCATTCCGGGACCAACTTGAACAGGCCTTAACATTCTCCCGGATCCCTTCCGTGTCAATCCGGTTCACTGCTATCCGCCCCGATCAAATCGCGCGGAGTCCCTCCACGAACTTGGGACGACATGTTATACGCTGACCGGCACAATCAGTTGCAATTAACCGTGGCGAAATGACTTGCAGCTCGATGCCAGACCGAGAAACTTGGCACGGAACCGGACGAACGGAGACCCCGGAATCACCTTAAGTTCTGTATTTAAATAATGTTAAAGCTCGTCTGGCGGCAAACCGGTTGATTCCGGGGCGGCTGACGGAGAACTGACGGGCCGAATGGCGAGTCGGCCGGAATCAAAGACGAACAGATTCCTGAGTTGGTCAATTGATCGCGAAGGCGCTCACCCCACGGTGTTTTCGGCTTCGATCTGCGGCTGCGGTTCCAATGCCACGAATGTGCGATCGGTACGAATTCGCCGGCGTTTCCGTGAGCGTCGCTTGCCGGAGAAGCCGCTATCCCTCTCGGCAGGAGTCATTTCCCAGTAGGACGCGACGCCGCCACGACCCACACTCTTCGCCTTGCTAAGAGCCAAATCGGCCTGGCTCATGAAATCGTCGGCGTCACCGTTGGAAGCAGCCCCGTCAAAAACCGCCACGCCGAAGCTGGCTGTGAAATGCTTCGGGCTGGTCGCAGCATCAAAGGCGATCGCGGAGAAGGTCCGTTCGATCCGCTCGCAGAACTCGCGAGCCCGAGCTTCGTCGGTGTTTTTGAGTATGACTGCCAGTGTATTTCCAGCGATTCGCCCAATCTTGCATTCGGCGCTCATGAATCGGCGGAGTATTCTGGCAAAGGTCAGGATGATCTCGTCGCCGAATTCGTATCCATATTTGAGATTGATGTCCGCGAGCTTGTTGATGTCGCCGAGAATGACGGCACTCCGGGTTTGATTCCGCCGAGCGGTGATGATGGCGTCGGTGATGCTTAGAAACGTCTGCCGACGATTGTCAAGCCCGGTCTGCGGATCCTGAGTGGCCAGCCGCTTGTAGACCTCGCGCAGTGCACGCTCCCGCAGAACCACTTGCAGCCGGGCAACCAGCCAGGTACGCCGCACCGGCTTGGGTATCAAGTCGTGGGCGCCCGACTCATAGCAGCGCGTCACGAGTTCATCGCTGTCCTTTAGGCCTGTCAGGAACAGCACGGGGATATCTGCCGTGTTCAGCCTGGATTTCAACTCTTCGCAGACTTTGAAACCGTCCATGTCCGGCATTTGAACGTCGAGGACGATGGCGTCGGGCTGATACTTCTCCGCAATGACAAGCCCGGTCGCCCCGTCTTCAGCCCAGAGCGTTCGATAGCCGGCGACCTGCAGCGTCTTCACCACCAGTCGCATGGTGTCTTCGGAATCGTCGACGACCAGGATTAGTGGAGCGTCATTGTGATCTAACGACTGTCCCGCATCAGTCATGTGCAGAACCCTCCTGCGGCGGCCCGAAATACAATCAAGCAACATTCAATCGGGCCGAAAGCGAACCCGAGTTCCCGCTGGGACTCCCGGCCTCGAACTGCATCGGACAGTCCGAAGTTGCCTGCGAGCAAAATCCTGATGTCGCTAAGTTTTCGGACACCCCGACTCATTCCGTAAATTTGTGGCGGCGAATGTCGGGAGACATCCCGAATCGAGCCCCGGCATCGCAGGAATCGTGCAAATCGCTGCAAACATCGGCCGTTTCGCACCTTGTGCACGCTCACTCAAACCGTTGTGACTACTCCCGACAGGGCTATAATCCTGTGAATGGAAAAGGACCTGGCGCGAACGCTCTTCACCAGACAGCAGATTCATACCCGCGTCGTCGAGCTGGGAAAGCAGATCGCGTCGGTCTATGAATCGGAAAGCGACGGTCTGGTAATCGTCCCAGTCCTGTCCGGATCGATTATTTTCGTCGCTGACCTGATCCGACAACTGCCATTCAAAATGCATATCGGGCTGATGACCGTCAGTCGATATCGCGGCAAGTCGACTGAGGGCGGCGAAACCCGAGTCATACAGGACTTAACGGTTGATATCGCGAATCGTCATGTGCTGGTTGTCGATGATATTCTCGACACGGGTGGCACGCTCCAGAGTGTGACTTCGCAATTGGCGGCGCGCGGGCCGAAGTCGCTTCGCGTCTGCACGCTGCTCCGGAAGCCGGCACGTGCGCCGAAAGGCTTCCATGTGGATTTCGTTGGCTTTGACATCGAGGACGTTTTTGTGGTTGGCTACGGCTTGGACTTCAATGACCAATACCGCAACTGGCCCGAGATCGGCGTGCTCAAGCCGGAGTTGTACGCGTGAGACTGAAGGTCAAATCTTATCGCGTTGAGGCGCAACCCATCGCCGCGCACCTCGAAGGAGCGCCATCCGGCGTCGCGCGGATCGCATTCGGCGAGATGGTCCCCGCCCATCTGCTGGACGGCGGCGAGATCGTTCATTTTTCGATCCGACCGTCGACCTGGTTCATCCTGCTCGAGTCGTCGAGGTGGATCGCATTCGCGGCGGTCCTTGTCGTCATGGCATTGTGCGGGGTGATCGATGTCAACTATCGCGACCAGGTCGTAAAGCTCGGCGTCGTGATGGTGGGCGGCCGCCTCGCCTGGGCCTCGCTGGAGTGGGTCTCCAGGATGTATGTCCTGACCAATCGGCGCGTCGTGAGCATTCATGGCGTATTCAGGGCCGAGTTGTTCGAGTGTGCACTGGATCGCATTCAAAGTACGCAATTGACGGCCGAGTTGGGAGAACGACTCTGCCGAACCGGCACGGTTTCGTTCCAGCCGGCGCAGGCCGAGGGCGTATTGGGCGGTGCTCATTCGTGGCGCACCGTGTCGCGACCAGGCGAAGTTCACGAACAACTCCGGGCGGCGATCATCCGCTCACGGGATCTTGGGGGCCACGGAGACTGACTTGACGATGCAGCACCGAATTCCGATGCAATGGGTCACCTGTGCTGCGATCGCCCTGATCGCATCGGCTGACGCAGTAATTGCGCCAGGCCAGTTTGTCACACATGCACGCGCGGCCCAGGCGCAGCAGCCCGGCGAACAGCGCAATGGGCAGCGCCAGGAAGACCCGGCACGTCGACGCGAGCGCCGAGAACGCCGCGCCGCTCGCGGCGGTGAGCGTGACAACCAGAACGACAGCCCACCCGCCGATGCCCTGCGACAAATCAGCGAACTCCAGGAAAAAACAAAGAACATCTCATGGGACCAGGAAGCCCAATTCCTGCATCAGGCCCATGCCAACATTTTCAAGGCGAACGGCTGGACGTCGGAACCGGACCAGTTTGCGTTGGATCTGCTCCACCAGATTACGAATGTCACGCCGTGGAATCCGAAGCAGCGGGAAGAGCTTTTCCTCAATGGCGTGCAGACCAGGCTGGGCCTGACGGCCGATCAACGACAGCTCATCGCCGATCAGATGCGCCAGGAGTCGATGCAGTTCGGCATGAAGCACTTCCGCACGATGTTCCCGATTGTCATGGAGGCAATTCAAACCCGCCTCGAGCAGAAGCCTTACACGCCCGAGCAGGTTCAGAAATGGTCACGTGATCTTCGCCCCGTCATGGATGATGCGATCGCGACGTTGCAGCGAACCACCAGCAAACTCGAAAACACGATGACGGATCAGCAGCGACAACGGCTACGGGCCGACATGGACGCCCTGCTGAAGCGTCACAAAGACGTGGAGAAAATGGTCGAACGATGGCAATCCGGCCAGTGGAACCCTACGGACTGGGGACTCGACAACGATCCGATTCACGCTGCCGCCGTCAATGAATGGCGCGCGAAAGAGGCGAATCGAAACGCACTCGCCGCCGCAGCCATGGCATCGACCGGCCAGGAGCCGAAGTTCGACGGCAGCAACGAGAGCGAATGGCGAAAATATGTGCAATGGTTCATCGCGCACTACAAATGCGACGAACGTCAGCAATCGCAGGCCGAATCCATCCTGAAAAGCTGCGAAAAAGAGGCTGCGGATTACATTCGGTCACGCGGCAAGGATATCGAAAAAGCGGAGTCGATGCGCACGTCCGCCGAGAGCCCCGAGAAACGCAAAATGGCGGAGGACGAGGTTGTGCGGCTGCGGCGACCCATCGCTGAGATGTTCGAACGACTCAAGAAACGCCTCGACAGCCAGGTGCTCACCAGCGAGCAGCGCAAATTGATTCCCTCCGCGCGACCGGACCCGCGCGCGGCCACCACCGCTCAAGCCGCGGAACCGAAGAATTAACCACTCCGATCCTGAACCGACCCGCGCCCATCACAGGCATCGCCCGGCATGGCGTTTGTGCCCGCGTTTATTTCTGATACAACGTCGCAAATCGTGATTGAGTCGTCCGCACTTCGACAGGATTTTCAGGCCGGCATCACCGTCGCACTTGTCGGTGTTCCGCAGTGCATGGGCTTTGCCGCGCTGGCAGGGCTTCCACCCGCCATGGGACTGTACAGCGCAGTCGTCATGGGGATTGTGAACGGCTTGGTAACGACTTCGTCCAAATCCATCATTGGACCGGCAATCACAACCAGTTCGATGGTGTATGGTGTGCTCGCGAGTGTCGCTCCAAGAGACATCGCCAGTTGGCCGGCCATCGCCGGACTGCTGGCCGTGATGGTCGGCGGGCTAACGCTGATTCTGGCTGTTCTGCGCGTTGGCGAAATGGTCCGGTTTGTTTCTCGCTCGGTTCTGATTGGCTTGACGGTGGGCGTCGGAGTACTCATCTTCGGCGCGCAGCTCGCGCCCTTCCTCGGGATTTCCGTTCAGCGCGAACCGCGCCTGGGCATGCTCATACTCAATTTAATTCGCCGCATGTCCGAAACATCGTGGCCAGACGTCCTGATGGGTACGGCGACGTTCGCGATCGTACTGGTCGGCGGCCGACTGGGACGGCGCTTTCCCGCAGCATTTGTGTCAATCCTCGCCGGCGGATTCGCGGTGTGGCTGCTGGAGAGGTTCGGCGTTAGTGAGCAGTTGGTTCGAATTGAACCTGTGCCCCGAGAATGGCCTCCGTTCGTCCTACCTGCGTATCACGGCGAGTTTCGAACCGACCTTGTTTTCGGGTCGGCCGCGATCTGCGCCGTCGGCATGATTCAGACGCTGGCTCTTTCAAAGGCGTTCGCATCAAAAAATGGCGAGCGGATCGACGCCCGGCGCGAAATGATCGCGCTTGGCCTTTCCAATGTCACTGTCGGCTTCTGCGGGGGATTTCCCGGCGCGGAGAGTATCTCGCGATCTGTCATCAACGACACGGCCGGCGCCCGGACCCGCATGTCCGGCGTCATCTGCGCAATTGCCACTGCGATCATCGTGTTCGGAGCAGCCCCCTACACCCAATACATCACCCGATCAGCCATTGCCGGACTGCTCATGGCGACGGCGTGGTCGGTCGTCGACTGGCGGGAGGTGCGAGATCTGCTCACGCACGCGCGACACGACAGAATCGTGCTGATTACGACCGTCGTCTGCCTGGTGGCGTTGCCGATTCACTGGGCCGTTCTGATCGGATTGACGGTATCGATTGCGATGTTCCTTCGCCGTGTGAGCAGGCTGTACTTGGTGGAGATGGTCGCCGGCAAGGGCCGAGCGTTTCACGAGCACGCGATCGACAAGGAAACCGGCCACCACCCGATCACGATGCTTCAGGTGGAGGGCCCGCTATTCTTCGCGCAAGCGGAGGAACTTTCGGATGTGCTGGGACGTATCTTCAATTGCAGACCGGCCGTCGTAATCATTCGCATGCGACGAACGCAACACATCGATTACTCGGTCATCATCGAACTGAATCGCGTCGTGCAGAGGTACATATCAGATGGCGGCACGCTCATCATCTGCGGTCTGACGGACCGGATGCACGAACAGCTTTCGCGCAGCCCGCTGGGCCGTACGCTCGATCCGAGATTCCTCCTCAAGACCACGCGTAAAGTCTTCAGTTCCGCCCATGCGGCGATCGAACTGGCGGAGACCATTGCTCGTGGATTCGTGCCCACGGGCACGAACTTGCTGCGAGCCGCGCCTGACTCACGCCATGACAAACCAGACTCAGTCGAAGCGGAATGGTCTTACGAGATCTGATAAGGGATGGACGGCCGACGCGGCCCGGGACGCGCCGTCCGTTCTATGACCGTCCGGCCATGATCGCCCGAATGGTCTGCGCGACGCCTGATTCGAGTGGAGTCGGAGTCGTTTCAATGCCGGCGTCCCGCCAGCTTGACATAACGGCCTGCGTGTAATTCTGGTATTGGCGATGAAGGTCCGGCGGCATGTCGATGAATTGAATTTTCGCAGGTCGCCCCATCGCGGCGAAGACGGCGTGTGTCAGATCGAGGAACGTGCGCGCGGCCCCCGTGCCGGAATTATACAGCCCGTTCGGGGCGAAATGCTTCCAGAGCCGAACCATGTGATCGATGCAATCCTCCACATAGACGAAGTCCCGCCGCTGCTCGCCATCGGCGATGGCCGGATCGTTCGAACGGAAGAGTCGCATCTCGCCGGTATCCATAATCTGCCGATGGGCGTGCCAGACGACGCTCGCCATACGGCCCTTATGCACCTCGCGCGGACCATAGACATTGAAGAACTTCAGCCCCGCCCATCGCGGAGGACAGGGCGCCCCGGCTGACACTTGATCGAAAGCCCACGCGTCGAAATCATTCTTGCTACGACCATACAGGTTCAAAGGCGCGAGCCGCGACGGGGGCGTGCGGTCGTCGAAACCCTGACTGCCGTCACCGTATGTGGCGGCGCTCGATGCAAAAATCAATGGCCGCCCGCTGGACGCGCACCAGGCCCAGAGCCGCTGGGTGTATCGAATGTTTATCTCGGTCAGATAGGCCCAGTCGGTCTCGGTCGTACGGCTGCACGCGCCCAGATGGAAAATGACCTCCGGAGAGAGACGGCCGGCTTCAAGCGCGTCAATGAATTCGATGTGCCGAACCACATCCGCGCGTCGCAGCCCTTCAAGATTCGGCGCCTTCGCGGCGGTCAACTCTCGATCGACCAGCAGCAGTTCGGCGCCATCCCGCGCAAGACGATGCGCCAGATTCGAACCAATGAAACCCGCCGCTCCGGTGACCGCGATCATGTCAGGCCTCGATTTGCATCTGCCGACGAGTCAGAAAAAGACCTTGGCAATCCGCAGAACGCCCTGCTTCCACGGGACGCGATGTGTCACACCGCTGGCATTTTCAAACCTTGGCAGGTTCGCCAGATACCACTCGTAGTTTCTCACCAGCGCGTCGCGATTGCTGAACCGGGGCCGGAAACCCAGCTTTGTCTCGGCCCGCTCGATCGACACAAAGGAGTCTTTCGACGCCGTTTCATACACCCACTTGTAGAGCGGGCTGAGCTTCAGCAGTTCCAGAAGCCGCAGTGTCCAGATCATCGGAGCGGCCGGAAAGCCCCTGATTTTCCTGCCGAATCCGGCGCGATCCAGAACCGCCTGATAGTCTTCACGCATGGTCAGGAAGTCCTTGGCGCCGATATTGAAGACATCGTTGACCCGATCGCGTTCAAGAGTGCAGCAGAGGTAGATCGCATCACAGAGGTCTTCGACATCGAGCAATTGGTACCGGTTTTTTCCCGAGCCGATCATCGGGAAACCGCGCCCGTCCTTGGCCCAGTCGTAGAACAGCGCAAACACGCCCAGCCGCTCCGGTCCGACAAAGCTCTTGGGCCGGATGATCGGGATGCACATGCCGTGGCGCGATCGCATCTCCCTGCAAACTTCCTCCGCTTGAACCTTCGCTTCGCCATAGGGACCGACACCGTAAAGCCGGTCGTCTTCACGCAATGGATGGTGATCGGGAATGCCGTACACCGCCGTGGATGAAATGTGCACGACCCGCTCGCATCCCGCCTCGCGCGCCGCCTCCAGCACATTGCGCGTGCCGTCCAGGTCCGTCGAGCGGATGTCCTCTGGCTTGTACAGCGGCAGTGCCGCTGCGCAATGCACAACAATCTGCACGCCTTTGACGGATTCCCGCACAGCGTTCATATCGCGAATGTCGCCACGAATCTCGCGAATCCGGTCGCGACAATCCTCGTAGTCGAATGGCTCGATGTCGAGCGATGTGACCTGGTGACCACGCGAAAGAAGATAACGAATCAGATTGATGCCGAGGAAGCCCGCACCTCCCGTAATCATGAAACGCTTCGGCGACTCATCGGCCGGAAGGGGTAGTGCTGAAACCGTCGATTGTCCGGATGCCTGCAAGGAATTCGCCCCGCTATGAACCTTGGAAACCCACACGCTTCTGCCAACGCAATCAATGCCCGTGAATCGCCTTGCCTGTCATCGCTTCGGCGGCCTCCATAATCGTCTCACCCAGGGACGGGTGCGGATGGATCGACAATGCCAGATCATCGGCCACGGCGCCGAGTTCCATGCCGAGCACACCTTCCATCAGTAGATCGCCGGCATGCGCACCGACAATTCCCATACCGACCAACCGCTGCGTCTGTCGATCGAAAATGAGCTTCGTCAGTCCCTCAGTCCGATTCATCGATACCGCACGGCCCGAGCCGACCCACTGAAACTTCTTCACAACGAAATCCAGCCCCTTGGCCTTTGCTTCCGATTCCGTGTAGCCGCACCAGGCGACTTCCGGATCCGTGTAAACGACAGCCGGAATGGTCACGTTGTCCCATTCATCATTCTTGCCCGCCAGAACATTGGCGACAATCTTCGCCTCGCGGGAAGCCTTGTGTGCCAGCATCGGGTCGCCGATGACATCCCCGATTGCGAAAATTCGCTTGTCTGTGGTGCGGAACTGATGATCGACCTGAATGAACCCGCGATCCGTAAGCGAAACCTTGGTATGTTCAAGCCCGAGTCCGTCGGTCCGTGGTTTGCGCCCGATCGAAACGAGGATTCTGTCGTACGGCTCGGTGACTTCCTTTCCACCAACGACATATGTCGCCTGAATTTCATTGCCGGACTTCTTGGCGCCTTTGAATTGCGCTCCGGTGTGAATCGCCTTCATCTGCTTGTTCAACTTCGAAAGCAGCGGCTTGGCTAATTCGGGATCGAGTCCGGTCAGCACGCCATCGAGCGCTTCGACAACCGTAACTTCGCTACCCAGGCCGGCATAAACCTGTCCGATTTCCAGACCGATGTAGCCGCCGCCGATGATGAGCAATCGCTTCGGAACCTCACTGACTTCGAGCGCGTCCGCCGCACTCCAGCAAAGGTCCCGGGGAATCACGGATTCGGGCAGAAATTTCGCGGATGCACCGGTCGCAATTATTGCATGCCGAAATTTAAGCCGTGCGTTATCTGCGCCTTCGAGGCGAACGATGTTCGAACTCTCGAATTCGGCATGACCGTTGAAATAGTCGATCTTGCGCGCCTTGATGAGCGACTGAACGCCGCCCGCGAGCTTGCGTATGACGCCGTTCTTCCAGCCGCGAAGTTTCTCGATATCGACCTTCGGCGGGGCATAGGTCAATCCAAGGCTCTCAGCGTGCTTCGCCTCATCGATGATCCGGGCGACATGCAGGAGGGATTTGCTGGGGATGCAGCCCTCACGCAGGCACACGCCGCCGGGCACTTTGGCTTCCTCGATCAGCGCGGTCTGAATCCCGCGATCCGCAGCGGCGAGAGCCGCCACATAACCGCCGGGGCCTCCGCCGATGACAACGAGGTCAACCTCCTGAGTCAGTTCGCCTACGACCATATCTGATTCCTCTCGATCTCGCCGCGATCAACGGGAGCGGCAACCCACAAGAGGAACGAATTCTAGGGGGTTGACGGAAAACGTCAAAACAAAGGGATTCCCGGCGAGCGATTGGCGCAATCTCAGCCTTCGGAATTCTTGCCGTCCGCGCCGATCGTAAGCCATTGTGAAATTGCAAGAGCGCCGTCTATCACTCTTCGGCAATGCGCCCGGACGAAATCGTCCGGCAACGGGTGCTCGAGCGGCAGATTCTCGCTGGCAGCAAGAGCCGCGCCGCCATCGAAATCGACAAACGCAAGCCGAGCCGTCAGATCCTGACGCGAACGCCCGAACGAGACGCCGGGCAGGATCGCCACATTGGCTTCCTCAAGTAGACGATTGCACAGACTGGGTCCGTCCCTGATCCCGCGGCGGGCCAACATCTCCGCGAACGGCGAGAAATCCAGGAAAAGGTAGAATCCGCCGACCGGGGCATGAACGCGAATGCCGGCGGACTTCAAAATCGAAACGGTGGGCGCAGCGATTGCCGCGAGCACCCGGCGCGCATGCCACAGATACCGCTCGATATCAACTCCGCACTGGAACGCCCGGACCGCCGCAAATTGAATCGGCGCGCTGACTGACGTGAAACTCTCACTGGCGACGGCGGCCATTGCATCGACCAACCAGCGCAATTCGTGCGGGCAGGTAAATGTGCCGAGTCGCCAGCCGCCGGCTCCGCACCACTTCGATAATCCGGAGCTGACGATGGTGCCCTCCGGGTAGAATCGTGCAATCGAAACATGTTCGCCGGTGAAATGCAGCCGACCATAGATTTCGTCGGACAACACAATCACATTGTATTTCCGCGCCACCTCGGCAAGGCATTTGACTTCGTCGGCACTATAAGTCAGACCCGTCGGATTGCTCGGATAATTCAGCACAAGCAGGCGCGGCCGATGATCGTCCTCGACAACGCTCAGCGCCCGGTCGAATTCCTCGGCCGTCACTTTCCAGCCGTTTTCATACCGGGTATGAATCAGACTGAATCGGCGACCGAGAATCCTCGCCTGCGGCCAGTAGGTCACCCAACACGGCGGCGTCAGCAGAATCTCGCCGTAATAGACCAGTTGCAGGATAAACATCAGCTCTTTTGAGCCGGGACCGACAATCACGCCATCGGGGCTGGCGTCAATTTCATCCTTCTTGCGATGATAGTCCGCGACTGCCTCGCGCAAAGCCGGCAGGCCCTTGACCGGCAGGTAGTCCTTCTCCGTGGCGGCCGTCCGCAACGATTCGACGACGGAGCCGGGCACGGGAAACGGCGACTGTCCCAGGCCGAAGTCATAGACGTGCTTTCCGGCCTGTAACAACGCGCGGCATTTTTCCTTGATCGCGAGCGTCGGCGATTGGCCAAGTCCGCGGACATTCAGATTGAGACTGACTGGCTTTGAGGAATTCATCGCTACGTGGTTCTCGATCGGCATGGTATCACCCCGTCGGGTGAAAAATCAATATCGCAGCGCGGCCCGAGCCTCGAGGTGCGATATGGGAAAAATCGAATTCAATCCGGTGCTTAGTCGCCGGTACCGAGGTCCTGATTGAACGCGTACATCACGAGATTCTCCTCCTCGTGTTTGTGCTGTTCGACGTAGGCCAGGAACATCCCGATTCGGGCGATGGCGTGTCGGATGAGCAGATTGTCTTCCGGCCGCAGTTCGGCGATCGATGCATCGAGCTCGCGCATGAGCCGATCAAGCTCCGAATGCTCATGGTGCAGTGCTTCGACCTTTCGAGACAGCGTAGGCCGAATCCGTTCGACGCCCTTCATGTAACCACCCTCCTCCTCCATGGCCATGTGGTTGCGAAGGTGCGTGGCCAGCTTGCTGAAGCTGGTTCGGAGTCTCGGCAGCCAGTCCGACAACTGTCCGACCGGCGGGACCGCCAACTGCTTTCGCACGTCGTATGTGAACTCCTGGACTCGAGCGTGCTCGTCGTGAATCCACTTTGCGATGTCGCGCGGCGTCATCGTAAGCCCTCCGAAGATGGTTAGCTCCCGAACAGAACCTGCTGCACAATTCATGCCAATCACGGCTGATGTTATTCAGGACCGTCAACAACATCATATCGGCTTTCAACGTTGAATCGTGGCGCGTCGGCCGGTGAAACCGGTTCAAGCTGATCGAGCCAATACGCCTCATCGTTGCGGCGGTAAACCATGAACTTGCCCCGCAGCGACGGGTCTTTCGCGCGATGATATCGCAGATAGATGTACTGATCGTCCACGCCCGCAATTTCGATTTTACCGGTCTCATGAGACATTGAGTACCGGGCACGGCGAGCCAGACCGGACCCGCGACGCAGCGCCTCGCGGAAAATATCCCATCCACGAACGATCGGCACTTCGTACGGCTCGTTACCGGCGGTCGGGCGTCCTTGGAACAGGTAGTACGGCGGGCAGCCGATCCACGAGAGCTTTCTGTATAAATCCGAAAGCACATCCGGGTCGTCATTGATGCCCTTGATGAGCGGACATTGATTCACGCAGATCACGCCGCAGCGGATAAAGCGGTCGATTCCCTCGATCGCCGCCTCCGTCAATTCGCGCGGATGATCGAAATGAGCCATCAGATAGATGCGCCGCATGGGCGTCGAATAGGTCGAAAGCAGTTCCTGCAAATCCGGGTCGTTGAGAATCCGCCATGGGTCAAAGGCCGGCATTTTTGAGCCGATGCGAATGATCCGAACGTGCTCAATCTCCCGTAACCCGCCGATTATCTGCCGCAGTTTCCGCGTCGCCATCAGCAGCGGATCTCCCCCTGTCAGGAGGACATTTGTCACCTCGGGATGCTCGGCGATGTAGCGGATACCAGCCGAAACGTCTCGCGTCACCTCGTCGTTATCATCCATGAAGAGCCGCTTGCGGAAGCAATAGCGGCAGTATGCGCCGCAAACTTCGTTGCATAGCAGAAGAACAGTATCGGGATACTTGTGCTGAACGCCGTTGGTAACAGTTACAGATGCCTCATTGCTGGCATCGAGCTGTCCCCAGTCGTTCAGTTCCTCTTCGCGAGGGATGATGAGCTGCTTGATTGGATCGTCGGGATCGTCCCAGTTGATCAGACCGAGGTAGTAATCGTTGGCCCGGAACACATATCGCTCGGCCACTTTCTTGAGCTTGTCGCGCTCGGCCGGCGGAATCTGGGTAAGCTTATCAATGTCTCGGATGTACCTGACGCGCGGGGCGCCTCCCTCGCGACCCTCGAATTGCGGGAGCGTGACGGCTGTCATGGGCGTTCTCCTCGGTTGGCAAATCCCGCGATGCAGGACTCGCATGTTATCTTATTTTTCCTCGTGACGTCTCGCACGGCCATTTGCATCAGCCAATCCGTGTTCCATCAGCTCAGGCTGCACTCGGCAAGATCGGTTCAGATTCCATCGCGGAGACTGTCGAATACGCCGCGGTGAATACTGAATCGGACTCCGAAACGTCGTCGATTCGGAAACCCTTTTTTCACCTCCTCATGTCGGACCGGACTCAGCGCACGAAATTACATCCGACCCGCTTGGTCGAATAATGAAAATACAAATGCGCTTGCTGGCCTGAAGGAATTCTAGCCGATCTTTGCAAATTCGGCAACTTTTTTCCGCGGCATCGCCCGATACAGAGGCCACCCGGTGGTCGCCACAGAATCATCAAGCAGATTGAGAATGCCGTCGTAATGGCACAACGATCTGTTCGATACAATTCCGGATTCGGGCCTTCGGACACACCATCCCGCCCACCGGCATGAGCAGCGAGCTCTTCATGGGAAGGACCCGAGTCGATGCGCAGGCGACGGCGCGATATCATGGCGATAGATCGAGAATTCAGAATCCTTCGTTTCGGCGCGGTCGTGACGCCGGCCACCGGGGAGCCAACCCGCATAGCCTGATGGAGTAATCGTTGAATGGCGATCAATGCCACACCCATGTACAAGAAGGCCGAAGAGCGATATCGCTGCGCGACCAATGCGGCCGACCGGGTCGCCGCCCTGGAGGAAATGCTTCGCCTCGTCCCCAAGCACAAGGCCAGTGAGAAACTCCAGCTTCAAATCAAGCAGAAAATCAAGGCCGCGCGAGAGGACGCGCAACGCGCGCACAAGTCCGGTGGACACGCCTCGCATGACCTGTTCAGCGTACCCCGGCAGGGCGCCGGGCAAGTCGTCCTACTCGGTGCCGCCAACGTCGGCAAGAGTTCCATCGTCGGCGCGTTGACGCATGCAAAGGTTGAAATTGCGGATTTTCCTTTCTCCACGCACGCGGCCGTGCCCGGCATGGCTCATCACGAAGACGTTCCAATCCAGCTCGTCGATATGCCGCCGATCATGGAAGGCAATGCACAGCCCGGAATGCTGAATGCGTATCGCCGTGCCGACGCATTGCTGATCGTGATCGACCTGGCCTCAATCGAGGTCGTCGACCAGTTTGAGCAGTCGATCAGACTGCTTCGCGATCATCAGATGCGGCCGATGACGACGCCGACGCCGGACTTTGGTGGAGAAGACATGGAAGATCGGGACCTGGACGCAATCGACGCCACCGCCCTGCCGAAGCGCGCATTACTGGTCGCCAACAAACTCGATGCACCCGGGGCGATGGAGAATCTCAGCACATTCCGCGAATTGATGTCCGGCGAATTGGAACACTTGCAGGTGCGAGGCATCTCCGCCAAATCCGGCGAAGGAATGCCGGAGATGCTCGCGGATTTGTACGAGCTGCTCAATGTGATTCGTGTCTATGCAAAGAAGCCGGGCAAACCCGCGGACAAGGAAGCCCCGTTCATCCTGCCAGTCGGCGCAACCGTGCTCGACATGGCCGAGCACATTCACAAGGACTTGGCTGCCAAGCTGAAAACCGCTCGAATCTGGGGCGGCACCGTGCACGACGGACAACAGGTCACCGGCAACCACATTCTGACGGATAAGAACATCGTCGAATTGCACGTCTAGGCCGGCGCCATTTCCTTCACGCGGCTTCTCGAACAGATCAACCCTGCAAGTGAAGATGAAATACACGCCACCCGTCTGGCGTCTGGCTCAGGCGAATCACAATCACCGCGCCGATCGGCACATTGAATCCCCTCGGAATTGTCAATAACCGCAGTTTTGCGAGGTACGCTTCCGTGCCCTTCGCAAGCGGCTTTCCGTCCGAGCCGACGGCCTTGGTCATCTCGTCGCTCGATTCGATTTCCGCCAGCATCTCGCGCTCATGCGGATCCACGGCATCGACATAGAGCGTGGCCTCATCCATTGCCAGAACTCGTTCGTTCGAGCGTTCGATTTTTCCATCCGCCGACATGGCCCGATTCTGTTCGAACAGAATCTCGCCCTTCTTTCGGATTGTTAATTCGCGTGTCGACGATTCCATCCCTTCCAGGTAATGCGCAATCGCCGATACCCAGGACTCGGCGACCAGCCGTACAGCCGCATCGCGCTTGATATCGCGTGGAACGCTTGGTGGCGGCTCCGCCCTGACGGACATGTAAACGCGATCCTTGTCCATCAGGCTCGCGATCACGCCCATCGCGTGGTCGTATTTCGCCTTGTTGTCCGAATGGCCGAAACCCACGGCTCGAATACGCTGCAATGTCCGCATCGCGTCGAGCATGGCCAGCGCGACCGCATCCGCCGGAGCGTCGCTTCCGACCGGCGGCTCCACGACCGGAAACTCGACATTCTCTGAGGCCTGATGACGGCGTTTGTCTTCGCAGCCGGCGACGCCGACGGCACAGCACAGGATGAGGGCCGGAATCCGGCACTGCAATACGATTCTTGACATGAGGCAGAGTGTAGAGCCGACCCACATACCCGGCAATCCGGCGTATTTGCAGCAGCGTCAGCGGGCTTTAGAATTCATCAGAAATGTGCCAGGCGGGACAATTGCCCGCGCGATCCGAAACACCATCGAGGGGGCCGTACAAACGCATGACGCTCGCACGCCTCAGCCCCGCTGCCATTGAGCCGGAGATCGGCAGGATCGGACGCGAAATCTTCAAGCGGGCGGAGGACGCCTCCCCATCGATTTTCTCGATGGAGGCATGGCAACAGTTCGGCATGAACTGGCTGACCTCCGATGAAGACCTCAAACTCCGGTTGTTTCGCTTCATTGAGGTCATGCCGTCACTAAACGACGCGACATCAATCGCGCGGCACCTCATCGATTATCTCGAACCCAAGGCGGCCTGGCGTCGCGTGAAGGGACATCGACTCCCTGGGATACTCGAACTCGCGATCGGATTCGATCGACCGGAAAGCGCCTATGCACACTTCGTCGCATGGGCCGCACGATTCGGATGCGGCACCAGCGCGAGGCAGTTCATTGTCGGATCGACACCCGGCGAAGCGGTTGCCGCGGTCCGAAAGCTGCGTCGCAAGGGCATGACCTTCACATTGGATGTCCTCGGCGAAACGATCATCGCTGATCGTGTGGCGCGCCATCATCAGGAACTTTATCTCGAACTCATTCGGCACCTTGGCCGCGAATCGCTCGAGTGGCGGGAAGATCCGATCCTCGATCGCACGCCCTGGGGGTCCCTGCCGAAGGTGAATGTGTCGATCAAGCTTTCGGCGATTGTCGTCAGATTCGACCCGATCGATCCCGAAGGCGTCGCTGCCGCCGTATTGGATCGCCTGCGTCCGATCTTCCGGGCCGCACGGCAGGTCGGCGCATTCATCAACATCGACATGGAACACTACGCGGTCAAGGACATGACGCTGGAAATCTTCAAGCGCGTCCTGAGCGAACCGGAGTTCCGCGATTGGCCCGACGTCGGCATTGTCATTCAGACCTACATGCCCGAAGGCGAAACCGACCTGCGCGAGTTGATCGGCTGGGTTCGCCGGCGCGGCACGCCGATCAGTGTTCGTATCGTGAAAGGCGCCTACTGGGATTCGGAAACCGCGACTGCCGTGCGCAATAAGTGGCCGATCCCGCTCTACACCGAGAAATGGCGTTCCGACGAATCGTTCGAGCGTGTTTCAGCATTGCTTCTGAAAAACGCTGATGTTGTTCGCCCGGCATTCGCCAGTCACAACGTCAGGTCCATTGCGGCTGTTCTGGCCATGGAGGCCACACTGGGTCTGCCCGAACGGACCCTTGAATTGCAAATGCTGACCGGCATGGGCGATCCGCTGAAGCGGGCCCTTGTCTCGATGCGCCAGCGGCTGCGAATCTACGCGCCCTTCGGCGATCTGATGACCGGCATGGCGTATCTCATCCGCCGGCTGATCGAGAACACCGCGAACGAATCCTTCCTGCGGCAGAGCTTCGGACAGCACATGTCGGTCGATGCGCTCCTGGCGCGTCCCGGCAGCCAACCGCCAACTTGTCCGACAATTCTGCCAGCGCCCCGCATCCAGGATCCAGAAGGGGAAGAATGCATGGAACCGTTTAATGAATCCGCCGAGATGGATTTCTCGCGCGACGCCAACCGCGAAGCAATGAAGGCGGCGATCGCCTCAACACGCGCTCAGTTCGGCCGCAAGTACCCCGCGATCATTGCGAACGGAGGGGTTGACACGCGCGAATGGCACGAATCGCTCAATCCGTCGAATCGGAATGAGATCGTCGGCCGAACTGCCATCTGCGATCACGCTTTGGCCGATCGCGCCATAAGCGCCGCTCGAGCAGCATTCCCGAAATGGTCAGCCACACCGCCTGCGGAGCGGGCGTCCTTGCTGGATCGAGCGGCCGACCTGCTCGAATCGCGGCGATTTGAAATCTGCGCGTGGATGATTCATGAAGTCGGCAAGACCTGGCGCGAAGCACAAGCGGACTTCATGGAAACCGCCGACTATTTCCGTTTCTACGCTCGGGAAATGCGCCGCCTTTCAGCTCGACCGCGACGGCGAGACTTTCCAGGTGAGTCCAATGAGTACAACTATCTGCCGCGCGGCGTCGTTCTGACGATCGGCCCCTATTGCTTCCCCACGTCGCTGATCGGTGGAATGACTGCCGCCGCGATTGTGACCGGCAATACCGTCGTGATGAAACCTGCGAACGATGCCGCAGTCTGCGCCGCCCGCCTTTGCGAGATTCTGATCGAAGCCGGCCTTCCGCCGGGCGTCCTTAATTTCACGCCCGGACCCGGCGCGGATCTGGGCGAGTTTCTCGTTCGCCACCCGGGTATCGACATGATCGCATTCACCGGGTCGTCCGCTGTCGGTCGCGGACTCATCGATCAGGCACGTTCGGCATCGACGGACCGCGGAGCGACTAAGCACATTATCGCCGAGATGGGCGGAAAGAACGCCATCATCGTCGATGACGACGCCGATCTGGATGACGCCGTGCAGGCCGTGATGGCGTCAGCCTTTGGTTACGCAGGACAAAAATGCACCGCCTGTTCGCGCGTGATCGTGGTCGGTTCGATCTACGAAGCCTTTGTCGAGAAGTTGGTCGATTCAGCGTCCGCCATCAAGCCCGGACCCGCCGACTCGCCTGCGACTTCGGTCGGTCCGCTGATCAACGAGCAAGCGCTTTCAGTTGCGGAGCGCTTCATCGAGAACGGGATGCGTGAAGCACGCTGTGTTCTCCCGCCGAAAAAAGGGGCAGGCGAAGCCGGATTTTTCATGTCCCCCGTAATCTTCTCGGATGTGCCGTGTGATGCGTTTATCGCCCGGGAGGAGTGTATGGCGCCAGTGCTGTGCATTCATCGGGCGAAATCGTTCGAGGAAGCTGTCGAAATCGCCAACTGCACGAACTACGCCCTTTGTGCCGGTCTCTACTCGCGAAGCCCGCGGCACTGCGAATTCGCCAAACTGCGCCTCCGCGCCGGCATGATCTATGTGAATCGCAAGATCACCCTGTCGCGGGTTGACCGCCAGCCGTTCGGAGGTTTTGATCAATCCGGCCTGGGATCGAAAACCGGCGGACCGGATTACCTCCAGCAATTCATGCTGCCCCGCACGATTTCCGAAAACACGGCACGCCACGGATTCACGCCGGCCACAGACGCGCACCGTGAAACCGCCTCGGCACATGCGTGATTTGCCGACAAGACGCCGCCTCCGATTTTCATCTGGCGAATCGCCCGCGCGATTTGGTAAACTCCGGTCCGGGCGGCGTCGTATGATCCTTCACCGGGCTACTCCGCGGGACTGAGCTCGAGGTTGACTGCCATGACACGAACAAACCAAAAATCGCTCGGCATGGTTCTAGGCGTTGTGATCTTCGCCGCGGCCGCATGGTCGTTCTACGCATGGAAATTTTCGTCGACAAATCCGCCTGATGTCGGGTCCGACCAGGCGGCCTCAATTTCCAACGACGCGCCGCGGTTCGGTTCATCAGAGCCGAGTAGCACGCGGACTTCCAAGCCTGAGAACGCGCCCGACCTCGATGCCGCGATCCGGCCAAATGAGGCAACATCCATCCGGGAGTCGGTCGAAGCCACGACACCGACGGTCGCCATCGCCTCGGTCCCAACGACCGCCGACACGTCGAATCCGCTCATGCCGAGCGCCTTCGGCAACAGTGCCGCCCGCGCGCTCAAAACCGGTCGAGATGCGCTGGCCTCCGGCGAAGTCATCAAGGCTCGCGCCGCGCTGTCGCGCGCTCTCGCCCTCGGCGTGAATCCACCCGATCAGCAATTTATCCGACGCGAGCTGGATCGCCTGTCGGACGCCCTTCTCTTCAGCCGCGCAACGACGCCGGATGATCCGCTCACTGCGGTTCACGTGGTGAAAACCGGCGAGAGCCTTTTTGTGATCGCGAGGAAATACCAGATCAGCGAAGAGCTCATCATGACCCTTAACGGCATCCGCGATCGAGATTCGATTCTCGCCGGTTCGCGACTCAAAGTGATCAAAGGACCGTTCAGCGCCAGGATTTACAAATCCGCACATCGAATTGACCTCTCCTTGGGAGATGTCTTCGTGCGCAGCTTTCCTGTCGGTCTCGGAACCGACGGCGGAACCCCCACCGGCGAATGGCTCATCAAGAGCAAACTCACCAATCCGGACTGGGCCGACCCGATCTCCGGCCGATATTTTGCGGCAAACGACCCCGAGAACCCGATCGGCGAACGCTGGATCAGCCTCGAGTGCATTTCGGGCGAATGCATGGGGCGGATCGGCTTCGGCATTCACGGTACCATCGATCCGAAAAGCATCGGCGCTGATATGTCGATGGGATGCGTCCGACTCGGACCGGACGAGGTGGCATTCGTCTTCGATCTGCTCGTGCCCAAGTACTCTCGCGTGATGATCCTGCAATGATGTCGCGCGAAATTCGGCCGTCCCGTTGCGCTCACGGATCGATCCGTTCCAGCATGACAAGCATCCCCAGCAGATGGCGTTGACCAGGTGCGGGGCTCAAAGGCGGCTCCCGCATTGGCATCAGACCGACATACGACGCAAAAGCCGCATATCGAACCGTGACGCGAAGCGGTGTCACGGAAAGCCTGCTCAAATCGACCGTCGAGAACAGCCCCGATTCCGCAAGCAATTTCGCCGCATAGGTCGTCAGATCAAGCGTCGCAAAATCCTCACCTGGCTCGTCCAGCACCGGCCGATTAGACGGTAACACCACCGGTCCCACTGCCGTCTGAAGTTCGAATCCCGCCAGCCCAGTCGGCCCCGGCCAGCCCCAACCATTCGCCCCCAACAGATCGGCGTTCGGATCGGCCAGCGCCGGGATCGACCCTTCCGGTCGCCGAACTGGTCTCAACTTCGAACGCGAACGACCGCGTCCGATCTCGCCATTCTCCCAATAGACCTGATAATCATTGCCGGTATCACTGGACGACAGTCGGACCGCCGGACCATACATGGTCACCCGGCGCGGCGCCCGCCAGCGAATGGCGGACAATTGCACATCCTCGGACTGCGAGTGGATCGGATAATCAACCGCCTCGATCACCTCAGCCACGATGACAACACCATAATTTCCATCGACGAGTTGTGCTCTTCGCAGGTCCAGTTCCGAAAGCGTCGCCCGTCGTGTGGCCGGATTCTTCTCCGCAACGAAAACCTGTCGGTCCTGGGCCGTGAAATGGCCTGCCTCAAAAAGGATGCGCTGCGCGGCAATCGCCTGAGTCGGACGCATCACGCTCACCATTTCCGCGAACGCTTGAAAATCGATGCCGGTCTTCATCGCGGCGATCAGCCGCCAATGCTCAGCAACGGGCGTCTCTGCCGAACGCCGACCCAGCCACGTCAACAGTGTTTCTACAATTGGCAAGCCCTCAGGGCGAAGCAAACGGCCGCACAGCCCAAGCATACCGTCGGACAGCGCCGTCTTCGGTCGATCAAGAAGTGCCGTGATGATGGCCGCTGTCTCTTCCGTCGTTGCATTCGAGCCACTGACCGCGTCGGCCGCGATTGTCGGATACCCCGCCCGAATCAGAATCGAAGCGGCGTCAATCCGCTGGCTCATGCTTCCTGTTCGCGCCGCCTCAGCAAGACCGGCGATCATCGGATCATCCATTCGCAGCCGCACATTCAGAGGGAAAACGCCGTGTCCTGGCTCGTCCCCCAACAGTCGCGCATCCGACACGAATCGCTCGCCCTGCTCGACCACCAGATCGAATACCGCCCGCTTCAGGCCGCGCTGCCTTGGCATCGCTTCAATCCCGGTATTGACAATATCTGCAAACGTACGAGAGAAGATCAGATCGCCCAGCGCAGCCGGTTGTAGTACGGTGAGAAGTGAGATCCGATCCGAATTCGACTTGAGCTCCCGCCACTTAAGGAGCAGCGGATCGCGCGGGTCGCTCAGTTCCAGTCCAAGTGATCGCACATGCCGGGCGACCTCTGCCGCCGACGACTGCTGCACATGCTTCATGATTGTCAGGAGTGCCGTAACCGCGTCATCACGGCGCATGCCGCCCAGTTGGCGGAGCGCAGCCATCTGTGCATTCTGCGACATCCGGCTGAATTCAGACCAATCAACCTTCATTCGCAGTCGCCGCATCGTGACCAGCGCTGCCTCGCATTCCTCGACTGACCCGTTGCTGCACATCGACAGCAACAGCGACTTGATCATTGCCGAATCGCCCGCAACGGATTCCACACCATGCTCGCCAATCAGCTTGATCCATTTCAGCTTCAACTCGTGCGGCAGCGATTGCAGCTGCGCCATCGCAGCCATCGGCACCTCCCGGCGAGACGCAATGTACCGCCAGACCGCCCGATCGATTCGGTGGTCACCTCGATTAACCAGGGCGATCACGCCCGGATCGACCGTGCGGGCCCAGTTCCCAATCCGATCTGCCGTCACCTGCGCACGAACCATCCCCAGCGTTTCGACACTCAATTCCACCATGGCCGCGGACCGCCCCCCCATATGCCGCAACGCCTGCACCAATTCCGGCGCATCCGGTTCGAGACGGCCGCCCTTCGTCCGAATTTCCGGTATCGATCGAATAAATGCCAGATCGATCACGTCCGCCGATCCGTCGCCCCATTCCAGAACAATCTCCCTCTGTCCAGGTTCCGGCTCAAGGACGAGCACCGCCCAGCCCGCCGGCCGCTCCGCCTCAGAACGCGACCGCACAGCCTCCTGCTTCCATTTTTCCCCGTCGCGAACACGTGGAAGCAAATTGTTCTTCCAGACAACCTGAACCTCGCCACCGGCGATGGATTTTAACTCCATGCGCTCGAACACGATTGATTCGGTCCATGACTGAAGTACCGCGGCCGTCGGCTGACGATGGAATGAATACACGCCGTAATAGGCCGGCCGATCGCGCTTCGACAGAAGCAGACGCGACAGCACACGCGGCGCGACATCCGATTCGTAATGCAGCGGCAGAAGTAAAAACTCCCGGCCCGCCTGTGCCTCCACCTCCGCGCCCTGATCCACGATTCGCGAAAGGAACAGGCTCGTCTCAATCGCCGGCGTCAGATCCAACCGAATCCATGAGGCAAGTGAGACATTCCAGAGTGCCGCAAGCTGCCTCACTTCTGTCAGAGTGGGATCGGCAAACGCCGCTCGACGCAGCGTCTCGCGTGCGTCGGCCTTCAGCCCCGCGGCATCAGCCCACTTGGCGAGTTCCAGCAATCCCGCGCCCGACGACGACTCCGCCGAGTTAAACCTCTGCCGAAAAATCAGCTTGTTCCAGAAAATCTGGTACTCCGCCGATCCCGTGTCGCACACCCGCGCCTTCAAGCCTGGATCAAGCACGACCAGTCGTTCCACGCACTGAACCGCGAGGATGGCCATGTCAGAATGGAAATACCCCTCGCACCATCGACGCAGTACCGCGGGCTCGATGCACGAATTGATCTCGGCCACTTCGTCCATTGTGCGTCGAACGGCCGCGACATCGTCGGGCGAAAATATCAGCTCCCTGGGCCCGTCGGCCGTGCCTGATTTCAATCGGACGGACGTCGGCGATTCCTCGACCACGCGCCCTGCGAAGGAAGTGCCATCCTTCAATCGGACAATCTCGGCATTTGACGGGCTCGAAGCGACCAGGACGCCGATCACGCTGATGAGAAGCAGCTGGATGCCGGAAAAATCCCGATTCATTCAACAATTCCAAGGCATTCCAAGTGCAGACTTGCCGGCCCCGCGGCGGATCATTCTCCTGCGCACAATCGCGGTATCCGCAGTATTATACGAGCAAACTCGGTTCGCGCGCATGAACCTGCCCACTCCGATACACGACTGGAACCAGACACCTGCGGCAGCAATCCAGCTCCAGAGACAACTCGCCGCGCGAATCATCGAATCGCCGCTCCCCCGTGCTGCGCGCCTCGCTGCCGGCGGCGACGTGGCGTTTAATTCTGAAGGCGATCGGCTGATTGCGGCGTGGGTCGTCTGGGACATCGCAGCACACACGATCGTCGAGACCGCATTCGCACATCAAAACGTGACCTTTCCCTATGTGCCCGGCCTGCTCAGCTTCCGCGAGGCGCCGGCACTCATCGAGGCAGCGAGGCTGCTGTCACGTGAACCTGATGTGTTTATCCTCGATGGGCATGGGAAGTCACACCCCAGGCGATTCGGCCTTGCATGCCACGTCGGCTTGTTTCTCGACCGACCGGCCATCGGCTGTGCGAAGAGCCGTCTTTGCGGTCAACATCGTGAGCCGGGGTCTCGGGCGGGCGGTTCGTGCAGGCTCGTCGTGGATGGTGAAACTCTGGGACGGGTCGTCCGTACCCGCGAAGGCGCCAAACCAATCTATATCAGCATTGGACACCGGATGGTACTCGCCAATGCAGTTTCAGTGACACGCCGGTGCTGCATGGGTTACCGGATGCCCGAACCGACCCGGCAGGCACACTTGCTGGTTACCCGCCTGCGAACTGAATTGTTCTGAGGCAAATGCTCGTCGCGCCCCAATGGGACATTCGCGACATCGGATGAGATTCGGATCACGCGGAAAGATCGAGATGAGGGCGGCCATCAGGGTCGATACGGACGCCCGTTGAGTCGTGTGTCTCACTCTCCGACTCTTCCGGCGGCGCGTCGAAACGGCCCTGACCGCCCGTGCCGGCGGTGTCGGCATGCACTTCGTTGTCGTCTGTATCAGTCGCTTCGATTTCGATGATATCGGCGCTGCCTTGCCCGGTGAGACGGCGTGAAGCGTCCGTGCGAAGGTTATCCTCGTTCTCTCGCTCGCGCGATTGAACCTGCTGGGCGGCGCCGGACTGTAGCACCGAGCCGATCGAATTGGGCGGAATGGCCGACATCGAAGGACTCCCGTCGAGAATCAGTTCCGGCTGTGCATCGCCGCGGTCATGACATTGACCACCGCATCCGCCAGTGCGCCCCCCCCGCAGGCCGCTCCGCGGGTTCGGTCGGCGCGAGGTAAGTGGCCTACATTCTGAATTCCTTGTCGCGCTGCTTCAACTGGAACCGCAGTCGTTCAACGATGGCCGAGTGCATCTGACTCACCCGGCTTTCCGAAAGATCGAGCGTCACCCCGATCTCCTTCATGGTCATTTCCTCATAGTAGTATAACACAAGAATCAGTCGCTCAGTCGAGGAAAGGCCTTGCTGAATCAAACGCTTCAGGTCCGATTTCTGAATCTCCTTCACGGGATTCACGGCTCGTTCGTCACGGAGCACTTCGATTTCCGAGACTTCCCGCGAGGAATCACCGGCGAAGGCCTTTCGCGAAAGCGATGTCATCGACACCGCGTTGCCGTCCCGCGAAATTCGCTTGAATTCATCCGGCGCAACGCCGATCCGCTCGGCCACTTCGCGCTCGCTGGGCATGCGACCCAGTTCGGACTGAAGCTCCTTGGTTGCGTTCTGAATCTTCTGCGACCGATTGCGAACCAGGCGCGGCACCCAGTCCATGGAACGAAGCTCATCCAGAATCGCGCCACGAATGCGCGGCGAACAGTATGTCTCGAACTTCACACCGCGATCCATATCGAACGCCTCGATGGCGTCGATCAGACCGAACATGCCCGCGCTGATCAGGTCGTCGAGTTCGACTTCCGTCGGCAGCTTGGTATGAATACGCTCCGCGTTGAATCGAACAATATGCATGTATTGTTCGATCAGCGTGTTGCGGAGTTCGTCATCCGGTTCTTTCTTGTACTGTTTCCAGACTTTCGAGACGTCAATTTCCGAAGCGAGCATTCGAAGAAACTCCTGTCCGACTCGGGCGAGAAGGTCGGGCGCTTTGATTCAAGAACCATCAGGTCAACGTCGTGGCTGCCGGGCGGGGTCGCGGTGCGAAAGATGTCAGGCTCACGGCATCTGACATGACGCAGTTACCGTGACTTGCCATCCTCTTCGGATTCCGCAAGGGGACGATCCTGAAGGACGCAACCCGCAATCCACCCGGCGATCGTTCCGATGATCAGGAAGCCGAAAAGTCCGCCCATCGCGCGAAGCAGGATGACCTCGACGGCGTTGCCAGAGAACAATCCGCGCAGAATCATCCCCGCGAATGCCAGCAGACCGCATGTCACACCGAACAAGGAAGCCACACCGCCCTCGCCTCTAGCCGTTTTCGGTCCTCAACCGTATTGGGCATCGGCGAAGCGTTCGAATTGGTTCAGTGAAAAAAGCGAAGGACGCGTTGGAAGAATCCTGAATCGTCGCTCGTCGAGGCGACGGGAAGCGCGACCCTGTTTGCCAATGCTGAAATGCCGCTTGACGCCAGACAGCGCGGAAATCGCTGAACAAATGGAGCACGAAGACGAACGGCTCGACCGACGTGCTCATCGCGCGCGATCTGTCCGATAAGCGAAACCTCAACCCCCAGGAATCGCGACGCCACGCTCGTCAATCGAGCAGCCGAAGTACGCCCTTCCTCATCGCTCAATGCCTGATTCATCACGACATGGACGGCCGGAAGTTCAGCCGCGCGGGATAGCACCTTCACCAGGGCGTACGCGTCTGTGATCGCTGTCGGTTCCGGCGTCGTCACGACAAGAAGGTCGTCAGCCGCATGAGCAAAGGCCAGCACATTCTGCGAAATACCCGCGCCGCAATCGATCAGGATGATGTCAGTGCGAGCCTCCAGCGAAGACAGGTCGTCAACCAGCGCCCGACGATCGTGTGAACTCAGATCGGCAACCGCAGCCAGGCCCGACGCGCCTGCCACCAGATTCATCCGCGCATTGATCGGGGTCAGAACCTCGTCAATGGAAGCCCGGCCGCTAACCAGCGCGGCCAGGTTGCTCCGCGCGTGAACATTCAGCAGTAGATCGGCATTGGCCGTTCCGAGATCCGCGTCAACCAGGACAACGCGATGCCCCGACTGAGAAAGCCTCAGCGCCAGATTCACCGCGATGCTCGTTTTGCCGACACCGCCCTTGCCGCTGGCCACCGCCACGACTCTCGCTGTCCTACGACGAAGCGAAGCTCGCACGGATTGCGATGCGCAGTGACTCGAACCGCGGGTTGCCATGAGCAGCCGCAGATCCGCGGCCTGATCTTTCGGAATCGCACTCATGCCACGGCTCCCGTGCGACCGCCGTCCTCTGGTCGCAGACCACCGGCCTCGCGCGACTGTATCTCCATCTGGTCCACGATCAGCCGCGCGAGTCGGCTGGCGCTGGCTATTTCGATATCATCCGGCACGGCTTGTCCCGTCGTAAGGTATGATGGCCGCATATCGACGTCTCGCAGCACGTTTAGAATCACGCCAAAGCCGTCCGCTTCATCGACCTTTGTAAAGAGTAGTTGCGCCGAGCCCAGCACGCTGAATCGATCGATCGCCTCTCGCAGTGTCTTTTCTTTGCTGGTTGTCGACAGTACGAGATGAATCTGATCAGGGTTCGCCGCCCGAACGAACTCATTCAGCTCGCCAATTCGTAGCCCATCTTTCTGGCTCCGCCCGGCCGTGTCGATAAGGATCAGGTCCATGTCAGACATTTCGTCGATGGCCGTGCGAATATCCTCCGGCTTCAGGACGCTTGCGATGGGCACACGCAGAATCTGCGCATACGTCTTCAGCTGTTCGACCGCCGCGATCCGATACGAATCGATCGTGATCAATCCGACGCGCTTGTTCTCACGCAGCTTCATGTTTGCAGCAAGCTTCGCGATGGTCGTCGTCTTGCCAACGCCGGTCGGCCCGACAAGGGCGACCACAGTCGTCTGCCCATCATCACGCAATCGCAGCGGCGCCGCGGTAGGCAACGATTCCGCGATGGTTTTTCGCAGTTCCGCCAGCACGGATTCGCGAGAGAATTCCGCCCCACCCGCGCCGTCCGCCCGAATCCGTCCCTGAAAAGCCGACTGACAACGCAGGCGCTCGGCAGTCCGGCCAAGCAGATCGTACGCCGACTCAGCATCCAATTCCTGTGCAAGAAGCAGCGCGTGATATTCATCAAACGCCCCGACTTCGCCGAACTCGTCCGATCCACGAACATGCCGGACAAGATCGCGGACCATCCCGCGAATCTCCGTCAATTCGCGCCGAAGTTCGTCAGCGTCCTTGTCATCGCCGACCCCCGCGCCGGGGTCCGACGCACCCGACGCCCCTCGCGTCGCATTCACTGCCTCTGCGCGTCGAGCCGAGCCGGAACCTGCCCCGGGATCCGTGGTGACCCCCGCGAGCACCGGCGTCGGCAGCCCGCGAAGGCCCTCGCGCGGCGCACTCGCGCCGACCGACTGCGCCACTGCATAATCGAACAAGGGCGCGACACGCGGTGAAGACCTCGGCGACGGAAGTTCATCCGATTCAGCGCCCGACCGCGCCGCGCGACGGATGCTCATCACCCGCTCATCGGCCGTCGCGGTGATTTCAATGACAGACCGCGCGCCGATGCCAAGAATCCCGCCGCGCGTCAGCGTCCGCGTGTGGAGAATGACGGCATCCTTGCCAAGGTCCTTCTTGACCTTGGCCAGTGCGTCAGCCATTGACCGTGCCTGATACGTTCTCAATTTCATCTTGGATTGTCACCATGCCATGTGTCCGAATGTTCACACCTCGGACGACTTCGTTGTAACCCAGCACCGCCACGGTCGGCAGCGCCGTCTCAATAATTCGACGTGTCCACTGTCGAACCTGCGGCGAGGAGAAGATGACCGGCTGCCGTCCACCGGCCTTCGACGCCGCGGTCTCCAACTCACGACGAATTGCCGCGATCACCTTGTTCGCCATCGTCGGCGGCAACGTCAGATACGAGCCGCGCTCCGTGCGCTCAACGTGGGAGTTGATCAGATCCTCGACGCCAGGATCGAGCGTGACACCGTGAATTGTCCGCGCCGAATCAACATGCTGCTCACAGATTGTCCGGGCAAGCGCATTTCGCACATACTCCGTAAGCACGTCCGGATCTTTCGTCCGCGGCGCCCAATCGCCAAGCGTCTCCAGAATCGTCTCCAGATCACGAATCGGCACGCGCTCACGAAGCAGATGCGACAAAACGCCCTGAACCTCGCCCATCTTCATCACATCCGGGATAATCTCCTCGACAATCTTCGGGCTGCGCTCCTTCAGTGCGCTGATCAGCTTGTTCACGTCCTCGCGCGTCAGCAATTCGGCGGCGTACGTTCGAACCAGCTCAGTCAGATGGGTCGCAAGCACGCTCGTCGGCTCCACCACTGTGTAGTTTCGATGCTCCGCCATCGAACGATCCGAGTCCGAAATCCAGCGAGCCGCCAGCCCAAACGCCGGCTCCCGAGTCTCAATTCCATGCACAGGCTCCGACACCGCGCCGGAATCGATCGCGAGCAGATAACCCGGCATGAGTTCACCTCTCGCGATGTGCGCTCCGCGAAGCTTGAGCGCATACTGGTTCGGTTCCAGTGCCACATTGTCCCGTATGCGAATCGGCGGCACGATCATACCCATGTCCGTCGCAATCTGCCGTCGAATGTTCTGAATGCGATCCAGCAGGTCGCCGCCCTGCTTCTTGTCAACCAGACGGATCAGCCCATATCCGACTTCTAACTCGAGCGCATCGACCGACAACAACGATTCGATCTTCTCCGGCTCTTTCGGCTTGGCCGCCGCAGCCGTCGCCGCAGCAGCGTCCGCCCGCGCGAGCTTCCGGCCGCGACCGTAAAGCATATACCCCAGGCCGCCCACGCCGCTCGCGATCAGAAGCAGCGGCATCTTTGGCAGCGGCGTCGCCGTCAGGACCAGCAGGAACGCGGCGCTCAGAATCAATGCGACCGGCCTCGACGAAAGCTGCCCCATGAGCTCTTCGCCCATGTTCGACTTGGCCGTCGACCGCGTAACCAGCATGCCGGCGCCAACTGACACCAGAAACGCGGGGATCTGCGTCACGAGTCCGTCACCGATTGTCAGTCGGGTAAAAACGCTCAGACAGTCCATCAACGGCAGATTCTTCTCCACCATTCCCACATAGATGCCGCCGATGATATTGACGAGCGTAATCACGACGCCCGCAATCGCGTCGCCTCGCACGAACTTGCTCGCACCATCCATCGCGCCGTAGAAGTCCGCCTCCTTGGTCACGTTTTCACGACGGCGACGCGCCTCGCCTTCATCAATCAGTCCGGCCGATAGATCGGCGTCGATCGCCATCTGCTTGCCCGGCATCGCATCCAGCGTGAACCGGGCCGCGACTTCCGCAATCCGTGTCGCACCCTTGGTGATGACCACGAACTGAATCACCGTAATGATGACAAAGATAATGACGCCGACGGCCAGCGATCCCGCCGCAACGAACGCACTGAACTCCTCAATCACTTCGCCCGCCGCCCCGGTCGTACCGTCCGCATTTGTGAGAATCAATCGGGTCGTCGCCGTGTTGAGAACCAGCCGAAAAAGCGTCAACGACAGCAGCAATGACGGAAACGACGAGAAATCAAGCGGACCGTTCATATACATCACGGTCAACAGCACAACAGCGCTGAGCGTCACATTGGCTACAAGCAGCGCGTCGAGCATCGGCGTCGGCAGCGGCACCAGAATGACAAGAATGAGCGACATCGCCAGCAGCGGGAACGCAAGTCCGCGATGCTCGTGAAGCGCGTTCGTCAGTCTGACCATGGGTGATAGCGCCGTCGCCATTCTCCGTCATTCGCTCCTTGATCCGGATTCCGGAATCTCATGCAGGCGGTCCCGTTCACCGGGGAATACCTATGCCGCGCTGCGGGTCTTCAGTTTCTTTCCGGAAAGCTTATAGACATACGCCAGAATCTCTGCGATCGCCTTATAGAACTGCTCAGGCACTTCCTGGCCCACTTCCACCGTCTTGTAAAGCGCCTGCGCCAGTGGCTTTCGCTCGACGATCGGTATGCCGTGCAAAGCTGCCATCTCGCGAATTTTCTTTGCAAGATAATCGGCCCCCTTCGCAACCACGCGCGGAGCGGTCATTGTCTCCGCGTCGTACTTGATCGCGATCGCCAGTTCAGTCGGATTCGTCACCACCACGTCCGCGGTGGGCACCGACTTGCGTATCCGCTGCAGGGCGGCCGCCAACTGCATCTTCCGCCGCCGCTGCTTGATGATCGGGTCGCCATCCATCCGGCGAAGCTCCTCCTTCACTTCCTGCTTCGTCATCCGTAGATCGCGTTCAAACTTGAAACGCTGCCATGCAAAATCAAAGAGCGCGACCAGCAGCAGCACGAGCGCCAGGCGAATCCCAACGTCGTAAAGCACGTCAGACAGGAGCGCCACCTGCGGCCAACCCTCCAGTTCCAGTGCCAGAAGCAGGTCTCCCATCCGCCCCTTGATTGCCGTGTAGGCGACGAACGCGACGAGCAGCAGCTTGATGAGATTCATCCCCAATTGCACCAGCGTGCGCACATTGAACAATCGCCCCAGTCCATTCAGCGGATTCAATCGCTCCAGTTGCGGAACCAGCGGCCGCGTCGTGAACACGGCTCCGACTTGCAGGAGATTCGACAACAGCGAAACAACGACCAGTGTCACCAGCACCGGACCGCCGGCCGAAAGCATGAGGACCGCCGTCGTCGCGACCAGTCGCGGAATGTCGAGTGAGACCGCGGCGCTCGCATCAATCTCCGCGAGATTCTCACGCATGACCTGCATCAGCGAACCAAACAGGTTTCCGCCGAACATGCGCAAGCCGAGCATTGCCCCCAGGAGCAGCACGGCCGAGCTGAGATCAGTGCTCTTCGCGACCTGCCCTTTTTCCCGCGCTTCCTGCCGCCTGCGCGGCGTCGGAGCTTCAGTCCTCTCACCGGCACTATCCGCCACGCTTGATCACCTCCGACATCTGCTCAAAAAGAGCGGAAATCTGATCGAAGCCGAGCTGCATCGCATGAGTCAGTACGTCCTCCGATGCCGATATCGTCATCGAAACCATGAGCAGAGCGACGAGAATCTTGATCGCGAATCCCACGGACAGCACATTGATCTGCGGCATCGTCCGTGTAAGAAATCCCATCACAAGCGAAGTCAGCATCAGCGCCACGATCGCCGGCCCCGCAATCCGAAGCCCCAGTTGAAAGGTGCTCTGAAGCATGGCCATCGCAAACTCCCCGGCGGAATTGTCGATATGCGCCATCATCGGCGGAATGGTCAAAATGCTGTCAAGCAACGCCGTCACCACCAGCACATGGCCGCGCAACGCGAGAAAAAGCATGGCCGCCGTGAAAAACCAGAGTTGATCCAGCACCATCGACTCTTCGTCGAAAAATGGATTGATCGTCGTGCCGATGGACAATCCGGCCTGATGACTGACCAGTTTGCCCGCGACCTCCGCCGCAACGAACACCAGCCCGGTCCCCAGTCCGATGACTTCCCCGATGATGAATTCCCCGACCATGCCGACAACCGATTGCCCCAGCGTCAGCCCCACCGGCAGATGCGGTGCAGCCAGCGGAAACACCATCAACGACAACGTCACCGTGAGCCATACCTTGGCTTCGCGCGGAATCTGAACGCTCGACAGCATCGGCACCCCGATAACCACACCGGACACCCGCGCCAGCACCAGGGCGAACGCCGGCAGCAGATTCTGGAATGTCAGCAGTTCAAATGGCATGAGTTCCATGTATCGACACGATGTCCGAATTCTCGGCGGCATACCCGCCTTACAACTCTCCCCATAACGTGTGCGTGTACTCCACCAGCCGCCATGTAATCCACGGCAGAAACAACGCAGTCGCCACGCCCATCGCCACAATCTTCGGAACAAAAGTCAGCGTCTGTTCCTGTAGTTGCGTTACAGCCTGAACGATGCTGATGATTAACCCGACAACCATGCCGATCGCCATGATCGGGCCGGCCAGAATCAGGGCGATCATTAGCGCTTCCCGGCACATATCGACGGCGGTTCCGGCATTCATCTTCGATATCCAGTCCTTCGAACCGCGACGCTCATCAATCCGCGGCCGTCGTCAATGAAAGCTGTTGAGCAGAGATCCCACGACCATGCCCCAGCCATCCGCCAGCACGAACAACATCAACTTGAACGGAAGCGAAATCAGTACCGGCGGCAGCATCATCATGCCCATGCTGATCAGAACCGAAGCGATCACCATGTCGATCACAAGAAACGGCAGATAGATTCGAAAGCCCATCGTAAACGCGGTTTTCAATTCGCTTAGCACGAACGCCGGCACAAGCTCCGCCATCCGAACCTCGTCATCGGCCAGCACTTTGCCCGCTGGAATCGACTCACCGCGGGCATACTCGACAAACAGGTACACCTGCTCCTCGTTGCCCGCGTGCTTGATCTGACGCAGCATGAATTCCCGCAAGGGTGCAACGCCGCGTTCGAACGCGGTCTCCTGATTCATCGTTCCGTCAAGATACGGATCAAACGCATCCGCCTTCATTCGCTGCCACGTCGGAGCCATCACCAGCATCGTCATGATGATCGACAATCCGGTCAGCACCTGTCCCGGCGGCAACTGCTGAGTGCCGATCGCCTGTCGCAGCAAAGCGAGCACCACCATGATACGGGTGAAGCTCGTCATCATGATCAGAATCGACGGAGCCAGAGACAGCACCGTCAGCAGAACAAGAATCTTGATCGAGGCGCTGACGCCCTTCGCATCGGTCGCCGTCGGAAAGAACTGGCTCACATCCGGAATTCCGAGCGGATTGGGCGAACCAGATGCAGCCTCGGCGTCCGACTCGTCGACGATTGCACTCGATACGCCGTTGGCAGAGAGTTGTGCGCGGACCGGTACGGGCGCACTCAGGAGCACGACGCCCGATGCGAAAGCCACCGAGAGGATAAATCGCGATCGCCGCAGTGGACGACGCAGGCACGACATCGCGCAACTCCTTTGCGCCCCATGTGTGAATCGGGCCGCTACCGCGACGCCGAGTGCTGCGCCGGCTCCGCCGACGCCGTGATTCCGTTTGACAGACTGCGAACGCGCTCGAGCAGTTGTTTCACTTTCGCCCGCGACCGTGCCAGTTCACCGGACCGAACGATGGAATCGGCCTCCATCGTTGCCGATTCGGTGCCATCTCCGAAACCCGTCGCTTCGGCCCCCGAAACGGAGTTCGCATCCTCATCCGAAGCCCGCGTGAAGATCGCCGAGAATGATTGAGGGTTGCCGCTCTCCGCAGCCGCGATGATCGCGGACGACTCCTGCAAATCGACCACTTCGCTCAACGCCGTGAAGCGTTCCGGCGTCACGCCCACAAGAACGACGCGCCGCCCAAACCGCACGACGCAGAAACTCTGCTTCGCGGAAAGCGATTGCCTCGCGATGATTCGCAGTACACCCGAACCCGTGTTACGCAGCGACTGCGGCATCCAGCGCTTCGCCACCCACGCAAGACCGCCGACGACAACCAACACAACGCACAGCGGCCCGAAGTAGCTGATCAGGCCGGCACCGCCGCTCAATCCGCCCTGAGAGCCGTAAGCGCGCTCGCTATTCCGCTCAATCACCCCCGGCGCACGCTCGCCGGACACGGGCGGCGCGTCGGCCCTCGCCGGCAGGCAGACAGCTGCAAGGATTGCGAAGGCAATCAGGAAGCGTCGGATGTCAAATTCATGGCACAAGGTTATCCGTCCGAACCGGCCCATCTTGCCCGCTCCGTCATGAGGCCGCTTCAAGGGCTTCGCCGGCGCCCGGCAGGATCTCGCTGATTCGAACACAGAAATTGTCATTCAGCACGAGTACCTCGCCCCGAGCGACCAGTCGATCGTTCACAAGCACGTCAACCGGATCGCCCGCGAGCTTGTCCAGCTCGACGACAGCGCCCTCACCGAGCTTCAGCACGTCCTCGATATACATGTCTGCCCGGCCCAGTTCGATCTTCACGTCGAGGCGAACATCGCCGATCAGCGAAATGCCTTTCTCGTCGGTTTCGCTCAAGCCGCCGCCAAAGTCCGGAAGATCGAGTGCCATTGCGCCGGCGGTCACCGCCGCCGATCCCGCACCGGATGAAGACGACGACGCATTCATCCGGGCTGCGGCACGCTCCTCCGCGATCGCCGCTTCCATCATGGCCGCCGCTTCGTCGAACGGCCGACCAGAGGAATCCAGCTTGACCGTTCCATCCGGGTTCGTACCGACGGCCATCGGCGATGGGGAGGAAGATGCGCCGGAACCGTCATCCTCCTGCGACGCGGCCAGTGCCGCATCAATCTCACTCTGGGAAAACATCGGTATCGAATCGGAGGTCGAACCCCCTTCGTCCGATCCCGAAGAAGAGGCCGGACTCGTCGACGCATCGCCGCCGGCCGCTGCCAGCGCCGCGTCGATATCCGCCTGGGACAAGCCATCTACGTTGTCAGGATTCTCAGCGGCCATCGTCGTCACCATCCATGGTCAGTGGCCCGGCCGCGCTCCACGCGGCCCTCATCTGCCGGTCTGGAATCAGCACGGCGGTCCCCGTTCTTGCCGACGATCGCTGCTAATAGCCCAGCGGCATCGGCGTGAACTCCGGAATCAGCACCTCTTCAATAATTTTGTCGTCCGCCAGCAGATTGCTCAGCTCAATTCGAATCTTACGTTTCAGCGTCTCAAGGCCCGGCTCCGTCAGGTGCTTGCCCTCGGCGCTGCGAATAATGCGACTGATCGCGTCGGTAACCGTGGCTTTGCGGTTCTTCAGAAAATCCTCCGAGATCATGCCCTCTTTGTCTCTCGGAACTTTGATATCGATGCCCACCGCATACAGCATCGGCCGCACGCCATTCGCGTTCTGGACGCGAACCTTGGCGACTTCAATTTCCTTGCTGTCGCCAAAAGGCTGTGTCGTCACCTGGAGTTGCGGCATGCCGACGGTCGGATCAGGCTGCGAGCCGAAAAACTTCATCGCTGCAAAGATCCCGATACCCTCCAATACCATCAGGCCGCCCACCAGCCCCAGAGTCGCTACCGGCAACTTCTTCTTGCCGGTGGCAGTGGCTTCGGCCGCCGCCTGCTCAGCGGTCGGTTTATCTGTCGCCTTCGCGGCATCGGCCATGGTCAGGGCACCCCTTGCGAAACCGGCAGACTCCTCCGGTCATCGCGTATCCATACTTATCGGTCGATTCCGGCGCATACTTCACCGGATCAACTGCGAATCTTGCGCAACCTGGGCCTCTAAACGCGGAATCGGCCGGTACCTTCGCGCAAAATTTGCCGGACCGGACCGCGGAACATTGCTGAAAATGCGAAAACCCACGGCGCATCGGCCGCGGGCTTCGCTCAAATGGTTCCATGAAACACAACAAAATGAGGATCAAGCGGCGAAGACTCGGACGCTCCTTCCGTACTCAATCGCGCGCCGAACCACCTCCTGAAGCGACTCTTTCACGATGATCCGTTCCCCCGTGATCAGGGTAATCATTGTGTCCGGAGTCGACTCCAGGTACTTGATCAACTCCGCATTCAAGACGATGGCCTGACCACCAAGCTTCGTAACCGCGATCATTTCAAGACTCCAGCACCGATCCTGAACGGCCTCGAGGTTACCGTCGAGCCACCAGCAGCAGTTCCTGCAAGAGGGTATCCGATGTCGAAATGACCCGGCTCGCGGCCGAAAAGGCCGTCGAAGACGTGATTAGATTGATGAACTCCCGCGAAAGGTCAACGTTGCTCAACTCAAGCGTGCCTGCGGAAATCTTGCCGGCTCCAAGCGTGAGTGGCGGGGTGATTCTTGCATCGCCGCTGTTCGGCCCGACGAAATAAACGTTGTTGGATCGCGCCAGCAGACCCTCCTGGTTCGCGAACGTGCCGACGGCGATCTGACCCAGCGTCTGATTCAGGCCGTTGCTGAAAGTGCCGGTGATAACGCCGTCCTCGCCGATGCTGTAATCGATCAGCGTTCCGGTCGAAAAACCGTTCTGAAAGCTCATCACGATCGTGGACTGGCCGGTGACGGACAGGCCGCTCATTCGTGAGAAATCGATCTGAATTGCGAGCGGGTCGTTCGCGCCCGTGCCGACGCGATTAATAAGGAATCCGGGCTGAGGCGCCGCGATGTACTGACCGTTGCCGTCGAAAGTGATCGTCCCCGTTCCCACGACGAAGTCCACGTCAGAATCGTCGGCTGAAGAGGCATAGTATCGCCAGGTTGCGCTGCCCGTGTCGCGCGCTTCGAGCACCATCGTCAGATCGACCGTCAACGGCGCCCCCAGACTGTCATACACGACAAATGTCGTATGCGAACTCTCACCATTGGCCGCCTGAGTTTCCGTGAATGTGAACGGCACCTGCGTACCGCCGTTGCTGATCAGATCCCCGGCCTGGATCGACAGCGCATTCTGGGTTCCGGCATTGCCGCGAATCTCCAATCTGCCATCGGCCGTCACGCCGGTTCCCGGATTGCCCGCCACGCCCACGCTTGTGTCAATACCGATCACCTCATCGGTCCATGCGAGGAAGTCCGCAATGGTGGTGCCGGTTGTCCCCACAATGAACTGAGCGGAAGGGACATCACGTCCTCCGCGCGAAACACCATCAATCGTGATGACGTCCCCGTTCGCAAAAAGCGCGCCGCCCGGACCGGGAGACGTGCGAATGTTGGTCAACGCGGTTCCTGGGCCAGTCACGTTGTTCAACTGCACGCCGGTCGTGGCGTTGTACAGAATCTGTGACTGAAGAATCGATCCCTGCGTCGCAACAATCTTGGTCGCGCTGGAATTGAGCACGCCGTCCATCTGAATTTCGTTTGTCGCCTTTGCCGTGGTCAACACACCGATCGGGATACTCACGTCGACCACCGATCCCGGAATCAGCTCAAAGTTCGAGTTCACTGCATAGCCTTGAACAAAGAACCCATCCGCCGACAGCAACCGGTTGTCCGCACTCAGGCTGAACGCACCGTCACGGGTGAATACCCGTTCGTTCTCCGGCGTTCGCAGAACGAAGAAGCCGTCACCTTCGATTGCCAGATCGCTCGGCACTCCCGTCGTCTCAACGGAGCCCGGCGTGAACGATCGCTGAATCGCACCAATTGCCGCACCCAGTCCGATCTGAACCGGATTGGTCCCGCCCTGCAGCGCGCTCGGTTTCGTGCCGGCCGCAAGCGTTCGCGAAAACTGCGATTGGAACAGTGTCCGCGAGCCTTTGAAGCCCGTCGTATTTATGTTGGCGATGTTGTCGCCGATGATGTCGAGTCGGAACTGACTCGCATTCATCCCCGAAAGGCCGGTGTAAAGAGATGATGTCAGACCCATACTTGCTTCACTCCAGTTTCTGTGGCGAGAGTTTTCTGACTCGATCAACGACTCGGCGAATAATCAAACTGTTTTCGACAAACCCGGACGCGGCGCATACCGCTGAGCGGACAATCCCGTCTCGTTTATACGGCGACGCGCACGCCCAGGCCCTGCGAGAATAGTGAATCCAGCAGCCCGGCGACCGTGTCCATCTGCTGGGGCCCGTTGACATGCCTTGCGTCCGCAGCAGTGTGCATGCCGGCCTTAATACGCGCGGCATCGTCATTCGCCGCATCTGAATCGTCGGGATTTCCGTCGTTGTCGATGGGTGTCCCAGCATCATCGCTGCCGCCGGCGCCGTCATCCGGCACAACAATCTTCACCTTTTCCACCGTGTCCGCGACGATTGACGTACCATTGTGCAACTTCAGGACGGCCCTGCCCGCCGACGTGTAATCCACGCCGATGACGATCCCTTCGACCTTCGTCGGCTTTCCGTCACTGCCGATCACCGGATCGCCGGAATCGCCGACGCCCGGTCCTTGCACATACAGGCCGATCAAGCTCGCCGGATCGTTGAACTTCTGGGAGGTCAGCCCCTGCAGAATCTTGGTCTGCTGCTGAAGCGCCTTCATTTGTGCCTCGAGCGTGTCACCCAGCCGGGTCGATTGCTCGATCTGCCGAATGTTCGACATCTGCGAAAGCAGTTGCTGGTTGTCCTGCGGTTTGAGCGGATCCTGCTGCTGGAGCTGCGCGATCATCATCGCAAAGAAATCCTCGGTCTTCATGTCGCCGAAACCGACCGTCGTCGGCTTTGACGAACCGCCCGCGACCGCGACATTTGATGTGGATCCGATTTCCATGTTCGCACCCTTCTGCTTCAACAGCGAATTCACATGCCTCGGCATCGGCACATTGCCGCCATCGGCATCATGCCGCACGCTCTAAGCCACAAGATCAACCGATCCATCTCGAATCGGGCGCCGATTCACTCCTCGCACGACGCCGACGTTCGATGACATCGGTCCGGCCGATTCGTCAGCCTGCCACCCGGCATCCCACGCCGAATTGTGATCCCCTTCGCCCTCACGTGAGCGGAAAAACGCACCGCCACGGCCATCCTGAGCGCCGTCCCACGTCTCGCTCTCGCGACCGGATCGCTGCCAGTCGCCGGACGACCTTTGCTGCGACTCGCCATGATTTCGTGCGTCACCGGTCTCTGGAGCGCGAGTCACGACTTCCGACCGCTCTATTCGAATGCCGTGCGCCGACAAGGCGTCGCGAAGCTCGCTCAGTCGTGATTCGACCAACCGCGAAACCGACGCATCTTCGGTCTGAACCTGAAGCGTCATGGCCTGCTGGTCCATTCGCAGTCGCACGGTCACCTGCCCAAGCTCGGGCGGATCAAGCCGCATCGTTGCCTGATAGCGTCCGGCGCCGCCCGAAGTGCTCAGCGTGCGCGACAAAGCCTCAATAGGATCGCTCTGCACATCGCTCGTACTCAACAATTCAGCGACGCGATGTCCGGCGCCCGACGGGCCGGAGCTTCTCACGGCATCCATGCCGACGTTCGCCGGAATCGCGGCCTCGCGATCCGCAATCACCCCGGCAGCCGAGGTATGCGTGCCCACAGAGCCGGGTGTCGTCACCGTTTCACTGGTCGCATGGTCGCGTCCGATCTCGCCGCCACCTTCAAGCAACAGCTTCGCCACCGAAGCAGCCGCGCCATCGCCACGACCGGACAGCACGCGAATGCCGTGTCGAATCTCCGTCGCCGAAGCGGTCACTTTCGCTGTATTTGCTCCGCTGGTGCGTGTCATGGGCGTCGATATCCCGTTGCCGAGCTTCGATTCATTTCCGGACTCCGCATCGGAATCCTGCACACTCGACCCCTCACGACGACCGTCAATCCATCGGCGAACTTTTTCTTCGAACACACTTTCAGCGCCGCGCGCCCTATCGGACGGCCGCTCCTGCGCATCCAGGTGCAAAACTCGGCGCTTGTCGCCAGCCGCCTCACGCGATCTCAGGCCTTCCTCGCCTTCGACCACTGGAGCGTCCGCGCGTCCACGCTGCGTAGCAGCCGGACTACGCGCGGTCTCGGCTGCCGCGCGGTCAGCTTCATCCGTCACCACACGTTGTGAATCCGCTGATTTGCCGCTGATTCGGATGCGATCGGCGGGACTTGATTCCGGACTCGGTGAAGCGGTCTGTACCTCCGCCTCAGCCGGCTCGACCGGGCTTACGCCCTGAGCTGCCCCCCCCTCCGCGGCCCCGCGCGACGAGACCCGCTCATCCAATTTCACGCCAATCGATGTTCGTATTGAATCTTCGGTAGCCACTCGGCCATTGATCGGCCCGGCTCTTTCGGAATCGCCCTCTGTTTTCGTCTCACCCTCCGCTTCGCCGGGCGAGGCGGATGACACGTTTCGCACGATTTCTGACGAAGTGCCATCGAAGGGCGTCGAATCGTCGGATCTGGAATTCTGGATGACGAGTTGCGAACCCGCGGCCTGCGGATCGGCTGCAACCACTGTGTCAGGTACAATGCTGGAGACTTCAACCGAAACCGGGCTATCCGATTCAGTCGACTCCGATCCAATCGGTCGATTGTCTTTCAATGAATCGCGTGACTTGTTCGAGCGCCCGGACGATCGCACATTATCAGCGCCCGACGGCGTGCCCGTTCGATAGGTCTGCTCGCGGCGCGATGCCGCATCAGCCAATGCGGATTTGAAATCGCCGGATCCACCGGCGCGACCGGACTTTGCAACGGCGGGTGCCGGTCCCGGGGCCACCCGAAAAACTCCGATCGGCAGAGAACGCGGTCCCATTCGACAGACGCTTTCGCATCAATCAGCCGTCGTCGAGGGACTCCGCCTTCGCCGTGCTGGCGTTTTGAAACTTATCCAGAATGCGTCCGATCCACTGACGCTCTTCTTCCGTTTTGCACTCCTTGACAATCCGGTTCAGCTTTCGCTGATCCATTGTCCGGAGAATGCGTGCCGCCTCGGCTTCGTCCTTTGCCATCAGCAGCGATTTCGCTGAATTCGGCGGAATGCCCGAGAGCGTCTCAAGCTCCTTCTGAACCCCGCTGTCACCGGCCTGTTGCGCCAGCGCCTCACGCTCCGCGGCAAATCGTCGCTTCTCCTCCTCCAGCGCTTCTTTCTCCCGCAGCAATGCCAGCTGCCGGGCCTCCCACAAGCGGAATCCATCCTGAATCTCGCGCTCGCGACGGGCGAATTCGATTCGCTTGCGCTCGTCGGCTTCGCGGCCTTCGCGAATCAAATCACCCGTCTGCTGAATCGTCCGGGGAGTGGATTCTGCATTGACCGGACGCGCGGAAGCCCCCGCGCTTTCGGACCTTTGTATGTTTTCTGCCGATTCCCCGCGCAGAATCGACACGGCTTCAAGCACGCGAGACCGTTCAAGCCAGCCCTTTTGCCATGCCAAAGCGGCCCCGCCAGCCAGCATGGCCAGATTGAGGATCGAGAAGACCGAGATTGCCACAAAAACCTTCTTCATACAGCACCCATCTCACGCCCGGGCACCGGCCCGCTCTGCGGATCTAACGACGTGCAGTTGACGCGCTCGCATCGTCACGTCTGTCGCCCCACGTCACCGACCAGCCGCTCGTTGCGATCTTCCGTGCCGACTCTTCCGTGGCGCAGCACGCTGATCTCATCCAGTTCCAGTTGCTCGCGCCGATTCATCTCCATCTCGTATGCCGCCTGCCGTCGCTCTTTCAGGCGAACGAGCACCTTCACCGCTCGAGCCGCTTCCGCCAGCCGCACACGCTCCTCCGCCAACGCCGCTCGCTGTCGCACGATCGTCGCGTCGGCCTCCAGTACGCCGCGCTGCAGCCGAAGCATCCAATGCCGACCGAACTTCAATTCATCCACATTGACCGTTTCGGCCGACAGTGCCCGCCGCGTCTCCTCTGACTGCTGGCGAATTCGGTCAAGAATGGCCTGCCGGTGCGATTCCGTCTCCGCGATTTCCTGCAATCGCGCTGCGACAATTCGCTTCCGCTCGTCTTCGAGCTGACGGCGAATCCGAAGCAATGTTTCATATCGAAACTTGAAACGCATCCGACGGCCTCGTCACCCGATCCAGACGCCCGCGCCTCCGCGATACCCTCAGGAACCACGACGAGCCGCGGGTTTCCCATTCGAGTTCGCTCGATTGGCGTTCGCGACGCGTGTCGCCGCGCCGCCCGCCTTCGCTTGTCCGACCACGCCGCGCCCGGGTCCGCCCGGCTCGCTGGTGACCTTCGCCGGAGATTCATCCATCCTCGCGGATAATTCCAGGAGGTCCGCTGCAGCAGCGGCGGAGTCCACGCCCTGCGAAACATCCTGCCTCATGAATTCCTCGAGTGCGGGGCGCATCCGGATCACCATGTCGAACTCAGGGTTCGTCCCGGCCGCATAGGCGCCGATGTTCACGAGGTCCTCAATCTCGTCCCACACCGCCATCATCCGCTTCACGCGCTGCGCCGCGCGGACGTGCTCCGCATTGACGACGTCCGTCATGACCCGGCTGATGCTGTCCAGCACGCTGACCGCCGGATAAAGCCCCCGATTTGCCAACTTCCGACTTAGCACGATGTGACCGTCCAGAATGCCGCGCGCCGCGTCCGAAACCGGATCATTCAAATCGTCCCCTTCGACAAGTACCGTGTAGAGACCCGTGATCGACCCCTGCTCCGTGCGGCCGCTGCGCTCCAGCAGGCGCGGCATCGCTGCAAACACGCTGGGCGGATATCCCTTCGTCGCCGGAGGCTCGCCCGCCGCCAGACCGATCTGCCTCGCGGCCATCGCCATGCGTGTGATCGAATCCACCAGCAGGAGAACATTGGCGCCCTGATCCCGAAAATACTCCGCGACAGCCGTCGCCGCGAACGTCGCGCGCAATCGCATCGGGGGAGATTCATCCGAAGTGGCCACAACGACCACCGAGCGCCGCATGCCTTCGGTCCCAAGGTCTTTTGCTATGAAATCCTGCAACTCGCGGCCGCGCTCGCCGACGAGCGCAATCACGCAAACATCCGCCGACGTGTATCGTGCCATCATGCCCAGGAGCACACTCTTGCCGACGCCCGTTCCCGCGAACACACCGACACGCTGCCCCAGTCCGATGGTCGTCAGCGCATTGATCGAACGAATGCCCACTGACAGCGGTGCATCAATCCGAGGGCGCCCCATCGCCTCCGGAGCGGGCCGGTGAAGGGGATAATACGAATCAACCGACAGTGGCCCGCCGCCATCCATCGGAACGCCCATCGCATTCACCACGCGCCCCAGGAGAGACGGTCCGACCGGAACTTTCTGCGAGCTGGTGACATGCCGTACGCGCTGGCCACTCGCCAGACCTTCGATCTCGGACAGCGGCATGAGGAGCGTCGTTTCTTTTTGAAAACCGATCACCTCGGCTCGAATGACGCGGTCCGGCCCCGTGATGATCTCGCACATCGAGCCGACCGGTGCGGGAATGCCTTTTGCCTGAATCGTCAGGCCCGCCGCCGATGCAACACGGCCCTCGATGGCGAGCGTCGAGACGCGGCGCGCCGTTTCAATCTGTTCGGCGAGTACGCTCATGGCGAAATGCCCAGCGAGTTCATTCGATCGCGCCAGTGATCGACCAGTTCATCCGCGATGCGCTCAATCCGGTCTTGAATGGATGCGTCGATGCGCGTGTCCGATGTGCCGACGCGCACGCTCCCGCGGTCAATCCGCTCATCCTCGACGACGCGCAAATGGGTTAACGATTTCAGCGTTTGCGAAAGCTCCGTCGCCAGCTCCCGGACCGCTGCAAGATCCGCCGGATGTGTCACGATTGTGACGTCCGTCGCTTCACGCACCAGTTGCAGCGCCTCCCGGGCTGCATCGGCCGCGATTTCCGGAGCAAGCTCCTCCATTAGGGCGAAGCGTCGTGCAATTCTGGACGCGATCGCAACTGCCAGTATGACGACATCCCGCCGAGCCGCGGAGTAAAACTGCTCGCGTCGATGCTCAAATTCTGTCAAAGCCGTGCTCAGGGCGGACAGGAGTCCCGACTGGTCCGCCGCGAACTTGCGGGCCGCGGACTCGATCGCGCTCTTCTCACCGGCCAGCCGGCCTTCGGCCAGACCACACGCATAACCTTCGGCGCGGGACGCCTGATGGATCGAAGCTCGCTCCGCATTCGCCTGCTCGTGGGCAGCCGCGACGATTGCGCTCGCCTGATCACGCGCCGCCGCGAGCATTTCGTCGGCTTTCGCGGCGATGTCGCGCAGATCAAGACTTCGCGCAGTGTTCATGACGGCACGCGAATCACCCGCCTTGATCACGCGTCCGCTCATACGATCATGTCCGAATCACCACCGCGGCCCGCGATGATGATCTCGCCGGACTCCTCAAGCCGCCGGACAACATCGACAATTTTCTGCTGGGCCGACTCCACGTCGTGCAGCCGAACCGGCCCCATGAATTCCATCTCTTCCTTGATGTTTTGAGCCGCTCGCTCCGACATGTTGGAGAATATCTTCTGTTTAAGATCCTCTGTGGCGGTGCGAAGCGCCAGCACCAGGTCGGCTGTCTCAATTTCCTTGAGGAATGCCTGTACGCCGCGGTCGTTGATCAGCAGAATGTCCTCGAAGACGAACATCAGGCGGCGGATGCGTTCGACCAGCTCCGGATCGTTCGTTTCGAGCGATTCGAGGATCGATTTCTCCGTCGAGCGATCGCACAGATTCAGAATCTCAGCGACGGACTCCACACCCCCCACGCGCTGAAGGCCGTCGCCCATCAGGCCGGCCAGCCGTTGTTCCAGGCTGTTTTCCACTTCCTTGATCACTTCGGGGCTTGTCTGTTCCATGTGCGAGATGCGACTGACAACCTCCACCTTCTTTTCATCGGAGAGGCCCCCGAGAATTTCACTCGCCTTCTGGGGCGGCAGGTGTGCGAGAATCAGCGCGATCGTCTGCGGGTGCTCATCAACAATAAACGTCAGCAGACTCTCCGTTTCCGCCTTTTGAAGGAAGTTGAAGGGCTTGGAGTAGAACTGCCTTTCAATCTGCTCGATGATCTTCTCGGCCGAATCCGGCGGCAGGCTCTGGGCCAGCAGCGCCTTCGCATAGCTCAACCCGCCCGTTTCCATGAATGATTGCGCCAGCGCCAGCCCGTGAAACTCCTCGACCACCTTCTGCCGCTCTTCCGGCGTCACCAGCTTCAGATGTGCGATCTCGCGGGTGACATTTTCCACCACATTGGGATCCAGCTTCGCCAGGATGCGCGCCGCCGTGTTGCGCTCCAGGCTGACAAGCAGTATGGCCGTCTTCCGCGCGCCGCTCATTTTGGCTTCGCCGTCGGATTTCTGACTGCTTTTCGTGCTCGCCGCCATTGTTCCCTCTTCCGCCGACCGACTGCCTCGGAACGGGCATCCCGTTCACGCAATCGAGAATCTGATCGCTTTCGCCGGCTACTTATCTTCCGCCAGCCATGTCTGCAAGATGCCAGCCGCTGATTCCGCGTCCTCCGCCACCAGATCCGAAATTTGCTGCACAATCTGCTGTGTGCGAACCAAACCGGCGTCCACCTCATGCCCGATCATTGCGCTCTGCATGCCTTCAGCCTGGCCCACCGTCACCGGACCGCCGCCCAGCGGCACTTCCTCGACGCCGCCGACTCCCATCGCCCCGCCCGCGCCGGCCGCCTTGGCCGCCATCACCGACGCCTGTGCCTTCGACGCGATCCGCATGACGAAGTACAGACTCACCAGAACCAGGACACCCAGCCCGATCTGAGGGCCGAAGTCGCGAAGCATCAAGACATAATCCGTCGATCCCGCCAGCGCGACCTGTCCGCCAACCGGCGCCGGCGGCAGACTGTAATACCAGTCCACCACCACGCGCTTGAACTCACCCGAGTCCGCGTTGTCCACGAGCAGCAGCGTCCGCGCCTGATCCTCAATCCGCTTCAATTCGATGTCCGCGGTTTTTTGAAGCTCGGAAAACTCCACCGGCTTGTCGTCATCAAGACCCTTCTGGCGTCGATACACCCCCTCAAGCCAGGTATGCGGCACGTTGATCGACGCGCTCAGCGTATCCAGGAATCCGGCCGGTTTGTTCGTTCGCGTGACCCGTGTGTTGACGTTTTCGCTGTATTCAATCGTGGATTTGGTGCGCGTGGTCGTGTTGCCCGGACTGCTGTCATTGATCGATCGATTCTGGTTCGCCAGGACCCCCGGCGCCGCCGACGACGATCCGCTCGACGACTCCTCCGAATCCTCCATCTCGCGGATGGGCTCCGGCTTGCCGAGCACTTTGTCATCCGTCACTTCGTCAACGTCGCGCAGCTTCACACGCACATGGGCCACCAGTCCCGACACATAGGCAAACTGGTTGTAGATCATCTTCGTGTAATGATCTTCCTCCATCCGCTGCTTTTCCAGTAGATCGCTCGCGATGCCCTTGCGCGGATCGCGCGCACGGTAGATCTGCGTGCCGTCCGTGATGTTCACATCCGTCGGAGACAAGCCCTCCACCGCGCCCGCCACGAGATTGGCGACCGCGTCGATGCGCTTCTGATCCAGCACATCGCCTTCTTCGAGTGTCACATTCACGCTCGCGCTCGCGGCCGACTTCGCACGCGAACCCAGCGGACGTTTTTCCGGAACCTGAATCAGAACGTTGGCATCCCTGACACCCTGGAATTTGCGAAGCACCCCGGCAAGCTCCGCCTCAAGACCACGACTCTGACGCCATCGCGCTTCCTGATTGCTGATGAAAACATTCGAGCCTTTGATGATCGCCTCGTAGCCAAGGCTCGTATCACGAGGGAGCGCCCCGCGCTGAGCCAGAACCGCCATATAACGCTGGCGGTCCGCATCGTCGCCACGAATCAGGATTCGATCGCCTTCCACGCGCGTTGCCGCGCCCGCGACGGCCAGTTCGCTTTGCACTCGCTGGATCTGAGTCGACGTGAACGGCTGATCGAGCAGCGGCCGCCATTCCGGCCGGCCGGCCCAATTCATCAGTTGAACCATGCCTGCGAGCAGCACAACCAGCAGCAGGCCGATCGCAATGCGTCCGGACACGGAGAGCGTCCGCAACTGATCAAAGATATATCGAAGTTGTGCCCTGAGCGCGTCCATCGTACTCCATCACGATAGATTGCAACGCCAATCGATGTGTCCGCGACGGCCTCCATGCCGACGCCATTCTGTCAAGTCAATGCCATGCGTTCAAGCGCCGTCCGAAGCCATCAACCGACGGTTCCGAGAATCGGCGAACAACGATCCTAAACGCGCATCTGTTTCACTTCGCCGTAGGCATCCATCAACTTATTACGGATTTCCATCAACAAATCAAATGCGATGCCCGCCTTTCGGCTGGCGGTGAACACCTCTGCCACATTGTCTGTCTCGCCGGTCAGCAGTTTTTGAACGCCGGCGTCGGCATCCTGTTGGAGCCGGCTCACCTTCTCAAGACTCTCCATGAGAAAGGACTTGAAGTCCTTGCCCTCAACCGGCGCGCTGGACCCTGCCGGACTTGTCGACGTTGTGTCCGGAAACGATACGCCGCGAAGCGCCTCAATCGCACCCAATCCCATCAACGGATCGCTCATCAGATTCACCCAGCAACACTGCAACGACGCCGCAGATCCTCCTGATCCCGACGCCCGCAAGATTCAATCCTGTCCAACAAATCCCGACAGCGTTCACATTCCCATCACGCCAGTATCCGCAATGAACCCGCGATGATCGACTTGGTCGCTTCCATCGCCGTCACATTCGCTTCATACGCTCTGGCCGCAACCATCGCGTTAATCATCTCCGTCGCCGGATCGACGTTCGGGTAATAGACAATCCCATTCTCATCGGCATCTGGATGCCCCGGATCCTTCACCGGCCGCGGGAGCGTCCGACGATCCTCCACCACGCCCGTCACGCGCACACCCGGACCGCCCGAATCGCTGCCGGCCGCCAGAAGCGCCACGCGCCGCAGAAAAGGCCCCGGAACGCCGTCCAGCCGCCGGGTCGTCTGCGAATTTGCGACATTACCCGCGATCGTGTCCAGCTGCGCCCGCTGCGCAACCAACCCTGACGTGCTGATATCGAGCGATCCAAACATTTGCGACCTGCAACGTCATTCAAGATCAGCGTCCGGACGCCTTACACCACGCGACCGCTGATCGCCTTCTTCAATCCGTCAAAGTAGACCCTTGTCAACTCCGTCGCCGCCTGATGCATCATCGCGTTCTCGGCCAGATTCGCCATCTCTCGCTCAATCCGCGCATTCGTGCCGTCATGAAACAGCAGATTCTCCGCCGGCTCCTGCGTCGGATTCACCCTCAAACGGCCGCCCGAATCCGTCGAGATCTGCTCTCCCGACCGGACATCGACCCGTCCGCCCGCGGCCGCTCGCTTGTCAAACGCCTCGCGCAATGCGGACTGAAAGCCATGCACATCGAGTTGCTTCGCGCGATATCCCGGCGTCGTGACATTCGCGATATTCTCCGCCAACATCCTGTTGCGAGCCTCGGTAAAGGCAAGCACCTTTTCAAGCATCGGAATCGCGCCGGCATTTGAAACATCATCCATGAACATGATGCACCTTCCTGCATTTTGCGACACAAGTCTGCGCGATCTTCGCGCATCACGCCCCACGAAAGGGACGCGACAGCGCAATTCCTGCGCCAACCCGCCAAGCCGGATTCCCACGATTCGCAATCCGTGGACTTCCGACCCGATTCCCGACGCGAACGAGACTGTCCGGGTTCGGCGATTGTCCCGCCGTCAACCGGCCAGTCGCTGGTTCGAAGCACCCGCCGCCATGCCCGGTTGAACGCCGACCGCCGGACTCGACGCCGCGATCGTCGCCGTGTTCGCGGCGTTCGCAGCCGCAGCGCTTGCCGCGGCCGCCGCCGCATCCTCGCGCCACTTCTTCAACTTCATCCCAAGCGTCCGAACACCAATGCCCAGCATTTTCGCCGTCTTCTCACGATGACCACTGAACTTCACCAGCGTCTGTTCAATCAGCGCTCGCTCCATGTCTTCCATCAGGAAGCCCGGACGACCCTGTCGAGTCAGCGTTTCCGCCTTGACCTCGGGGGTCGCCAGCCACGGCTCAATCAGCGGCGCGTCGATCTGATGTTCCTGACACAGCACCGCCGCGCGTTCGCAGATATTCTGCAACTCGCGAACATTGCCCGGCCAATGATAATTCTGCAGCATCGAGATCACGCGGCCGGTCACCTGCCGCGGTTCACCGCCTTCGCGCCGGGCAATCTGGCGCATGAAGTGCTCAACAAGTTCCGGTACGTCTTCCCGCCGATCCTTGAGCGGCGGAATCACGATCGGCAACACGCTGATGCGGAAGAACAGATCCTCCCGGAATCGCCGGCGTGCCACCCACTCCGACAGATCGCGATTGGTCGTCGCGATCACGCGGACATCCGCCTTGCGCGTCACGTTGCTTCCCAGCCGCTCGTACTCGCGCTCCTGCAGTACGCGAAGCAGCTTCGCCTGAACCGGCAACGACACTTCGCTGATTTCATCCAGCACAAGCGTGCCGCCCTGCGCCAGTTCGAACCGGCCTTTTCTGGCCTTCTCGGCGCCTGGAAAAGCGCCCTGCTCGTGCCCGAACAACTCACTTTCCAGCATCGCGCTCGAAAGTGACGCGCAATTGACACAAAGCAGCGGTCCGTTCGCCCGCGGCGACGTCTCATGAATCGCTCGCGCGACGAGTTCCTTGCCCGTTCCGCTCTCACCTTGCAGCAGCACCGTCGCCTGGCTCTTGGCGACCCGTTCAATCTGCAACCGGACGTTGCGCATCGCCCGGCTCGATCCCATCAATTTCCATTCGCCGGAGATATCACGAATCGTCTCGCGGAGCGCCTCGTTTTCTCCCTGGAGGCGTCCCATCATGGCCGCCCGCTGCACAACCAGTTCGATCTGGTCGCCGTCAAATGGCTTCTGAATGTAGTCGAACGCGCCGAGCTTCATCGCCTCGACAGCGGTCGGAACGCTTGCATAGGCGGTCATGAGAACAAACGGCGTCTCCATGCCCCGCGCCCGCCAGGAGCGAAGCAGCTCGATCCCGTCAATGCCCGGCATCCGAAGATCGCAGATGATCACCTCTGTCTCGGTCGGATTGACTTCGGTCAGCGCCTGATGCGGATCGGAGAATGACCGAACCTCGTGCCCCCTGCTTCGTAGAATGTCCGTCAACGAGTCTCGCATGACGTCCTTGTCATCGATAATGCAAACGCGCGGCATAATGTCGATTCCTCCAATCAGTGGTGCGAGACCCTACGGTCCGCTGGTTCAGTTTCGAATTGACGACCGTTCCCTTTATCAATCTTGCTCACGGCATCCATTCCGAGAGCCCTTTGAAACAACCTTATTCGCCGGATTCATCAGTCCGGCAGCGTTACGGCAAATTTTGCGCCCCCCTCGGCGACATTCATTGCTCGAATCGTGCCGCCATGCGCCTCAACGATTCGATGCACGATCGCCAATCCCAGTCCTGTTCCCTCGGACTTCGTCGTGAAGAATGGGTTGAAAATGCGATCGAGCATGGCGGGCGGTATGCCCGGCCCGCCATCGACAATCTCAAGACAGGTTCCGCTCGCATCCGCGCCATCCGCCTCTGTCCGCGAAGCACTCAGGCGAACCCACCCGCCGGAGCCCGACGCCTGAAGGCCGTTCAGCATCAGATTCAGGAGCACCTGGCGCATCTTTCCGGCATCACATCTGACCGCGACGTTCCGGGCGGATTCCTCGATATGCACCTTTGCTCCAAGCTGGTCGGCCCACGGAGCAAGGCTATCCTCGACCGCTTCCAGGATGTCGCCCACCCGGCACAGTGTCTTCTCAACGTGATCTTCCTGGGCGAAATCCAGAATGTCAGATACCAGCCGATCCAGAGTGCGCACCCCGCTTGAGATGCGTGTCGCCGCCTGCCTCGCCCGTTCCTGTCCCGCAAGCTCTCTTTCCAGCATCGATGAATACAGCGCAATGCCGCCCAATGGATTGCGAATCTCGTGCGCCAGACCTGCGGCCATCTCACCCAGTGCCGCCAATCGGTCACGACGACGCAGTTCCTCGTTCTTTCGCCGGAGTTCCTCGCGAAGCCGAGAGACTTCGTCATTCAGTCGCTCGTGCGCCACCTTCAGCCGTTCGGTCACGTCGCTGTAGGCCTTCAGGATCGCACCAAGCTCGCGCTCCCGTTCGGGTAGCACATGGGAGGCGTCCGCCAACGATCCGCCGGGCGCGCTCGAGGACGACGAGTCTGATCGGAGCATCGGTTCCGTGGTTGCGGACAGCATCAGGCCCTTGCCTCCGTCGCACTCGCCATGCCGGTCGACGCGGCCGCGGCATACGCCGCACTCGCGCGACCGACCGCATGATAACTCTCCAGCTCCGCGGCCATCCCCTGCTTTCGTGCAGTCAACGTGGCACTATCGCGGCTGTCGCTGCTGATCAGCGCGCCGAAGGACTGGTTCGCCTCTTCCAGCATGGCGGCCACCTCGCGGCGACTCTCCTCCGACAGGCCGGAGTAGATTTCAGACCATTGGGCCCGAAACGGCGCAAGCTTTCCGCTCAGGCCGACCAGACCGTCCACCAGCCGCTGCCGCTCCACAAGCAGATCAACCAACGACGACACATCGTCCTGCGTGACCAGGGCGCGCTGCCGGTCGGCCAATTGCCGCAATCGCCTGAACAGCACCTGCTGATGACGCAACAGTTCCACCAATCGCCCTTCGTTCAACTCTTCCATGTCCGCATCATCCAATCGACTTTGAAGCATGAAGCCCACTATCAGCTGATTTCGGAACGCTCCAGGCGCATCACCATGTCTTCCCAGTAGCCCTTTGGTGACATGCCGGTGACGCCATCGAATGCTTCCGGCGGAATTTTCTTCAGCAGCCACTTCATCCGCGCCAGCGCCGCTCGTGCCTCTTCACCGCGGCCCATGCGAAAATAGCAGTTCACGACCTGCATCATCGCCGCAACGGCAGCCGGCTCGTTCTCATACCGCCACGCCGTCTCGCGATACGCCTCCACCGCCCGCTCGAAGTCGTTGAGATCAAACAGGCAATCCCCAAGATACAGATAGGCCGCGCGAAGATACGTTGCATCCAGCGCCGTCAATTCGCCGGAGTCCAGTCGCGCCAGACGGCGCTTCACCTCTGAATAGCGCTGGTGCGCGAATCGAAGCCGCCGATCCACCTCTCGCCGGGCGGCCGCATCGGCCGGCGTGGACCGCGCCGAAAGCAGCGACGCGCTGCGTCGATAAGCCTCGGCCAAGAGAAATGTCATGCGCCCGGCAAGCTCATCGTCCGGGTACAGGGAAAGCACGTCCTCGAGACGGGTTATCCCCATTGCCAGACGCGCTTCCTCGTCCTGCGTGCCTTCGCTGACCGCGGTGTCCGGCGACATCTCGGGTATCACGTAATGCTCACACAGCAGCACCAGCGCGTCCCGATACTCTCGCGCAGTCGGCGTGAACAGCACATCGCGGCCGCGGTCGTCTACAATATCAACCAGCAGCGCTTCTCCGCGCGACGCGGCTTCGCCACCCAGTCGAAGCTGACACTCGGCCAGCGGAACCATTGCGTCGAGCGCCTCCGGCTGACGCGGATACTCCGAAATCACGCTTTGATACTCCGCCGCCGCGTCGTGATAACGACCCTTCGCTTGATAGGTTCGAGCCAGGCGCATCATGACGCGAGCACGGACTGACCCGACCTGCTCATTTGTGAAGCGCGCCGTGAATGATTCGAGCACCTTCATCATGCGATCGATCTCGCCACTCCGATCCAGATCGTCGGCGGCAGCCTCCATCGCCTCAGCCGCTCGCCCGTTGTCCAGATTGACCAGCCGACCCATCGCCAGCGACACTTCGGCCGCCCGCAGATGCAACAGGCGATATCGCTCCCGATCGAATTCGCCGGCGCTGACAAGATCGATTGACCGCGCCGCCGAACGCAGACCCAGAGCAATCTGCCCCAGATACTGAGACCGCAGCTCGTCCTCACCGGCAGGCACCAACGAAATCGCCAGTTCCAGATACTGGACGCCGAGTTCGTGTTGGCCGGAGACCGACAGGCTGCGAGCGACCGTCGTCAGCCGCATACGCAGCGCGTCACGGTCAACAAATTCATGCCACCCGGACATTGGCAGGCCGTCGCGCAGCTCCGCAAAAGCCTCCAACGCGCGTTCAGGCTGGTTCAACGCGACAAACGCTTCGGCACGACCCATGTCGCACCCATCACGCAACGGACCGAACTCATAGGCCCGCCCGACGTCCTCGAACAGAGCCAGCGCGGAATCAGGCCGACCCCCATCCAGTTCAATCTCGCCCAGAAGCCAGCCCGTGCGGCCCCACAGTTCGTCAAGTGTCTCCACCGAATCACGCAGTGATCTGGCAATCGCCTCCGCCTCGTCCGTCCGATCGAGACGCTTCAGACACAGTGCTTCGTAATAGCGAAGCATCGGAAGTTCCGGCGTGCCATTCAGTCGCAGCCGGGCATCATCAACCACGGACAGCGCCGACGCCGATTCGCCTTTTCTCAGATACCATCTGACGCGCAATCCGACCGCCCAGAGGTAGTTTCCGGGGCTGGACCTGGCGTCTTCAATGATCGCGTCGATATCATCCAGCGAGTCGTCGAATGCGTCCGCGTTCGATGCGACCGCATGCTCCACCAGTCGGCGACGCACGGCATCCGATCGCGACGCACCAGCACGCAGGCCCTGTCGCAGCGAACGTATTCCTTCTTCCGGCTGATTCGACCAGAAGTACGCATCCGCCAGAGCAATCCAGTCGTCGCCGCTCATCGTCGAGCCGAGCGCCGCGGCACGGTCGAAATTCGTGATTATGGATTCAATGTTCTGAGGCCGATGGGTCTCGAATCGCGACTCCGCGAGGTGCACGGCGTCCACCATCCGACGGTGAAGCTCCGCACGCTCCGATGCCGGCCGCTCGACATCCCTCATCAGATAAATGAGGTATGCATTCAGGCGAGTGAGGGCCCCCGCCCGCCGAAGCGTCTCAACACGCTGCAACTCATCTTCGAAACTGAGCGTTTGATGGCTCAGCGACATGCGATAGATCGCGGATCCAAAGACGACGACGCCGGCGAGAAAAACCGGTGTTTGCCACCGGCCCGCCAGTGTTCCTCGAATCGGCTTGAGTCTCACCGCTTCCATCAGCTCGCTGCCCAACCTGCCGATTTGGCGCGTCAGCGGTCACACTCGCCGCCGCGCCAGTCTGCCGACCACGCCCCAACCGGCGTATTCTGCCGCCACTCGCACCCATTCATGCGTGACTTTGTGAGTATCGGCGAGTTGTGCGCGAAGAACCGAGCGCTTTTTTCTAGGACGAAGAGGCCGTTTTGGCGGGTGGACTGATTTACAGCCCTGAGAATTCGATCCAATACCGCGAGTTGATCCGCCGAGGAATTTTTCCTGCGCCCGCGAGTTCTGCCGAACGCTGCACGACGCGCAGAATCAGGCAAATTCAGAGGCGTCGGTCAGAGGTCGCCATCCTGGCAACCTGCTCCGGCGTGTCGCATTAGCGGCCTGCCGTTTGATTCAGCACGTCGCGAGCCCGAATCAGCCCGAGCAGACCCAGTCCGGTATGATCGATGCGCAGCCGGCCATCCCACAACGCCGCACGGATGCCGCCCAGAACATCGCGTCGACTTCGAACATAGAATGCACCGTCGTCGCGAAACTCAAGCTGCATAACGAAACGGGCCGCTGCCGAAACCGCCGATCGATAACCTTCGATGCGAGCGGAATCTCCGACGCGCTCCGCGAGTTCCAGCGCATCGGCCAGGGACGCAAGGTAGATGGACGTATCGGCCCCCACTTCACCCGCACGCCGGACGTTGATCGCTCCGTGCAATTCTTCATAGGGGCAGTTCCTGTCGGTCAACTGAAGTGCGGCCAGACGATCCGCCAGATCAAACGCCATGTCACTGATACGCGCATCATTCGATCTTGCATAATGTAAGCACAAGGCCTGCAGCAAAGCGGCAGCCGCCGTCGGCTCAAACCTCGCCTGGAATCGATCGCTGTAATAACGAACTGCCGATTCAATTGATTTCGTGATCCGAACATCCTCGGACATCGCATTGATTCCCGCGAGGGCCGCCAGCGCCGTACAGGAATCCGCATCATTTAACACTTGTGCGGCATCAGCGGACACCTCGGCCTCATTGTTGACCGCAATCGCGAAATATCCTGCTTCGGTCTGGGCCGCGAGTATGGCATTCACGAAACGCGCGCAGTCTTCGTCATAGTCACCCGCATTTCGTGACAACTTCATGGCCAATAGAAGCCTGGCGGTGATTTCCAGAACACCGGAATGGCCTGGCGGCGCGAGCACCACACCCACCTGTTTCTGCTCAACAGAGCCGTCCTGCCGCGATTCGGCGATTACTACCGGCTCGAGGTAGGGGGTGAATGCCGCAATGCCGCGCGAAAGCCGCGCGGTGACGTCCGCATCCTTCTCACGAACTGCATACGCGGCCAGCCCATCGAGCGCTCGCAATTGCACGCGGGCGGCATTTCCGAGGGTGTAAGTTCCGTTGAACGGGATGTAAGCGTGCGAAAACTCGCCATTGGAATTCTGCCGGTAGAGCAGATACTGCCCTACGCGCGCGATCGCCGCGTCAAGATTTTCGCGCGTCACCGCAGATGCGGGTATCAGCCGATCGCCGCGTCTCAGTTCAACCGGTCTGGCGGCGGAATTCGCCTGCCATACGTGATGACATCGGAATCTAAAGTACCTTATCTCTCTCTCGAATCGAATCTTGTGAATGTTTTTCAGGCCAATGGCATTTTCGCAGGCCGCGAGAGCCAAATCCGGCGTGTATCCCAGCGTGACCACCTGGCTCGGGCGGGTCAAAGCGCGCTTGCCGCGGAACTCGACGCCAATGCCTTCGACCGCCGGTTCGAATGAATGCAGCAGTGATTCGGTCCAGACGCCACCCTGATCATACGACGGGACCGTGAGCGTCTCGGGAGCTTCAAGCCATTCCAGCTCAATGCCGAAATCATCACCCTTGTCGGTCAGCGCAGCGCCTTTTTCAATGGCAGCCGTGGCCAGAAGGGTCCCAGCGGATATGGCGGCATCCACGATGTCCATCGAGGTCGTCTCGGCCTCCGCCTTTACCGCGCCATCGCTGCGAAGGACGAGATGAATGATGCCCTTTTTGCCCTTGAGCGTTTCTGGATGGAACCGAGCGCGCTGATCCGGCGCGCCCGCGGCCTTTGCGCGAAACGCGGAACGCGCGCTATTGGCGAGAAATATCAAGTCGAGTTCGTCCACACGACCGGAATCGACCGCGTCGCCAGGGGTCGGGGTCGCGACCGCAGGCTGAGTGGTAGAGGCCGCAGGCCGGGTCGTGGTCATCGGCTGGGTCGTGGGTCCGGTGTCTTCGGCAAGTATCCCGGCGATCGGCGGCACCAGTGGTACCGCTGCGACGATAAGGAGCCATCCGCATGTCCGCAGCGTCCTTGAATCTCGATGTCTCCGCGATGAGCGGCGTCCAGCGGGTCGCGCGGAATCCTCGGCTTCAATCGGTCTGGTCGGCTTCATCAGCGGGCTCTTTCCATGCAAGTTCCGGATATTGACGCGCGGGCGATTTTCGATCATCTCAATATCGCCCGTCGCGTTCATCGTCCTTTGACATCATTGGCGCGTCAGGAACTGAACGCGTTGGCGAAGGACCGTGATCTCAATCGGGGTCGCACCCGCCAGATCGCCATCGAGTTGCAGCGGCTCGGTCCGATCCGATTCGACCCGGATCGCCCTGCCCTGACCATAGTATACTCCCGTCGCGCCGACATGTTGATTGGACAGCATGCGCAGCGCGTGCCAGAGGAGTCCGAATTGTCGTCGATATGCGAGTATCACGACGTCCAGCAGCCCATCGCCCGGATCGGCTCGTTCAAATATCTCAAGCCCGAGCGCGTAGCGTGAGATGTTTCCGGCGAGGAATAGCCCGCGCCCCTCAAAGACACGGATTCCGTCAATATCAACGCGAATCGTTGCCGGATCGTGGTTCCACAGCGTCTGGAGAACCGGCCGCACATAGCTAAAATAGGACGAGTGGCCACGCCGCGCGACTTCAACGCGACGGACAATCTCCGAATCGAATCCGACACCCGCGACAAAGAGGAAGCGATGCTGATTGCAGAGCGAAACGTTCAGCGCGTGAAGGCGGCCCGATTGCATCGCATCAAGCAGCAGGTCCTCGTCCGGCGCGAGCCCGAAATACTTCGCGAGCACATTCTCCGTTCCGCATGGGACAATCAGAATCGGTGGTCCGACATCCTTGATTTCCCGATCGTCGATCGGCCGGAAGGAACCGGAAATCAGCCCGTCCGCCGCCTCGCGCACGGTTCCATCGCCGCCGACCACCACCAGGACATCCGCCCTCGTCTCCGCCGGCTCGGCCGTGGACCGCGCCGCGAGGGCGGCCGCATCGCCGCGCCCGCGCGTTTCAAAAAGTCGTACCGACTTGAACGTGCGTTCGAGTCGCTGGACAAATGCAGCGGCGAATCGTCGCATCCGTCGACGGCCGCTGATGGGATTCAAGATGATGTCCAGCCGACGTATCGCGTGCATAGACAGTGCAGACACTTCTCGCAACGAGCAGCGCTTTTGACCGAACCTTAAGTGACGATTATCGTCCCGAAAAGCAGGCCATTTGACTGCGTTGGAATAATCAACGATGAATCGACATCCATTGCAACACCCAGATTCGCCGGCCGCGGGGCCGGGATCAACCCCGGGCGCTCCGGCCATCGTGACCGACAGCATTCGAGACACGATTGATTCAATCGTCGTGGCGTTTATCCTCGCGTTTGTCTTTCGTGCGTTCATCGTCGAGGCGTTCGTGATCCCGACGGGCTCGATGGCTCCGTCCCTGTTCGGGATGCACGGTCAGCATCGCTGCGCGAACTGTTCATATTCCTTTGCATACGGCATTCGCGAGCCCATTCCCAGTCCGGAGGTTCGCGACTACGGCACGCTCTTCACGGATCGCGGAGAGATTCGATCGTTTTCGGTCAGATGCCCCAACTGTTCGTGGGATGGCGAAGGCAATTCCGAGCTGAATGTCCGCAGCAACCAGGTCGTTCCCGACTCAGGCGACCGGATACTGGTATTGAAATGGCCGTACGACTTGGGCGGCCCCTGGCTCGGCCCCAAGCGGTGGGATGTCGTGGTGTTCAAGAACCCACAGGACGGCGAGGTCAATTTCATCAAACGACTGCTGGGACTTCCGGGAGAGGTGCTTCAGATCATCAACGGCGACGTCTTCGCCGCGCCGATCAAGTCGGTCCCCGACGATATCGTCAAAGCGCTCGACGGCCCTCCCCCAGGCGATCCGCTTGAAGCACGGCTCACCGACGAGCAAATGAAGCGGTTGGCGAGGGTGATGAAGATCCAGCGAAAGCCGCGCGTCGCGCAGGACAGCCTCTGGATGCTTCACTATGACCACGATTTTGTCCCGCACACGTTTGAGCGGAATCGAATGGCAAGATATTACGACCCACCGCGATGGATCGAGCGAGACCCCGGATCAGCGCTGGCGTGGAGTACCCGCACGCCACTGGTCACTTTCAAGCCGACCGATACGCAGTTGCACTGGATTGACCTGACCGGGGCGAGAATCGAGGACGAGTACGGATACAACAACACCAACTACGAACCGAATTCCCGGAATTCGACCCCGGCCCGCGCAGTCGGCGATGTACTCCTGAGTTTCGTGCTGTTTCCAGACGGCAGTGAAGGAGAGTTGTCCCTCATGCTGGCCAAGGGCAGGGATCGGTTTCAAGCGCACCTCGCGTCGGACGGCACGGTTCGGCTCGAACGATTCAACGACTCCATTCGTGGCGGTTTCTGGGAAGAGATCAGAAAAACGAAAATCGCCCAACTGGCATCCAGGAAGCCGATCGAAATCGAGTTCGAGAATCTGGATTACCGAATCGCACTTCGAGTCAATGGCGATGAAGTTCTCGCGACCGACGATGCCCAGTACCACCCGAATCTTGAAGACGTTCTGAAATCCAAGTACGAAGACGGGCACGGACAGGATGCGCAAATCGCGATCGGCGTGAAACTGATGTCGGTGGAGATCCGCCATCTGAAGGTGCAACGCGATGTGTACTATCGTTCGGACCGGTTTGTTGAGCACAGCATCTTCAATGGAGCGCCCGGCTGGGGCACTGCGCTGAATCCGATCCTGCTTCGCGAATCACCGCAGGATTTTTTCTGCTGCGGCGACAACAGTCCGCAAAGCAAAGACTCGCGATTGTGGACCGACGTTTGTGAGCTGCTTCGCGAACGAAAGCCACCCAATGAGTACCGATACGGCACCGTCCCCGGCGACCAGTTGATCGGCCAGGCATTTTTTGTTTACTGGCCGAGCGGTCTGCGGTTCTCGAAGAACAGCATGGCGGTGATTCCGAATGTCGGGCGCATGCGCATGATTCGCTGAATGCGGCGGTGAACACTGCCGGCTCCATCAATGCCAACAAGTTTCTGTCAGGCCTAAGGAAACGAGCGGCCAACAGGCAGCTCGGGCTGTAAATCACAAACAACTTATGCACAAACCACATGGGTGACACCGAGTAAATCAGAGGCATGGAATGTCTGCGACCTCCCGAACGTCTTTCGCGCAAGAACTGCGCGAGACCCCTCCGAAGGCCACAAATCACAGCTGAATCTTAATGCCAGCCAAATTCACAAGATACAACACGCTAGGCGATGCAGAACATCGGGTTTATGATGGATCCATCGTTTCGCCGACAGCCGAACCCGCATGGGTCGCACATGGTCGGCGAGCCCCGAGGAGCCACCCAATTTGACAGGTTGTTAACATCTGTCCGACCCGACAGAATCGCTCCCCGATAGGAACCGATGTGACCCGACTCCTCGAAGCAAAGAACCTCCTTAAGGCGTACAGCGGCCGCACGGTCGTAAAGGACGTTAATTTTCACGTCGACCGGGGCGAGATCGTTGGCTTGCTCGGTCGCAACGGAGCCGGCAAGACGACCAGTTTCCGAATGACCGTTGGCATTGTGAAGCCGGACGCCGGCACCGTGCTCTTCAACGATCAGGAAATCACCAAGCTCCCGATGTACAAGCGGACTCAGAAGGGGATCGGCTATCTCTCGCAGGAGAGCAGTGTCTTCGTGCGCCTGACGGTCGAGAAGAATCTGCTCGCAATTCTCGAATTGATGCCGGGACTGAGCCTGGCGGAACGCCGGAAGCGCGCTCACGACCTGATGGAACAGTTCGGCCTGTTAAGAAATGCCAGGCAGGAAGCGAGAACGCTTTCCGGTGGCGAGCGCCGGAAGCTCGAAATCGCTCGAGCATTGGTGACCCAACCGGCGATCATCCTGCTGGACGAGCCGTTTAGCGGCGTGGACCCGATCGCCGTTCAGGATTTGCAGCGCGAGATTCTGCACCTTCGGGGCAAAATGGGTATTTCGTTTTTGATCACGGATCACAACGTTCGGCAGACCCTGGAGGTCACGGACCGCAGCTACATCATTCACGAAGGGAAGGTGCTGCGCGAGGGCACGCCCCGGTCGCTGATCAACGACAAGCTCGTTCGGGACACGTATCTAGGCTCAACCTTCCGCGGCGATGAGTTTGACCACCACGCCGGCGCCTAGATCCGCCCCCCACCAAGCCACCTTATTATTCCGCGTCGTAGCAGGAACATGCTGGGGCCTGGTCGTGATGACGGTGCAGGGCGGCCCAGCAGTTCTTTCCGAACATCCGAAGATTCCTCCAGAATCGATTCATGACACCTGCCCAGCTCTGTGAATCCCGATCAGGATTTGCAATGGCTTCTCTCATCGTACACCCGCCCAATGGCCGGCCGCAGCCTTGGCTCGATCGCGAGGCGAGAGTCCTGTGGCACTCACAGTGCCATTGACGTAACTCCTTTAATGATGCGGTGGTTCGGCAGCGGAGGCTTCGAAGTGGGTAATATCGCCCAGCCAACGGATCGCCAGTGGTTGCAGAATGCCCAACCCCGCATGTGGGCGAAATCGAGCGGAGATCAGTAAACGTCCCCAAACCGTTGCGCGTTGCGACTGCCATCCTCATGCCACGGGCCGGGCCTGATCGGGTGGAAAGACAGTTGGGATTTGATTATACTCCACTGAACAGGTGGGAAGAGCTTGAATGGAGTGGATGCGGCTCGAGCATTCTGAAAAGCAATATTTCCTAAAGCGGATTTTATTACCCTCTGACGAGTCGTTCCTCCTCGACCTCCCCCCTTCTTGATACGCGTTATCGTACTTTGCGCAGGGTTCGGGATAGCGCCGCGCGGCCAAAATCGCCTGAAGTACCGGTATTGAGCCACGGGATGGCGCTGTCTGCCATTCTTGCGGGGCCATTCGTTTGAATCCATCCACCGCTCAGATGGCCGATGTACATTGGCGGATGGTTCGGTAATTGCTGTTCAGAGTGAGGCTCCGGGTCTCTTTCGCGCGGAAAGGTCTGTCTAGCGAAACCGGCCTGGGAATTCTGTCAGACGGGGAACTTGTGTCCAAACGCCTCGAATCGCTAATGTTCGTCAGGGAACTGGGGACCGGAGCCGGTACCAAGGTGTCGCTCATGCGCGATGTCCGGGATAACAAGCTCTATTGCAAGAAGTACGTCAGCGCGAATGCCGAGAACTTCAATTCACAGGTTCGGCAGCTCAAAAATGAGTTTGAGGTTGGAGTCCAGAATGAGCATCCGGTCCTCCGCAAGAGTTTCGAATATGGCATCGTAAAACGGAAGCTTCGGGCGATCGAGGCGTTCAACATTCTCGGGTATGTGGACGGCATCCCGCTCGACAAGTATGCGGAAGACTGCTCGCCGGATCTTCTGGTCAAGATATTCTGGCACGTCGCGGACGGATTGGCTGACCTCCACAATCGCGGATTTGTCCATGCGGACCTGAAACCGATCAACATCCTTTGTGCCAAGAACGGCCGGCCGACGATTATTGACTTCGGCCAGGCCTGCCCGATGTACACCCGCAAGGAACGCATCCAAGGCACGAAGGACTATATCGCCAAGGAGCAGGTTGATCGGAAGGCACTGGATCAGCGGACGGACATCTTCGGATTTGGTGCGACGATGCATCGAATTTTCTTCGGTCGAACCGTCGAAACCGAGTTGAACTCGTCGGCGGTGACCAAGTCCGGCGTCAGTGTCTACACGTGGCGCAACGAGCGGCATGACGCCACGTCGCAGCAACTGGACCCGGCGCTGGTCAAATTGATCGAGGACTGCTGCCAGCCAGAGCGCGAGTACCGGCCCAAGACAATGCAACTGGTCAAGGACCGCCTTGAAGTCACGTTCGAGCGAATTTCCAAGACCGCCTGACTTCAATTGCGAACCGGCAGCGGGATTCCGGGGATTCCGCCGGGGTCTCGCCAGCCGTGTGCCTAGGCGCCTACCGAACCCTACTGGATCCCGGAATCATCCTGATTTCCACCGGTCTGTGCCCTCGGCCCGGGGCGGCGTGTTTGTTTTCGGATTTGGAAGCGGCTAGACTCTCGTGTTAGACTCCGAACTTCGTCAGAAGTCGGGAGTTACGGAGAATGCACATGGCGGATCGTACCTCGCGGTTAAAAGTGCGAGACGTGAGCGGCGTCTCAATCGTCGAGTTTTCAGATCGTAAGATCCTTGACGAATTGGCCATCCTCGAGATTCAAGAGGAGTTGTCGCGCCTGGTTGAGAATCACTCCGGCGGTAACCTGCTGCTTTCGTTCCAGAACGTCGAGCATCTGTCCAGTGCGGCGCTCGGCATGCTGATTACGCTGCGAAAAAAGGTTGAGGAAAAGAGCGGCAAGCTCAAGCTCAGCGACATCAATCCGCAGATCTACGAAGTGTTCAAGATCACCCGATTGAACAAGTTCTTTGACATTCATCCTTCGATCGACAAGGCGCGAGCGAGTTTCTGAGGCAGGGGCGTTGCGGACAGAAATGACGACACGCCTGGACCGCGGTTCGGGCGAGTGACGCGAATCAAGGTTGACGGGGAACAAGCCATTGAAGGAAATCGTCGTAGCCAACGATCTTTCGGCGGCAAAGGAGCCCGAGCAATCGATTCTGGCCGAAGTCAGAAGCCAGGGGTATTGCGAGAACTGCACATTCGCCGTGAAGCTCGCCCTGGAGGAGGCGATCACCAACGCATATCGCCACGGCAACAAGGGCGATCCGAACAAGAAAATCTGCATCCGGTATGAAGTCACGCCGGACAGAATCGAGATTGAGATTCACGACGAAGGCGAGGGATTCTGCCCAGACGAGGTCCCTGACCCCACGCTGCCGGAAAACATTGATCGCCCTCATGGGCGCGGCATTATGCTGATGCGGGCCTATCTGGATGTGGTCGAATTCGGCCCTGCGGGCAAGTCTGTCAGACTGGTCATGAATCGCAAGTGATCCGTTTCAAGCCGCACTGAAAAGGGCCAGCACGAGGTCGAGCAGCCTGCGAGAAGTCTGTTTATGAGCGGCAATCCCACGACGAACCTTTCCATCCATGAGACGCCGTTCTCGATGGAAGTGGAAACACGAGGCGATGCAGCGGTCGCGTACCTGCGCGGCTCCTGCACGATGACGGTGTCGGCGCAGCTCGGTGTCCGGATGCGGGATCTGGGTAGCGCGGGGCATCGGCTGATCGTTGTGGACGCAAGCCAGCTCGACTTCATCGAATCGAGCGGCCTGGGCGGTTTGATTGCTGGCTATCTTCGGGCACGCAAGCACAAAGGGGAAATGCGGCTGGTGAATCCGACCGCGGATATCCGCAAGTTACTGGAAACGACGCGGTTGGCGCAACTCTTCGGGATCTATCCATCAGTCGATGCGGCGTTGCAGACGTGAGCGGATCGGGCGCTTTCGCCTCGTAGCAGTTTTGGCTAGAATCGCCCCGCCCGGCAGTTGACGGCGGTCCTTCGTCGGCGCTTCGCCGGCCAGCGGATTCGACTTACAAACCTGGTATTAGTGCAGCTGTCGTTCGATCGAAAGGACGTTTCGTGCCCCGAAAGAAGATCGAGATCGAAAACAAGATCGAAAGCCTCTCTATCCTCGATGAACACGGGAACGTGGATCAGGCGCTCGAGCCCAAAATCTCCAACGAAGACCTTCGCAGGCTCTTCCGAGCGATGACCCTCGCCCGCCGATACGACGAGCGCATGCTGAAGCTTCAGCGTCAGGGACGGATCGGCACTTACGGTCCGGCACTTGGGCAGGAGGCTGCGTCGCTGGGACCGGTTTTCGCCATTACACCGGATGATTGGTTCGTTCCCTCGTTCCGTGAGCCTGCGGCCACGCTCTGGCGCGGCTGGGCGATCGACAAGCTGATTCTCTGGTGGGGCGGAAACGAGGCCGGCGCGACACCGCCCGATGGTGCGAAAGATGTGCCGATCTGCGTGCCGGTCGCATCGCAGGTTCAATACGGGGCGGGCGCCGCATGGGGCTGCAAGCTGAAAAAGACAAAGAATGTCGCGCTCACGTTTGTCGGTGACGGCGGCACGAGCGAAGGCGACTTTCATGAGGGCATGAACTGCGCCGCGATTTTCGGCGCGCCCCTCATTCTCATCATTCAAAACAATCAATGGGCCATTTCGCTACCGAGACAGAAGCAGACCGCTTCGAAGACCCTCGCCCAGAAAGCCATTGCATATGGCATTAACGGCATTCAAGCGGACGGCAACGATATCCTTGCGATGATCGCCGCGACACGCGAAGCCGTCGAGCGGGCGCGTGCCGGCGGCGGCCCGACTTTAATTGAGGCGGTGACGTATCGCATGGGCGTCCATACGACTGCCGACGATCCGAAGAAGTATCGCACCGAAGAAGAAGTCGAGTGCTGGAAACCAAAGGATCCACTCACTCGGTTCTGGACCTACGTCAAGGCGAAGGGCGTGCTATCGGAAAAGGACCGCGAGAAAATGGAGGCGGAGATTCAGGAAGAGATTTCCGCGGGCATCGAACGCGCGGAGCGTTATGTTCCGAATATCACCGAGCCGTTTGACCACTGCTTCGCCGAACGCCCTGCGTTCCTTGACCGGCAGTTGAACGAGTTCAAGGCCTATCTGGCGGTCACGACCGGGGATGCGTCCGCGGTTGACGGTGACCGAGAGGACCTGGCGGGCTACAGTAAGCATCTGCATTAAACGTGTGATTGGCGTGCAACGAGCAGCGCGGGCAGGCGATTGTTTACGGAACGAGCGTTGAGAAACCAACCCAAACCAGGAATCTGATGACATGGCTCAATTGACGATGGCCAAGGCGCTGAACCTCGCATTGCGGGAGGCGCTCCAGGAAGATCCGATGACCCTCATCATGGGGCAGGATGTCGGACAGGACGAAGGCGTCTTTCGCATTACCGAAGGGTTGCTCAAGGAATTTGGTGCGGATCGCGTGATCGATTTCCCGGTCGCGGAGTCCGCCATCGTCGGGCTGGCCGTCGGCCTGTGTTTCACGGGCATCAAGCCGATCTGCGAGATGCAATTCTCCGGCTTCGGTTACCACGGATTTCATCAGGTTGAGAATCATGTGTCGCGCTTTCGCAACCGGACGCGCGGACGGCTGACATGTCCGATGGTGATTCGGATGCCGTATGGCGCGGGTATCCGAGCGATTGAGCATCACAGTGAAAGCCGCGAAGCGATCTGGGCTCATCTGCCGGGCCTGAAGGTCGTGATCCCGTCCGGCCCTCGAAATGCGCGAGCGCTGCTGCGGGCCGCAATTGCCGACCCTGATCCGGTCATGTTCTACGAACCGAAGGCGTGCTACCGAGCATTCAAAGAGGAAGTGCCGGACGCCGCCGAGACGATGGAAATCGGCAAGGCCAAGGTCGTCCGCGAAGGTAGCGACGTGACGATCATCTCGTACGGCGCCTCGATGCGGCCGGTGATTGAGGCGGCGGACGAATTGCGAGACGAACATCAGCTCGATGCCGAATTGATCGACCTTCTCAGCCTCGTGCCGCTCGACACTGACACGATCATGGCATCCGTCCGGAAGACGGGTCGCTGCGTCGTGGTTCATGAAGCGCCGCGCAATTGCGGGCCGGCGGCCGAGATCATCGCCCGAATCGTCGAGGATGCGATTGAATTCCTCGAAGCGCCGATCGAGCGGGTGACCGGCTATGATCTTGTCATGCCGTTCTTCAATCTGGAACGGCCGTATCTGCCGGATTCGACGAAGGTCGTGATGGCTGCACGAAAAGTCGTAAATTACTAGACAGTCCTTCGCCGCGTGCGGCGAACGGATCGACTGGGCCGCGATGAGCGATGCGCGGCTTGACACCTAAGATGGACGGGTTGGCTCCGCATCGCATGTGACGCGATTCGTGACACCCGCCGCACCCCTCGCGGGTCGCGGTTCGGAAAGGCGAAATCAGGAACTTCAATGGGCAAAGAATTCAAACTCCCCGATCTTGGTGAAGGCATCCACGAGGCGCAGGTCGTCAACGTCATGATCAAAGAGGGCGACACCGTCGCCGCCGATCAGATGGTGATGGAGGTCGAAACGGACAAGGCCGCTGTCGAACTGCCCGTGCCATTCGCCGGCGTGATCAACAAGTTGAACGTCAAGCAAGGCGATACGGTCAAGGTCGGACAGGTGCTGCTCGAAGTGGGCGGCGCCGGCGAAACCTCAGCCGACAAACCGGCGGCCAAAAGCGCCGAAGCGCCTGCTCCCAAAGCCGCTTCCGCACCAGCCGCGGGCGTTGCAAAGGCGCTGATGTCGCAGACGGTCGGTGGTGAAGGGCGTTCGGCACCCGTTCATGCCTCGACCACGGCCGCTCCGCCCGCTCATGCGGAAGGACCGATTCCCGCGGCGCCTGCGGTTCGCAAATTCGCCCGTGAGAACGGGATCGACCTGCGGGCGGTGCACGGGACCGGACCGGCCGGCCGCATCGTTCGGGAAGACGTCGAGCGTTATATGCTGGCGGGGCCGATGGGCACAGGAGCTCCGCCCGCACCGGCGCGCACGGCGCCGACGGCTCAACCGGTGACACCGGCTCGCGGCGATGCAGTCCCGTCCGTTGCGGCACCGTCGGTTGGTTTTGAGCCACTTCCTGATTTCTCTCAGTGGGGACCGGTTCGACGCGAGAAGGTTGCCCAGATTCGCAAGACGATCGCCCGGCAGATGCAACGGGCGTGGACCCTGCCTCGCGTGACTCATGGCGATGAAGCCGACGTGACCGATCTTGAATCGTTCCGAAAGGAACATGGCAGCGTGATGGCAGAGCAGGGAGTGAAACTCACGATCACTGCGTTCATGCTCAAAGCGGTGGCCGGCGCGCTGCGGCAGTATCCGAGTTTCAACGCATCGTACGATGATGCGGCCGGCGAAATGATCTTCAAGGACTATGTCCACATCGGCATTGCCGTCGATTCGCCGAAGGGACTGATGGTTCCCGTCTTGCGGGACGCGGATCGCAAGGGCCTGATGACCATTTCGAAAGAGATGAAGGAGATCGCCGAGAAGGCGCGCGACTTCAAGCTGGCGATTGACGATATGCGCGGCGGAACATTCACCGTGACGAATGTCGGTGCCCTGGGCGGCACATTTGCCACGCCGATGATCAATTATCCCGAAGTCGCGATTCTGGGTATGGGCAAGTTGCAGGAGAAGCCGGTCGTTCGCGACGGGCAAATCGTCATTCGCAAAATGCTGCCTCTCTTTCTCTCGTTTGATCACCGGGTGATCGATGGAGCGGATGCGGCGCGGTTCTGCCGGACGATCATCAATTTTCTGGAGAATCCGCTGAACCTCCTGCTCGCGTCCTGAGATCGGAAATCTGGACAGCCGGCGACGACCCGAGCGGCGGGAATGCGGGTTGGCTGTTTTGGGCCTGCCCGCCCGAGTCCGCAAGATGGATGCGATCGCCGGTGGAGAAAATTCTGAATTCGGTCCGTACGATCGTTTTTTTCTGGCGAGCACGCTCGCCCTTCAAGCAAGGGGCCTGCCGGGGCACCACGTTTTCCTCCGGTTGGAATTGGCCGGCAGTATCAACTTTCAACTGCTTCGTCGCCGCATCGCCGAGCTGCCATCGCAATATCGCGCGCTCCGCACGACCGTTCGGATCTCGCGCGTGTTCGGCACGCCACGATGGAATTCGGCCGCGAGCGCGTCTCATACGACATCTGAATTTGCGCCCGCGCTGATCGAATACGACCTTCGCGGAATTGCTGTTGCCGAGGACCGCATCGGCTCGTTGCTTCACGCCGCGGCACAGCAGCCTATCGATCCATTTGCCGCATCTCAGGTCAGATTCCATCTCTTTCAACTTGCGGACGAACGACATCACCTGGTTTTGCAGTGGCCTCATCATCTGATGGACCTGTCGGGCGTAGAGCAGTTGATCCGAACCATGACGGATGGCGGGGGAACAGCCGTTTCGAACTTCGCGGGCAAAGGAATTTCCGATACGGCCCCGGGTTTTTACGATTGGATGCGGGGAATGTGGCGGCTCAAGCGGCTGAATTTCATCAAAGGCAATCGCCTGAAGATGAGAAACGCCGCTGCCGGAAAGTCGGTCGAGACCTTGCATTGTTCGTGGACGCGGGAGGAAACCACGGCGATCGATCGGGCCGCGATTGAGCATTGTGCCCCGGGGCCGTTACTGCATACGCGGTGGCAACTCGCAGCTGTCGTCGCTTCCGCGGATGCGGTATTTTCGAGATCCCATGTTCATCTGCGGGATCGCTACCTCATCTCGCTGCCTCGGCGTGTGCTTCGCCAAGACGAAAACCCTAATGCGCCCGGCAACCGAATCGGCATCGCGACGCTCGAAGTTCCCCGATCGGCGGTCGGCGATCCACGTTTGATTGATGCCAGCCTATCGGCACAACTGGTCGAATACGCGCGCGATCGGCTTGACGATTGTGATTCGGCGACGACGGCGTTCGTGGGACGGTTTCCGATTCGGGTGTATGCCTGGCTGCTGAGGAAGTTTCGAATCTTCCCTCGCTATTCGCTGGCGTTCACCAATTACCGCATTCATCCGCTGGACCGACCGCTCTGCGGCAGCACCGTGGAAAACATGATTGCATGGGGCGTGCCGGCGGCGCCACCCGGCATCATTGCGGCTTTCTGCAGGTACCATGATCGACTGAATTTCACGTTGACCTACTTTTCCAATGCCTGTTCGCGGGAAACCGCGGAGGCCATCCGCATGGAGGTCGATCGGCGGTTACGGGAACGACCGAAGCGACAGTGATGATCTAATCCGAGGGTGCGGCCGTTTCGCGGGAATTCAGGATCAATACCTTGCCGCGACTGCCGGCGCTGTACCAATCATCGTATTCCTGTCGCAGGGTAAATCGCGAATGGGTTCTCAGCAGCGCTTCAGTGTCTTCGCTCGGATGAACGAACGCGATCGTCAACTGTCGCGGGGAACGATCCAACGAATCGACGATCCGCTGGATGACCGCCGCAAGAATGTCGTCGCGGAACGGATTGAAGAAGAAGGCGACAGTCACGTCGTCGGGCACAACAAAGCGGGTGGCATCCTCGACGACAAATTGAACGTCTGAACATCGCAGGCGCGGCCTGGCTCGAGCAAGATTCGCCTCGGCAACGTGAGCGAGATCCGGACTCAGTTCGACGCCAATCGCACGTTTGAACTGATAGGTCGCGGCTACAATGACGGCCCGTCCCATCCCTGATCCGTAATCGATGAAGACATCTTGTCCCGGGCGGATGTAGACGCGACGCAGGATGCGGCGCAGGCATGCGAAACTGATGGGGGCGTAATCGCTTCGGGCCTCACCGGACAGTCCCAGCGCGGCCAGACGAACGACACCCGTGGTTTGGATTCCGAGCATGCGATCATAGAGAACCCAGGAGATTCGCTGAATAAGATAATCAATGGTACAGCGCAGACCGACAGTTCGCAGACGATCGATGATGTTCTTCAGCTTGTGGATCAACCCGGGCCCTGCCACATCGAAACCGACACCGTGCGTCGCACCGGAAGCGACGACAGCCTCCAATACGATCCAGCGAATGCCGCCGGCTACTCGATAAATTCGATCTCACCCGGATCGGGGACCATTCCCTCGCGGAAGGCTCGCCCGAGCAACTCCCGCACGGCACGCCGGCCTCGCTCGCCGTAGTCCACCGTCCACTTGTTGACATACATTTCCACGAACCGGTCTGTCAAACTGGTGTCAAGACCGCGGCCAAATTGCAGCGCATATGCGATGGCATCCTTCCGGTGTTCAAGTCCGTATTCGATCGCAGCGCGTAGCTGCTTTGCCACATCTCGCATGGCTTTGTCACCCAGGCTCCGCAGTACGACATTTCCTCCGAGGGGCAGCGGCAAACCGGTCTGCTCGCCCCACCACTGGGCGACATCAATGACCTTGTGCAGCCCCTGGCGTTCGTAGGTGAGTTGAGCCTCATGGATGATCAGCCCTGCATCCACTTCACCACGTTCGACCGCATCGGGGATATCATCGAACATCACAACGCGGTGCTGGAAGGCGCCGCGTCCCATACATAAATTCAGTGCGAGGAAGGCGGTCGTTCGTTCGCCCGGGACCGCGATCATCCTGCCGCGGAGATCGCCAAGCGTCATCGGTGACCGGGTGATCACCATCGGTCCGTAGCCGTCCCCCATGCTGCAGCCACATGCAAGCAGTGCATACTTGTCACAGACATAGGGATAAGAATGAATCGAGATCGCGGAGACCTCCAATTCACCGGCCAGCGCGCGACGATTGAGAGTTTCGATATCCGCCATTTCGTGGGTGTATCGATAAGGGCCGGTATCGATCAGATCGCGGGCCAGCGCGTAGAACATGAAGGCGTCATCGGGGTCGGGCGAGTGTCCGACGCGAATTGGGATCGTGGGCTGTGTCATGCAATTCCCATGTCATTGGTGGGCTCTTTTTCGCTGCGACCGCGCCGACGGGCAACGGCGCGTTGATTATAGGGAGAAACAAAAGGCCCGATAGCCTCACGAAAAATGAAAGAAGCAACGGGTCCACTTCGCGGACGCGCGACCCGCCACATCACCCTGTAAATCGTAGATTGAGAACTCCGATGCAGAGAATTCGCATCGATCGATCGACGTGTTAACTCCCGACCGGTGGACGAATTGCCGATGAAACGCTGGTCGGCCGCAGTCGACGACGAGGCCGGACCGCTCAGCAGTATCCGATAAAAGTCTGTGCCACGGACCCAGTAGGCAGGGTGACGGGGAATGCAAGTCCCGCAAAAGACCAGGACGACACAGGAAGTTCCACCGACTGACGGGGCAATCGCATCCGTCGGTTCGGATATTGTGCGCGTGGCGTCGCTGCGTGTCGGAATGCGGCTGACCAAAGGACTGTTTGAAGCGGCGACCGGGGTGTTGCTGCTGGCCGCCGGCACGCAAATCACCCCGGAGTTCCTCAAGCTGCTGCAGGAACGTGAGATCCGGTATCTCTCGACCAGTCCGGAACCGGCACGCACCAAAGTCGTCGCGCCGCGCGCCAGTGACGAGAAGATCATCGATCGACTTCTCAACGAGATCAATCCGGCGGACGCGCAACTGCCGGTCCGACCGCTGACGCCGGGGCAACGGCCGCGCATTTCGCTCGCGGCCCTGGAGCAACGGGCGACTCGGGGCGTAAAGACGCATGATGCAGCAGGACGCACGCTTGAGCAATTCTGCAAGACATTGAAGCAAAATGAAATTCCGAAGAACGACGGACTGCATAAGATCGTGCACGAGTTCATGGATATGGTCTCATCAGACCTCGATCTGATGCCGACCATCCTGAGCCTTCAGACCTCGGCGGATGAATATCTCTTCAAACACAGTGTCAATGTATCGGCATTGAGCATGAACATCGCGACGCAACTCGGGATGCGTCGCGAAAAGACGATCGAAATCGGCCTCGCGGGCCTGTTGGCCGACGTGGGCATGCTGAAGGTGCCGGAATCGATCCGATTTGCACCGCGCCCGCTTTCCAATGAAGAGATGGCGGAAATCCGACGGCATCCGCTTTACACGGTGGAATACCTTGAGAAGATTGCCGGACTGCCTCGCGAAGTGAAATACGTCGGCGTCCAGGCTCATGAACGGCTCGACAAGACCGGCTATCCGCGAAGTCGCGGAAGCGGCGGCATTCATGCCTATGCGAAGATCGTTGCCATCGCCGACGTGTACGCCGCAATGACCTGTCCCCGGCCCTATCGTGAGGCCATGTCGCCACACGATGCCATCAAGCGCATTCTGTTCGATTGCGGCGCGGGCAAATACGACGCCGTTTTCGTGCGGGCTCTGATCGACGGGCTCTCCGTTTTTCCGATCGGCAGCCATGTCGAGTTGGATGATGGCCGGTTCGCCCGCGTCCTTCGCGCCAACAGCGGGAAGCACACGCGCCCGGTCGTACGCATACTTTCCCGCGACGGCCGCGACAACGGGGAAGTGGTCGACCTGACGACGGTTGAGACCCGTATCATCCGCGTCGTCCGGGAGTTGGGCACGGTGCTCGCCCCCGCCGAACCCTCAAGCGGAAAATCGAAGCGAGTCGGGCCGTCGTTCAAATTCAATTCCAAGTAAAAATCGCGGCCAGATCGTCGACGATTCAGCAAGGATTCCCTTTTCGGTTGGGGGCGTGAATCGAATGACACTCCGGATTATCATCCGGACATGGACATCATCCAATCAAAACTCAGCACCAGTGATCCGACTTTCAAGGAGAACGCCGCACACATCGCGGGGCTCGTGGGGGAACTTCGAGAGCGGATCGCCCAGGTCAAACAGGGCGGCGGCGCGGAGGCCGTTGCGAGACACCGCGGGCGCGGCAAATTGGTGGCGCGAGATCGCATCGATCGCCTGACCGATCCGGACAGCCCGTTCCTTGAGTTGACGCCGCTGGCCGCGTATGGACTCTACAACGACGACGCACCGAGTGCCGGCGTGGTGACGGGCATCGGCCGAATTCAGAGCCGCGAGTGCGTCATTATCGCCAACGACGCGACGGTCAAGGGCGGCACGTATTACCCGATGACCGTGAAGAAGCATCTGAGGGCGCAGGAAATCGCCCGTGAGAATCATCTGCCATGCGTCTATCTTGTCGATTCGGGCGGCGCGTTTCTTCCGATGCAGGATGAGGTGTTTCCGGATCGAGATCATTTCGGTCGGATTTTTTACAACCAGGCACAAATGTCAGCGATGGGCATTCCGCAGATCGCCGTCGTGCTGGGTTCCTGCACGGCGGGTGGCGCGTATGTTCCCGCGATGAGTGACGAGACGGTCATTGTGCGAAACCAGGGGACGATTTTTCTCGGCGGACCGCCGCTCGTGAAAGCGGCGACCGGCGAGGAAGTCACGGCCGAGGAACTTGGCGGCGCGGACGTGCACTGCCGCACCAGCGGCGTGGCGGATCATTACGCGATGAACGATGAAGACGCCCTGGCCATCACTCGTAGCATCGTCAGCCATTTGAACACGCGGCCCGCGGCCCACATCGGGATGGCTCCCGTCGAGCAACCCCTTTATGACCCGCGAGAAGTGTACGGCGTGATCCAGAAAGACATCCGCAAGCCGTATGACGTGCGCGAGATCATTGCGCGCGTCGTCGACGGCAGCCGCTTCCACGAATTCAAGGCACTGTACGGGACGACTTTGGTGACAGGCTTCGCGCACATCTGGGGCTTTCCAGTGGGCATCGTGGCCAATAACGGCGTGCTCTTCAGCGAAAGCGCCCTCAAGGCTGCACACTTTGTTGAAATGTGCAGCGTTCGACGGATTCCACTCATATTCCTGCAGAACATCACCGGTTTCATGGTCGGCCGAAAATATGAGGCGGGCGGGATCGCTCGGGACGGCGCGAAGATGGTGGCAGCGGTTTCGAATGCAGCCGTGCCGAAATTCACAGTGATCATCGGCGGCTCGTATGGGGCTGGGAATTACGGCATGTGCGGCCGGGCCTATCAGCCCCGATTCCTCTGGATGTGGCCGAACTCACGGATCAGCGTGATGGGCGGCGAGCAGGCCGCCAATGTGCTGCTGACGGTGAAGAAGGACCAGCTTGCCGCCAAAGGCGTCAAGGCGATGTCACCGATCGAGGAGGAAGAATTCAAACGGCCGACGCTGGAGAAATATGAACGGGAAGGCAGCGCGTATTACAGCACGGCCCGGCTGTGGGATGACGGCATCATCGATCCGGCGGATACGCGCATGGTGCTTGGATTGGCGATCTCGGCAAGTCTCAACGCACCCTGGCCGGATAGAAAAGTTGGAATCTTCCGAATGTGAAGGCAATTCAGCGTTCTGCCGGCTGCGCGGCCAGATTTTCGCGAGCTGCCGCAAGCACCGTGTCAATGACTTCATGAATAGGCTTGTTCTTCATTCTCACCCCGGCGGCATGCGCGTGCCCGCCGCCGCCGAATCGCTGGGCAAGTTCAACGACGGTGGTTTTCCCCTCTCCGCGAAGGTTAATCCTGACAACTCCCTTCTCACCTTCGGTGAAAAGCAGTGCCATGCGAACGCCGCGCAAAGCCAAGGGGATGGACACCTGATCGTCGATGTCTTCGGCGCGTGAACCGGACTCGACAAAATCCGCATAGGTCAGATGGCTGTAAGCGATGGAACCGTCTTCGGTGACCACCGTATGGTCGTAGACGCGGCGCAGCAGTTCAAAATCCGGTCGAGCCTGCGATCGACAAAGCTGCTCCCCGATGTGCGCGACATCGGCTCCGGCGCGAAGCAGCTCACCTGCTGCGAACAGCGCATCGGCCGTGGTATTGGGCAAGCTGAATCCGGCGGTGTCACCGTGAATCCCGGCGTAGAGCAACGAAGCCACCCGCGCGGAAAGCTTCCATCCCATGAGGGGAATCAAACGCGACACGAGCTCGCAGGTGCTCGTGGCGTGCGGGTCCACCCAGTTGAAGCGCCCGAAGTCGGTATTCGTAATGTGATGGTCGATGTTGAACACGGCGATATCCCCATCAAGGTCAATCGCGGGTTCAATGTTAATTCGTTTTTCGGCTGCCGTGTCGAGAACGACGACCGCATCGTAGCCGCCATCAGGGCGCCAGCGTGCTTCTCGCGGCATGTCGGGCGACAGATCGAGCATGAACTGGAGTCGCTTCGAGACGCAGTGTTGCGGCATCCCCCAGGTTGCATCAATGCCGCACTCACGCATCGCCGCGGCGAGTCCGAGCGAAGAGCCGATTGCATCCGCATCCGGTGTCACGTGTGCGACAATTAACGGCCTTTTGGCCAGTTTCATCGCTTCAATAAATGCCGGTGCGGGAACGTCGCTGCCTTGTATCGGAATCATGGACCACTTCATTGAATCGGACCGAAGCGGTCCGGTATTGCCTGTGCGATCCGCCGAAGCCACGCCGACAGCTCGCGATTGTGAGTATAGAAGCGCGCCAATCGGGCTGCCAAACGCGACCCCACCCAACGAAGCGCCCGATCTCGGAAGGAAATAGAGGGGAAGTTGTGATTCAAACAAACCCCCCGCCGTCGCACGCACTTGCGTGCGATATGAAACAGGATGGAGGAAAATAATGGCTAGGGTCCGGGTGCGTGCTGGGGGGGAACACGCGGGGCGCCGAAGCCCTAGCCGGGCGACCATACTAGGGCAGACGTAATTCGATTCAAGCAAAAAACTTGCGTTCGCGGGAGTGCGTCACAGCGCAGAAATTGCGCCTCAACCAAGCTTATGGCAGGCTAACAGTTACAATCGACGTCTCCGTCCACGCAGACCAAAAATTATGTGCGAGGCCAGGGAACCGAAAGCTACTTTCCGAAATTAGCGCGCCAGGAAGTACAGAGTCGCGAGCAATCCCCCGACCAAGAGGCACACAAGCAAGTAAGGCACGACGCCCCACCGGAAGACGTACAACGACCAGAGATGTTTCAGATAGAGCAACTGTTGCCGGAAAGTCAGTTTGCTCTCGCCGTGCAGTCTGTCGGCAAATTCAATCGGAACCTCAGCCACATTCTGACAGCCGGCCTTGATCATGAGCTCCAGGCCGATCTTGTATCCGATCGCATTGATGCCGGCCTTTCGCGCGCGTTCGAACGTCTCGCGGCTTAAACAGAAGAAACCTGCCATCGGGTCCCGGGCCGTGGTCAGGGGTCGTGCCAATGACGTGGCACCGAGCGAATTGATCTTCCGGAGAAACCCCCAATCCTCGCGGGTGCGACCGCCCTGGACATATCGGGAACCAATGCAGAAGTCGGCGGAGCCGCTCTCTATCCGAAGGATAATTTCCGGAATGGCAGCAGGCGGATGCGAGAGATCCGCGTCCATGCAAAGCAACAGATCGTATCGGGCCTCTTCGAATCCACGAACGACCGCCGAAGAGAGCCCCCGCTCATTCTCGCGCACGATGATCCGAACGGGAAAGCGTTCGCTCAGCGATTGAACGGCCTCGAACGAACCGTCGTTGCTGGAATCGTCAACGATGATCATCTCGCCGGGCCGGCCGGCGTCGTTGAGCACCGCAAACACCGCCTCCACCAGAATGGGGATGTTCTTCACCTCGCGAAAGGTGGGAACAACGATCGAAACGGGCGAAAGTTGGCGGTCATTCGCTACCATGCGACCGGGCATGATAAAGGGGATTGTTTATTTGTGCAGCCTGTGGCCGTAGAGTCTGTCGTTGGATGCCGTGATACTGCACCCTCCGTCGGAGCGTCACCGCTTGTCGAACGATCACATCGGACAGTTGAACGCTCTTGCCGCCGCAATGACGTGGGCCGTGGCGATGGTATTCTTCAAGAAGACCGAAGGCCGCGTTCACCCTCTGGCGATGAATCTGTTCAAAAACGTGCTCGGCGTGATTCTCGTGGGCCTTTCCCTGCCGCTCCTTGGGGAGTCATGGACTGATCTGGCCAACCATCCCCGGGAAGAAATCTTTATCCTGATCGTGAGCGGCTTTCTCGGCATTGCACTGGCGGACACCGTGTTTTTCTACAGTCTGAATCTGATCGGCGTGAGTCTATTCGCGATTGTCGATTGCACCTACAGCCCGATTGTGCTGCTGGTCTCCTGGTTGATGATCGGTGAATCGCTCGCGCTGCCACATTATGTCGGCGGCCTGCTGATCGTCAGTGCCGTGTTCATCTCCACGCGGCATCCGCCACCCATGGGCCGAACGCCTCGACAGATCGTGATCGGAGTCGTTTCCGGAGTCGGCGCGATCGCGCTGATGGCCGTCGGCATTGTCGTGGCGAAGCCGGTACTGACGGCTGCCGGATTCCCGCTGCTATGGGCGGTTGCGATTCGCATGTCGGCGGGTGCAGGCTGTCTTGCATTGATGATTCTGGCGTCGCCGGACCGTCGACGATTGCTGGGCGTATTTCGCCCCACCGATGTCTGGAAATACCTTGTGCCCGGCTCCTTTCTTGGCGCTTACTTATCGATGGTATTCTGGGTCGCCGGCTTCAAGTACACCGGCGCTGCTGTTGCGGCCGTACTGAACCAGACCTCGATGGTCTTCGCGATCATTCTGGCTGCGATTTTTCTGAACGAGCGAATGACGAAACGAAAGCTTGCCTCCGTCGTTCTTGCCGCGATCGGAGTTTTGATCATTACGTTCGCGCCCGTCGCCGGATAAGCCAAAACGACCATGAACGCCGGTTGAGCGAGTTTGTATACGACAACTGACGCTATCTCGAAGCACTCCGCATTTTCACTCTCATGGCAGCGGCATTTTCGGACCACTGCATAATTCGTCGCGCAACTAATCGCGGTGTACCCGAAACCGCACCGTGCCACCGGATTGTTAAGACCGCGCGAACGTGTCGATAAGGTGTGCCCCGGCGCGTCGAGACTAATGCCGCATCGTTGCACTGACTCTCCACGTTGATCGTAACGAGGATTGGGCGTATACTCGAAGATCATCGGGACTGGTGGACCGTTAATCCACGAAGAGAGCGATGCTTCCACATCTCCCAGTCGCGTCACCTCTTCAAATGCAAACGGCCGACTGCCGGATCGATGCTAGCGTATCAGCAATTGTGTTGATGCCCGGTGTCGCAATAGCGCGCCACGGTCATGACACTCCCGAAAGAGCGGGCGGGGAAATAGGCACAGCTTCGTAGACACGAGCGCATTTCGCAAAGGAATTTCAGATGACCCTCGCAAGTGATCGCAGGGACGGCATCACCTCCAAGGCGGACTCATCAGGCAACGGTTTCAAATCACATCGGGCTAACGCGTCATGGCTGCGGGTGTTCGCGGCAGCTTTTTCCGTAATAATCGCAGGTGGCGCTTCGACAGCTTATGCCGGTCCCGAGGACAACATTCGTGCAAATGCGCTCGCGGTCGAACAAACCGGAACGGAGCTGCGCGCGACACTCGACTATTCAATCATCGATCTGCTCCCGATCATAGGCACGCCCCTCAATCCATTCACGATCGAGATCGGACTGGATTTCGATGGCGACCAGACACCCGAATACGTTCTTTATTCCTTTTCGGGCCAGACGGTCGGCACGACTTTCGTAGGTCATGTGTGGTCGCAGAACATTCTGCCCGACCTGAACGCACTTCCCCTGAGTCTGCGAATGCGCAACGGCGCGCGGCTCATCGCCCGACTTGATACCGCCAATACAAACAACGAGCTTTGGGGCGCGGGCGAGGCTGACAATTTCGCGGCATCGGCACCGTTCTTCGTGGATTTGCGGGCCAAGTCGCTCGTTCTCGATGGTGCCAATCAGGCCACGCTGACCTACCTGGTTGACAGCCCGGCGGCGATCCACGATTCGACGATTCAGTTTTATCTCGACGACAATCCGCAAAACGGTGCGTTGGATCCGACGGATTCGCTAGTGGCCGTCGTCAACATCGACGGCACACCCGGAATTCGATCAGCGATGGCGGACTACACCGGCCTGGTTCCTGCCTCGGGCCAAATGATCTTCGCCCGTCTTGATACCGGAGATGCGATAACGGAAGCGGACGAGTCGAACAACGAAATCGCAGGCATCAACGCCCAATCGACCGATCTGATCGCGATTTCACTCCAATATGATGAGACCACCCGGGACGCGACGCTGCATTATTTCGTCAACAGCCCGACCGACGTCGCCGCGTATGACATCGAGTTTTTCCTTGACCGAGACAACAGCGGTTCTCCAACTCCAGGAGACGCGCCTGTTGTCGCAACGGTTACGGGAGATGTCACGCCGGGACCGCACAGCGCCACGGTCAACTTTACCGGTAATGCGCCGATTTCGAACCAGTTCATTCACGCTTGGATCGATCGGGTGCCTGCCGGCCTGGGCGGGCAGGTCGCGGAACAGACGGAGGTGGCCAACAACATCATCAGCACCGCCCGAACCTTCACGACTGATCTTTCCGTTACCTCCTTCAACTATGACGCCAATACCGGCATCGCAACGCTGAGCTATCTCGTCAAGAGTCCGACGCCGGTGGCACCTTACGCCATCGTCTTCTCACTGGATCGAGATCGCAACGGCTCGATCGGCGTGGCAGACCTGCCGAATGTCGCGCTTGTCATTGGTGCAACAAGTCCGGGCGCCCACACAGCCACCGCGGCGTTTGTGGGGATCAATGCCCCGGCTTCGAACCAGCTTGTCTTCGCCACAATCGATCCGGTCATGTTCAATCAGGTCGTTGAATCCGACGAATCGGGGAACAATATTGCTTCGGCGGTCAACACCACGCCGACGGATCTGATCGCGGTTTCGCTGTCGTACGACGACAATCTGCAAAAGGCGACGTTGAGTTATGTGGTGGACGCACCGATTCCGGTTCCCGCCTACTCGATCGAGTTTTATCTTGATTCCGACCACAGCGGCACGCCTTCGCCGGCTGACACGCTCGTCGCACTGGTCCCCGGCAATACCCAGCCCGGCGCCCATACCCTGATGCAAAGCTACGCCGCGAGTCCTGCAGACAGCGGCCAACTCGTTTTCGCCGCGATCGACCGCCCCTTTGCGACCGGAGGCAACGTCCCAGAAACCAAAGAGGCTGAGAACAACTTCGCAGCCACGTCAAATTCCGCCACGACGGACCTGATTGCCGTCGCAATGACGTATGACGCAAACACGCAGTTGGCGACGCTGGCCTATACGGTGCAGTCACCGATTCCCGTTGCCCCATTCGACATTGCATTCGCCCTGGATTCGGATACAGACTTTGCGTTTTCGCCGGCCGATACCACCGTGGCCACCATCGCGGGGCAGGTCACGCCGGGCTCCCATGTTCAGACCATCTCGTTTGGTGCAAATCCGCCGGCGTCGAACCAGACGATTTTCGCATTTGTGGACGCGACAAACTCGGTGGCGGAGATCGATGAATCCAACAACCTTGTAACCACCACGAACAGCGCCCAGACGGACATTGCATTGAACATGGTCGGTTCACTGAATTATGATGAAGTGAACGAAGTCGCCTATCTGACATACCTCGTTGATAGCCCGATCAACACGCCGGCTTATACCATCACGTTCATTCGCGACACGGACAACAGCTTCACCATTACACCGGGGGACACGATCGTGGGAGTCCAGGCCGGTGACACCACGCCGGGTCTGCACACGATGGTTCAGTCATTCGAATTCAATCTGGTCGAGCCGGATCAGTGGATCTGGGCCATTGCGGATTATTCGCCGCCGCCATTCGGCAACGTGAATGAGATCAATGAGTTCAATAACACGTCCTTCACGACAAACACGGACTACCGCGATCTTCATGTCATTTCGTTCACCTATGACTCCAACACCCAGCGAGCAACATTCGCATATCATGTGAATTCGCCTGTCGATGTGCTGCCTTATGAGATCCGCTTCTACCTTGAATCAAACGGCACGCCCGGCCTGCAAGCCGGCTCGGACCAGTTGGTTCAAGTTGTTGCCGGAGAGATCACACCGGGCGGCCACGCCGCGATCGGCGATTACGCCTCGTCTCCGCCGGCGTCAAATCAGCTCATCTACGTTGTCCTCGATGCGGACAATCAGGTCGCGGAGAAGAACGAGACGGACAACTTCGCGAAGACCCGAAACAACACGCCGACCGATCTCGTCGCCATTTCGCTGTTTTATGACTCCAACACCGAAGAAGCGACGCTCAGCTACGCGGTGAACGCCCCCATCCCGGTGCCGGCGTACAACGTCGCCTTTTATCTTGATCGCGATCAGTCCGGCGCACTCGATGTTGGCGATGCGCCGCCCGTCGCCATCGTCTCCGGCAACACGACGCCCGGCGCCTACACGCTCATTCAGGACTTTTCCGGCGACGTGCCCGGCTCCAACCAGTTTATTTTCGCGGCCATCGACCTGGATGCGGGGCAAATCGGCGCGGTTGTCGAATCCGATGAATTCTCAAACAACCTGGTGTCTGCGAGCAATTCACTCGGCACAGACCTTGTGGCCGCACAGATCGCCGTGCATGTCGATACGGTCAGTAGTACGACAACCGCCGACGTGGCGTATGCGATTTACGGTCCGCTGCCGGTCGCGCCGTTCAGTGTCAAGGTTGGCGTCGATCGGAATGCCGACGGCGTGATTGATAGCGCGGGTGATGTACTCGCGGATGTGACTGTGTCGGCTCCGGGGGATCTGACTCCCGGCGTGCACTCCATCTTCATTCCGAATTTCCGTGCGGCGATTAACAGCCTTCCGATCGGCCAGCGTATCGCTCATGGCGATCGGATTGTCGCCACGCTCGATCTGACCGAGGGCGGAACGGACGCGGGGGCCGTTCTCGAAACGGAAGAAATCGCGAATAACACGACGTCGACGACCGTTACGGTTGATCTCATCGCAAATTCGCTTCTGTTGTTCCTCGACGGGAACGGCAATCAGACGCGGGCCCGCGTCAGCTTCACGGTCAACAGTCCCGGCCGTGTCGAGCCGTTCAACATCGTCATTGGCGTCGATCGAGACAATAACGGCATAATCGATTCTCCGGCGGACGTGCTGACGACAATGGCCGCAGCCCCGGCAGATCTCCGGCCCGGCGCGCAGTCGACGAACTCGGCTGACTTCCGCGCCGCCCTCGATGCCGTATCTCCGGCACTCAAGCAGGGCGACCGAATCATCGCCATGATCGACTTGAACGGCGACGCCACGCCCTCCAATTCCGTCATCGAGTCGGCCGAGGTTTCGAACAACTCGGTATCGCTGCCGCAGCGGGTCGATCTGGTTGCCAATGCGGTCGACATTATCACCGACACAAATGCCGGAACGACGCGAGCTCGCGTTTCATACACGATTGACAGCTTCGGCGCCGTTGCCCCGTTTAGCCTGAAGATCGGCGTCGATCGCAATGGCGACAATCGGATCGACGATCCGGACGGCCTGCTGGCAGACATCGTGATTGGCGGCACCGAATTGACGCCCGGTGCGCACACGGTAAACGTCCCGGGCCTGCGCGCCGCGCTGAACGGGCTTGCAACACCGATCAAGCATGGCGACGTGATTCTCGCGACACTCGATCTCATGCTCGACGGCAACGACCAGGGCGCGGTTCGAGAAGACATCGAGCGCAACAACAATCGCGTCGCACAATCTCAGACGGTCGATCTCATCGCCAACTCAATCGCGATTCAGTCGGACAATACCGACAATCAAACCATCGCAACCATCGCCTATACCGTGAACAGCCCCGCAAATGCCGCCCCATTCAACATCCGCGTGGGCGTGGATCGGAACGGCGACAACATCATCGATGCGGATTCCAGCGACCTGCTCGCGATCCTCTCACCGAGCGATCGCTCGCCGGGCTCGCACTCGACGACAACCGGTAATCTTCGGTCGGCGCTCGCGAATCTCGTACAGCGATTGGGCGATGGTGATCGAATCATCGCGACGATCGATATTCTGCCGGACGGTTCGCCCGCCAATCTGGTTGTCGAAGCTGTGGAAATTGCGAACAACATCACGAGCCAGTCGCAAAGCGTCGATCTCGTCGCAAGCGCCGTCGAAGTGCTTCAGCACCCGGGCAACGGCGGGCGAGGCGTCCGTGTTAATTACACGGTAAGCAGTCCCGGCGCCGTGCCACCGTTCACCATTCGCGTCGGCGTCGATTCCGACAACGACAAGATCATCGACCCGGGTTCCATCCTTGAACTGTTTGATCTCTCGCTCCTCGCGGACGAAAAAACCCGTCCCGGTGACCGGCAAGTCGTCAGCGGAGATCTGACGACCGCACTCGATGCACTCGGCTTGAACAACGGTGATCGCATTATCGCGACCCTTGATATCGCCGATGACGGTGCGGGCACACCGGAGAATCTGGTGGTCGAAGGCGAAGAGATTCAGAACAACGTGACGCGTTCGCCGCAGACAGTCGACCTGGTGGCGATCTCGCTGGCGTTCGATTCGAACACGAATCAGGCGACAATGGCTTATGCAGTCAACAGCGTCGGCGGCGTGCCGAGCTATGAGATATCGTTCTACCTCGACAACAACCCGCAAAATGGGCTGCTCGATATCTCGGATCAGCTTGTCGGCTTCGTCGCCGGCCAGACAACACCGGGCGAGCACATCGCCTTCATGGATTACAGCGCGCACATTCCGCAGACGTATCAGCACATCTTCGCGGTCGTTGATGACAAGCTTGACGTCGAAGAACTGTCGGAGACGAACAACATCGCGGTCACGAACAACACCGAGATCACCGATCTCATCGCCAACGCCCTGACGGTGATCTCCGATGACGACGCGAACCAGACGACCGCTTCCGTCGCCTATACCATCAACGCACCGGATGCCGTACCGGCGTTTGACATCCGGATCGGAGTTGATCGCGACGGTGACGATGTCATCGACTCACCAACTGACGTGCTCGCCATTGTCGCTGCACCGGATCTCAGCCCCGGAGCGCACACCGCAATCTTCGGCAATCTGCGGCCGTCGATGGAAGCGCTTGCCCAGCGACTGAACCACGGCGACCGCCTCATCGCAACGCTCGACCTCGCGGACGACGGCACGCCTGCCAACAGCGTCATCGAACTTGGTGGCGATGAATCCGCGAACAATATCGCCAGCTACAGCGTCATCGTCGATATTGTCGCGACGGCCGTGGAGGTGTTCTACCGCCCGTCGACCGGCGACACCGTGGCCCGCGTGAATTACATCATCAACAGCCCCGGTGCCGTTGCACCATTCTTCATCCGGATCGGCATTGACTCGGACGGCGATCGGATCATCGATCCGGGCACGCTGCTTGAGACGATCGACGTTGCGGCCATCGGGCCCGGCAAGCTGCGTCCGAACGGCGACAAGCATGTCGTCAACTCGGGCGATCTGCTCGTCGCACTGAATGCCTTGCCCACGGCCCTTCAGAATGGCGACCGAATCATCGCGACAATCGACATTCTCGATGACGGAGCCGCAACACCTGAGAATCTCGTCGTCGAGGAGAACGAAACGCAGAACAACTTCGCCCGCGAACCGGTCACGGTCGATCTGGTGGCCCAGTCGATCTTCCTGACGGCTGACAACGAAGCGGGAACCACATCGGCCACGGTCGTCTACTCGATCAACAGCATCGGCAAAGCTCCGCCGTTCACTTTGCGGATCGGTATCGACCGCGATGGCGACAACCTCATCGACAATCTCGACGCAGGTGACCAGATTTTCGAACAGACGCTAACCGACGTGGCGGATCTGGCGCCAGGCGAACATGTACATATTGTCCCGGATCTCCGCGGAGCGATTAACAAACTCAATCCGCGGCTGGTTGACGGTGATCGAATCATCGCAACGCTTGACCTACTGAACGCACCGGTCGGTGGCGATGAGGGCGCGGTTGTCGAAATTGTCGAAGTGGGCAATAACGTGACATCAGCAGCAGGCACTGAAGATCAGATCATCGATCTGTCGCCCACATCGCTGATTGCCCTGCCCGGTTCGTTCCTGGTCAACGGCACCTACCAGGTGACCTCGCCCGGAAACGTGCCTGAGTATCGCATTTACGTCGGTCGTGACACGGACGGCGACGACCTGATTGACGACGTCCTGTTCGACCTGCCCGGAGCCATTGAGCCCGGCGTACACGAGTTCAACGTTGATCTCGCGCCAGAGCTGCGGGCCGTCGGAATTGCTTCCGGCGAAACCGTAAACGTCATCATGCAGCTCGATCCGACCAATGCCGTCGTCGAGCGATATGAGAACAACAACGTTAAGACAGCCACAGGCGACTACCTGGTCGATCTTGTCGGCCGGTATCTGACGCACGCCTGCGCGATTCTTGATACGCCGTTCGATGTGACAGTCCAGTACGACATCGCGAAGAACGATCCGACCGAAACGTATCAAATCTGCCTGTTCGCCTCCCACAATGATGATGCATCGATCGGCCCCGACGACGTGCTGCTGGGCTGCGTCAGCGTGAGCGATGCGTTGAACCGGACGGTGGGTCAGCACACGGTCATCATTCCAGGCGTAATCGTATCGGCCGCTGACTTCGTGACGAATCATTTCGTGATAAAGGCCGCTCTCGACCGCGACGGCGTGGTCCTCGAAACCGACGAAACGAACAACGTGCTCGTTCGGTCGAACGGCCCGATGAATGATGTCGAGGACTCAGATGCGGATGGCACGCCAGACTGCTTCGACGCCTGCCCGGCCGATCCGAACAAAACGGCGTCCGGCATTTGCGGTTGCGGCGTATCGGATACCGATACGGACGGCGACGGCGTCGCTGACTGCGTCGATCTCTGCCCCAGCGACCCGAACAAAATTGCACCCGGAGTTTGCGGTTGCAGCGAATCAGAGGCGGATTCCGATGGTGATGGTGTCCCGGACTGCCTCGATCAATGCCCGAATGACGCAGCCAAGCTTGAGCCGGGCATTTGCGGATGTGGCGTTGTCGACAGCAATGCGGATGCCGACGAGGACGGTACGCCGGATTGCATCGATCCGGCTCCCAACGATCCAAACGTGCCCGTGGTTCAGGAACCGCCGGCAGGCCAGCCGAACACCAACAACAATAACAACGGCAACACCGGAATCAGAATCTCGGTCGTACAACTCATCCCCGGTTTGCCAGTGTGCGGTGTTGAGTTGTGCGGAACGAACCTATTTGCTCCGCTCCTGGGCTTCCTCATCGGATATGGCGGATTGCGGCGCGCGGCCCGGCGGCAGATGAAGCGCCGCCGCTGAGTCGGTATCGCATCGGTTAACTGAGCACAGACATCACGCGCGACCACGGGTAGTCTGATCTGACGCCCGTGGTCGCCTGGCATTTACATTTGTCCGCCTGATGCGGTCCAGCAACGGCGCGGGCGCAGGTGGTCACGGGCGATGCCATTCGTCGCAAGCCGCGCACAGCGGCGCGTCACCGATGATCTGATTACGAATCGAATTCAGTATCGGATCGCCTTGCCAAAATTCATTCGGCATCTGCGGACCGATACGCCCGATCACCTGCCGGGCTCTGTAGTCCTGATCGCAGGTGATCATGGTACCGTCCGCAAGGACGACAGCGCGGGATCGCACTCGACGGCAAACACATCGCTCCGGTGGTGCAAGGCTGCTCACGGCGTGGTCAGGCCGTTGGCCTGCACAGTGACTATGCCCGGTCACTGCGTACATGCTTAACCGGCGCTGCCATGTGTCGACGAACGTCTCAAGGTCTTCGTAGGTTTCTCGCGCCTTGACCATCGAGGGCATCCAGAGTGGTAGCACGCGATTCTCCCGAACGCGCCGTTCGAGTCTACGCTCCAGCACCGCAATAGCGCGAGAATACTCGTCCACGCCCCAGACGCGCGCATAGGTCTCGGGATTCGATGCGTCGAGCATCACCTCGACCAGATCCACGGGCGTCTCAAACAATGCCGCCTCAATCGCCTCGCTCTCGATCAGGCCGGTTGTACGTACCGCCAAGGCCGCCGTACCGGACTCGCGCAGTGCGCGACAGATTTCCAAGAACTCCGGATGCAAGCATGGCTCGCCGAATCCCCCCAAAATCACGCACGCGTCGTCGTACCCACGAATCCAGTCGGCCACAGATTGAATCACACGCATCGAAATGGGACCGCGCGAGGGCACGTCACCGCCCAGCGGCCGCAAGATGGAGCGAAGGTGATACGGCAGCTCAGTCGTCAGCTCGATTTCAATCTCGCTGGGTATATCTTCGACTCGGCGTGACTCGACCTCGGCCAGCCAACGAACGATTCTCGCGGCATCCCATGATTCGACCTCCGCTCCGGCACGGAGCACACGCTCAACCCGCTCCGTCGATCGCCGCGTGTCGCAGAGCAATCGGCCGCGCGCGGCAATGACCTCAACGCCGGGCCTCCAACAGGTCTCGCGTCCCGTGAGATCAGCGACCGGATGTCCAGGCTGATAGGTGAGAATGGCTCCGGGCGGGACAGTCGAAGGTGCGAGTTGATCCACGATGTGATTTCGAATGATGAACGGGCCCAGACCAGGGGGAGCCTGAACGAAGGTTATTCCGGTCGGTTCGTCCACCTTCCGCGCGTGACGGATCATGGCATCAAGCATCGCTGAATCGAAAAGCGATGCGGCCGCCGGAATGGTTGCCACCGCATCGGCGCCCGTCTTGCGAAGAAGCGCCTGGAGCACGGGAGCATTGAAATCCTCGTCGAAGACGCTGAATCCACCAGCACCTCCCCGCCACGAGTCCAGCCCCCAGAACCGGCCTCCGCGTACAAGCGTCTGGTGCGCGGGTGGACCGGCAGCATAGGTCTCGATCTCGCAAGGCAGCCCTGAAACGAGTTCCCGTACGCGACCGCCCTGTTGGCTCGGGACGACGAGATGAAGTCGGACACACTCTTTGCTCCGTAGTGCCCGATCCACTGTTCTGCGGAGAATCGGCTTGCCGAGCAGATCATCCGCTAGGCGGCTCCGCGTTCCCAGCGGCGAGCACTCCAGATCGACCATGACGGCGGAAATAACGTTCATCGCAGGATGCTACGACCTCGTTCCCTTACGGTCCGCCCACGAAAATCAGTGCGGCGGCCCCAGGTCTCGGCGGTAATCGCCGGCCCCGATTCGATCCGGTTCCGGCCTCGGGACTGCCCACTTTGACATTTCGACCGTCACGTGTTTTCTTACACGCATGACACTACGAGTTTACAACACCCTGTCCGGCGAGAAAGAGCTATTCGAGTCAGTTCGACCGGGCGCGGTCGGAATCTATCTGTGCGGCCCGACAGTCTACAAGCCGGCGCACATCGGTCATGCCGTCGGCCCCGTGATTTTCGACGTCATCAAGCGATATCTCACGTTCAAGTCCTACAAAGTAACGTGGGTTGTGAACGTGACCGACGTCGAGGACAAGTTGATCAATGAAGCTCGTAAGCAAGGTCGCGGGGTGATGGAGCTGGCCCGCGACCTCGAGGAGCAGTATATCGGAGCGATGGGCGCTTTGGGCGTCAAATCCATCGACTACATGCCCCGAGCCAGCGAACATATCCAGGACATCATCGATCACATAGACAAGCTGATCAAAATTAACGCCGCCTATTCCGTCGATGGCGATGTGTATTTCGATGTCTCGAAGGATGCCGACTACGGCAAGCTCTCCCATCGCAAACCCGAAGAACAATTCGCCGGCACGCGCGACGGTCTCGTTCAGGGGAAGAAGAGGAACCCCGGCGATTTTGCACTCTGGAAGGCTGCCAAGCCGGATGAACCGGACGACGTGGTCTATCGGTCACCCTGGGGCCGCGGTCGGCCGGGCTGGCACATCGAGTGCTCGGCGATGGCATCCAAGTATCTGGGCGAAACGTTCGACATCCACGGCGGCGGAATGGACCTCAAGTTTCCGCACCACGAAAACGAAATCGCCCAGTCCGAAACTGCGTACAACAAGCCGTTCGCGAAATACTGGCTTCATAACGGGCTGACACGATTCAATACGAAGAAAGTCTCGAAGTCCGATCCTGAATTCGAAAAGGTCATGGCGTCGCTTCAGCTATCGAACCTGTTGACCACACACCCGCCGGAACTGCTGCGTTTTCTCATCATCTCGTCGCATTATCGTTCGCCGATCGATTTCTCTGACGAAGCACTCGCGGCCTGCAAGAGCGGCCTGAGCACGTTTCATCGGCTCATGGAGCGACTTGAACGGGCGTCGGGAGTCGACCCCTATCGCGCCGAGGTGCAGATCGAGCATGTACGCGAACAGGCCGTGGATACGGCAACACGCGAATTCGTAGAGAAGATCACCAATCTGCGTGTGCGTTTTCTCGAAGCGATGGACGACGACTTCAACACGGCCGGTGCGATTGGCGTGCTCTTTGACACCGCCAGCGCCATCAATCGATTTATTGATGCATCGCGCATTGAGACACAGACCAGTGAAACGGCCACCATCATCGTTCGGGCGGCCGGTGGCTCGTTTACGTTCATGGCAAATCTGCTCGGCCTGCTGACGACCAAGCCGACGGCGAAAGTTCAGAACGACAGCCTGACTCCGAAACTTGTCGAACTACTTATTGCGGTTCGAAAAATGGCGCGCGATGCGAAGCAGTTTGAGATCGGAGACCATATTCGCGCGGAAATGTCCAAACTGGGAATCGCACTCGAAGATCGCAAGGATGGGACTCAGTGGCGAATCGAGTAACCGACAGCGGCTCGACTATTCCGGGACGTGCATCAAAAACACGCCGGCTGATCGCGTCGAACCGAACCACCCCGGCCGAGAGCGGCCCGCTCGATGTCGGACTCACCCGGCGGTTGCTGTCAATGACGATTCTGGGCATTGATCCCGGACTGGATCGCACCGGATACGCCGTGCTGGAAGCCGGTACGCGGCGGGTGATCGACGCGGGGCTGCTGCGATCGTCAAATAAACTGCCTCTCGCGCGCCGGCTACGCGAAATCGAGGCCGGACTCGAAGAACTCCTGTCCGAGTATGCCATCGATCTCGTCGCGGTAGAGGATCTCTACGCGCACTATAAACACCCGCGCACCGCCATCCTGATGGGTCATGCTCGCGGCGTGGTGCTTGTGTCCGCTGCGCGACGTGCCATCGACGTCGCCAGCTTGTCCGCGACGATGGTGAAGCGGACATTGACGGGGAATGGTCATGCGGGCAAATTGCAGATGCAGCGGGCGATCCTAGCGACGCTCGAACTCAGTGTGATGCCCGAGCCGTCGGATGTGGCGGATGCGCTAGCCATCGCGTGGTGCGCAGGCCAGCAGGCCCGGGAAGCGGAACTGACTCGCCGATGATGTCCGCCGCCCAGTGATTACCGACTGCGATACAGCATGATCGTCCGAATTCGAGGCAATCTGAGCGAACTGGACAACGAAACCGCTGTCATCGAGCGCGACGGAATCGCGCGCGAAGTGCTCGTGCCCGCCTACACAAAACTGGAACTCGAATCGAGCGTCGGGACTGAAATCACGGTCTACACGCTCGAATATCTCGAATCGAGCACTCCGGGCGGGAACATGACACCGCGCATCGTGGCCTTTCTTCGCCCGGAAGATCGCACGTTCTTTAAGCTATTCACGACGGTCAAGGGGCTGGGCACGCGTAAAGCGCTTCGGGCGCTGACCGCGCCGACCGCTCATATCGCGAGCTATATCGAGCGTAACGATGTCAACGCGCTGGTAAAGCTGCCGGGTATTGGCCGACGGACAGCCGAGCAGATAGTCGCGGAGCTCCGTGGCAAGGTGACGGCGCATGCCGTGGCAACAGGTCCGGTGCAATCCGCATCGCCGCAGTTCACGGATGAGCAACTGATGGCGATTGAGATCATTGCGCAGTGGGGCGATTCCCGAGGCGACGCACAACGATGGGTGGCGAGAGCGGCCCAATTGCATCAGGATATCGCCGGGCCTGACGAATGGGTTAAGGCGGCCTACCGCGTGAAAGGCGGTGCGGAGCGATAGCGCGACGGACCGGAGCAGACAAACGTGCCCGGGAAGCGCGTCAAGAACGAGAAGCGAATTCAGAAGACCTCGGCCAATGAACGGCGAGATGACCGGCCACTCAGTACAATAGACCGCGCCCTTTGAATTGATGGGCCATGCGTTCAGTAGTGCGAACATGAATTGTGTGATCCGATGTCCCGTGAGCGAGTGATTACATCCGGCAGCCTGTCTGCTCGGGAGGAGCAGACCAACTTCGCCTTGCGCCCGCGGCGCTTCGACGAATGGGTCGGGCAGCGCGCGGTTGTTGAGCAATTACATATCGCCATCGATGCGGCACGGGCGCGGCGTGAGCCACTGGAGCATGTCCTGCTCGACGGGCCGCCCGGCCTCGGTAAGACGACGCTGGCTCACTTGATTGCAGAGGAGATGGGCGTTGCGGATCGGATCCGCATGACCAGCGGCCCCACCATCGTCAAACCGGGCGAACTGATGAGCACATTGACCGGTCTAGAAGAAGGCGATGTACTCTTCATCGATGAAATCCACCGCCTGGCCCGCACCGTCGAGGAGTTTCTCTACCCGGCCATGGAGGACTTTCGTGTGGATTTCACGCTGGAGTCCGGAGTGGGCGGACGGACGGTCAACTTCAACCTGAAGCGATTCACATTGATCGGCGCCACGACCCGCGCCGGCATGTTGACTGCAGCGATGCGTGACCGCTTCGGATTGCGATACCATATGGATTTCTATGATCCGGCGGATCTGCTGGAGATACTCCGGCGATCGGCCACACGACTGGCAATCTCCGCACCTGCCGATGCGCTTCAGCTCATCGCCGAGCGCTCGCGCGGCACGCCGCGCGTGGCGAATCGGCTCCTTCGGCGAATTCGCGATTATGCGGCGGTGCGCTCGAACGGCAGGATAGACCCTTCCGCGGTTGAGAAGGCGCTGGCAATCGAGGAGATTGACGGCGCGGGGATGGATCGCCTCGATCGCCTGTTCCTGGGCTGCCTGATCGAAACATACCGTGGCGGACCGGCCGGCATCGAAGCAATTGCGGCCACGCTGGGGCAATCGCGTGACACGCTCGAGGACATGGTCGAACCGTTTCTCCTCCAGCGCCGCTTTGTCATTCGGACTCGGCAAGGCCGCTGCGCGACACGCGCCGCATATGAGCATCTCGGGTTGACGCCGCCTGATTCGACGACCGTCGGTTCGTCCGATGCCGACGTTCCGAGCGGACTGTTCGACGCCTGACCATCAACAGTTCAGAACCGCGACACGTCAGGCCGCTACGATGCCCGACACAATCCGACTACAGCCGTACACGCCACCGCTTCGCCGCGCCCGACCGCGTCCACTCCTTCGTTCGTTTTCGCCTTCACGCTCACACATTCCGGCGAAATCTCGCACAGCACTGCAATCACCGCGCGCATATCGCCTTTAAGCGATGAAAGCTTCGGCCGCTCGACATGGATGGTGATGTCGATATTTGCGACCATCAGACCCAACTGTCGAATCTCATCGACAACCATCGTGAGCAACACGCGGCTGTCCGCACCCCTGTAGCGTGGATCGGTATCCGGAAAGTGTTCGCCGATATCCGGCAGACCGGCGGCACCGCAAATGCCGTCGATCAATGCATGGAGCACGACATCGCCGTCGCTGTGACCCGCGGCGTGTTTATCAAACGGAACGTCGAGTCCGCCAAGTCGCAGCGGCCCGCCAGGCTCCAATCGGTGGAGGTCTGTTCCGATGCCGACCCGATTTATGGCCTGATCAAACAAGATCCGCTCCGCAATGTCGTACGCTCAAGGATTGGACGCAGCAGGGCGACATGCCGCGCCACGCTCTCGCCGACGACTTATCAATATGGATACTCGCCGCTGAAGACTTCCTCGGCTGGGCCGGTCATAAGCACGGTGCCGCCGCCCAAACCCTCCGACCACTCAATTTCAAGATCGCCGCCGGGCAGGTGAATCAGCGCAGCGCGATCCAGGCGGTCCTCCAGGACGGCGGCTACCAATACCGCACAAGCGCCGGTGCCGCAGGCCTGTGTGATGCCGCTGCCGCGCTCCCACGTCCGCATGATCGCCTCGGTCCTCGAACGAACCTCGGCGATGTGAAAGTTCACGCGATTCGGAAACATCGCATGTCGCTCGACCAATGGGCCGATTCGCTCCAGATCGAATCCGGCGACATCGCTGACAAACGCCACCGCATGCGGATTGCCCATCGAAACGCACGTGAGAGTCATTCGTCGACCACCCACCTCCAACGGCGCGCAAACGCAGCGATCGCGAGCACCTGCATAGTTGACTGGAATCTCGCCCGGTACCAGGATCGGTCGCCCCATATCGACCCGCACGCGCGAAACGACGCTGCCCGATCGATATGCGACGAGCGATAGTACGCCACGATCCGTTTCCACGCGCAGCGCGATGGAATCCATGGCCGAAGGATGCTCACTGCTTTGGGGGAGCATCGTGCCCTTGCGTCGTTTCTCGACGGCGAACTTCGCAACGCATCGTATGCCGTTTCCGCACATCTCACCGCGCGAGCCGTCGGCGTTGTACATCTCCATGCGCACGTCGGCGGCGCCGCCCTTCGTCGGCGGCGCGATCAGAATGAGCCCGTCCGACCCGATGCCTCGATGCCGATCGCTGATGCGCCGCGAAAGGGCAGGCAGATCAACGTCCTTGAGCATTTGATCAAGACAATCGACATAAATGTAATCGTTGCCGATGCCATGCATCTTGGTGAAGCGCATGATGCGTGAATTCTGGTTCATACGATTCAACCGTGGTTGAAGACCCGTTGTCAGATCGGCATTTCGCCGCTTCTCATCGAATTCTAGCGTCGTCGGAGGCGCAGGCCAAAATCCGTCATTTCGTAAATCGGCAAGCCATCGACAACGAGAAAGCCGCGAGCGATGACGAGCGGCTCGTCGCTGTCCTCCACGCGTGTAACCACCGCTTCGACCTCAACGCGGCGGTTTGTCGGCAGGATCTGTCCGCGATAGGCCCACGAATGGGTCAGACCCAAAGCAATCGACTCGAAGCGGTGCGTCGAAGACAGCGCCCGGCCCCATCGCTCGATGGCGTAAGCTTTCAATAGCTGAAGGAAAGACTCCAATCCGAGCGATCCCGGCCATACCGGATCCTGATAGAAGTGTGCCTTGAAAAACCACGCGGCGGGGTTCACGTCTGCCGAACCCTGAACAAAACCGCATCCATGCGGCCCACCAACAAGCGACAGAAGCTCGATCCGATCGATCATGAGAAATGCGCCGGCTGGTTGGCACAAGCCGGGCTCCGCGGAATGGGGGACGCCAGTTCTGCCTGATCCCGCCTCGAAAAGCTCATCGGGATCCAACGGTGCGATCCGAGAAATCTCAAATCGCCGGGCCGCAATCCGCTCTTCATCGGTGGCGGTCAGACGACGCTTTCCGGCGTCTCGAACGCCGATCTGCTGCGCCAGCGCCTGCTTCGAGAAAAAGCCGAACGTCGTCGTGCCCTCGTAAACCACGCGGCCCGCGCGGAGCAGTTGCATGTCGTAATCCTGAATGATCATGCCGCCTGCTTCATTGACTTTGGTCATACGCACGCGCGCCACGATCGTCCCACAGTCCGGGGACAGTTCCTCGTGAAGCGTGGCACGGCCGCCAAGATTCCGAAACGACATATCCACGGCACTTCGCAATGCCGACCCGCAAAAAGCAGCCAGCCAACCGCAAGGCTGAAGCGCCGCCTCCAGCAACACCGCGAACGGCATGGCCCGTTGACGATTGGCGGCACAGTACCATGCGTGAGGCGGCACATCGTACTCGGTCTCCACCCATCCCGTCGGTTTAAGCAACCACGGCTCCGCATCAACCACTGTCACGCGGTCGATAAACTGGAAAGGCGGTCCGGGCAATCTCGCAATCGTCCGTTCATGATCAAACACCTGATACGGCTTGCCGAATGCCTCCGACGGTTTGCCGTTGGAAAAAGCGAGGATCGATTGTTTGTCATAAATCGGAGGACGAGTTCCCGCATCGGCCCCGGCCCCAGACAGGCCGCGCTTTCGCGCCCAGATCCGCTCAATCCCTTCACGCGACAGCCCGGTCACTCGAAGCGACATATTCTTCATCTGTACGATGCGACGGCCGTCGGCGAACATCAGCGCATCGGCGATGACATAAGGTTCGGGGCGATAACCGATCTCCTTGATTTCGACTTGGTAGATCACTTTCTTCGTGGTTGGGATGACAGGACCGCGGCACTTCAACTCACTCGGAACACCGTGAATCGGCTGATGGCAAACACCCGTCTGCTCGCCTACCCAACCCATCCGCAACAGGAAAAACCGAAGCGTGTGAACACAGCATTCGTACATCAACGTGCCTGGCATCGTCTGATCATCGATGAAATGGCAGGTCAGAAACCAATCGTCCGGATGCACGTCCGCCTCAGCGCGGATCATGCCCAGACCGAACCGCCCGCCGACCGTATCAAGCTCAAGCACACGATCAAACAATTTCATGCGACCAGTCGGTAACCGAAGCGGATCGCGCAGACCCAGTCCATCAAACATCGGTCCAAAGCAGCTTGCCAGATCGCCGGCCCGCAGTGCCGCCACCTGATCGGCATCATAGGATTCGACGCCTTCAAATGGGACCAGAGGCAGCCAGGTCGGATCACGCCGACCTGTTTCCGGTCGCTTTTCGTCGGCTGTGAGAATGAGGCCGCCGGAATTGGCAATTTCCTCATTAGTGAAGAAGCCCGCGCAGCCATTTCGCATTGTGAGCACGCGCTGCCCGCAGATCGTTCCATCGAACTCGAAGAAAAACAGGTACGTCTCGCCCTGACGGACGAAGCGGAGAATTCGAATATCGTATCGAATTGTCTCTCCCGGCATGGGCAGATCACGATGAAACTCGACAGTCGCATCGAGGAGGCGATACGCCCGCAAGCCCTTTACACGAAGATCGATTCCCAGATAACTCGAGAGAAACAGGTCGGCCTGACCCGCTTCAACCGTAATGCAAACCGGCGCACGACCGCCATCAAGATACCACGCGCTCGGCGACACATCGTGCTCCGTCACGACGCGACCTCTCGTGAGCGAGCCTTTTTCACCTTCGACGCGCATGATTCGATCAACCAGCATCAGCGGCTCAGCCGGAAGGCGAACGCGGACGGGATAGGAATCGACGGCCGCGAAGCTCGGCCCGAGCACCGGCTCCAGGCGTCCGACCGCAAATTCCAAGCACATGGTGCGATCAAATAGTGGGGCCTCCAGATTTTGTACGGGTGGCGCATTCGATCGAGTTCCTGTATCGGTCGGATTCAGTGTTCGCCTGACTGGGTTCGGAATTCCGGCATCGCCGGGATGGTCGGTCACCGTGTTTGCTCGCTCGGGATTGAAGCCGGCAGACAGTGGTGGATCCGATGCACCCTGCCGATATGCGTCGGCCCAGCGCGGATCACTCAACGCATCGCCACCCGCCTGAATCAACTCCGCCTGCCTCGCGATGATATTGCCCACACCGCGCGCGGCGGTCTCCGAGAAATTCAGGAACTCCTGATGTGCACACCCCACCGCCAGCTGCGCATCGGTCAGAGCTTGCAGCGCCCCGTTCGTCGGCGCGCTCGGCAAGACACGATCAACATCTGGTAAGGCGCTGCGACTCGTCGCGACCGGCATCGCTGGCCTTGCACCCCGTCCCGATTGATGATTTTCCGGCGTTTTTTTCATGGCCCATTCCGGCCAATTCGGACTCGGCGACCGACGCCTCAACGGCACTTCAATCGACCGGCGGCTGTCATGCGGAACGACCGGCCGACTCGACACCACCACACCGCGATTCACTGCATCGGCATCGATCGGCACGCCGTGTGCAGCAAGCGAGGCGGCGAGGCGCACAACCACGCGCGCCTCGTCATCGCGTTTTGCACTCGCAGACATGGCAAAGTGCTCACGCTTGCCCAGCGTCTTGCGGATCATTCGCGTGCAGGATGCCTGCGGACCTGCCTCGACAAAAAGCCGGACGCCGTCGGCATAGGCACGCTCAATAACTCGCACGAAATCAAAACCGTGCAGCGCGTGTCCCGTGATCGCATCGGCCGCGCTTTCGGAAGTAACGTCAAATGGGCCGCCATGAACGCCGCTGTAAATCCGCAAATCCCTCAGTGGTCGCGTGCGCATGACATGCAGGTCGCGGTACGCCGATTCCACTACACGGACTGCTTCAAAGTGTACCGAAGGCACGTCCGCCAATGGCACCCAGCGGCACCCAGCCGCAGCTGCGACCGCATCAATCGAAGCGGGCAAACCTCCCACGACGCACTCGGTCGGTGTATTGACAATCAGCAGACGCACGTGCGACGCGCCCTGCTTCTCTGCGGTATTGATTGCCCGCGCGACCACCTCCGCTGACTTCGGAATCAGGACGGCTCGCCAGCTCGCGGCATCCTCGGCGCTGAGTCCCCATGCTTGTCGAAGCACACGGCGCTCACCGTACAGGTCAGACGCAAAAAGGGAAGACGACATCATGCGCCGGAGCATTTCGTCGGAATCCGGCCAGGCGCCCGATGCGAACAATGCCGTCGATTCTCCGAGGCTGTACCCGATCAGCGCGGACGGGCGGATCCCGAATGATTTCAGCAGTTCATACATGAACATGCCGAACGCCACCTGGCCGAAAATCATTCGACGCGAGTCGCTCGACATCGCTGCATTCGCGGCCGAACGCCAATCGCCGGACCACGAATGCCGATACGGCACGAACCACCGCGCCATATGCTGGCTTTTGAGCCGCTCCGTCCGCTCATCCATCGCATCCAGCACATGCGGCCAACGAAGCCCGATGTCGCGCCCCATGCCAACAAACTGATTGCCCGAACCCGGGAAGACGATTGCCACTTCTCCGGACGCGGCAAGCGGGTGCGGCTCGTAGAATACGCCGTCGCGCCCGTCGATCGCCTGTGTTGAATCCTCTCGCAAATGCTTGCAGGCGATTTCGATTGCAGAGCTAAGTTCGGTCGGCGTGGCGGCAACTAGCGCAACGACAAGTCGCCCATTGGCATCCCCCAAAACTGCCGCGGCCGGCAGCGATTGATTCACTCGTACCGAATGCAATAGCGCATGAAGTTCATTCAATTGTATCGCGACGTCGGCACCGCGGACGAGGAATAGTTTGGCCGCGGCCGGTTCTACCGCTTCCGTCATGATTGGCACAGGACGGTGTTGGCCCCCGGCATCCTCAAGAATGACGTGAGCCGCCTGCCCGTCGATTGTCAGCGAACCGACCATCGCACATCGAGGACCGTCCACCTGGTCGCGCAACCAGTACGAAGCCTGATTGGGGACATGCAGCCTCGTTTCACGCCAGTTCGCTCCTGTCGGCAACGATTCAAATCCTCGAAGCGGGGGCAGCACTCTGCGAAAAAGACAGACCGCGGTCTTGATGACACCCGCAAGCGATGCAGCCGCTCCCGGTCGACCGACGATTGCGGCCGTTGCACCGACCGCCGTGTCGTTTGCACAGCCGCAGAAAATATCCCCGAGTACGCTCGCCTCGAATCGATCGCCTGCGGGGTCGCCGCATGCTGCGCATTCGACGTAGGAGATGGCGCTAAGGTCAGCGCGGGCGTCCCGCAGCGCGGCATCGACGGACCGTCGATAAGCCGCCACGCGAGCGGCCTCTTTGCGCGATTGCGAAGCCGACGCGACCTCGTCGCCCAGGCCCGTCATCCCGCCGATCTCCGCTCCGCCCGCTCGACCGATGCCTCGAACCACGGCATAGATCCGGTCGCCATCACTTCGCGCATCTGAGAGGCGCTTGAGCACCACGGACGCCGCACCTTCGCCGACGCGCGCGCCGCGCGAGCGGGCGTCAAGCGTCCCAGGCGTGCCATCAGCACTCGAAGCAACCCAGACCGGCGACGCGGTTCCATCGCCCCCAAACGCCGGCTTCATCCACTCAATCGCCGCGCCAGTCGCCAGCACCGAGCGTACGTCGCCCGCCAGATCGACCGCCCCCACAACCATCAAGTCCGTTTCGCCCTGCTGCAGCGAGCGAACCGCGGCTTCCAGTGCGACAATGCCCGAAGCGGATTCCGCCGAGACCGCGAAACTGGGACCACCGAACCGGAATTCCCGCGCGATGCGGCTCGCGATGATGTTTCCCAGCGCACCCATGGTGGCCGCTGGCGTAAGCGCCGGCCCGCATTCATCCCGCAACTGATTGATCCATGACGCCAGTTGCGCTTCGGTCGGTTCAGCCCCGATTTCCGAAATCCATCGCCTTGACTGTTCCTCCACCCACCAGCGCAAATGATGATTCGTCGTTTCAAAATCGAACGACATGCCAACGAGCACGCCTGCCAACGGTCGGCGCTCGCCGATCGAAATGCCGGCGTCCGCCATCGCGGCTGCGGCACTATCCAACGCAACCAGTTGCTGCGGAAGAATCTCCGGAATCTCATTTGGCGGAAGCCGGTACTTGCCGAAAGGAATCGATACCGATGTTATGCACCCGCCCGCCGAGCAACTCACATTCAACTGTTCCGCCGGCGATGCCCGCTCACTTCGTACGCCAACAGGATGATCGACTTGGGTCGGATCCGTCCGGACCGCAATAAACTCACCGCGAATCACCGCGCGTTCAAAGGCACCGAGCGATTCGATTTCTCCGAACCGCGCATCCATTCCCACAATCGCAATCGGCTCCGGCCCTGAACCGCCCCCGTCACGTTCCGGGGCAGTTTGATCGGCGCGAGCTGGCCTCGACGACGCAGCCCCCCCGAGAATGGTCCCCACGGCACTCTCGCCCTGTCCACGCCCCTGGCCGAGCCACTCCTCAACGAGGACATGCGCATTGATTCCGCCAAAACCGAATCCGCTGACCGCTGCCCGCCGTGGTATTTCCGCCGATCGACGCGCCCATGCTGCCGGGGCGGACTGAACCCGAAAAGGACTGTCTACCAGCGGAATTATTCGGTTCGGTCGCTCGAAGTTGATCGAAGGCGGCAGCACGCCTTCATTCATGGCGAGCAGCGTCTTGATGATTCCGGCAGCGCCGGCGCCTGTCAGCAGGTGGCCGATCATCGACTTGACCGATCCGATCGCACATCGACCGGGCGGGCCGGCGAGTCCGCTCCACAACTCGCACAAACTGGACAATTCGACTGCATCGCCCGTCGGAGTGCCCGTTCCATGACACTCAATCAGGTCAACCTCGTCAGGTTGCCATCCCGCCGCACGATAAGCCTCGCGCATCGCCCGGAGTTGCCCCTCGCCGTCCGGCGCGATCAGGCTGCCGCCGATGTCGTTCGAAAGTCCGATTCCGCGAATCACACCGAGGATTTGATCGCCGGCACGGACCGCGTCGTCCAATCGCTTAAGAAGGACGATTCCCGCGCCCTCACCCACAACGAGACCATCCGCACGCTCATCGAACGGACAACATCGGCCGCTTCGAGACAAAGCTCGAAGCTGCGTGAAGCCCATCTGCGTGTACAGGCAATCCGGGCGGGAAACACCGCCAGCAAGCATCGCGTCTGTACGACCCGAACGCAGCTCGTCGCAGGCCAGTTTGATTGAATAGAGCGATGACGCACAAGCGGCATCCAGCGTGTATGCGCCCCCGCCCAGCCTCAACGCCGACGCCAGCAGCGCGGCCGGAAGACTCGTTACCTGCCCGTTCAACCACCGAACACGCTCCGCACGATCACCGCCTGACCGGGTCTCGCGGGTTGACAGCCGCTCGCGAATCCAGGCCGGTGCGTTGTCAAACAAACGCTGCTCGAACGCACGACCGAACACCTCGCGCGTGATCGCCGACGATCCATCAGTGGGCAGCGCAATCGCCGCAAGGATCACGCCGACACGATCGCGATCCAATTCGGACGCGGATGAACCCTGAAGGGCGGCTCGCCCGGCGTGTAGAACGAAGTGATACAGCGGATCCAGCAATGAAAGCGCCGACGGATCAATGTCCAGTCCGGTCGCGTCGAGATGAAAGTCATCGACAAAGCAGCCGCGGGTTGTAAGCACGCGGTCAGCGGCGTTTCCGGCAAACGATGCCGCGGACGTGTCTATTTCAGCCGCGAGTCTCGCCCGCGCCGGATCCAGGATCCATCGACCGCCAGGCACCTCGCGTGTGAGTTCACGGCGATTGATGATGTTGTGCCAGAAGCGTGCAGGATCGAACGCGCCGGGAAAGACGCATCCCATGCCAACAACGGCAATCGGCGTTTGATCCTCCAAGACCGCCCCCTACGATGCCGCACCCGAAGCGCCCGCGGCCTCTCGATTGCGAAATGCTCTTGCCAGGCCCGCGTCAATCGTGCATTCAACCCCTTCGAAGCGGGCCAGCACGACACCATCTCGTGTCAGTATTGTGGCATCCAGCACACATCGGTGCCGTTCAAACTTGCAGACTTCCAGCACCACGGATAGGGCTTCCGCTGGATACTCAGCGCAATATTGCCGGTAACTACGCACGACCGACGGCAGGCACGGGGCACCCGCCAGTTCGACGGACCAGAGAATGGCCGCCTGAAACACGCAATCCACCACCAGCGGATCGGTCAACCAGTGGCTCCTGAGTGGATCGACCATCCATGCCGCCGGCTCGGTCGCGGGATTCACGCGAACGACGATTCCATCCGGCGAAAATCCGTCCACGCGATCGATGCCGCGCATCAACTCGCCATGGAACAGAATCCCCGCATAGGCGCCCGCGGCGCCGCGCTCGTAAGCACGATCAATCAGCTCCGGCCGAGGCTCGAAATTCGGTGGGGCCATGAGCTTCGACGCCAACACCACGGTCGCCCGAGCATGGATGATCTCCGTCGTATCCGGGCCGCCTGTCACCCCGCGCATTTCGACGTCGACGTCGAATACCTCTCCGCTGCGTCGCACCTTACCGCAATAAAATCGCAAAGTCGGCGCCGATTCGCGAACCACGACTCCCCTGAGCACCCGGAAGTCCGTCAGACCCTGTAACCGCAGTCCCGGATTCGCGTGCTGCGCCGCATGCCCCATCCACTCCATGATCATCGCGGCGGGCAGTACCGGCCGACCGTCGATCACGTGTGACTTAAGAAAAGGGTGCCGTGAAACGTCCAGATCCCGTTCAAACGATAGCGCCATGGACTCGGCAGCGTGACCGACCGAACTCCCATGCAAGCCCGCCGCCTGCGCGGCGATTTCTCGCGATCCCGTGCTTGAGGCGCCTCCTGACGCCACACTCTCAAAATCCGAACCGACCACGATTTCAACGGCCGGCATGTCGTTCTCAGCGAGGCCGATGGATAGCTCATCCGCCACCAACTCCGCGCCGTCGTCCACCGAAATCAGTCGAAGCCCATGATTGACAAACTCCTGCCGAAGGGCCGGATGCACCATGCCGCCATCCCACGGACCCCAGTTGATTGAGACAATGCGCGCCGACGGGACCATCGCCGACAATCGCTGCGATGCCTTGTTCAGTACCTCGTTGGCCGCCGCATAATCCGCCTGACCGACGTTGCCGCACCGTCCGCTTACCGACGAAAACATCACAACGCAGCGCAGCGCCGCCAAATCGATCGCATCCAGTACGTTTCGCAGACCAACGACTTTCGTGTCAAACACGTTGGCGAACTGCTCAGCCGATTTGTTCTCAATCCTCCGATCCTCGATCACGCCGGCGCCATGAATCAACCCGCGCACCGGGCCGAACTTCTCCGACACATCCTCAATCACGTCGCGAACCGCAGCCGGATTGCAAACGTCAACCGGAAAGTACCGAACTATCGACCCCGCGGACTCGATCCTCGCCAGGTTACGACGGATTTCTCGACGACCAAGATGCCGCGAAACTGACAGCTTCAGCTCCTTCGGTGTCGGCTTGCGATTGGCAAATTCGTGTTCGCGAACGGCCCGCCGGACTTCGTCGTCGGATTCCGCGTTCGCCAGCCATGATGGCTCTGACTCAGGCAACGACGTCCGGCCGAGCAACACCAGCGTCGGTCGATATCGCCGCGCGAGAGCGATTGCCGCATCGGCCGTTACACCGCGCGCACCACCTGTCACAATCACCAGATCGCCCGGCGATAATCGATGCGGACGCGCCATTGTTTCAGCCGCAAATCTCGTCCCCGACTCGATCGACGCCTCGCTCTGCTCCACCAGTTTCAGCCCGCGCCGGCGAGTCGAATCGAGGCCGACCTCCAGCGGGCTGTTCTCACCCAATTCTCGGAGTACTGCCGATGCCGCCGACTTGGCATCAGACCAGGAGCACGCGACATCAATCGATCGGCAGGCGATATTCGGCCACTCTCGAGCGGCGGTCTTGCACAAGCCGGCGAGCGCACCCTGCGCGGCATCAAACGAACCGCCCAGCAGCCCGAATCCGCCGTCCATTCGCGAGACCGTCGCGAACAACGCGCCCCCGCGGGAAGCGGCTGTCGCAAGCGGTGAGACAGCCGCTTTCATCAGCGAGAAGGCTGACTTGATGAAAGCCTCGGACTCGCGTCGCCAAAGACCGTCATTCGCCGGTCGCGGCGGCGCCACGATGATCACCGCACCGATGTTGACCTTGCCCGCAGCCTCTGATGAGTCGATCGGAATCAGCCGTGCTCGATAGCCCGCCGAGTCCAGCCGCGCCACCATCTGACGTGACAGCTCCGCACCATCGTCCGTCACGAGAATCTCCCGATCCTTTGCGACACGCAGCGCCTCGCCACACACCGACGGAAGATCAACAAGTGATAGCACGCGACGGTTCAGCCTCTTTCGCCTGCCCGCCGCATCCTTCGCTTCGTTGCGCGGCGCCGGCTCTGATGACGTGGCACCTTCAGGGGCGGTTTCAGCCGCGTGTACGCCGGATGAATCCGACGAGGGAGTTTCGACGACACTCAATCTGGGCGCTGGCACGGCGTCGATATCGACCGGCGCACGGCCGCCCGTCTCTCCGATGCAATAGTCCGCGATCTGCGCCAATGTCCTGAGCGATCCCATGTACTCCGGCTTCACGGTCGGTAATCCCGGCACGCGAGCCTCAACTCCCGCCAGGATTTCGACGCGCTTGATTGAATCGATGCCCAGATCGGCCTCCATGTCCATGCCCAGTTCGAGCATGTCGCGCGGATACCCCGTCAATTCGGCGACAACCGCCAACAGAGAATCCTCAAATGCCGCACGTCCGACACCATTGCCGCTCGCATCCGCCGGCGCCGCCGATTCACCCAATGCCGTCCCGGCACATTCCCGGCCAGATTCGCGCACGTCAGTCCCTGGCGCCACCGCGCCCGTCACTGAAGACGACGCGCCGCCTCCCGAATCTCCCGTGACGAAATCCACGATCTGAGCCAGCGTGCGGATCGAACCCATGTACTCCGGTTTCACCCCGCAGAATGTGGGAACGCGCTCCTCCAGTCCGGCGATGATCTCCACACGCTTGATCGAATCAACTCCCAGATCGGCCTCGATGTCCATCGAGAGATCAATCATGTCGACTGGATAACCCGTCTTTTCGCACACCACTTCAATCAGTGCGCGCTTGATCGCGTCGCGTTGGACCCCGCCCGATGAATCATGCTGGCTCGCCTTCGGCGCGACAACCGCTTCCACCGTAGTCGCTGTCGAAGTGTCATTCGGTCCCACCACCTTGGAAATCGTCTCGACGAATGGTGACTGAATTGGCGTGGCGGGCAAACCCGGAACCGCGACGGCCGACGCCACCCGCGCAGGCGAAACATATTCAATACCCTTCGGCAGCGCAGCTACGGATGGGTTCGCATTCGAGGGGTTTGCCGCCACCGTCGGCCCGGACGCTCGCGGTAACTCAGGGACGTGAGGCCCGGCGTCGGAGGACAACTTCCCACACGCACCGACCATCCGCTGATGGCTCTCAAGAATCATCTGAAGCGTCTGATGCGCCTGTGTCTGGCCTTCAAGAAAGCGTTGATGTGCTTCGGCGGTCTGTTGCTGGAGACGCTGCATCGCAGTCATTCCCTGCTGCACCAGTTGCATCGATGCGTGTAGAGCGGCCGCTGATACGGAGGCATCTGATTCGGCATTCAACGCCGGAGATTTCATACCGGAAAGATCCTGCACATGCTGATGTTCGAAACTCATTGCCATTCCTGCATTCGAATCGCATTCCTCGGCGAGAGGTGCGATGTCTTCCGTCACTTGTTCGGATACTTCGCTTGCGGACGAATCACTCGCACTGATTGGTGTGCGTCCTGCTTCCCTCCCTCCGTCCGTCTCAATGCCCTTACGCGCGACACTATTCCTCTCCGAGTCGACCGTGGAATCCGGCATGGCGTGAGACTCTCCGACGCTCGCCGCATCCTCAGAATGATGAGTCATCGGCCGAGGCGCCTGCTTCGCTGAGGTGCCGCGCTTCTCCGCGCGATAGTTGGCTCCGGATAACGGAACCACCATCTTCGGAACGCGCGGTTCCGACACTGGAAGTTCCCATTGCGAGAGATCGACGTTGAATCCACCCGCCGCCAACCGTGCCAGAACCAAAGCCAGATCCAGCACACCCGAAGATCGTCCCGCGGACGCATCGATCGCGATGGCTGTATGCGGTCGCTCGCAGAGAATTTCCCGCACCAGTCCGGTCACGATGTTGCGAGGTCCCACTTCAACGAACATCCGCGCGCCGGCGGCGTGCATCGCTTCGATCTCGCCGACGAATTCCACCGGCCGCACGAGTTGCTCGCTCAGAATGCGCCGTGTCTCCGACAACGATGGCGGATAGGCCGCGCCCAGGGTGTTCGCAAATACCTGTACGGAACCGGGTGATATCTCCGTCGCCTCCAGCGCATTGCGAAACGGCGGCAGCGCGGACTCCATCAATCGGCTGTGAAACGCGCCAGAAACCCGCAGCGACGTCGACGCCCACCCGCGACGCTTGCACGCCTCGGCCGCCCGCCCCACCTCCGAGCGTTCACCCGAGAGCACAGATTGTGCCGGCGAATTCCGATTGGCGATCACCACATCAATCGATTCCTCGCTCAGCATCGCCGACAAGGCCGCATGCGGTGCTTTCACCGCAAGCATCGTGCCGCGACCGCTATCGCCTTCCGCCATCAGGCGCCCCCGAAGCCGCGCCAGACGGTGCAGCGCGGCACCATCGATGCGACCCGCGGCGCAAAGCGCGGTCAACTCGCCGAAGCTGTGGCCCGCCGTCATCGCAGGCCGAACGCCGAATCGCTCCAACACCCGGATCAGCCCAAGACTCACTGCGCCGAGTGCCGGCTGCGCGACTTCCGTACGAGTCAACGACTCCGCCTGTCGAACCCGTTCCGTTTCATCGAAGATCGGGCGCGGATAGATCAGATCCCCGAGCGATACACCGCTGACTGCTTCGGCCTCCGCCAGTGTTGTCGTCATCTCCGCAAATGTGCATGACAGATCACGGCACATTTTCACATACTGGCTGCCCTGTCCGGGAAACACGAAAGCCAGCTTCCCGTCAGCCGGACCGCTCCCGTAGAACGCATGCGACAGACTCCACGACGAATCGTCGGCAGCTTCGGCGAGCCGGGCGTCGATCGTCGAAAAGTGTGTGCGCGGATCGACGCCTTCCTCCAGCACGATCAACAGGCGATGCCCTTCGTCGATCGAAAACGCGCTGCGCGACTGTGAAGCGCGATAGGCAAACAAATCTGGATTAAATCGTTCCGACCCCGCAAACTCGATCCATTCCGAAAGCTCATCGCGAAGTTCGTCTCGCGTCGCCGCCGACAGCGCGATTATCTGAACCGAACCGTCCCAGGCCGCTGCGGGCAGCGAAGCATCGTGCTCCTCCAGAACCGCGTGAAAGTTGCTCCCGCCGAATCCGAAGGCACTGACGCCCGCGCGACGCGTACGACCCGACGGCGACAACCACGGTCGTAACTCCGTGCTGACATAAAACGGGCTCTCTTCAATGCCCATTTTCGGATTCGGCTCACGCACCTTCACCGTCGGCGGCAAGGCCCGGTGATGAATCGCCAGCGCGGCTTTAATGAGACCGGCCACTCCCGCCGCTGCCTTCGTATGGCCAATCTGCGATTTGACCGAGCCAATCGCACACCACGATCCAACTCGGGCCGTCTCGCCAAAGACAGTCTTCAATGCTTCAAACTCGGTCACATCGCCGACTTTGGTGCCTGTGCCGTGCGCCTCGATCAGTTCCACCGTATCCGGTCCGATGCCTGCCAGCCGATAGGCCTCACGCAACGCTCGAGACTGGCCTGCGGCGTGCGGCGCGTAAATGCTCTGCGAGCGGCCGTCACTGGAGGTGCCGATTGAGCGAATCACCGCGTAGATGCGGTCGCCATCGCGTTCCGCATCCTCGAGTCGCTTCAGCAACACCATGCCGACTCCTTCGCCGAGCACCGTTCCGTCGGCATCGGCGGCAAACGGCCTCGCATCGCCTGTTGGCGAAAGAGCGGGGGTCTTGCTGAAACACATGTACATGAAGATGTCGTTCAGCGTGTCGGCGCCGCCGGCCAGCGCCATCTCCGAACGGCCCAGCGACAGCTCCATCATTGCCAGATGAATGGCACTCAGCGAACTTGCACAAGCCGCGTCAACCGCGCAGTTCGTCCCGCGCAGGTTCAGCCGGTTCGCGATTCGACCAGCAACCACATTGCCGAGCAGCCCAGGGAAGGAATTTTCCTGCCAGGAAACATAGGAGTCGGCGATTCGTGCGACGACTTCCTCCGCCACTTCCGGTCCGACGCCGGCCTGCGAAAGGGCCCGCCGCCAGATCGGATGCCCAAGACGCGCCGACAAGGGCAGAACAAGTTCCTGCGTGCCCGTCACGCCAACCACCACGCTCACGCCGTCTCGGTTGAAGTCGCGATGTTCACCATATCCGCCGTCCTCAAGCGCAGCCTTCGCCGCAACCAGGCCGAGCAATTGCGTCGTATCAGTGGCCTCGAGAATCGTCGGCGGAATGCCGAACTCCGTCGGGTCAAACGGCACCGGCGAGACAAAACCCCCGCGAGCGCAATAAGTCATGTCCGGCTTCTTCGGATCCGGATCGAGGTAGTCGGCGGCATTCCAATGAGTCGAAGGCACCTCAGCGATGCCGTCGCGGCCGCTGCGCAGCGTTCGCCAGAACTCCGTTAAGTTTCGTGCAGTCGGAAAGATGCAGCCCATGCCGATAATGGCGATGGGGGTCTGGGGGATGTCCTTGTTCAGGTCGGCTTTGTTCGACACCAATCGTCCTCGAAGCGCGTGGGAATGGAACGGCGTACGGATGGAAATTCAATAGTATAAGGGCAAAGTCCCCGACTCGCATGTCAGCCCTAACCTACTGACACAAAATTAATTAGGAAGTGCCCGCCTCCGCAGGATTGAGATGGGGAACGCCACGCCATCACGCCCCGGTTGCCCTGCTTTATTTACTCGGAGAGAGCCTTCGAGGTACGGCATCCGCGGACACCTAATACGCAAGTATCGCTTCGATCTCTTCCATGGTCGCCGGTGCAAATCGCTCCGCCGCCGCCGGAAGGGCGACGCTCTGCTGCTTCAACGAATTCGCACGCGCCAACACACACGCGCCGACAAGAAGATTCATCGCGACGACTGCAACTTTTCGGTTCTCAGGCTTCTCGAGAAACGTACCTTTTGACCACTCATTGAACGCCCCCATCGCCGGGCCGCACCATATCTGAAAATCCACCTTGCGCGACGCATCGCCCGCATTAGCCCAGTTGGATGACTGACCCAGGTAGCTGCGGAACACCAGCGCCATCTTGTGTTTGGGATCCTGTTCGGCTCGGTCAATCTGGCTCGGATCGCGCGTTCGAAAGAACTCGCGTGTGGATCGCCAGGCTTCCTCGAACGTGCATCGGAGACAGTCGCGTTCAATGCTCGAACGCACCGCCGCTGGGACGGCTTCGAGACTCTCGTACTCTCGATACACGTCGTAGAGCTTCCTCGCCCGCACCGGAAACATGGTGCCCCACTTAAGCACCTGAACCTTGACGCCCATCTCAAACATGTCCGCGGCTGGCGCCATCGTGACATCGGCCTGACTCGCGTGCGCAAGCATCTCGCGGACGATCGACGAGGTGCCGGCCTCCACGCAAGCCTGATTCACCGAACCTGTCATTACAAACGCCGCCCCCATCGAAAAAGCCGCGGCCGCACTCGCCGGCGTGGCGATCCCGCCGGCGGCGCCGACTCGCAACGGCATCGAAAATCCATGAATGGACTGCAATTCGTCCCGAAGCGCGATCATCCCCGGAAGAAGCGTCAGCGCCGGACGGTTGTCCGTATGCCCGCCCGAGTCCGCCTCGATGGTCAGATCCTGTGCCACCGGCACCTGTTTCGCCAGTTCCGCCTGCGCCGCGCTGATGGCACCCTGCTCAACCAGTTGCCGCAGAATCGCCTCCGGCGGCGGCGATAACATCTTGCGAGCCACCTCAATTCGAGAGACTTTGCCGATCACGCGATTTGGGCACACGATTCGCCCGTCAGCTTCGCGCCGGATGCCGTGCACGCGATATCGCACCAACGGCAGCGTCAGGTCGAGGTATGCCGACGCATCGACCAGCCGCACTCCACGTTTCAGGTACAACTCCACGACCCCGGCCTCAAGCAAGGGTTCGTTCGGACTGTGAATCAGGTTGAATCCGAACGGTGCCTCGCCAAGGCTCTTCTGCAATCGGTCGATCGCGGCGGAAACACGTTCCAGCGGCAGGCCGGCCGATCCGAAAAAGCCAAGCATCCCGGCGCGACTCATCGCTTCCACGATTTCGCAGGAGCCGATGCCGTTGGCCATCGCACCGGCAAGATAGGCATATTTCAATCCATAATCGGCCCGAAACGTCGGATCCCCGAGCGACTCCGGCCCAATTGGCGGCACATACGCCCTCAGCGGATAGCTGCGGCCGACCGCTGCCGCATCCGCACCGATCACGCACCGGCCGTCCACCGCAAAGCCAACACCGTCGGGCAGATCATATGCAAACACCGATCTTCGCAGTCGCCGCATAGCCGATGCAGGAGACTCGGTACCCGCCGGCGCTGCTGCATCACCCGGAAGGTACCACCCCAGCGGCGACGACTCACCGGCACGGGACCGTCCCGCTATCGTGACGGCATGAATCCGACCCGCCGCGGATTCGAGCGTCACTTCCGTGTCACTCCCGTCAATCGGAAGCCCGCGAGCCACCTTGACTCCCAGGTCCAGCAGGACATTGGCGCCGGCGAAAAGCGTCCCAACCGCCAGCCGGGTACCGGCTTTCGCGCCTTCCGCCGCCGTCTCCATCGCACTTCGGCCGCTCTCCAGCGCCGATTTCGCGAAGGCAGCTAGATTCGATTTCTGCGGTTCGCCCGTCTCGCTCATCACAATTCCCCGTCTCGAGCTGTCAGCATCGACCGCGACGTCCTCAACGCTTTAACGCGGCTCGCTCTTCCATTGCACGACGCAGATCAATCGGAATCTGAAACACCGTCGTCTCCTCGGCCGTGGTCACATACTCGACGCGGCCGTCGCCGCATTTGCGAAGACGGTCGACCACGCCCTGCACCACATCCTCTGGAGTGCTCGCGCCGGCCGTCACTGCCACACAAGTGACACCATCAAGCCATTCCGGGCGAATCTCATCCGCCCCGTCAATGAGAAATCCTCGCACGCCCCGCGCTTCGCCGACTTCCACAAGGCGCGCCGCATTGCTCGAATTCCGCGATCCCACAACCAGCAGCAACTGCATTCCCCGGGCCGACATCTCCTTCACCGCGTCCTGCCTGTTCTGAGTCGCGTAGCACACGTCGTCGGTCGGCGGAAGCTCCAGATAGGCGAACCGTTTGCGCAGCGCCTCGATCACCGCCTTCGTATCATCCACGCCGAGCGTCGTCTGCGTCAGAACCATTAGCTTATCATGCGGAGGCAGCACAACGGTCGCCGCCTGGGCCTCATTCTCCACGAGAGTTATATGCCCAGGCGCTTCACCGATCGTGCCGATCACTTCGTCGTGACCATTGTGACCGATCAGCACAATGTGATATCCCAGCTTGACGAATCGATGAACCTCGAGATGCACCTTCGTAACCAGTGGACACGTCGCGTCGATAAGTCGCAGATTGCGCTCCCGAGCCTGATCAAAAACCAGCGGAGCGACGCCATGCGCACTCAGGATAGCGACCGAGCCGGGCGGAACGGCCGTCAATTCGTCGACGAAAACGGCGCCTCGGCTCCGCAGATCCCGAACGACATGGCTGTTATGCACGATCTCGCGCCGCACATATACTGGCGGACCGAAGGTCTCCAGCGCCAGATCGACGATCTTGATCGCCCGATCAACGCCGGCACAAAAGCCACGCGGATTCGCCAGGAGAATCTTCATCAGTCCCAATGCACCTCGTTTGCCGAGCACCGCGGCGGTATCCCATCCACCCAGTCCGTAGCTCGCCGCGCGGCCGGAGACTCGGCCCGTGCCTCATCACCCCAAAATCATAGCAGAACCGCAACAGGCCGCGATGGAAATGAAAGAGCCGGCCCCGATAATGACTGTCGGAACCGGCTCCGTGTCTCTCGAATTTTCCAATGCGTCACGTCCAATCGACGCTCATTCGCCTCCGCCCGACATTCGACCGCCCCCCGGGCCCGGCTCACGCGACGTGTCCGGAGGCGAACCCTCGCCCGGAGATTTCGGCGCAACCGGCGACGCGGCTGTATTAGTCGCGCCGCTCGATCCTCCGCTGGCCACGCGCGGCTCTCGCGGCCGTAAGTGGCTGCCATCGTCGTCGGACAGCTGCGCGATTCGCGTCGCGCTGAACCGCTGATTCGAATTATTGCCCGCTTCCTCGAGCGACAACACTTCGTGATACAGTTCAATCGCCTTGTCGCGATCATGCAGCCGGAAATCGTAGATCACCGCCGCGTCAAACCTCGCCGGGTGCGGAGTGCGCGGGTCGAGCGTCCATGCCCACTTGAGATAACGAAGTGCCAGTTCGTTGTCCGGATCGTCATGCCGCAGAAATTCTTTGTAGATGTTGCCGATGTAGTAGGCCGCGTCGTCGACCTTGTCCGATGTGGGGTACTCCGCAATCACGCGCTTGAAAATATCCACGGCCTGACGCGGTTCCGGCTTGTTCAAATACGCGAATCCGACAAAAGGAACGCCGACGAACTTGTCGTAAAGCTTGAAGCCCTGCTCAAACAGAGCGTCAGCCTCCGGAATCGAGTCACGCGGTATGACCTGCACCTGCACGTTCTGCTGCATGGGCGTCTGCTCGGTCAGATAGGGATAGACCTCGATCCGCTCCGTCAGTTCGCGCTGCCGACGCGCCCAATTCGCCCGGTTGATGTCCCCGACATTCAGATAAGCCCGCTCCATCTGAATCAGATGGTTTATGTAGTCCGATCGCTTCTGAACCATTTCCTCGACCAGGTCGGGAAAATTGGCCGACTCCGATGACGCCGTCCGAAAATCCACATCCTCCGGAGGCGGGGAAATATCGCCGACGCGCGCGTCATGTCGTCGCGAAATGCCTTCGCAGCCGACGGCCGCCGTCATCGCGATAAATGCCATTGCAATGACACTTGCAGACCTCTGCAAATCGCACGTTGAAACACGACGAGAAAGGAAAATACGGGACATGGGTGTCATCCTTGATCGATCGCGCAGCGCCAAGCCGCGCGGGCCGTCCAAACCGCCCCCCGGAATGCAGGGCTGTCCGCCCAGATTCAGTACCCCACCTGCGGACTTACCCGTATTCCAACGCGATGCAAGCACAAGGTCAAGTGAATGGACCACAGACATGCGAATTCACAGGCGGAATCAACTCACCGAAACCGGACATGTGAATTGTCAGAAGCGGCACGAACGCAATCAGCAGTGGTTCGCCGAGACCCGTCCAGGGTCATTGGCAAGTGTTTCCCCGATCGTCATTCGCTGCATCTCGCTCGTGCCTTCGTAGATCTCCGTGATTTTCGCATCGCGAAGATACCGCTCAACTTCACTCTCGCGGCAGTAGCCCATGCCGCCAAATATCTGGATCGCCTGGTTTGCACAGAAACTGGCCGTCTCCGCTGCGAACAATTTGGCCATCGCCGGAATGTGCAGGTTGTGCGTGCCGGCCGCTTTCAGGGCAGCCGACTTCAGAATCAGCGCACGCGACGCGGCGATTCGCGTCGCCATATCAGCGATCTTCCACTGAATCGCCTGAAAATCACCGATTGGCTTTCCAAACTGCTTGCGGGCCAGTGCATAGTCAATCGATTTGTCCAGTGCGGCCTGCGCGATTCCCAGCGCCTGTGCGGCGATGCCCACCCGGCCGCCGTCGATCGCCGTCAGTGCGATCTTCAACCCGCCGCCCCGTTGGCCCAGGGTGTTTGCGACAGGCACCCGAACGTTCTCGAAAATCAGCTCGACGGTGCTGCTGCCTCGGATGCCCAGTTTGTCCTCGTGCTTGCCGACCGTCAGGCCCGGCGTGGTTTTCTCAACCAGCATGCATGTCGCATTTCGGCGCGGGGTATCCTCGGTGCGGACAAAAAGCAGCACGACATCGGCCTCGGCGCCATTGGTCACCCACATCTTGGTGCCGTTCACAATCCATTCATCGCCCTTTAATTCCGCCCGGCACGACATGGCTCCGGCGTCCGAACCGCTGCCCGCTTCGCTCAGACTGAAGCAGCCCAGCCATTTGCCCGACGCCATTTTCGGAAGCCAGTTCCGCTTCTGGTCATTCGTGCCGAACTTGAGGACCGGGTCGATCACCAGCGAATTCTGAACGCTGTTAATCACGCCGACCGATGCATCCGCATACGAGAGTTCCTCAACCACGATCGCCGATGCAATGGCGTCCATGCCCGAACCGCCATACTCCTCGGGCACGCAGATTCCCATGTAACCCATTTCGCCGAGCTGGCGGACCACGTCGCCAGGAAACTCCCCCTTGATGTCCCGTTCCATCGCACCGGCAGCCACAATGTTTCGGGCAAATTCGCGAATGCTGTCGCGAAGCATCTGGTGGTCTTCACCCAACTCATAGCCGAATGGAATCAACTCGCCGGTCATCATCGTCATTCATTCACCGATTCGTGTCATACTTGTTCGATCGACCAGGCGACCAAACGGTCCGTCATATATCCGCCGATTTACACGTACAGGGCATGCTTCCGACGCCCGCTCGGCCGCCGGCCACGGCACGTCCTGCGAAAACACTCACGCGCTGCGCCGCGCATACTCCGCGCGGGCAATCAACATACGCTGCACTTCGCTTGAGCCTTCGCCGATTTCACAGAGCTTGTTGTCGCGAACCAGTCGCTCCACACACACATCCTTCGTATAGCCGGCGCCGCCATGAATCTGAATCGAATCCCAGCCCACGCGACTGGCCATCTCACTTGCGAAAAGCTTCGCGATTGAACTGAGCTCCTTGTCCGGTCGGCCGGCATCGTGCGTCGCCGCCGCCTGCCGCACCAGCAGACGCGACGCCTCGATCTGAGTCTCCATGTCCGCCAGCTTGAACTGGATGGCCTGGTGACCATGCAGCGGCTTGCCCATGCTCTGGCGTTCCGCCGCATACTTCACCGCCTCCTCCAGGCATCCACGGGCCAGGCCGATTGAAAGCGATCCGATCGTCACCCGGCCGCGATCCAGCACACGCAGTGCATCGACATAGCCTCCGTGCAGCTCGCCGCATAGATTTTCCGCGGGAATCTCGCAGTTCTCGAAGCCCACCGGAACCGTATCACTGCCGCGCATTCCCATCTTGTCCTCGGGCTCGCCGAGAATCAGGCCGGGCGTGTCCTTCTCGACAAGGAATGCCGAGATCGTCCGGGCGCCCCGCTCGCCAGACTTCGTTCGGGCCATGACGACAAACACGTTCGCCCGAATGGCATTCGTGATCCAGAATTTGTTGCCGTTCAGCACCCAACCCTTCGCCGTCTTTTCGGCACGAGTTGTCAGCGCTTCGGCATCCGTCCCGCAATGCGGCTCGCTCAGGCACCAGGCGCCGATCGCCTCGCCCGTCGCCAGCCGCGGCAGCCAATGCCGCTTCTGTTCATCATTTCCCGCAATGCGAATGTGCGTGGAACAAAGGCCGGAATGTGCCGCGATGAATAGCGCCGAAGCCCCGCACCACCGAGCGATCTCTTCGACGACCACCGTCATTCCCAAAAGGCCGAGACCGGATCCGCCATACTCTTCCGGAAACGCGACGCCCAGTATGCCGATTCGCCCCATTTCCTTGAACACTTCTGTTGGAATCCACTTTTCCGCGTCCCATTTCCGCGCATGGGGAGCAATTCGCTCGGCGGCGAAGGCACGCGTCACGTCTCGAATTCCGACAAGATCCTCTGGCAGCTCAAAGTTCATCGCTTCGCTGTCTCGATTCTATCGCTTTGTGGTGTTGGAAATTGGGGTCAACCGACGGGACGGTTAGATACTTCCCCGAATCTATCGAATCAGGCCATTATAGAAAAAGCTGCCCGCCGGTCAAAACGAGCCACGCCCGCGCGCTTTCCCCGACGTCGATGCACCACGGCTCGTGCCCTTTGACCGCCCGCTCGACAAACGGGAAGCTCCGGTCCGCCGCAGCCCCCCCCTTGGACGCACAACGGCGAATGCGGTCACCCAAACCGGGTCCGCAACGACAAACCCCAAATAGTGAAACGATTTATCCCCGACAAAATCGCTCACTCCACTGCCGAAAGCGACAATCGACCTTTAACGTCACGAACCACGCGCCACTGAACCGCAGTTGGATCCTGCCCCAATAGCAATGTTGTGTTTGGTTGCTGAGCCTCGTTCAGGAGCCGCTCTTTGTTTAGCATATTCTCATAGGGAAGCAGATCATACGACATGTTAAACCGCAGTCCGACGTGCGCGGAAGTTGGCATCAGGTCGGCCGGCAGGATCGCCCGGCTGTCTCCGCTCTCGAATATCACGCCCTGCTGATGTCGCGTGTGTCCGGGAAACTGCCGGACATGAACCCCCGGGACGATTTCCTGGTCACCTTCCACGAAACTCAGCACACCCGCCGCTTCCAGCGGAGCAAGATTCTCCTTGCGGTAGGTCCCGGTCATGACCGCGTGACCAGACACGGCATCGCTCCACTCGCCACGCTGCACGACGTACTTCGCGCGAGGAAATGTCGGTTCGAATCCGACGTGGCCCGCCGGCATCGTCCCGCCTCCCGCATGATCAAAATGTAGGTGCGTCAAAATCACAAAATCGATCGATTCGCGCTCAATGCCCGCGGCCGCCAGTGAATCTGCCAGCCAGTGCTTGCTGAAATCGAAGAACCCGTGCTCCTTGGCGTCGAACTTCGTCGCATGTCCGCAGCCGGATTCAACGATAAGCCGCTTGCCCCCTGCCTCTACATAAAAACAACTCGTTGCAAGCGGGATGCGGTTGGATTCGTCACATTGCACCAGCTTCGACCAGATCGGCTTCGGAATGATGCCGAACATGGCCCCGCCGTCGAGTCGAAGATGACCGCCGTCGAGAACCTGTATCACGAGGTCCCCCATATGAATTCGAGGAGGTGCTTCGGTCGGGCCGAGTCGGGCGGTTTGGATCATGCCCAATCTTTTAGTGCCTTGGAAGTGGATCGACAAGCCGGTGCCCAGAAACCGACTGCCGATCTCGAACCACTTTCAGCGACACGTCACGTCGATATAATCCGACCCGCGCGAAATGCTGCGGCCCGGCGGGCCCGGATTTCCGCGAATACCCGAATTGCCGGGCGACGGGAATGCGACGAAGGAGCTTCGCATCCAATCAGAAATGAACGCCATTTTCACGGAGCCGAACGATGCTTCTGGCCGAAAAACTCGCGGACTGGACGAACAAAATCAAATACACCGACCTCACGCCGGAAGCGATTCACGAGACCAAACGGCGCTTCATTGATTCCCTGGGCACCGCGCTCGGAGCCTATAAGAGCAAGCCCGCCTCGATCGCCCGCGCCACGGCCCTGTCCGTCCCGTGCCCCAGGGGCGGATCGGTGATTCTCGGCACGAAGCATCGTTCCACGCCCGCGCTCGCCGCATTCGCAAACGGCGCGCACGTGCGGTACCTCGACTACAACGACACCTATCTCTCGCTCGAACCCGCCCACCCGTCCGACAACATCGCCGCGACGCTTGCCGCCGCACAGGCCAACGGACGATCCGGAAAGGATCTCATCCTCGCCACTGTCATTGCCTACGAAATTCAATGCCGCCTTTGCGACGCGGCCTCGCTCCGAGCGCACGGCTGGGATCACGTCATCTACGGCAACTACAGCGCCACGCTCGGCGCTTCGAAGCTTTACGGCCTTCGCACGGACCAGATGATTCATGCCCAGGGCCTCGCGGGTGTGTGTAACAACGCCACGCGACAGACACGCACCGGACAGATCTCCATGTGGAAGGCCTGCGCCTTCTCCAACGTATGCCGTGGCGCCCTCTTTGCAGTCAACCTTGCTCGCCAGGGTTTCACCGGTCCCAACGAAATCTTCGAAGGCCCCAAAGGCCTTTTCAACATGCTCACTCGGTGCGCATTCGACGTGGAGCTCGGCTCGAAGAGCAGGGGCTACATGATTAACAAAACCTACATCAAGTTCTGGCCCGCCGAATACCATGCTCAGAGTTCCATCGATGCGGCCCTTCAGATTCGCAAGGAATTCATGGCCGACGGCTGGTCATACAACGACATCGATCGCGTCGAGATGGAATCCTTTGAGGCGGCAGTGTCCATCATCGGCAGCGAAAAGGAGAAATGGCGCCCGACCAGCCGCGAAACGGCCGACCACAGCATGGGATACATGACCGTCGCCGCGCTCGTCGATGGCGATGTCACCCGAGAAACATTTGAACCGCGAAAGTTCACGGACCCGAAATACCTCGATATTCTGGACCGAACGACCATCGTCGAGGCCGACGACCTGAACGCCGGCTATCCGGACGGCATTCCAAATCGCCTGCGTGTGCACCTGCGCAGCGGAAAGGTCTACGAAAAGACCGTCAAGTATCCTCGCGGTCATGCGGGCAATCCAATGTCTGACGATGAAGTCGAACACAAGTTCCGCACCCTGGCCAAAGGGGTCATCTCCGACGCGCAGCAGGACAAGCTGCTTGCAGAAATGTGGAAGCTCGATTCGATGAAGAAGGTCGACAATCTCTGGCAGTTCGAAGTCGGCGCAAAGATTCCCGCCTCAACCGGAAAAGCGTCCGCGAGGTCCGCGGGCAGGAAGCCCGTGAAGTCGAAGGCCGCCACGCCGAAAGCGGCAAAACGCAAGGCCGCGAAATCCGGGTCCAGGAGCGCCAGGAAAAAGTAATCGAACGCGATGTTTCAAGCTCCTCCCGAACCGGGTGAAGTCGCGTTCAACGTCCAGAATGAAAAATTAAGGCCTGCACACTTCGCGAAGTTTGCATTCGCTGGCCGGGCCCGCATATCCTGATGGAACATCCATCATGCGTCTGCGGGGTTGCCTGCAATTTTCGGAGGGAACGACATGAACTTTCGCATCATGCACGGGCTCTGCCTCCTGGCCGTGCTCTCAATCAACATGCCCGCCGTGATCGCGACGCCCATCGAAATCGACGTCGATACCGGCCTATCGAGCGTGACAGTGCAGTATTGCCTCGGCGCGAACTGCGCGAACGATTCTTCCCCCGTCATTGGTCTCACCGTGCTCAAGCTGGACTCCATCGCCTCACCGGCTCAGATCCAACTGCACGACTTCTTCTTCGCGCTCACTGAGGATATTCAGCTCAATCTCACCGGCCTGTCCGCAGTGGGCGCCGGCATGATGTTCGAGTACGCGACGCCCGGCGTCCCGACGGAACCCGAGCCGGTCGGACCCGGCGGAGGATTCTCGCTATTCGACGTTCCCGCGAACCAGTCGGGCATCGTCTCATACACCGCCACCGGAACCACATGCCTGCTCCTGACCTTCGCCGGCTATCCCTGCGCCGGTGCCATTGATCTGTCACAGCAGGGCACTCAGCTCGGATACTTCACCGGCATCGTCGAGACGCTGCCCGGTCGCGTCGTTCGGCTCACGCTCCATCCCGAGATCAGCGGCCCGCTCGACCCGGCCAACCCCGCCCTCGGGACCGTCAGCATCACCGGCACGGTCGTCGGAATGGCCGCGATTCCCCTGCGCGGCGATGCCAATCTCGATGGCGCCGTCGACGCCGCCGACATACAGCCGTTCGTCGATACCCTGCTGGATCCAGGGGCGCAAAGCTGGCAGCGCCGATTCGCGGTGGATATGGACGATGACGACACGTTCGACAGTTTCGACGCCGCACGGCTCGTCGATTGCCTGATCGAGGGACAATGCGGCGACTGACCGTCGGCGATGGTCGACCGGCGCGAGTCCCCCTTGACCGGCGTCCGGACTGATTCGCTCCGAGTCAAGCGACCGAAATCCGGCGTGACATCGAACCTTCGCCGAGCTAGAATCCGGGTGTTTGGAATGTGCAGGGATGCGGGCACGTTGTATGAAACGCCCTCGCCCTTCCAGGATTGCCGGTGGCCACGAGGTTCAGCCGGCTCCCCACCTCAGCGCCGAACACCGAGTTCGGGAATTCCGGTCTCATCGACGTGTGCTCGGGAAATATCTGCGGGTGGGTAGACTGACAGGTTCATTGAGGTTGGAGAGCGCTTCCACGGACAGAGAAACAACACGTCGATTCCGAAAGCCGGTTGTCGGGCTCGCCGGCGGCGTCGGTGCCGGCAAGAGTTCGGTGGCGCAGATCATGTCCGACCTGGGCGGCGGCGTGATTTCGTCCGACGAGCTGAGCCATGAGGAGATCAACGCGTCCGATGTGAAGAACACCCTGGTTCGCTGGTGGGGTCCTTCCATCCTCGCCGCGGATGGCTCGGTCGATCGAAAGCAGATCGCGGCCTTGGTGTTCTCTGATCCGGCGCAGAGGCATCGCCTCGAATCGCTGATTCACCCGCGAGTCGCTGTCCGACGGCTTGACCGGATGGCCGAACTCGATGCGCAGCCGCGCACGAAGTTCCTGGTCATTGACAGCCCGCTGTTGTACGAATCCGACCTCGACCTCGAATGCGATGCGGTCGTCTTCGTGGACGCCGATGATGAGGTCAGACGGCAGAGGTCCGAAAAGTTGCGCGGCTGGCCCGAAGGGGAGATGGTCCGCCGGGAAAAATCGCAACAGCCCCTAGACATGAAACGTGCGAGAGCCGATTATACCTGTAAGAACAATTCCAATCTGGCCGACCTGCGAAAACAAGTTGAGCAAGTGATATCCCAAATCATCGCGGGCTTCGGTTCAATCTGAGGCTGTTCTTCCACGATCCCTGCGGCGACGTTCAACATAGAGCTCGGCTCGACTGGCGCGGATCAATTTTCACCAGGGAACATTTCCATCCGAACAAGATTCGACAGGATTCACATCATGCGTCTGTATTGCCCAATCACTGAAGGAGCGGTCCATGTCTAAGCAGCAAGGTGGGGGCGGTCACCGACCGCGAAAGAAAATTCGGCGATCCGGCGGAAACCCCGGCGGTCAACATCGCATTCGACCGAACGGTGGCCAGCCGGCTCGGGAAGCGTCCGTCGTCATCGAGCCCGATGACACACCCCTTGAAGAAATGGACTCCGCCGTCGATGAAGCGCCGATCGAGGAACATGCCATGGACGATACCCAGCAAGCTCAGCCTCCGCGCCAGCAACCCGCATCCCGTCCGGTCGATCCCGAAACGCATGAGCGGTACGAAAAAATCAAACGCGGTGACCTCCACATTACTGACTTGCAGAAGATGTCCATTCCCGAGTTGCATGAGATCGCAAACGCCGAGGGTGTCACCGATTACGCCCTCGTCAAAAAGCAGGACCTCATCTTCCGAATACTCAAGGAGCGCATCAATCGTCACGGACAAGGCCTCATGTACGGCGAAGGCGTTCTCGAAATCCTTCCGGACGGCTTCGGCTTCCTGCGCTCGCCTGAATACAACTACATCCCCTGCCCCGATGACATTTACATCAGCCCGTCGCAGATTCGCCGATTCGGCCTGCGCTCCGGACACATCATCGCCGGCCAGATCCGCCCCCCCAAGGAAAGCGAAAAATACTTCGCCCTTCTGAGAGTCGAGGCCATCTGCTTCGAAGAGCCCGACAAAGTCACCGAAAAGACCAACTTCGAGGATCTCACGCCGCTACACCCCACGCGACGCATCGTCCTCGAAACGGCCTCCGCCGAGATCAACATGCGCGTCATCGATCTCGTCACGCCAATCGGCTTCGGCCAGCGCATGCTCATTGTCGCGCCGCCGCGAACCGGCAAGACCGTGCTCCTTCAGAAAATTGCCAATTCCATCACGACCAATCACCCGGATTCCTACGTCATCATCCTCTTGATCGACGAACGACCGGAGGAAGTGACCGAAATGCAGCGGCACACCAAGGCCGAAGTGGTTTCGTCCACCTTCGACGAGCCTGCAAGCCGCCATGTGCAGGTAGCGGAAATGGTGATCGAAAAGGCGAAGCGCCTCGTCGAATACGGGCGAGATGTCGTCATCCTGCTCGATTCCATCACCAGACTGGCCCGCGCCTACAACACCGAAGTGCCGCACTCCGGCAAGATTCTCACCGGTGGCGTGGATGCCAACGCCCTGCAGAAGCCGAAGCGGTTCTTCGGCGCCGCACGCAACATTGAAGAAGGCGGATCGCTCACCATCATCGGAACCGCCCTGGTGGACACCGGCTCGAAAATGGACGAAGTCATCTTCGAAGAGTTCAAAGGCACCGGAAACAGCGAACTGCACCTCGACCGCAGACTCGTCGAAAAACGAACCTGGCCCGCAATCGACATCGCCGCTTCCGGCACCCGAAAGGAGGAAATCCTGCTCGATCCGAAAGAACTGGAACTCGTGTACAAACTCCGCCGGGTCCTTGTCGACATGAACCCCGTCGAGGCCATGTCCATGCTGACGGCCCGTTTGCAGAAGGTGCGCACAAACGCCGAGTTCCTGATGACGATGAACCTGGCGTAGCGCGTGCCGCGGCCAAAGTTCCACAGCAATCGTCGCCTTTGATTAGCCGGCTTGGTCCATGCCCAGAGTGCCGAAACGAACTCGATTCATGGATCCAACCGCGAAATCCGGCGGCGATGGCCGGTGGGATCGGCCGCTGGGTCTCGCCGCTGCGGTTTTCGTCTTGATTACCGTCGGATTAATGTGCCTGTTTCCAGTGCGCTCCGACGACATCTTCATGCATCTCGAACTCGGGCGTCGCTTCTTCCACGAAGGCGGAATCCCCGAGGTCGACCCTTTCCTGTTCAGCATCCCGAATTACCACTGGCAGGTCATTCACGAATGGGCATCGCACCTGGTTGCCTACGGTATATTCGCGATCGGTGGCTGGAACGCACTGATCACCACAAAAGCAGTGCTGATCCTCGCGATGGCCGCGACTCCCATGCTCGTCGCACGACGAGCACGCCACATGGCATGGGTTGTCCCGCCGGTTGTCCTGATCGCAAGTGGTGCAGCCTGTCAGCGGTTCATCGAACGATCTTCACTCGTCTCGGACTGCTTCACCACGATCGTCGTCGCCATCGTGTTGTCAGATCGGCGAGGGGCCGCCCGCCTCAAATACTTTCTGCCTCTGCTCTTCGCGATCTGGGTCAATTTCCACCCCGGATTCTACCCCGGACTCGCTGTCTGCCTGATCGCCCTGCTGTTCCGACTGCGACGCCCGCGAGAAACGGAAACACGACGATTCGCGGGCTGCGTCGTCGCTTCCGCGCTCGCCTGTTTCCTCAATCCCAGAGCCTGGCAGGGCGTGATATACCCGCTGCGACCGATCGTGGACCACACCTGGGACGTTCACCGCCGTTTCAACATGGAATGGTTGCCGACGCTCGACCCACGAAATCAGGCGGGCCTCATGGCGGTCTTCTTCCTTGTGCTCGTTGGATTGTCCATCCTGCTGCTGATCGTACGCCGCCGAGAAAAACCGTGGATTCATGCCGCGCTTCTGGCCGTGTTCGGCTATCTCGGGCTCTCCGCCATCCGCTTCCTCCCGACAGCCGCGTACGCTCTCGCAACCATCGCTGCCGACCTGTGCAATGGCGAACCGCATGTCGCAACGGCGACATCGATCCGTTCGCGAACACTCATCAGTCGAATCGCCGCTGGAATCACAACCCTCGTCGCAGTCTCCATCGGCGTGAAAATCATGATCGCCGGCTACGCGCCCTCCCACGCCGCCCGGCGACTTGGCGGCGGCCTCGAAACCAATGCCCACCCCATCCACGCCGCTCAGTTCCTGGACTCGATCGGATTGTCCTCCAATCTTTTCAACCAGCATGGCTACGGAGCATATCTGGCGTGGCAATGGCACGGCCGCAGAAAGCTATTCTCCCACGGATTCGTCGACGATCTCGATTTCTTTGGGCGAAACTATCTGGGTGCGTCTTCATCCCCCGCAGAGTTCGCTCGGATCGTGAGAGAATTCCGCCTCGGAGCATTCCTGCTGAAGCCGGCACGTGTCACGCGAGATTCCGGCCCGGCGCTGCATCGATTTCTCCTGAACGATCCGGAATGGACGCTCGTTTACGCCCAGCCCGACGGAATGGTGTTTCTGCGCGAATGTCCGGAAAACGCCGACGCATTCCGAAAGATCGATGCCTTGCCGCCAAACCGGTAACCATCACGGCCCATCCGACAGCTCCGGCTTGTTCGCGGCGTGTCGGTCCGTGTCTGCCGAACCGCCGCCCGTCGGATCAATGTAATAATCAATCGCGATGGCGACGCCCTTGCGGTGCGGCAGCGACACCAGCATCACGAGTGCCGCCGCGGGGACTATCGTCATCCAGCCGATCGCCGCGCTATCCGGCGGATTCAGAAACGAGTACAGAAAGAAAAGGCCCGCGACCCCGGCACTGCTGAAGTACATGAAGAACCATGTGTTGCCGTCGGCCTGAAGTAGCTCAAAACCGCAGTTGGGGCAACGCGCATGGAGTGTGAACCAACTTTGAAAAATCCGGCCGGCCGCGCACCGAGGGCACCGACGTCGAAGCCCACGCCAGATAAGCGGAATCAGCGACGGCCGATCGAAACTCATCGTTCTGGAGCTATTCCGTCGGTTCGATTGTGACAGTGAGATTGCGCGACTGGAACTGTTCGAGGTAAAGCTCGGCCCGCTCCCGGTGAACGATAAGCAGCAGGGACACGCCGTTTTTGTCGGCCTCCTCGGTGCAACGCTGCGCGTCCTCTTTGTTGAGCGGCGTGAGCATCACGATCGTCTCGATCACATCGAGAAAGTCGTTGACATCGTCGTTATGCAGCAGAACCTTGTACTGAGGTAGATGGCGTGGGCGCGTCGCTTCCGGCGCGGCGACGGTCGCGTTTTCGGTGCCCGCCTTTGATGTTCCCTTGTTTCCGCCTTTTGCCATGTCGGCCGCTCCCACTGCTGATTCGTATTACATCTAGTATAGCTTTGCGAGATTCCAACGGGCAAGTTCCAGGATGCGATATCAAAGGACTCCGATAACGGTATAATCGACGGGGTACCGGTTTTTCAACAGCCGCACCGCAACAAATATCATGTACTCTACCCCGGGCCGCCAAATCCGCTGAATTCGGCGCCTCAAATGACAACAATGAACCATCATCAGCCGCCGTGATTTCCACAAATGAGCGAGCCCATTCCTGAACACGCAGACCGACGGACAAACGGCTCACTGCTCGATCCGGATTTCATGGCCCGGCTGGAGCAACTGGCGATCGTCTCTCGAAAAATCCACGCAAGTCGCCGCAAGGGCGAAAGAAAGAGCAAACGACGCGGCGAATCCGCCGAATTCGCCGATTATCGCAACTATGTCGTCGGTGACGACCTGCGACATGTCGATTGGAACATCTACGCACGCCTCGACCGTCTCTTTCTAAAAATGTTTCTCGAGGAAGAGGACCTCAACGTTTCCGTATTGATCGATGTGTCTCATTCAATGGATGCAGGCCAACCGTCGAAGGCGCTCTTCGCAAAACGAGTGGCTGCATCCGTGGCGTACATCGGCCTTTGTAATACAGACCGCGTCAACCTGTGTGCCTACGCGGATTCCATTGTCCGGATGAACTCAGGCTTGCGCGGACGGCGCCAGATGCCCCACGTTGTCCGTTTTCTTGAGGAATTGCCGCTTGAAGGCGGAAGTCGATTCGCCGTGGCCGCCAGGCAATTCGCCCTGCGCCAGCGGCAAAAAGGCGTCGTCCTCATCCTCTCCGACTTCATGGACAAGGGCGGCTGGGAAAACGGGCTGCGATTTCTCATTGGTCGTGAAATGGACATCTACGCCATCCAGATTCTCAGCCCTCAAGAAGTCAATCCCGATTTCACCGGCGACTTGAAACTCGTGGACTGCGAAGACGACGAGGCCGCTGAAGTCTCCATCAGCAAGCCCTTGATCGATAAGTACAAGGCCGGCCTTCACTCCTACTGCGAAGCTATTCGCTCGCACTGCATGTCGCGAGGCGTGACCTATCACTACACGCTCACCACCACGCCGTTCGAGTCCCTGATTCTGAAATTTCTACGACAGCGAGGACTGTTCCGATGACTTTCACCACGCCATCGGTGAGCCTCATCGCGGCCGGAATTGCGCTGCCGTCTCTCCTTTTGCTTTATTTTCTGAAGCTTCGCCGACAGCAGCACGTCGTGCCGTCGACCATGCTCTGGAAAAAAGCGGTGCAGGACTTGCAGGTCAACACCCCGTTTCAAAAACTTCGCAGAAACCTGCTTCTCCTGCTGCAATTGCTCATTCTCGCCGCGTTGCTCTTTGCCCTTGCCGGACCGACCGCCAATTTCCAGCAGGTACGCGGCCGGAATTTCGTCATTCTCATCGATCGATCCGGCTCGATGAAAACCATCGAATCAGACGGCCGCACGCGCATCGAGCACGCCAAGGACGCTGCGGCCGACTTCGTCACCGCGATGCGCACCGGAACACGCGCGATGGTGATCGCCTTCGCGGACCGCGCAGAGGTGATCTGCACGTTCACCGTGGACGCGCGGCAGCTGCAGTCAAGGATTCGCGACATCGAAGCCGTCGATGCATCCAGCCGGATCGGCGAGGCCCTGCAACTGGCCATGGCATACTCGACGAGAACCGGCGATCAGACGGATTCGATGATGCATGAGCCTGGAATCTCGTCGGATGAATCAGTCCGAATCGAGTTGTTCAGCGATGGTCGATTGGCGGATATCGATAAAGAGATCCTCACCCAGGGTGAGTTGAACTTTCACCGGATCGGCGAGGCCGCCGACAACACGGGAATTGTGGCATTCGACCTTCGCCATGAACTCGATCGGCCCGGCGTGGCAATCGCATTCGCCCGCGTGGAGAATTTCGGGCCATCCGAAATCACGACCGATGTTTCCTTCCTTGTGGACGGAAAACTGCTCAAAGTGCAGGAGTTGACCCTCGGCCCCGCTGACGCAGCGAGTGCCGATCTCGCGGCATCCGGCACGGCCGCTTCCGCCGGCGCCGGTTTGCTGGCCTCCGGCCCGGCCCGGATGGAGAAGGAACCGCGGTTCGCCTCGGCGCAAAATCTGATGTTCGAATTGGAGAATACGTCCGCCGCACTGATTGAATTGAGAATCAACAGGCCGGACGCGCTCGACATCGACAATTCGGTCGTCGCTCCAGTGGAAACACCGCGCGGTCTGCGTGTGTTGTCCGTGTCGGATCGGCCGGAAGTGCAGTACTATATGCGCCGGGCGTTTCAACTCGCCCTTGAAATTCCGGATTTTCGGGCGATCTCCACCGCCCGGTACGAATCCGGCCCGGATTCGGAGTTCACCGTCGACGGCCGCTCAGCCTACGATCTTGTGATACTCGACGATCACGATACGAACCGGCTTGCTCCAGGCAATTACATGTTCTTCGGCGGAATCCCTCAAATTGAAGGAGTTCGCCGCGAGAACGAAGTCGTTGACGAGCAGATTTTCGTCAACTGGCGAGAATCACACCCCCTCTTGCAGCACGCCTCGTTTGAAAACATCGTCGTGCTCGGATGGGAGAAGCTCAGTCTCCCGGATTACGCGATCCGATTGGTCGAGGGCGAAAACTCGACCGCCCTCGCCTATCTCACCGATCCGGGACACCGCTATGTCATCGCGGCGTTCGATCTAATGGAATCCAATTGTTTCGAACAGCCCGCGATGATTATCTTCCTGCAGAATGCCCTGTCCTTCCTGGCCGCCGGTCGCGCCGGTGAACAGGGGCGACTGGTCCAACCCGGCGAATCGATGACCCTGAACGTGCCGGCAGGCGCTTCCAGGGCGATAGTCCGCTTGCCCGACTCCGAACGCATCGAACTGGACGCATCAAACCGACCGGCGATCACCTTCGCCAGGACCGGAAAACATGGGCTCTACAGCGCCGCTTTCGACGACCCGTCCTCGACAACTGAAAAATTCGCGGTCAACCTGCTCGATCCGAACGAATCGCGCATCGCCCCCGCGCAGAGTCTTGAATTCGGCAGCGGACGCATCGCCGCAATCGATCAGGATTCCCTGGCGGTTCGGCCGCTCTGGCCATATGCCGCCATTGCGGCACTTGCAATCGTGATGTTCGAATGGTGGGTCTACAACCGCCGCGTAATGATCTGACGCGCGAACGCTGCTCCCGTCCTTCAGGACCGCGGCGCAATGCCGATCGCTTCGCGAACATTCAGCACGTCGATCACTTCAGCGATCTGGTTCGCAATCGCGCCCGTGTCATCGCCGGCCGCATCGACCCATTCCGTCATCGGAAATTTGCGAAACCAGGTCCGCTGATGTTTGGCCAGCCGTCGCGTGTTGATCTTGATCCGCTCGACTGCATCCTCCAGCGACATGGCGCCGGCCAGGTACGCGATGATCTCGGCATAGCCGACCGCCTGCCGCGCCTGTTCGCTCAAGCCGGGCGGTTCGCTCAGCAGCGATCGAACTTCCTCAACCAGTCCCGTCTCGATCATCCCGCGCACACGGGAATTGATGCGCCGGGATGCTTCCTCCTTCTCCCGTCGAATCCCCACCACCACCGCACGGTATCGCAACGCCCCAGCCGACCACTGCACCTGCTGCTCAGACAATGGACGACCGGTGACGGCGTGGACTTCGAGCGCTCGTTCGATTCGCTTGTAATCATTCGGATGAATTCGCGCCGCAGCCTCCGGATCGACGCGGGTCAAATCCGAATGAAGCGCCCCGATGCCGTGCTCGCCTGCTCGCCGGCGAAACTCTTCACGCAGACCTGAGTCGGCCGACGGTCCATCAAACAAGCCATACATCAGTGACATGAGGTAGAGCGGCGTCCCCGCAACCACCAGCGGCGTCTTGCCGCGCGCTGCGATCCCGGCAATCGCCTCGTCCGCCATTTCGGTAAACCGCGCCGCGCTGAAGCTCTCGTGGGGATCGACCACATCAACAAGGTGATGACGAACAGCCGACAGCTCTTGCGCGGTCGGTTTCGCGGTGCCGATGTTCATTCTCCGATAAACCTGCATCGAATCGACGCTGACAATTTCGGCGTTAAACCACTGCGCAAGCTCAATCGCGACTGCGCTTTTGGCACTGGCCGTGACACCGAGCAAGAGTATGAGAGGTGGCTTGGAAGAAGTGCTCATAACCGCTGGTCCGCGTGGCATGGAAGAGGATTTATCCACAGCTTCGACGACGTGTAACTTCCCTGTAACGCAAAACCAGCCGACAAACGAACGGAAAACCGCCGTGTCTGAACCCACAACCCGATCGACGCCCAATACACAATGCCGCTCAATCAGCGCAACCTACTGTTATTTCTGGAATTGCCATGGGGACGTTCGATCACGTTTCCTAACGACGCATATCGTATCTTACCGTATCATGTGCGTTTTGGCGTCTTTGATCGTCCAAAAGCAGTTGTAACCGCATGTTTCTCCGCAGCATCGAACAGCGAAATCGCTATAATAGCCCCGAACTGTTGCGAAAACCGGGACGTTCTGGAGGAGAAGAGCGCCTGCGCCGCCGCGATATGCGGTGGATCGAACTCAACACCCAAACGCTTGAATGAAAATGACTGGTGGCCGCGGGGTCGCCGAGCGAATGAATTCAGTTTTCACTTTTGATCACAGGAGAAGTATCAATGCGACGAATCACGACTTTGTTGGCATGTTTGGCGGCGTGTAGCCTGGGTATCTCGACGGCGATGGCCGCCGGCCCGGGTTGCTCCGGCCAGAAGGAAGGCGGCGAGAAAACCGCATCCTGCACCAAGGCGGCTTCAGGCTGCAGTGAGCCGGGAGAATTCCCCCACATGGTGCGCATGGTCGGGGACAAGAGCGTCGAGTGCCCCATGACAGCCGAGAAGATGGCGAAAGAGTCGAACACGAAGGTCATGTTCGCCGTCGCCGGTCAGAAGTTTGAGAAGGAAGGCGAGGCCTGGGCTGCCTTGGCCGACAACTCCGAGATGTTCGTCAAGCACTTCGCGACGATCGCATGCGTGATGGACGGCAAGACCTACTACGTCTGCGATGATGGCGCCAAGTGCTGCGCGGACAAGTCCGCGTCGGCCTGCACCAAGGGCGGCGAAATGAAGACCGCCTCGGCCGGAGCAAGCTGCCACGGCGACAAGCAGGCTAAACTCGCCTCGGCCGATGACAAGCCCGCCACCTGCACCAAGAAGGAAGGCGAGCAGGTCGCGATGAAAGACAGCAAGAGCTGCTGCGCCACGAAGGGCAAGCTTGCCAGCGCCGAAGAGAAGAAGGAAGGCTGCGGCAAGGGCTGCGTTTCGAAGACCGGTGACGGCAAGGATTGCTGCGGTCCGCAGGGCCAGAAGATGGCCGTGATCGACGCCAAGACCTGCGCCGAAATGTGCAAGACTGCGAAAGATCAGAAGTTCATGGTCGCCGGCAACACCTACAAGACCTGGGACGAAGCCGCCAAGGCTCGCGAACAGGTCATCACCGCGATCCACACCGTGTCGATGAAGTACATCGTGGACGGCAAGGAAGTCGACTGTGCGTCGAAGGTCTGCCCGACGGCCAAGTCCGAGGGCAAGGTCAAGTACGTCGTCGGCAAGAAGCAGATGGACTGCGAATTGATGGCCCGCGTCGAGCTGGCGAAGGCGCAGTTCGAAGCGGCAAAGGCCGTCAACGGCACGAAGGCTGTCGCGACCAAGATGTAATTCGCGCCCTTCGACTCCGAATATCAACCGCACAACGCGACAGGCCCGGCGCACGCAAGCGCCGGGCCTGTTTTTTTGGAAAAACCCCCTGCGCGGATTTGGCGTAAAAAACCAATGCCGGGCAGAGTCACGCGAACGGATTGCCGGGGCGGATTGAGAAGACAATAATCCCGCATTGAAAGCAAGGTGAGAATTACAGCGATGAAACACGCGATAAGATCGATCATCGCGTCGGCTACAGCCTTCGGCGGCGCGACGCTACGGATGGCATATTGCTGAGGCGACCCCCTATCGACGCTCGGTCTGGGCGTGATCATCCTGAGTCTGCCACTTGCTTTTCACTGGAGTCATGCCGCACGTGCGGCCGGCGAATCCGCGGGGTCCGTACGAACAGCACAGGCTGCGGTTTATGTCGCCGTTGCAGCGGTTGTGATTCAATTCGCCTGGCCGTGGGCGGCTCTGGCATTCTGGTCGTATTAGGTTGCAACGGATTTGACCGTTGCCAGGAAATCGGGAGCGCTCGGTGTCCATTCAAACCATCCGCGAAATGTATCGATACAACGAGTGGGCCAATGATGTCGTGCTGGGCGTTGCGTCGGAGTTGTCAGACGCCCTGCTGGATCAGCAATATGAAATCGGTCCCGGCCTGATTCGCGAGGCCCTGCGACATATTTATTTCGCGGAACGCATCTGGGGCGTCCGCGTTGGCTGTGCCGATGCCGAGGCACTGCCGAGCCCGGAATCGCTCCACTCGGTGTCGGAGGTTCGCACCGCTATTTCGGCGCTTGCCGATGTGCGGGCGCGGTGGCTTCAGTCCGTTGACTCCGAAGCACTTGACCGCATGGTGGAGTACCGCGACATGAAGGGGAACCCGTGGCGCAATCCCCTGCGTGACATCCTCATGCACGGCTGCAATCATGGCATCCATCACCGCGCGCAAGTCGCCAACATGATCAGCCGCGGCGGCCGGAAACTGAGCAACATCGACTATCTCTTCATGCGTGTCGCCAGACCGACCGTGCGAATCGCCGATGCGTCCACGCGCGAGAAACTGGAGAAATTCGGTCGACAGGTCGGTCTGGAGCTGGACACGTCGTGCGGATTCGAAGTTGCCGCGCTACAGACCTACTTCACATACAGCGATTGGGCGAGCGGACTTGTGCTCGACGCGGCGGCCGGCCTTTCCGATGCCGCACTCGACCGCCGATTCGACATCGGACTCGGGTCGATCCGGCGCACGCTCCTGCACCTTCAGGCGGCTGACCAGAACTGGCTGGAAAACTGGACCCAGGGATCAAAACCGGGATTCCACGAATTGCCGAAGGAAACGACCATTACCGAACTTCGCGAGCAATGGAGCCGTAGTATGGCCGGACGCAACGAGTACATCTCAAAGCAGACGGACGAATCACTCATGAAGGAGATTCTGGCCCAGCCGGCCGAGGGAATCCGCCTATTCTTCCGTCTCGGTGAATCGATGCTGCAACTGTGCGTCCATGCGACACTGCATCGCGCTCAGATCGTGAACATGCTGCGTCACAGCGGCGTCACAATCGGAACGCTCGATCTGATCGCCTGGTCGCGCCGTCAGCACGCGGCGAGCGTCCATGCACGTCCGAATTGACCTGCTTCGCGGCGCGCCGCGAGTCTTGGCAGCCGCCATGACATTCAGGAGCCGATGGCAATGCTCAACATGGACGCGGCGAAGGAACTGTTCCGCTACAGTGACTGGGCGAACGGCCAGCTCATAATGGCAGCAGCACCGCTCAGCGACGACAAGCTTGATACGCCCGTCGAGATGGGCCCGGGTTCGCTGCGCCGGACGTTGATGCACTTGTGGGCAGGCGAGCATGTCTGGCTTCAGCGCTGGCAACGCCGAACAGAGACCGCATGGCCTGACGAGGCCGAGCGACTGTCTCCGAAGGAGATCGGGGAACGACTATCCAAAGTGAGCGGCATCCGCGCGGCGTTTATCGATTCAGTCAAGCCCGAGTCTCTTGGCCGAGAAATCACCTATCGCGACTCCAAGGGCGACCTGTTCACCGCCACACTGTCGGACATGCTGATTCAAGGCATTCTTCATTCGGTCCATCATCGTGCTCAGGCAGTCAACATGATTCGCAGGGCCGGCGGTATATCAGTGGACCTGGATTACATGTACTGGATTCGGAAGCCGACGGGGAAATAGACTAGAATCCCGATCGTTACGTTCGCGCCAAGGTCTTCGGTGCCGCGGCGCGACGTCAGGTCACGCACACCCGGAACCGAAAGGATGAGCGCATGACTCCCAACATCGGCATCAACGACTCGAACAGGCAGGCTGTCTCGCAAATTCTCGCCGCTGTGCTGGCGGATGAGCACGTGCTTTATGTCAAAACGCGCAATTACCATTGGAACGTGGTCGGGCCCCAGTTCAACGATCTGCACAAATTCCTGGAGCAGCAATACAATCTTCTTGAAGAATCGATCGACGCGGTTGCGGAACGAATTCGCACGCTCGGCAGCAAGTCACCCGGTACAATGACCGAATTCGTCAAGCTCGCACGCCTCAAGGAAGAGCCCGGCAAGTTCCCGAACGCCCGATCGATGGTCGGCAATCTCCTGGCCGACCATGAGACGCTGATTCGCCAGCTTCGCACCGACCTTGAAGCCTGCGGCAGCAGGTTCGGCGACGCGGGGACCAATGACTTTCTGACCGGCTTGATGGAGCAGCACGAGAAAATGGCATGGATGCTGCGGGCATTCCTCGAAGAATAGCGGCCCAATCGCCTCCAGCGTTTCATTGTATCGCGCGTGCCCGCGCGAACGGGGATTCGCCAACCATCAAACCATAAACGGCGGACTTTCCAGCATTTCGGCCTGCCGATCCGTTATCATGCACGACTGGGCGGTAAGGAGAACCTAGCAGTCCTCGTCTTGGGCGATGCGGTATCGATATGGCCAAAGCAGCAAGCGGCGAAATTGAATTGCTACTCGAAATGATCGATGATGCCTTCGGCGGGAAGGCATGGCACGGGCCGAATCTTCGTGGCATCCTTCGAGGCCTGACGGCGGCCGAGGCTTCCGCCCGGCCGGCAGGAGTCAGACACTCGATCGCTGAACTGGTCATACACTGCGGATACTGGAAGTACGCCGTGCGACGCAGGCTTCGCGGCGACAAGCGCGGGTCTTTTCCCTTCAAGGGCAGCAATTGGTTTGTCCTGCCGGATTCGCTGGATGACAAAACGTGGCGCAGCATCCTCAAGCTGCTTGATTCCGAGCACGCCGGGCTGCGAGCGGCCGTTGCGGAGGTTGCGCCGCGTCGTCTGGGTATACGCCTGCCCGGAAGCGAAGTACGCTACCGCAAGCTGATTCACGGCATTGCTTCGCATGATGTATATCATGCCGGGCAGATTCGACTACTCAAGGCCATGCTCGCACGAGGATGAACGAATGAGCCATCGCAGTCTGAGCCGATTAGATCCACGCCGCCGGTCCGCCCTGACCGAGCGCGCGGCGGTTGTCGGCGTTCTGGTCGCCCTGTCCGGGGCTTTCGGCGGATGCCAGTCGCCTGACCCAGTTGCGTCATTCATTCAACGACAGGACTCCCTGCCGCCCGATCAGCGCGTGCCGGACTGGGAACGCACCAAACGGTTGATGTTGAGGCCTGCCCCGGCCATCGGAGAACCCGCGCCTGATTTCGCCCTTGCGACGCTGGACGGCGCTCGAACGATTCGCATGAGCGAGTTTCGCGAAGCTCGTCCGCTTGTGCTGATATTCGGCAGCTTCACCTGACCTCCTTTCCGGCGCCAGTCTGGCGCTATCGAGTCGGTCTATCAGAACTACAAGGATCGAGCGAACTTCCTGTTCGTCTATGTTTCCGAGGCCCATCCATCGGACGGGTGGCAAATGGACATCAACGAGGAGCAGAAGGTCGTCTATGAACAGCCAACGACCAAGTCGCGGCGCGATGAGATCGCCCAATCGTGTTGTGAGCGGCTGAAACTGACCATGCCATGCGTCGTCGACACGATCGACAATGCCGTTGACGAATTGTACGCCGGCTGGCCGGAGCGGATGTTCATCATCGGCACTGACGGCCGCATCGCCTATGCGGGCGGACCAGGGCCATTCGGCTTTCATGTCGAGGAAGTCGAATCCTGGCTCAAGCGGCACGCGCCGGAAAGGGGCCGATCCGTGTCGGCCGAAACAGCTTCAATCACCCACTGACCGTCACGATGAACGGGTAAGTCACTTCCACTTGTTTCCGCGACACCGGGAATCGCGCTCTGTTCATGCGCCGCGTCAATCCTGCACGCCGCGCACCTCACTTCAAACAAAGCACCCACTCAAAGAGCGTCGCCGCGGCGGCACCGTTCGATTCGGGGGCAGTTCAGATTTGTTGCAACACGAAGCCCTTTCGCCGTACAATGATCCCAGTTGCCGGGTCAGTTCGGAGAGAGTGTGGGTACGGTTACGTCACTTCTTAAGGACGTCCGCGATGGGCTGCCGAATGCGCCAGACCGCCTGTTCGCGCACATCTATTCCGACCTGAAATCCGTTGCGCGAATGCACCTGGCACGTCACCGGCGCGGCGTACTTCAAGCAACCGAACTGGTCAATGCGGCGTACGCCCGCCTGGCGGCCAAGGAACCGATCGCCGCCCGCGATCGCTCGGAGATTTTCTACATCATCAGCCGTGCCATGCACGACGTGCTCGTGGAGCGGGTCCGCGCGGACCTCGCCTTAAAGCGCGGTCGCGAGATGCGCCGGGTACCGCTCATCGAGATTTCGCTCGAACCGCTGCCCCACCCCATCGATTTCATGGACCTGCATCAGGCCCTGAGTGAACTCGGCGCCATCGACGAAGCCGCCGCCCACGTCGTCCTGATGAAGTTCTATTCCGGTCTGACACTGGAAGAGATCGCCGAGGCCATGGGCACTACGTTCGCGGTGACGCGGCGACATTGGGACTATGCCAAGGCTTGGCTGCACGAGCGACTGGCCCATCCCTGAATCCGGCGCTTCGGGGTCACTTGAGACCTAAAAATTAAGAATTCGCGCAACGACGGGCTGAAAATTCGGCTATTACGATAATGGCAGCATCGGATGAAACACGGCCGGGCGATTCAAGCTGGAACGAGAAGGAGGTCTTCCTGCGCGCTCTGACATTTCACGGGGCCGAGCGCGAGGCGTATTTGAAGGAGGCGTGCCCGGACGATGCCGCTCTCGAGCGAATCCGATCACTGATCGAGCATCATCAGCAGGCCGACGAGGACCTGCTGAGCGTTTCGGTCAATACGACCGAGACTTCCGCCGAGCTCCCATCCCAGATTGAGGAATTCAAGATCATCCGCAAGCTGGGTGAGGGAGGCATGGGGGTCGTCTATCTTGCCGAAGACGCGATACTCGGACGCCGTGTCGCGCTGAAAGTTCTGGCGCGCCACAAGATCAATTCCGAGCACGCCCTCGCGCGCTTTCGCGAAGAGGCCCGAAGCGCCGCAGCGCTCAAGCACCCCGCGATTGTGCCTGTTTTCAAGTTTGGTCAGTCGGGCGAAGACTACTTCATCGTTTCGGAGCTGGTGGAAGGTCAAACGCTCGCCGGGCTGATTCAAAGCAAGCGGAATGAGTTTCGGGCACGGCCGCATGAAGACGCCCGAGACTGGCACAAGCAGGCCGCAGAGATTCTGGCGGTCATTGCGGATGCGCTGGACTGCGCGCATCGGGCGGGGATCGTCCATCGCGATGTAAAGCCGTCCAATATTCTGCTGGACCATGACCGGGGGCCGCGCCTGACGGATTTCGGTATCGCCAAGCACGTAAACGACGAAGTGCCAAGTCCCCACTCCGGCGTCATCGGCACCGTGCACTACATGAGCCCGGAGCAGGCGGCCATCGCGGAAACGCAGGTTGATCAGCGCAGCGATATCTTCTCGCTGGGCATTGTGCTGTACGAATTACTTTCGTTTCGACTCCCATTCGACGGACCAACCATTCATCAGGTTCTGCAAGCGGTGATGTACGTCGAGCCCCAGAAGCTGCGTACGATCGATCGCTCCATCGCGCAGGACCTCGAAACGATTTGTCACAAAGCCCTTGAGAAGCAACCCCATGATCGCTACCAGACGGCAGCCCACATCGCCGCAGATCTGCGCTGTTACCTCACCAACGATCCGATTCTTGCCAGACCCCCCGGATTGAAGCACCGGATTGTCCGCTATGTTCGACGCCACCGGCGCCGTGTTGTCGCCGGAGTCATCGCTGCGTTGCTTGCAGCCATTGCATTGCTGTCGTGGAACGTCGTCGCCCAGACTCGACGGAGCATGTCACACATTCTCGCTACGTGCGAGGATCAGGATGCGCGACTATGGGTTCGGCCAATTGGCGGTTCCACCGCCAGCATTCCCAAATCGATGGACATGGGCAACCTGCCTGTCAAATTCGACCTGCCGACCGGCCTTTATCGTCTCACGGCGACTTCGGGTGACGGCTTCAGCGAAGCCACGCTGCTGATCACGACGACCGGCGACGAACGCACGATTGAAATGCCGCCTCCGAAGCTGATTCCCAACGATCCGAACATGGCCTATTTCGAGGCTGGTCAGGTCATGTCCGGCGTGCCTGGTCGTACCGGCTCGCAGTCACTCCGGGCGGTCCAACTGGATCCTTTCTATATCGATTTGGCGGAAGTCAGCAACGCGGAATACCGGCGCTTTGTCGAAGCGACCGGTCACCGGCGTCCCATCCATTGGGACAATCCCGATTTCGAACCGGGCCTCGATGATCGTCCGGTCGTGGGAGTGACCTGGGACGACGCCAACGCCTACTGCCGTTTCGTTCGGAAACGGCTTCCCACGGCAGATGAGTGGGAGCATGCGATGCGCTGGCCGGATGGCCGGCTGGTGCCATGGGGAAGCCAGAGCCCAACTGAACTGCGGATCACCTCGATTGATGCAGCTGAGCGGTCTTCCTCGATCAACATGAGCGTTGCAATTGCTGAATACATCGCGAACACTCGGCCGGTTCGTTCCGACCAGTCGCTCCAAAGCTCGGTCGGCCTGTTTCACGGCGCAACCAATGTCAGCGAATTCACGGAGACGGTCGTCAGTGAGATCATGGGGCAGGTTGTCCTGAAAGGTGCTTCGTGGGCGAATCTGCCCGACCAATGGGACCTGGCCAACAGCCGAAGCTATCCGATGGAAGTTGTGGATGCGTCAGGCCGGAGTCAGCCAGCCTGGTCGATGAAGATTGGTTTTCGCTGCGCGCGGAGCGCATTGCACAAACCGAGAGAGTAATACCGAAAATACGTAAGCTGCGATTCGTAGGGCATTCTAATCGGAACAAGACAACATGACTCTTGCAGAAAACTGAAAGGAACTTCACATGTCAGACTATCTCGTTCATATGTGGCTCTACTTCAAAGACGACGATCGTAGATACGATCAGGAGTTCGTTGATCGATTCGATCTGACAACCCAGATAGATTGGTGGCGTTTCACGCTCAGGAACATGACCCCGACAAATTTTTTGAATGAACTGGACAAGAAAATTCTCGACTCAATGCGCGACAAGATTGCCGCGGACTTCGGCTGCAATCCATTAGATGTCAGTGATGTCGAAGCGTTCAGCAGCACACACGGACCCTGGAACACAGGGGCCGGCGGACAACACGAAAGTATCGAGGTGCCTGTTCGCGTCGTAATCAACCGGAGAGGCTCGCAAGACTGGAATTTCCCCCGCAACGACCCAGACCCTCGGAGCATGTGGGTGCGGTGCCGTTGGATCATTACCCGAGTATGACAATGTCCGATTGCGTGACGAAAATCAAACAGCGGAATGAAGCAGCGGGCGACTGCCACGCGGTATCCTTGCTGTTCGCTCCGACTCGAACTGTCATCGGCCACATTAAGACGATGCCAGCATCGTCATCGTCGCAGAACGATGGGTTTCTCAGAGAGTTCAAGTTTGCACCGGCGTGCCCGGCGAGGCACGAAGTCATATTCACGGTTCATTATTCCGGCGAACCGCCCGAATTGCTGACCGTAAATTGGTCAAATCAACCCCCAGTCTCCCCGGCTGATTACTTTCGTGCGCCGGAGTTGCCCGCGGAGTTTCAGGCGATACTTGATGGGCGAAGGGAAATAGTGTGCAAAGCACGGGGGATTGAAAAGCGTCAACATGCATTCCTCTTCGATCTTGACCGAATGACGAACCCACAGTTTCTCGAGTTCGCAACGGAGTTGACACCCAGCGAAATTCAGCTGCGCTTACAAACGGTGGAGCGATTACAAGCCGGCCTGGTGGGAAATCTCAAAGCGAGGCAGTCCTCGACGACGCCGCCACCAAAAATAGAAAACGACGACCTCCAGCTGGTATCGGACGTCTTCCGGGCGGCGGCGCGCAACCTGGATCAGTGGGAACCAGAGAAACACGTCGGTGCAGCATTGCTGGAGTTTGCTGCCGGCACCCTTGGAGCCAGGGTTCCCTTCAATGCCGCCGGGAATACGTATCCGGTCGCGGAGCCCAACTCGTGGATGCTGTTTCTCTTTGCCGAACTTGGAATCGCCGCACAAAGGCTGGATGCCCAGTTCTGGAATCCGCCGCTGCTCCTTGATCTGGTCAAAATGCAGCGGTACTACATCTATCGATTCCGGCATCATGGGCCGCTGACAACTTTCACTAATCCAATCTACCCCCTGGACAAGCAGGTTCGAGGCAGAATCGATAGTAAATTCGCTATACACACGCCGGGAACCGTTGACCTCAACAGCCTGATTCTTGAAAACATCCAAATCGCCGGCCGACCACGCTCGACGGCGAAAACTTGATCGGTGGATGAATGGGATTCGCGCGATATAATTCGGTTTGCCACGCCGCCGCCGTAGCTCAGTTGGTAGAGCAGCGGTTTTGTAAACCGCAGGTCATGGGTTCGAGTCCCATCGGCGGCTGTTTCACTTTTCGATCGACATCCGCTCCAGAGACCGCATCTGACCGTAATCTCAAGATGTGACTGTTTCCCTGCTCAGGCGAATCCTGAGAGGTAGCGACCTCTTCTTCGGGATGGGAGCGGTCGAAATCGACTGAATGGTAGTCGGTCGCGCGCCGCCACGGGATAGCCCAAAGGGGAAATCGCGATAGATTCACCTGGGGGCACCGCGTAGGCAAACAAGTTGCCGTAAACACCTCACTTCTCCAACGAAGAATCGAATTCTGCGAGCCTATCCCGCCACATGGCCGCCGTGGCCATGCGATCGGCGGTCGGCTGCGCCGCGCTCCAGGCATCATACAAGAGCACGACCCGAGCGAGTGCCTCTCGACGGCGAATGTCCTTGATTTGCTTCTCGGACGGCACGTCTGTATTACTCCGGAGATACTCCCAAGCAGAAAGAAGCAACGGCTCCGCTCTATTGAATGCAGGTGTTGGATCACCGGTCTTCCCTGATTTCGATGGTTCAGATTTTGAATTGCCGCCGGATTCGATTGCGAAGACCCCGACCTCGCCAAGATAGGCTTCGCCAAGAAGGCTGATGGCATTGTACACGAGCCATGCGCGCTCATGGCCGTCCGGCCATGCTGCACGACGAATCGCCGCGCATTCATCCAGCATGGGAACGGCCGCGGCCGACGCATCGGATCGACGAAGCGAGAGCAACTTCGACGCATAAACCGCCAGCAACGAAGCCCGATTCGTGTCAGGCAATTCCTTGGCCACCGGCGGATCGAAATCGATGATCACCTGCATGGCTTCATCGGTCCTGCCCAAGGCCTTGAGTACTTCGAAATACGTCGCACAAGCATCCCTACGGACGTCTGATCGCCAGTCCGGATGCCGTTTGCACATTTCATACGCTTCGCGAGCCACGTTTTCGGCATCGGCCGCGCGGCCCAGCTCAAGCCTCACCGCAGCGAGATTAAAAAAGCTCATTGCCAACAGGGCATGGTCATCCCGGTAGATGCTTCGGCGCATGTCACTTGCCTGCGTAAACAATCGTTCTGCCTCATCCAACTGTTCCTTGGCATATTTAAGAGATGCAAGATTCTTGACAGCCGTCGCTACATCGGCATGACCTTGCGGATACAGCCGCTCATACATGGCCAGCGACTCTCGAAAGAGCGGCTCCGCCTCGTCATGTCGAACTTGCGCCTGATACAACAGCGCCAGGTTGCTCGTTACTTCGGCCGTGTCAGGATGATCACCCGAATAGATTCGACGACAAATCGCCAGAGCCTCTCTGAAATTCGATTCCGCATTCACATAGTCCCGTTTTGACTGCTGCGACGAGGCCAAAATATTCAGACTCGAAATGAGCGTGTGATCCTCGGTGACCCCGCGCTGTCTCAGAATCGTGATCGCTCGATCGGCTGCCCTGCCCGCTTCGATCCCTTTGTCCAAGCGGATCAGTAGCTGAGCGCAAATAGTAAGAACGTTGGTCAGTCGCTCATGTGGGATTTGATCCCAATTTCTTGAGGTCAGTACGTCCACGCCGTTTGTTAATGCATGGGATATCTTCCTATCCTCGTATGTGCCTAAAGTCAGCAGAGACGACGACCGTACAGCGGGCTCCGATTGACGAACGAGCTCCAGCGCCAGTGTTTCTTCTTGGACGGATCCAAAGACAACGCCGAAAAACAAATCATTTTCCGCCTGTCGCTCCCGATTCTTATCCCTTTCCAATTGCAAATAAGCTATCTCCAGATCCTTCATGCGCGCCCGCACGATGCTCACCCCGGCGATCACAATGCTGATGACGATCGCGGCCGCTACAACAACCGCCGCGCGGTTGCGCCTGACAAACTTTCGCAACCTGTACATCGCACTGGGTGGGGCCGCCAGAACCGGTTGCCCCACGAGGTAACGCCGAATATCGGCTGCCATGCTCGTGGCGGACTCGTACCGTCGCTCCCGCACCTTCTCCAGCGCCTTCATCACGATACAGTCCAGCTCGCCGCGGATGATCGTGCCAAGCCGCTTCGGCTCGGTCGCGCGGCGGGCGGCTACGCTCGGCAATGTATCCAGCGTCTCGCTCAGCCGCGTCGATGGCTTCGGTGGTTCGACCTCACAGATGATCCTCTGGATCTCTTTGAATGCGGCTGATCGCAGTCGCCTCGCATCGAATGGAGTCGTTCCGGTCAGAAGCTCATATAGCAATACACCCAGCGAATACACATCGCTCCGCGTATCAATATTCGGATCCCCCGCCGCCTGCTCCGGACTCATGTATTGCGGCGTGCCAATCATCTGCTTGTGTTCTGTAAAAAAAGTCTTCTCCGTCAACTGCGCATTGGTCGCCTTGGCAATGCCAAAGTCGATCACCTTCGCCACCGGCCGATCGTCCTGCATGCTGACAAGCACGTTGCTCGGCTTAATGTCGCGGTGAATGATTCCCTTTATATGAGCATGCTGAACGGCCGTGCACACCTGCTCGAACAATTCCAACCTCTGCCGAATTGAGAAACTGTGCCTGTCGCAGAAGTCCGTTATCGGCTCCCCCTTGACTAACTCCATAACGAAATAAGGCCGCCCCGTGGCAGTCGCGCCGCCGTCGAAAACACGGGCGATGTTGGGGTGATCCATCATGGCCAGCGCCTGACGCTCGGCCTCGAACCGCGCGATCACCTGCTTTGTGTCCATGCCCAGTTTGATGACCTTCAGCGCGACGCGCCGTTTGACGGGCTCGCGCTGCTCGGCCAGAAACACCAGGCCGAATCCCCCCTCGCCAATAACCTGAAGCAGCTTGTAAGGTCCGATTTCCGCGCCGGGAGCTTCCCGAATCGGACGAGTCATTTGCATCGTTTCCTGATTTAAACTGATCGTCTCCTCCGAATCGTGAATATCCTTGATCGTGGGGGATTCCAGGAATGACCCGGCACTGTCATGGCCGGCCAGCAATTTCTCGACCGCCTCGCGCAGAGATCGATTGTCCCCACAAGCGCTATCGAGAAACGCCGCGCGCTCGGATGCAGGCAATGCAAGTGCCTGATCAAAGATGCGACGAAGATCACTGTGTTCGTATTGAGGCATGGGAGTTTTTCCTCCAACCGATTTGGTGTAAGAGGCATTTCATGAAATTCGCCTCATTTGCCTGGATCCAGGAAATCCTCATTCAGACGTGTTGACGGAGTTGCCCCTATTCGCATACATGGTCGACCAGTAAGCGTGCGGTGAATTCGGCAATATCATCCAGTGAGAGGCTGCCGTCGGCGACCATGTCCGCACACCCGCACCCCTCGGCGATCGATTCGCCGATCATGCAATCGACGAACGCCTGTATATCCTGGCCATCGCGAACGTGGTCTCCCGTCAGATCCCCCGGACAGGAAGTGCAGTTGCCCGGTACCTGGCATTCGTCCGGAATCCCATTCTCATCCAAGTCCAGACTTGAGCCGCAACGCACATCGCATTCGTCGAGTATACCGTTTTCATTGCAGTCACTCTCCGAAGTAGATCGATTATGAAACACGACGCATGTTGCGGCAGTCAGATTCGCGACGGCAAAATCGCTGCGGCCGTCGTCATTAAAGTCTCCGATGGCCAGACCGTGACACCCTGAATTTTGGCCAAAATCCCATGCATATGCCGGCATGAAGCCGCCGTTGCCCTCATTTTTATATGCTGTCACAGTGTTGGACCCGTAGTTAGCGATCACAACATCAACCCAGCCATCGGCGTTCAAGTCGAGCGCGCGAATTCGCCTTGGTGCGCTGCCGGTCAACATCGTTGTGAGAGCCGTAAACTGGCCGGATCCGTTATTCCGAAGCAGTGTGGCTGAGCCGGATGACGCATTGACCACGCCGATATCAATCGCTCCGTCGTTATTCCAATCGGCGAGCGTCACGTCGTATGGGAACATTCCGACTGAATAAACCTCGGGCGATGTGGAGAATTGACCACCGATGTTCCGTACGATGGACACTGAGCCGACGATATTCGCATCACCGTTGCCAGAGATGATATCGAGGTCGCCATCGCCGTCGACATCCGCCAAAGCGACACTGCGCGGACGCACACCATTACCCGAACCATTCAGCACGGTGACCGCTTCTGCGCTACCAAACACCAGATTACCCATGTTGCGATGAACGCACACAGATGGGCTATTCGCCTCGGCCCGGCCGACGAGAAGGTCGATAAAGCCATCGCCGTCGATGTCACCCGCAGCAACACCGAACGGCTGGTTCCCAGTCACGAACGGTGCAACTGGGACGAACTGCCCACCGCCCTGGTTCCGCAAAAGCGTGATTGAGTTTGCGGTAAAACAAGTAACGGCCATGTCAGGAAGGCCGTCATTATCGAGGTCGGCAATGCAGACCGCGCGCGGCCCGTTGCTGACCGTGATGGGTGCCGCCATTGTGAAGGTCCCGTCGCCGTTATTCAAGAATAACGAGATCGTGCTATCGGAGGAATTCACGACAGCGAGATCGATGTCGCCATCCATATCCAGATCCCCTTCAGCAACGAACCCAGGTCCGCCACCTGTCTGCATCGACGCCACAATGCTGAAGTCGATCGACTCGATGAGATCGGTTGTGTCCGGCACACCGTTTCCGTTGCAGTCATCCGAGAGCACGACCACCTGAGTCGCGTCAGCCGCGCTCACATTGGCGCCGCCCAACGGTAGTTCATTCAGGACTGCACTGGCATTAACGAATACAATGAAGTAGTAAACACCGGTCTCGCAGGCCGGCGCAGGAACAGACGCCGACGATTGATATGTCTCATTCGGAGGCAGCGAATTCGTATGCGCGATTTCCGCCACGAAGAGGTCTCCGGGATCAAATATCGTATCTTCGGAGAGGTAGACATGGTCAACCCATGTACCCGATGCGACGCCGGGGCCGATGTTTCGCACGGTCCAGCTCACATCGGCATTCTCGCCATAAATCACAAACTCCGATGCAGTCACGCTCTCCAGCGATAGATCCGGCAAGGCCGCGTAGATGCTGACTTCCCGGGAGACGGCGTCACGCGATTCCCGATCGTCTGCCGACTCTTGATAGACACTCACTTCACAAGAGGTCGCATTCGATAAGTTCATATCGACGATCGAAACGACATAAACACTAACTTCGCGTGATACGGCATTCGTGGCGGGCGCTTCAGGAACCGCGCCAACCAGGACGGAGACTTCGCGCGACACTGCATCCGTGTCAACGGTTTCGAGGGAAGATTGGAGATAGACGCTGACTTCCCGTGAAACGGCGTCCATCGGCAGTTCAGTGCCGATAGAGTCATTCAGCACAGAAATCTCCAGGGAAACCGCGTCCCCCGTATCCGCCAATAAGTCCGCCAGAAACAAATTCGACAATCCCAATATCGCGACCATCGCCGCGCGTCGCAACCCGGTTGACGATCGCAAGCCGCCACTCAGGAACGAGTGCCGATGACGTTCGGATTGCTTCGATTGTTTTGAAAGTCGGAATGTCATTGACTTGTCCTGATTCAGGGAAATCCTGAGTCGCAGCCGGACAGAAGACTCTCACTCGTCAATCGGGCGTCAGTGTGCATCAGCAGTGGCGCGTAATTCCGCGAGACGCAATTGATTGCAATCAATCACAAACGGTCACGACGGTTGCCTGCCGTGCGCCTGGACCACTGAGAAGCCGTCGGCGAAGGTGATCCGCGCTTCCCATGTGGATTCCTCAAAATTGCCGCTCACATATTCCGCCTCGACTGTGAAGTCCTGGCCCATTTTCGGAATGACGCGAACGTCGAGCGTCCATGCGACTGGTGGAAGTGGAATATTCTTGCACTTGATCTGAACGACGACCTCTCCTGCTTCCGCCAGTGGAACGTCGTAATTCGGATAATCAAGACTCGCGTGGGGATCGGCTGGGACTACGGCACTTCCGATTGAAATGATCTCGACGATCGGCGTCTCCGCGGGCGGCCACACGATCACAGGTTGCGCAGGTACACCGAAACTTGCGTCTGGAACATAGTCGGATACGGCTGTGCTGGTTGATTCAAGTCGAATGCGACCGGCGCCGCCGGCACCAGCACCGAAGAAACTACTCGGGCCACCGACTGCTCGAAGGCGACCCGAACCAATAATCTGATCGGCTATGAGCTTAATGGCGCCACCGCTTCCACCTGATGAAGAGGAATCTCCACCCCCTACGCCATTTGCTTCAATGCCACCGCTGGAATTGATTCTCAAAATGCCTTGGCAGGCGATTAAGATAGCGCCACCACCACCGCCTCCACATCCACCGATCGCCGAACTGCCGGTGGGCAGATACAATGCGCCGCTACCCCCAGATCCACCAAGCAACTGTGTAATGCTGGCATTTCCATAAGTCGGCCCAGCACTCGATACTCCTGAACCAGACGATCCTGGCGTCGCATGGCTGCCACCGTACGGGCCTTGCCCATTCGCCAGGTTCCGTGTGCCGCCCGGCCCCAACCCTCCGGATTGCAGTTGTCCCAGGCCATGATTTCCTCGGCCTCCTCGGAATCCGCCCGGCCCAGGTTCACCAAATTGACCGTCAGCGCCGCCCATCTGCGTCGCGTTCACACTAAGAAGCCCGGAAATTGTGACATCGCCGGAAACAAGCCACACGACAGGCGCACGTGACGGGTGATTCTTGAATGTCAGCGTCCGGCTCGCGTTAATATTCACGCTCGAGTACCGAAACACCACCGCCCTTTTCTCAGGAATGTACACGCCCTTGCCGGGGCTGGGGTTCATGCCGGCTTCAAACTCGGCGAGCGAGATCGTCTCAGCTTCAGACAGATCACGCACCAAATTGGCGGTCACATTCAGATCCCCATCCGAGCCGTTTGCCCACTGAACCTCGATATCAGCCCGCGCTGCCACGGGAAATCCAACCATCAGGATCAATCCGACGATTCGCAATTTCATTTTAATCTCCTTAACTCGGACAAATGCCTTGCATGTGTGCCTGTCATTTGAGTCTTGAATGTCCTTGATGTGATGCGCAGATCACCGGGTCCCGCATCCCCCTTTTTTCCTTCCGTGCAAGCGATTGCCTAATCCTCGAAATCCCGCAAACGCGACGGGCCGCGCGCGGATCCCCCTGACAGGAGCGGGGATCGCTCGGGATTCCGTCGAGATAGAAAGCCTCGATCTTAATTGCGCAAGTCTCGCCTCGGTCGGCCAAGCAAAATCCAGAAAAGACAGATCGGCGTCAGCACCGCGGGCTCCGGCACAATAAACACAGTCGCCGGAACGAATTCCTGCGGAAACACCGAAGCGAAATCCATCGTCGCGGCCACGTTTCCACGATCGCCCTCACTCGGAGTAATTGTCAGGAACTGTCCGATCTGCGCCGTCGCCGGAATCGTCAAATCAAAATCAAAAAGCCGAACAACGTCCCCCACGACAGAACCGGGGTTCGGGGGAATCAGGTCGGTCGTGATTCCGGACGTGCCGACATAATGGTTGCCCTGCGCCAGACCTGCTGATGACAACACGAGATTATTAAAAACGACCGCATTCAAATCCACATTTGAAATCGCGGTCGCGGACAAATTCAGGCTGCCCGACAACTCTAGATCAATCGCAAACGCCACGTGCCCTGCACCGACAAGGTTATCGCCCTGCTGCGTCCGGGCCAATACGCGTAATTGAACGACCGCGCCCGGCACGGCCGTCGGCGATTGTCCGCCAAACAGGGCCGAAACTTCATAATCTGCCGCATTCACCGAATTGATCGCCGACAACAAGCCGACAAGAATTCCCGTGATGATCACATCATGTTTCATGTTTTCCGCTCCGCATTTCAGGCTTAAAGCTACTGCAACAAATCAACGAAATACTGAATGTCTAATCCATCGAATCTTCCGTCTCCGTTGACATCACCGACGCAACTACCCTGTACCGATGGATTCAGCAATTCGCTGACAAACATCTGAATATCCGAAAGACCCACCGCTCCACTGCCGTCAAAATCGCCTGTCCCGGGACCACTGCACGGAAGCGCGCTACTGACCAGAGCGAAATCACTGAAATTCACGCGGCTATCCCCATTCAAATCGGCCGACGCGACGAAGCCCGCCTGACCGTACTGGGTCCCCAACGCGCCTGTCACAATATCGACATCCGCCTGAGTAACGACCCCGTCGCCGTTGACGTCGCCGCTGATGCGCGTCTGCGCATTCGCAACAGAACTGAGTGGACTGTCTCCGGGAAAGGCATTCCTTGCCATGATCCGGAAGCCGTAGACCGTTTCGTATTGAAGCGCCCGAATCGTAACTAGGTTGGGCCATGCGGCTGCGGGCTGCCAGAACGGCGTCGCCTGTAGTCTCCCGTCCGTGCCCAGGTATCGTCCCGAATTGTTCTCAATAACAGCATATTCCGTCTCAGCAGGGTTCTGCGGCACAGTCTGGTTTAGTCCGAGCCCGAGATTGACGGTCGCTGCCGTCCGTAACAACACTTCGGGAGGATTCGGCTCGCGCAATGGGATGTATGTCTCTGCGTCTGCCGCGACCGGTGCGAGTTCGAGGTTGCCCACACGGTCCTTCGCAACTGAAAAGAACCAGTATCGGCGCCCCGGCTGCCCTTCGAATGTCTGCGCCTGCTCCAATGTATCAATCAGTGACGGAATCGCCGCCGCAACACTCGGCTGGAAAGTTGTCAGCGGCGACGCGCTCGATTGCACCATGACGGAGAAGCCTGCCAGTCCGCTACCGCCGGGCGGATCGACGCCGGTCCACGTTAACGGGAGCTGAGGGTTCGGGCTTTGCGGTGGCAATGGCGTGACGGAGCTGGCTGGTCGATCCGCATCAAGCGTGTTCATCACCGTGTTCGTCACAAAAATCGCCTGGGAATCAAATGCGATTTCGCTCTCGTTGGGGATCGGCGCGCCGGTACCTGCGGAAGGTGACGGCGCTGCAAGCAATTCAACGTAACCCGTGCCTCTTCCAGAGCCATCTTCCGGTGGTAGAATTCCTCGATTTGGATCCGCCGGCGGAAGGCCCGTGTTCGGATCAATGCTCTGCAAGATCCAATAAGCTTCGCGACGCACTGAGTCGACACCGGCAATTACGTTGAGAATGATCCCCTTCGACTCTGTAAGATCGTAGCTTCGGGAATAAGCAAACCGGTCCCTTAAATCTGTAATTGTGACATCGCCGATTCGAATATCGCCGAACCGGACACTTCCAAGATTATGGGCTGCGCTAAGCTTGTCCGTAATCCGGACCGTGCCTGCATGGGCACTGGCGCTGCTTAGATTCTCGAAATGAATAGTGTACTGCAGCGGTCTGGCAGCAACCATCCGCTGCGTACCGCCCGTACCGGATGGACCTGACTTCTCGTTCGGATCAATCGCGCCTCGCGCTGAACCGCACGCGCTGCTGTTGACCGCGAAATAGGCGCCAATCACGTCAAGAAACGAGCACGAGCGCCAAGCGAGTTGATCCCCCTCGCAATCTGAACACTGTGGATTGCAGTGGTTGCGATAGCATTTCAACAAGCCAGATCCATACTGGAGTATCTTCTTGGTGACGCAACGACGCACGCCCGCTCCAGCAAACGTACAATCCGACAGACCGTTTGTCAGTGGCCCGATTAGTGCGAGTCCTGCACAGTTAGCAAATCCATCGCACCCGAATGAAGCTGACGATGTCGGTGGGCCGTCGATGAATCCGGTCTCGACAAACGACTCCGTAAAGTACGCCTTCCAGGCTGCCTGGTCGTTTACCAGCGATTGCAATTCTGCAGGCAGATCTGCAAAATTGGAGTTGAGCAGATATTGTCTAATTGTCTCGATGCGTCCGGCGAGGCCGGACGCAAACTCCTCATATGTGCCGGGATGCACGCTGAGTTCAAAATTAAATGGCCCTTCCACAAACTCCGTCACAACTGCGGAAAAACTGACTGCTTCGCTTGGGCCGAGGTCACGAATGTAGAATGTATCATACGTATGCCCTCCGAAGAAACTTGCCGTAGGTGACTGAATGGCCCACGCGTCTTCCGAAAAATCCGACACGCGCGGAAGTGAATCCTCCGGTCGACTCCATCCGATCACCGCATTCCCACTAAAATCTGCCAGTATCGTCACATAGGGGACATCGACATTGCTCGAATTTTGAATCACACCATTCGCGATAAATGCCGTCCCCGCCCGAGGATCCAATTCCCCGTTTCCGGTGATGGATGTCGCCAGTTCACTCGCGGGCTCGATGGTGACTGCGCCTGGCAACGTGACAACCTGCCCGCCTGCTTCAATGAGGGCGACGTCATAAAGTCCAAGCGGAGCGTTCGACAAATCAAAACGCGCTCGAAGGTTCTGTCCGTCGACGACCCGAACATACTCCGGCGCAATAACCAACCCGCCGGATGCTCGAAGCTCCACGGCGACATCGCTCCCCAGTCTCGATCCCCCGATTCGTAACGTCACACGATCACCATTCCCGACGACCGGAGGCATTACCGAAGTAATGCCGAATGGAACAATCGTCGCAAGAATGGTCGCATTGACACCTGACGGGGACGAGGTTCCTGCCGTCGCGCGGGCGAGTATGTAGTACGCCGCCGCTTCCGTCGTCGGAATAAACAAGGTCTGGTTTGCCTCGTTCGGACGGTCAGATAGCAGATCGAATTGTCCGACGCTCGGCACTTCACCCTTTCGCACATACAACTGGGTCCATGCGTCCGCACTGTCGTGATCCAGAGTGATCTTGACGGTCTCACCTGCGTTCGGAACCGCCAGAGCCAAGTACTGACTCCCCCCAGCCGGCAGAGGCAGATTCAACGGCTGCCCCAGTTCGATCGAACGCACGCCTACATGAATTTTCTCAGTGGAATGTCCAATGTTGTTATTAATATCCGTTTCCGGAATCTGGTTCAGAATGTCGGCCCGGACAATAACGTGATAGTCACCAGGAGCGACTGCTGGAAGAGCAATCCACTTCGAGAACGTCGCGGTCTCATGCCCACCAGGGATGTTGGTAAAAGGGTTCTGGACCCGCTCGACCAGCATGTCGTTAACATCCCATGATACGTCGTCGGAGAGATAGATCGAGTCACTCCATACCCCGGTTACCGACACGTCGCCGGCATTCTCAACTGACCACGCGAATTCGACCTCCTCGCCAATCAACCCTCCCTCCGGCGTAGAGACACTGCTGACGATCAGATCGCCAGGTGACGGCAGGACGATATGGGTTATTTCATTTGTGTGCCTGTCGTTGTCGACCTCCAATGACTCGCCGACCTGGTTGTAAGCGTCAGCCCGGACGATGACGAAATACGGTCCAGATAGTCCGGGGGGAATGACGAAACTTGCGTCGACCGGACGCGACTCACCGGCCCCTAGTGGATCCGAATGAGTGTATGTCCCGAGTAATCGATCCAGCTGCGGATCAAGAATCAGATCGAGTGACAAGTAGACGGCATCTCGCCAGGACACCGCGCACGTCGGCCCCGCCCCCCCATTCACTGTCGTCCAGGATACGCCGACACTTTGCCCTGCAACGATCGAAGTTGGAGCGGATACTTCCTGCACTCGGAGGTTTGGCGCTTGTAGCGACTGAATCAGTATAACATCCTCAGATGCCATTGAATTGTCACTCTCTCGGCCGTTCTCATCGATATGCCCGGCAGAATCAGTCCGAACGATGACGTAGTAGGACCCACTCACAGCACACGAGATCGAGAACTGCTGCGAAATCTCGCGTTCGTCACCATCGTTGAGCACACCTGAATGAACGAACTCACCCAGCAACAGATCGTCCGGCGTGAGTGCGGAATTCACTGAAAGATAAATCGAGTCCCGCCACAAACCCGAAGGCGTCGGCAGTTCGCCACCGTTTTGAACAATCCAGGTCACGTCCATTGATCCGCCGGACTCCAGCATCTGGGTCGCCAAAACCGATGTCACCGCCAAATTGGGCGCCGGCAGCGGTGGGCCGTCCACAAAGATTGGCACGTTGAGCAAATTATTGGATTCAGAAGACTCCAGAACCTCGTTGTTCACATCGCAGCCAAGGATCAGTCGGTACTCCCCTCCTGAGATGATTGGAATGTTCACCAGTTGCTGAACGACATACTCCTGACCCACTCCCAAGGCCTGAGTTCGCGGCACGGTTGCCAGAACGATGTCACCACTATCCGGCCAATGATCGACCGAGAGGTATATTCGGTCGCGCCACGACGATACCGCGGTCGCCACATTGCCTGAATTTTGCACCCGGAACTCGACGACAAACGCCGCGCCTGGTTCAGTCGATGGCGGACTACTCAATTGCGTCGCTTTGAGATCCGCAAGAAATATCGGATCCGGCGGATGAATCACAAACGGCACGGTCGATGAAACATTGTTCGACTCGCCAGGCGATTGCTCATAGACGTGCGAGCCGTCGTCCGTCACAAACAGCAGATAATACAGACCACTCGCAGTCGATGGATGGATCTGCACTGTTCGCTGACCCACGTACGATGCACCCACCGCCAACGCACCGTTGTGGGTGACCATCGCAAGGCGAACGTCACCCCCGCCCAACGTCTGATCCGCTGACAGGTATACGGCGTCATACCAGAAGCTCACGGGTGTCGATGCGGTCCCCTCATTCGACACGGTCCATGTCATCGACACTGATTGTCCGGCCACGGCCGAAGTCGGGAGTTCGTAGCCGACTGATCCTGCGGCGATCCGCAAGTCAGCCGATAGCAGCGTGACCAGGATGGGATCCGATGCAAGAATGTTGTCATTCTCATCATTCCCTTCGCTGACCGTGTTATCCGCGTCTAGTTTCACGATCACATGATACTGACCGGCTTGCAGCGACACTGGCATCGTGCTGTTCAGTGTCGCCGTCGGAGGCACAACATACTGCCCATTCTGGAAAAACGTGCTTCGATACACCGAACCAAGCAGAATATTCGTCCCGCCTTCCAAGGTCGGCGCCGTTGACAGATAGAGTTCATCCCGCCATCCGAGTCCGCTGACGGGAGGCGCGCCGGCATTCTCGGTCTCATATGTGACACTGATCGGATGCGCAGGAAAGCCGACGGTAACAGGCTGCACGGATACGGGCCGAAGGTTCGGTGGTGGACTCAGCGTGACCGTCACCTGACTATTGCTGACAGCGATGTTGTTGTCCGCATAGCCGATCTCGGAGACGTTGTTATTCTTGTCGATCCGAATTTTCACAAAGAACAACCCGGACAACTCCTGAGGCAGCACTCTTGTGATGCTCGCCATGGGGTCGCTCGATGTGGCGGCGAGCGGTGGCCCTGATCGGGTTCGCTGACCGAGAAGGATATCGCCGGCGTCAATCGATCGATTTGAATTCGTTGACAAATACACATCGTCCATCCACGTTCCGCTTGAAGTGGGGCCAGCGCCTTCATTGCTAGTCACCCAGTTGACCGTAAAGCTCGAGGCTGACGGCACGACCTCCGGAGGAAAGTAAGAGACCAGATTGTCAGCCGCCACCAGGTCCGCCTGCGACTGGAGGGTGATTGAGAACTGATTTTCACTTCGACTCAGATTGTTCGTGTCGCTCAATTCAGAAACATTACCAGAAACGTTGTGGCAGCCTACACGATCCGCCACCACATACACATAAACTGTATTCGCCTGAATATGCGGCGGAATCGAGATTAGTGCCGACGACGTGTACTCGCCGTTGATCCCAAGATAGCTCTGATTACCCACCCGCGCCGCTAGATAGTAAAAAGGCTCGCCGCAAATCAACTGATCGCCACCCGGAACCTCCAGCGACAGGTTCGGAGCCGTTGATAGAAAGACCTCATCCACCCATTGCGTGGCCGAGGTGGATGCGACGCCGATATTTCGAACCTTCCACGTGATCAGCGTACTCGTGCCGGATACAACCGCGCCGCCGGGAGCGACCACGTTCTCAACCACCAGGTCCGCCAATGGCAGGGCCTGAACCTCGACCGCCATGTCACTTATTGCGGTGTTGTCTGATTCCCCAGAGCCTTCCTCGACGGCGTCGTCCGCATCGGTCTTCACAACCACCCAATGCGGTCCCGGAGTCCCCGGCAGCCTGATCCTTACCACACGCTCGTACTCAAAGTCCGGCGCCAGCGCAGCCGGATAACTCAGCGTGGCTACCGCCGTATCTCCGCCGATCTGATCATCCGACGAGAAATAGACGCGATCATTCCACGGACCGACCGCCGTGTCGCTCCCCTCGTTTCTTACCGTGAATCGAAGGTCAAACTCCTGACCGGCCAATCCGAACAGCGGCACCGAGAACGGCGCCACCACGAGGTTCGGACGCGGAATCGGCAGAACATGAATAGTATCCACACTGACCGCATCGTTGTTCGACTCACCAACTCCCTCGAACAGGCTGTTCGTCGCGTCCGTTCGCACAACGACATGATACACACCCGCATTCGCCGGCAATGCAACCGCGACGATCTGCTCGTAATACTGTCCCACCCCGAGCAATCCATCGAATACTGCGCTACCGGCCAGAAGGTCATCACCAACCTGATCGTCCGCCGAGAAGTAAACACGATCAGTCCAGGTGCCAACAGCATCGGCCGTGCCCGTGTTTTCGATGACGAACCGCACGTCGATCGATTCGCCCGCGACGCCGATGTCCGGGAAGGAGATGCTGGTGACGACAAAGTCCGGGTGATCGCAGATGGCGGTCTCGCATTCATCCGGAATGCCGTTTTCGTTGCAGTCGGCGCTGGTCATATCGGCGATGTCGCATTCGTCCGGAATGCCGTTGCCGTTGCAGTCGATGCCGGGCAGTTGAAAAACGTAGGCCGATCCGGCATCGAATCCGCCGGCATGATCGTTAAGGTGAGCTCCGATCGCGGCCGTATTGCCGTTGATCGCAACGCTGATGCCGAAAAGGTCGGAGGATGCAGCGTCGGATGCCGTCAGCTTGGCGATCTGCTGCCACACGCCGCTGATCTCACGGAAAACGTAGGCTGATCCGGCTTGGGTGCCGCCGGCATGGCTGTCCCGATAAGCGCCAATCACGGCCGTATCGCCGCTGATCGAAACGCTGGAGCCAAACCAGTCACCGCTTGCCGCGTCAGACGCCGTCAGCTTGGCGATCTGCTGCCACACGCCGCTGATCTCACGGAAAACGTAGGCTGATCCGGCTTGGGTGCCGCCGGCATGGCTGTCCCGGTAAGCGCCAATCACGGCCGTATCGCCGCTGATCGAAACGCTGATACCGAACTGGTCAAAATTTGCCGCGTCAGACGCCGTCAGCTTGGCGATCGGCTGCCAGACACCGCCGTTCTCACGGAAAACGTAGGCTGATCCAGCACCGGTGCCACCGGCGTGGTCGTCCCCGAGAGCTCCGATCACGGCCGTATTGCCGCTGATCGAAATGCTGTAGCCAAAGTTGTCACCATTTGCCGCGTCAGACGCCGTCAGCTTGGCGATCTCAAGTGGAGGTGCATCGAACTCACAGGAATCCGGCAGGCCATTGGAGTTGCAATCCGGCTCGCACTCATCCGGCACGCCGTCACCATTGCAGTCGTTGTCGATCAACTCACACTCATCCGGCACACCGTTTGAATTACAGTCCGAACTCGTGCCGTCGAAAATGTCCAGAGAATCTTCATTGCCGTTCCCGTTACAGTCGACCCCGGGCCCCAATCCAGGAGTGATAGAGAACTGCACAAATCCGCCGCCGGCGGAGAGGATGGCCGGGCTGCCGCTATAGGACAGCAGTTCCATGCTGTATCGCAACGTGTACTGGATCCCCTGCTGTAAAGGGATCTCCGCATTGATTGAACGAGTTCCGGATGGCGGGTCTCCAATGAGCGCATTAACGGAATACTGTTGATTGAAGAGAAGGGCACCACCGCCATCGGTCACATTGACAAAGAAGCTCACCTCCCGATCACCCGCCGCGAGGCTGTAGGTGTAGCTGCCATTAATGACAAGCGTGGAGTCGACCTGGGGCGTCAGCCTCAGATCGCCGGTCGAACGGGAAGAAAGGTCCGGATTCCCGGCGGCAGCGTGCGACCCTTCGGCGAGGAAGTAAAATTGGCCTGAAGCGTCTGAAGCCACCTCGTACGTAGTGCTCGCGGTCGATGGTGGTGCGCTTGCAACTTGTTGGGCCGAGTACGGCGACTGGGGGACGGTCGAAACAATTGAATCAGTGCCGACTCCGATACCCGTAACTCTGGTGCCCAGAGTCCACGCCTCCACCTGAATCTCGGAAGCCGCCAGACGGACCGAGATCAAGGAATTGACAAGGAAGAGAACCACCGGAAGCAACCTATTAGTCAGCCTGACGATTCGCATTAAATTTCCTCGATTCACGGACGACCAAGATTCGCAGGCATCACGAGCGAATTGACAAACATGCCCTGCGGAATCCTCTTCGTCGATTCCATATCAGGTGGCTCAGTTCAAGCTTCCATGAGGAAGTTGAGCCATGACCAGTTCAGCCAGGCGCGGGACAGACCGCGCCCCCGGTGGATCTCTGGTCGATCCAACAATGATCTTCAAGGTGAATTTGGTTTCCCCGGATACCGACGAAACCCGCCCGAGAGTTCCAAGATAGCAAGAGTCTTAATCGCTTTCAAGTTTTGCTCCCTAATTTGTACAACCCCCGCGTGCCAGGAAGCCGGCCCGAACTAGCTCCCTGGCACCGCAGGAGGTCAAGGCGTTGACAGTGATCGGACGCTCTTCGCCGGGCAATTCAGCCCAACGGTCAAAGACTAACAGGCCAAAGCGGGCGAAGCAGGCCTGCCAGTCAATGCCACGCCATCGTCACGCCTTAATTAATAAGCGTGAATTCGCCAGCCCACAGCCAACCAAATCACATTTATTCACTGAAATGTTGATTGCAATTCGGCCCCTTGATCCCGAATTAGGGTAAACGCCCTAATTTGGCGCGTAGCCGGACGGAAAAGTCAGGCCGTGCAATCGATCGACGTGAATGTTGATGCGCTGCTTGGAGTTCGGGGTCCTAGCAACGCTTTGCGAGCCGACCCCGTAAAAGGCGAGCATATGGCAGCGGAGTCCATGCCTCAGAGCGATTCAAAAATACAATCATCAGATTCAGGCAAGTCTACGGCGTCGACTTAGTGGCTGCACTCCAATCAAAAACCGACAGCCCGCGAAGATCGCGAACAACGACCTGGCCGCCGCAGACCGCCACATGGGCCCACGAATCCGCATCGGCGACCTTTCTCCGATCCAGCAGCTTGAACTCAGCCGGATTGGCCAGCCAGAGTATCAATTCCCCCCGCTCGTCGAGTGCCAGTACTTTGTCATCTTGAGCCGCCATGCTCCAGTATTTCCCAAATGACTTCGAACGCCAGCGCTGCTCACCTGTGCGCAGATCGATGCAGCAGAGTCGTCCGTTGCCCAGATGCAGATAGACGTGGTCACCCCGGACGATCGGCGAGGACATGTAGCCCTGCGCCTTGTTCGTCCACAATTCGGAAAGGACCACCGAATCGCCCTCGCCCTGCTTCGTTGCATAGAAAAACGACTTGTTCTTGTGGGTACTGGTGAATACACCATCGGCATACACTGTCGGCGTCAGGATGTTCATTCCCCGAAACGACGGCACCACCTGCGACCACAGAACTTTGCCACTGTCCGGATCAACGCCGCAGAGTTTCTCCCGCGTCTGCACCAGGATCTGCTCGCGACCATGCAGATGCGCCGGCACAGGCGACGAAAACGCGCTGCCGTACATCCCGCCACCGTCGACCAGCACGCGCCAGACCGGCTCGCCCGTGTGCTTGTTGAGCTTCACAAATCCACCGCCCGCCTGAACGTACACAAACTCACCGATCACCAGCGGCGAAGAGACGAAGCCAAAATCGGGTAAAGGCGCCTTGTAGAACTCCGGAAAATTCACGCGCCAGATTTCCCGGCCGTCAGCCACAGATAGTGCCACGAGCACGTCCCGCATTCCCGCGACATAGAGCGTTTCGCCGTCGAACGCCGGCGTGGAACGAATCCAATCCCCATTCTCCCTCGCAAAAAACGGAACCTTCATCGCGCCGTCCCACCGCGCGCTCCAGATCTGCTTGCCGGTCGCTCTGTCAAACGCCCGCACCACTTCTTCTTTCTCTCGTCGCGTCTCCGTGACAAAAATCCGATCCGCCGACACGATCGGCCCGGAATAGCTCGGCGACAACTTGACCCGCCAAACCTCCTTCAGGCCCTTCAGGTCGTCGGGCCACACCGGCCGATCCGCAGCTCGTCCGTCTCGCGTCGGTCCGCGCCACTGCGTCCATGTGTTCCCGCCGATGTCATCTCCAAGACACCTCGATCCCGGGCGATCCGCACCCAGGCAGCCGACCGCAACAGCAATGACGACGACTCGCAGCCCATTCCCGAACCAAAACGCGGTACGGCCCATGCAGAACGGTGTCACCATGAAACCCGGCTCCCTTCTTCGCGGCGATTCGATTACATGCCGCGCATGTCCGGCCCTCATTCGGGGCCGGCGATCAGATGATCATGGCTATCTTAGGCTTTCCGCGACCGCTGGACATCGCGAACCGGCCAACGCCGCCAAAGCCGTTCAATTCGGATTCAGCCCATCCGGATAGAACGCTCGTATTGTGAGACAAGAAACGGACTGTCCGCGTCGCGATTGGAGTGAATCGATGCGCACGGTGAGAACCTTCCCGACGAGCATTGGATTGCGGGCCAGTTCATCCCGCGCCAAGCCGGTGCGAACCGCGCGAGCGGCGATCAGAAAGAGCGGCGTCCCTCGATCGCATCCTGCAGCACGGCTCGGCTGGCGTACTCGATCTGCGATCCACTGGGTAGTCCGCGAGCCAGCCGTGTGATCTGTACGCCGGTGCCCGCAAGGACGCTCTTGATGTGAAGACCGGTTCCCTCGCCTTCCATCGTCGGATTCGTCGCCAGGATGATCTCGTTGATGCCCCCGCGCTTCACGCGCTGAAGCAGAGCGTCAATCGTCAGATCCCCCGGCTCGATCCCGTCCAGCGGGGCGATATGCCCAAGCAGGACGTGATACACGCCACGAACCAGTCCTGTCGATTCAAGCAACATCAAGTCCTTCGGCTGCTCGACAACATAGACCTGCGACTGATCCCGCCGTGAATCCGTGCAGATGGGGCACGGATCCGCCTCCGTCAGGTTGAAACAGATCCGGCAATGCCGAACCATCTCCTTGACTTCGCGGATTGCGCCAGCCAGCGCCAGCGCTTCTTCCTTGTTGGATTTGAGAATATGAAATGCCAAACGCTCGGCACTGCGCGGCCCGATGCCCGGCAGCTTGTTGAACTCGTCTTTCAGGCGAACAAGTGATGGCGGAAGCTGATCGGGCATTCAAGGATCCTTCGGTCCGGCCGTTACGCAAGGCACGCACACAACCGGCCGGGGCGAAAATCGAATGGCTCATTCCGGGTGACGGCGGAAAGAGAACTATCAGCCCAGGGTCCCTCAGAACGAGTCGGCGCGGCGTGCAATGAAGAAACCTACGCGCCCAGCATTGCATCGAGTCCCGGAAGGTTCATGCCGCCTGTGAGCTTCTGCATCTCGGCTCTCATGCCTTCGGCGGCCTTTTTCTGTGCCGCGGCGACAGACGCCTTCACCAGGTCCTCCAGCATCTCCAGGTCGCCACCCGCCACTGCATCAGGCGATATCTTCACCGCGACCAATTCCATCCGCCCATTCACGGTCGCCTTGACCATGCCCGCGCCGCTCTCGGCATCAAACCGCAAATTGACGGCCTGCTCCTGCATTTCCTGCATTTTCGCTTTCATCTGCGCGACCTGCTTCATCATGCCGCCAATCTCGCCGAGCTTTCCAAACATTCGATTTTCCTCACAGAGTACTTTGCACTTAAAGGGTAAAGCCGATTCACGAAGCCGAAACGATCACGACGCGACGTCATCCTCGTCTGCTTCGCCGGGAGATTCTAACCCCTCCGTCGTCGCCTGACGATTGCGGCGCACATCCACGATCTGCCCGCCGAACAGGTCCAGCACCTCGCGAACAAGCGGGTCGTTCTGCGCGGCCCGAATGTCCTCCTGCGTCGTACGATGCGCAATAGTCGCGGATTCGGGAGCGGGTGACGGTGCACGAACCGCGGCCGGCTCAATCGGCGGCACCGGCTGCTGCAGGCCGCGCACTTCTTCATCGCGGCGGTCGTCAGAGCGCGCGATTGGCTCGCCCGAGGCGATGATCCGCGAGCCGGGCGTCAGCGGTCGCCGCTTGGCAGGCGCATCCGATTCAAGCCCGGTCGAAGTCGGAGAGGAACCGGCCGTTCGCTCATCGGCTATCTCGTTTTTTTTTTCAGAAGCGGCAACCCGGGGCGCCGGCTTGATGGCCTGTGCCGGAGCCGTCGCCGCGCGCGTGGATGCAGCGGCCGAGCCGCGGCTCGATGTGCCCTGCCCGATCGCGCCGAGAAGCGATTCGATCGAGGAATAGTTCGACGCCTCGGCAAGTCGAATGATTGCTGCCTCGACCAGCGCTCGACCGCTGCCGCTGGATTTCACGGAACGGCGAAGCTCTTCGAGCACCGTAATCATGAAGACATACGCGCCGCCATCGAACTTGCGGCTCTGCTCGACTAATCTCGACCGCAGGCCGGATGGTACATCCACGAGGTCCGTCTCCTCTCCGGCCACGCGCAGGACCATCAGATCACGAAGCTGGTTTATAAGCAGACTGCACCAGAGATCGAGCGTTGCCCCACCGCCAAGGCTCCGATCAATCACGGCCAGCGCCTCCGCCGCGTCGTTGGCCGCCAGCGCATCGATCAATGCCGCGTTCAACTCATCGTGTGCAGCCGGAAGTAGCTCATCCACGATCGCGGTTGTGATCCTGTTCCCCGCCATCGAGAGCACCTGATCGAGCAGACTGAGCGCGTCGCGCATCGAGCCGTTGGCAAGGCGAGCCAGGCGCTTCGCGGCGGCGGCATCAATCTCCACATGCTCCGACTTGCAGATCGAGTGAATCTGGCCTTCGATCTCATCGGGCGGGATTGACTTGAAATCAAACCGCTGAACGCGGCTGAGAATCGTCGCGGGAACCTTTTGCGTTTCGGTGGTCGCAAAAATGAACTTCACATGGCTCGGCGGCTCTTCCAGAGTCTTCAGTAGTGCGTTGAATGCACCCATGCTGAGCATGTGAACTTCGTCAATGATATACACCTTGAAGCGCGATCTCGCCGGCCGATACACCGCATTGCTGCGAAGCTCGCGAATGTTGTCGACGCCGGTGTTGCTGGCCGCGTCGATCTCAACGACATCCACATCGTCGCCGCGTGAGATTCCAACACATGAATCGCAGGCGCCGCATGGCTTGACCGTCGGGCCTTCAAATGCATGGCAATTAAGAGCCTTGGCCAGAATGCGGGCCATCGAGGTCTTACCGACCCCTCGCGTGCCGCAGAAAAGGTAGCCGTGGTGCACACGATTCTGTTCGATGGCATTCTTCAGCGTCGCGACGATCGGTGCCTGGCCGACCACTTCGTCGAAATTCTGACTGCGAAATTTTCGGGCGAGTACGGTGTAGGACATGACGCCTCCGCCGCGGCACCGGACGATTCAGCCAACGCCGCGCCTGGTTTCCCAACAAGCAGATACAACCGCGCGTCGCGGATGCGGCATTCACGAACCCAAGCGAAACCAAAGGGCCCGCGGGACAGGCACGATTCACGATAAACTCGCCTGTCGTTCAAGTCCGGCTCGGCGATCCACGGCACACGGGCTGACAGAGCTGGGCTGCTTGGTTTCCCATCTGACCCGTTGTCCCGGTCAGGACGTTGCATGGGGCCGAACCGGACTTGAACCACAGTCGACGCGGAATCCCGCCGACAACGGCTGCCGCCATTCTAGCGAATTGATACCCCGCCGCCACCCGCGCGGGGCGCGCGACGCACAAAGCAAGCGGCCCGGCAACTACTCGAGTCGACGGGCCGCTGGGATGTGAATGTTGCTCGGAAATTGAGCAGGCCGACCGGAGCAGGCGACGATCGAGCGGGAGGAATCCCCGAGGACCGGCCCCTACGCCGCAATCAACGCCCACCCTTGAGAACGTATTCGCACTGCTTTCGCACGGACGGATTGATCTGCCCGGACTTCTTGTACATGCGGGCGAACGATTCCACCAGCCAATCGAGGCAGGTTCCCGTCATGTCAAAAGCCCAGCTCGCAAGATCCGCGCCGGGAACCTGAGACAGACGCAGCGCAATTCGAGTCGGCGGTGGAAACGTGTGGGCCCGAGTCAGACACCCACGACCCGTGAATACCTTCTGTTCATGCTGCCAGCGATTCAGAAATCGCCAGACGGCATCCCGCGTCTGCTGGTCAGGAATCTTCGATACGACAGCAGTGATTCGATTTGGAAGCGCCATGCCTCAATCTCCTATTCGCGCCGTGAAATCCGGCAATTGATTCGCGCAAGCAGGATCGTAAACCAATCCGCTCGAACCCGACACACTCGCAATTATAGCCCGCTTCCTCAGGATGCAAGAACTTGATCCCACGACGAGGCGATTCAGTGTGCCGGCCGAATGGAGCACCCCCCCCATATCAATCGGAACCCGACGTCACTCGGTTTCCCGAGCCACGAACGGCACATCGACAATTGTGATCGACTTGATCTTGAGCGGCTCAATCGGATGGTGATTCTCGTCCGTTTTGGCTTCGCCAAGACGCCGAAGGGTCTCCAGAGACGCCGGGCCTTGAATGCGGCCGAATGCGGTATATTGCCCGTCCCACTTCGGCTGACGGCTCAAACAGATGAAAAACTGACAACTGCCGGAGTTTGCGTCGCCCTGGATCAGCGCCATGCCGACGGTTCCCACATCGAATGGCGTATCGTTGAATTCCGGCGCCAAGGTCCGCCCGTCCGCCCGCTTCCCGGTTCCATCGCCGATCGGACATCCGCCAAGTATGAACTGCGTGGGGTAAACAAGGTGAAACGTCTTGCCGTTGTAAAACCGATCACGGGCCAGCTCGATGAAATTGTCCACATGTCGGGGCGCCTGATCGTACAGCAGGTTCATCGTCATGTTGCCGTAATTCGTCTCGATCACGGCCTGCTTGAATGAGACCACTTCGATCATCAACGTGTTGGTCTCGACCGCACCGGCATAAGGCCGCCACCGCAGTTCGTATTTTCCGGCCTGGTGAAGTCCGGGATAGAAACGCGCCACATCGAACCGCAGGCCGACCGTGCCGAACGGAGCCAGCGTAATCGGCGGAACCGGGAATTGCGGCTTGCGCGTCACCCGATTCCCCATTTCCGGGTTGGATTCCGAGCTGATCTCCAGCCCGCGAAAGTTGATGCCGGAAAAAACGTGTTCAAGCGGCAAACCCATGCCGTGCTCTGGCGCCTCTTTGCCCTTCAGCGCCCCGGGGACCGCGAGCGTCACCGGCGCGCCAGTCTTGTTCTGCACCACGAATTCCAGAAAAACAGGGCTGCCGATCGGTATGATCGACTTATCCGTGCGGATGAGCACGCGAACGGCGTTTGAGATCGGCTCTTCGACGATCGTCTCCTCCGGTGGAGCCTGTGACGTCGAATCGGGCTCGGACATCGGCGCGGGCTGCGCGATGAAAAGCGAAAAAAGCATCATCAGCCAGTGCATCGAACTGGTCATGTTCCCCTCGTGCCGGTTGTGAGTTCTTTGTGTGTTTCCCCCGACGCCGCAGCTCGGCTGGCAACCGCGGCCGTGGACCATCGATGGTAACGGATTGTTGATCGGGCTTCCACCTTCGACGGAACTGCCGCCAAAGGACTCACGCACCGGATCCCGACAATACGGTCGCGAACGTTTTGAAGAAGATGAGAAGGTCCAGCCGCAGGGACCAGTGATCGATGTAAAGCAAGTCCATCCGCATCCATTCTTCGAACCCGACGCGATGCCGCCCGCTGATCTGCCAGATACACGTCAATCCGGGGCGCATGCTCAGACGCCGACGCTGCCAGCGATCGTACTTCGCCACCTCGGAGGGTATCGGCGGCCGGGGTCCGACAATTGACATGTCGCCCTTTACGACGTTGAAAAGTTGCGGCAATTCGTCGAGGCTCCATCGGCGAAGCAGCCGACCGATCGCCGTCACGCGCGGATCGTTCGTGATTTTGAAAACCGGCCCCTGTGATTCGTTCAGATGCGCAAATTCCGCCTGTTTTTTTTCCGCGTCCAGATCCATGGTGCGGAACTTGAGCATGAGAAATTCGCGGCCATTCAAGCCGCTTCGCCGTTGGCGAAACAGAACCGGGCCTGGCGAGGTAAGTTTGATGACAGCCGCACATATCAGCATTATCGGCCCCGTCGCGACGATTGCGACACTTGCAACCAGAAGATCGAACGCGCGTTTGATGGCCAGCCACTCCGCGGAATGACGCGTCGGCGCATAGGCCAGGAGCGGCACGCCGTGGAAGTTCGCGATTTCCGGGATTGAGTGACAAGTCATCGACTCCGCTTGAACATGAGCCGTCACGCCAACTTCTTCGCACAGACTAACAAATGGAAGTACCTCGAGAAGGTGATCCAGCGGCGCTGCAAAAATCACCTCATCGACAACCTCACGATCCAATATCGGACCTAATTCCTCGATTTCGCCGAGAATCCGCAGCGGCTCGACGGCGTGATCCGATTCGGTCGCCTGCTCCCACGGACCGCGAAGATGGCCGAGAACGCTCGGCCGACCCACCTGCACATTCTGACAGAGTCTGCGAAGCCGGACTGCATCACGACCGGTTCCCACGATCAGGATTCGGTGCGATGCCCGGGAGCCGAACCACCGGCCAAGCCACGAGCTTATACAGCGGACGCCGATGGTGGTCGCAGGCAGCAGAAACGCCACAAGCCCAATCTGCGCACGGGGATAGAGCTCGCGCTCAAGCAGCAATGCCAGGGCCGCCATCGAGAGCGCCAGTGCACATGCAGCTCCCACCGCATTCTGAACCACCCACCGCCAGGATCGCCATTTCTGCGCGTACCAGCCGAGGGCATTCAGGATTGCCGGCCAGATGAGCGGCAAAAAAGCAAGTACCGTCATATGAATGCGAACGCTGCTCCAGCGGCCGTCAATGACCTCGGGCCAGGGCGTCCGCATCCAGAAATGACAGCGGAAAATGTCGGCAATGATATAGACGCCGACGATCGCGATCGCGTCGGAGACGACCATTGTGGCCCGAAACTGTCTCCATGCCTTTGAATGCGTCATTCGGTGTTCAGAAATGGCCGTTTTTGTGCGAATTGCGACGTCTGTCGATCACCTCATGACTCTAATCGCAAACCGGCCGGGATTGAACAACGCAGCCGAAATGGCGACGCCCGATGCGCACGGGCTCCCCAATCTGCTGCAAAGTGGCCTGAAACGCCTCCAGCGGGTAGGATCGCGCCACTAGACCGCCGGAATTCAGGCGGCGGATGGACTCCGGAGCAGGCATGCAGCCGGTGCGCTGACGGCATATGAAAACGAACGGAATCTCCAGTTTCGGCGTTCCTGAATGCGTGAGGTGACTACCATGGATGATTCGCTGCCACCGAGCAAGATTCTGATCGTGGACGACAATCCGCAGAATCTGGAGCTATTGGAGGCGTATCTGGAAGACCTGCCCGGCGTTTCGATCGCCAGCGCCCTTGACGGCCAAACGTGCCTTGAAAAGGTGGCGGCCGATCAGCCTGACCTGATTCTGCTCGATATCATGATGCCCCGGATGAGCGGCTACGAAGTCTGCAAGAAGATCAAGGCGAACGACGCGACCAAGGACATTCCGATCATCATGGTGACGGCGTTGCACGAGATGGGCGACATCGAGCGCGGCGTGGAAGTCGGGACGAACGATTTCATCACCAAACCGGTGAATCGTGTAGACCTTCTGGCGCGGGCTCGGACGCTTCTTCGCGTCAGGCACGCCAGCAAATCCGCAAAATAAGCGGTGTGCCGGTCCCGGTGGCGGATCGGCGATCGGCGCGGCCGACGGAAATCAGACGGATGAATCATCCCGAGCAAAATTTGCGCGATTCTGCCGATGCGGCATCGCGTTCGAAGGCCACCAACTGAAACACCTGACACTTCGCCATGGCCCGCAAACCTCGAAAACGCGCGTTTCGTGAAGCATATCGGCTGGTTGATTCCGCAGAGCGCCGCGTCTGCGTTTTCGACAACGGATTGACGGCGATCCTGCAGCGCCACGGTGTCGCGCCGGTCGTCGAGGTTCGCGTATATGTTCGCGGCGGGAGCGCATTCGAAGGCCGATGGACCGGCACGGGGATCAGCCACCTCCTGGAGCACTGCATCACGTCGGACGGCACCGAACAGCGCGACGAGCGGGAGATGGGGCGGCTCGGCGAGCGACTGGGCGGACTGATCAACGCGTATACGACGATCGACCACATCTGCCACCATGTTGGCACGACACGCGAGAACATGTCGGCGGCCGTCGAAATCTTCGCGGATTACCTCATTCGCCCCCTGCTTTCCAAGGCGGTGTTTGATCGTGAGCTGGGCGTCGTCCAGCGCGAGCTGGAGCGAGACCGGGACGACCCCGAAACGCAACTGGAAGAGATGCTCTACGAAGTGTCATATGTCGGTCACCCATTGCAGTACCCGGTCATCGGCCATCGATCGGGCCTGCTGTCGCTTACGCACGAGGATATTCTGGCGTATCACAGGCAACTGCACGTCCCCGACAACATTTTCGTGGTGATCGTGGGCGACATCGATCTTGACGAGGCGACCTCCGTCGTCGCCCGGCACTTCGACGCGATGGAGCGGCGGGCCCGCTATGACATGGTTCTTCCGCCGGTTCGGCCGTTCATCGCGCCCGCGCGCGCGATTCGTTCGATGGGTGTCGAATCCGCCACGACGACGTTCGGCTGGCTGACGGTTCGCGACGGAGAATGCGACGACATTGCGTTGGACCTGCTTGCGTCGGTACTTGGCGATTCCGAAACATCGAGATTGGCAAAAGCGCTGAAGTGGAATCGCGAACTGGCATACGACGTCGGCATCCTGCATGACAGCCATTGGCATTCGCCTGGATTGATGCAGGTCACCATCCAATGTGACGCGGCGAAGCTTGAGGCCGCCGAGCGCGCGATGCTGGAAGTATTCGCGAACATCGAAGCATCGCCCGTGACGGCGGCGGAGCTGGATCGCGCCCGACGCCAGACGCTGACCGCCGTGCGAATGCAGCGAGAAACGGCCTCGGGCGCGGCGACCCAGATGGGCGAGGACTTTCTGGCCAGCGGCAATGTGGACTACGCGAAAGCCTATGAAAGCCGTGTCGTGGAAACGACCGTGGACGAACTGATGCGGGCGGCGAAACGCTACCTGCGCCCGAATGCATTTGTCTCCGCAACCGTTGTGCCGCGAAAGCGCGTTTCGCGCCGTTCGACCACTCCTTCGCAGGCTGCCACCGCTCTTCCGCGCATCCTCAAACTCGATAACGGGCTGACCTGCGTCCTGCAGCCGTTACCCGCCGCGGGATTCACGTCGGCCCACGCCACGTTCATCGGAGGACTCGTGACGGAGACGGCGGAAACCAACGGCGTCCACCCGTTGGCGGTTCAGATGCTGTCACGTGGAACGCGCCACCGCACCGGCGACGAGATCTCCGAGAATTTCGCGGCAAGGGGCAGCGGTCTGGCAGCCGTCTCGGGACTGAGCCAGTTGTCGTGCGGATTCACTTCGGTGGCAGAAGACTTCGACGTACTGCTCGAAGTGCTCGCGGATGTGCTTCTTTCGCCGGCGTTCGACGGGAAAGAGCTTGCGAAGCTCAAGCCCACGCACTGCGACAGCATCGCCCGATCGGAGGAGGACTGGAACGCCGAATTGATCCAGTTCGCACGGCTCAAGTTCTTCGATCATTCGCCCTATCGCCTTCCACGACTTGGTACGATTGCGAACGTGAATCGGTTTACGCCGGACGATCTCTTTCAGTCGCATCGAGAGACCTTCCAGGGCGGTAATGGCGTGCTCTCCATTGCCGGTCGATTCGACGTCGACGCGGTCGAGGCGCGCGTACGGCGTCACTTTGCCGCCATGCCTTCGTCGATGACCCGCCGCCAACTGACCGTCGAGCCGGAGCCGGTCCGCAGCGCGGATCGACTGTTTATCAAGCGGTCGTCCGATGAGCGCGAAGTCGCCGGCCTCTTTGTCGGCTTTCCCGGCTTGCGGGTGTCAGATGTGGAGCACCGTGCGAGCGTCGCTGTCATGGAGACGATGCTAGCCGGTTACTCGCTTTCGGGCGGGCGGCTGTTCGCGGCTCTCCGGGGCGGTGACCGTGACATGGTTTATGAGATCGCGCCCGCCGGCCTGATCGGCGTGCTCCCGGGTCACATTGCGTTCGTCGCCGGCTGCGAACCAGATCGAATCAACGAAGTCTACGCGATCGTCCGCGGCGAACTGGACGCGCTTCGCGCTCACCGGTACGACGAAGAGGAAATCGACCGGGCCCGCAACATGGTCATCATGGGGGAATTGGATCAGCTGCAATCATCCGCCGAATATGCCGCGCGGGCCGGACTGGACGAATTATTCGGCCTGGGATTCGAAGACAGCGAGCGGTTTCTGACGGAGATCCGCAGCGTGAACCTGGATGCGGTCAGCGCCGCGATCGATTCCTACCTCGGCCCGGCCACGATTGCCGTCGTGACACCCTCACCCGACCTTGTTGACTTCGGCATCGTTCCCACCCAGGAAGTCGCCGTCTCGCCAATCGTTGCGTCCGCTCCGTAAGATCTGTCGACGTGTCCTTTGCAGATTTGCCCCGCCGAGGGAAGCCAGCACGGCGGCTGTTCCGCTTTATCCGTGATTCGCGGACCACTAACGGCAAATACTGCCTGGGGCCGACGGGGGCGATCAATTCCCGCAATGAATCTCGCCGATGATGATCGAGTATGCCCGCGTCCAGCCTGCAACACCGTGCTTCCTCAGACCCGCACAAGCACTCGGAAATGGGCAGACCCATCGCGTTTGATCGCGCCGTCCGGCTGGGTCGCTCAATACCCTCGCGACCGAATCCTGTGCAGCCCGCGGGCGCCAACCTGGACGGTCTTCGCCGCGACTCACACGATCAAAGCGAAGCGTTCGCGCACACGCATTCCGCCGCCGCCGACAGAGCATCGTCGCGCGTTGCCAATGCGCTGACGATTGATCTGGAGGACTGGCCGGTCGCGGTGCTGGGTCCGGGACAGGAGATCACATCGCGGGTTGTTCGGAACACAAAGCGTTGCCTTCAGCTCCTGGACTGGCATGGCACCAAGGCGACGTTTTTTGTCCTGAGTCGCGTGGCCGAAAAATTCCCCGACTTGATCCGGGAGGTCCACGCTCGCGGTCACGAGATCGCATCGCACGGTCATGGACACGAATTGCTCTTCAACATGTCTCCGAGCCGTTTCGCCGAAGACGTGTCGCGCAGCATTGAGATACTGACTGCGATCACCGGGACGCGACCTATCGGGTATCGCGCCCCGGCATTCAGCGTCATCAGTGAAACACGCTGGGCCGGACCGATCCTGGCAGATCTCGGGTTCAAATATGATTCGAGCATCTTTCCGATTCGGCACCCGCGCTACGGCATTCCCGGCTCGCCGCGTCGCATTCATCGCTGGGAGAACTGCGATCTCATCGAATGCCCACCGGCGACCTGCCGAATTTTCGGCACCACGCTGCCGATTGCCGGAGGCGGATATTTTCGACTATTGCCCGGCCCGCTGGTTCGCGCGGCAGTTCGCGGGATGAATCGGTCGAACATGCCGGCAATCCTGTACATGCACCCGTATGAGCTGGATGTCGGCGGGGTACTAGCACACAGGCTGGACGGCGTTTCGGTCGGGAATATACGGCATTTCACGCAAGCGCTGTTTCGCAGCCGCATAGAGAAACGCCTGCATCGCCTCCTGGAAGGGTTCCATTTCAGGCCGCTGCGCGATCTGCTCTGAAACAAGCCGCATCCGCATGGATGCGAGAATCGTCCGATCTCCGAGCGGGTCAGCCGTTCGGCAGAATCACGGCTTTGCCTGTTCTCCATGCGGCCACTTCGGCCAGCGCCTCATTGACCTGATCGAGCCGGAAGCGGTGGGTGATCAACTCGTGGAAGGGGAAGCGATCGCTTCGCGTGCGGAGGAACTCGAGCGCCTTGGCCCAGTGCGTGGGTTCAGAACCGTAGCTCCCGGCAACTTCCAGCTCTTTTTTCGTGATGAGGTGCGGATTGAGCAGGACAGGGCCGGCATCGCAATATTGCCCCAGCACGAGATATCGCCCGCCATCGCGCACGAGATCCCACCCCTGGGCAACGGCTGACGGATGTCCGACGCATTCAACGACCATGTCGGCGCCCAGGCCGCGGGTGTGTTCAAGGACGAGGTCTCGGCGTCTGGCGGGATCCTTCACATCGTCAATGTCAATGACGATGTCCGCGCCGAACTGACGACATCGATCGAGCCGGTCCTTCGGTCCGCCGATCGCAACGATCGGCCTCGCGCCGGCGTCGGATGCCACGGCAATGGCAGCCAGCCCGACCGGCCCCGCGCCCTGCACGACAACGCTCTCCGCCCAGCGGATGGGCATTTTTTCGTAACCGTGCACAACGGTGACCAGCGCGCAGCCGGCGCCGACGAGCGATTCGGGCCGCAGATCGGGCGGGAGCCTGAAAACAGCCGTGCCGGCTCGAAGGTGGTGATATTGACCGTAGCCACCGAGGAAGTGGGGCGGCCTGTCGCACGGCGTGTTGACGCCGTATGCCTTTCGGTTGACACATCGGGCCGGGAGTTTGTAGAGGCGGCAGTACTTGCATTTGCCGCAAGTCATTCCGACGGTCCATGAGACGGGATCACCGATCTTGAGCGGGTTACCAAGCCAGTCCTCGACTTCGCCACCGGTTGCCGCAATCAGACCGACGGTCTCATGCCCCATGACAAGGGGAAGCGGAACCTTGAGTTCGCCCTTGTGGAGGTGAACGTCGGTTCCGCACACACCGGCCAGCGTGACTTTGACGAGCACCTCGCCCGAATCCAGCTCGGCCGGCAGTGGAAATTCCCTGAGTTCGATTGGCGATTTGAAAGCGCTCATGACGGCGGCGTGGGCGGTCCGGGTGCTCATGGAGATTATATTCCTTGCCAAGTCTGACATCGCGGACGCTGCAACGATTTGTCCCGCATTCCGCACCATCTTAGCGGCATCGAGATTGTCCGCGAGCCGGTTCATGCCAGAAGCGACGATCCTTTTTGACCCCCCCGATTCTTTTGAATAGACTGCCGCGAAAGGCGCACCGACCGCTTCGTTCAAGGCTCAACTCCCTGAAGGGCAGTACAGTATGCGAATCGCACTCGTTAATCCCATCACCCGCCGGACCCAGGGCTATCACACTGTCGGCAGCTACATCCCGCAGCTGGGCTTGCAGGTTCTCGCCCGCCTGGTTCCTGATGGGCACCAGGTCGATATCATTGACGAAATCTTCGGCACCCAGGCGACGGACAATCTCATCGCCCGGGGCGGATATGACCTCGTCGGGCTGACAGCATACACAAGCGGCGCGACCCGCGCGTACGAAATCGCCAGGGGGTGTCGCGCGCTCGGCATCAAGACCATCATGGGCGGGCCGCATGCTTCGGCGCGGCCTGATGAAGCAGCACAGTTTTTTGATTCGGTCGCTGTCGGCGAGACGGACGAGATCTGGCCGCAGATTGTTCGAGATGCCGCGGCTGGCAGACTAGCTCCGCGCTACGAGGGCAGGTTGTCCGATCTGGAATCGACCGGACTGGGCGCCGCGGCGCAGCGTGTATTGCCGATTAACGGGAAATACAGCGTCTCGGCCATTCAGACTTCTCGCGGATGCCCCGTGGGGTGTGAGTATTGCAGCGTGACTCGCTTCAATGGCGCGCCGATTCGCCGCCGCCGCATTGAGGACATACTCAAGGAATGGAACGAGACGCCCAAGAAGTTCATATTCGTCGTTGATGACAACTTCTTCGGTGTCGGGCCCGCACACGCCGAATGGGCGAAGGAACTGCTCCGCGCCATCATCAAGCACGGCCGGAAGCGATTGTGGTTCAGCCAGACGACGATCAACATGGGCGAAGACCAGGAAGGCCTGCGGCTCGCGTACAAAGCGGGTTGCCGCGGCATGTTGATCGGCTTCGAGACCTTTAACGAGAAAACGCTGAAGGCCTATCACAAAGGAATCAATCGGAACAACCTGTCCCGCTATCAGGAACTTGTGAACGGATTTCATCGCGCGGGAGTTTCCGTCTTCGGCGGTTTCATCATTGGCTCGGACGATGACAACACCGATGCTGTCGCGGATACGGCGATGGCAGCCGTGAAGATGGGCGTGGACATTATTCAGATTACCAATCTGACGCCTCTGCCGGGCACGACCATGTTCGATCGCTATTCCGGTGCGAAGCGTCTGTTTGCGACCGACTATCCGGCGGATTGGGAGCGATACACCTTCGTTGAGACAGTGTACAACCCGAAGCGGATGACGGCCCGCGAGTTGGACGAAGCCATCTATGAACTGCGCTATGCAGCCGCGAAGGAGAACTGGGTCTGGAAGCGAACGCTGAAGACGCTCTGGCACACACGCTCGCTGACGACGGCGCTTTTTGTTCACGGCATGAATGTCGGCTGGCGGAAGATGGCAATCGTACAGACCCCGCACGACGAAAAGCGATTCGGCTTCGCTCCGCGAGAGTCCGCGCGCATGAGCAAGGTTCGCGCCGCATTCAGAATGAACCTGTCCAAGGGATTTACCGTGCCGAGCTATTGGCACGAAAACGATGCGGATGTGGCGGAAGCGCCGCAGATCCTTCCTCCTCCTGGCATCGCCTTGCCCGTGGTGGGCGCCGCGCCCGAGCCCGCGAACTGAATTCCGCCCGCCGGCGACGCCTGTCCCTCAGCGGTCCGGCCTCGCGGTGGATTCACGAGTGCCCTGCGAGACAGGCTCAACGGCCAGTAGCGCCTGCCACAAGCGACGGGTTGCTTCGCCATCCGGTTTGCCCGCGCCGTCGATCGATGTGATTCGCCACGTCATCAATCGCCGGCCGTCCAGAAACATCGCAGGCGTGCCATCGACGCCGGCCGCTTTTCCCTGACGTATGTCTTCGGTCACGCGCGACGCAACCGCCGACGATGACAATTCGCGTTCGAACGCGGCAAGATCGATCGAAGCTGAAACATCCTTCGCGATCCGATCATACGGCCTCCCGGCGAGCGACCGCCGCGCGTCAAACAGTGCACGAGTGAACTTCAGCCGTTTCTCCGGGTCGTCCGTCAACGCCATAAAGGCCTCGGCAGCTCGCGACGCCTCGCATGCGTTCGGATGAAAGTCCACCGACACCGAGGAATTGCAGGTTCGGTCCATGGGGAAATGCCGCAGGATACAGCGCACGGACGGAAATGTGCGAACAAGTCCGTCCATGCTGGCGTGCAATTCGACGCACGCGGCACATTCAAAATCGGAGAACACGATCAGTGTGTGCGGCGCATCGATCGATCCGATCATGCAGTCGGTCGGGCGAACCGCGAACTCGTGCTTCTCCGCGCGGGCATGCTTCCAGATGATGTAGTCCACATCGTTCGCGATTTTCAGATACTCACGATGGAATCGAAACGAGTTGAACTGATGCACCAGCGCCACGCCGGCAAGCGGAATGATGACCAGCGTTGCACCAGCAAGCACCAGCGTCACCCCGGCCCGAGCGATCGTCGGATGGATTCCAGCGGCCAAATCTGAGCGTGCTTCGGTGGCCGCGACCAAGGACGGCACGCGCGGCAGCCGGGCCCACGCACCAAGCACGCCGAGCCAAATCAACCCGTTCAATGCGTGGCAGGCAATGCACCACGGACACCACACCGGCAACCGCGCGACCATGACATAAACGAACCACGTCGACGCCACCATGCCGACGGTCGCGAAGACCGTCGGCCACGCATGCCACGCCCGCTGCTCGCGATTCGGCAGACCGACGCCGATGAACCAGACGGCCAATGTCGCGAAATATGCAAGACCAAGGACGGCGGTCGGCAGGGGACCGATTCGGGCCCACTCACTGCGGAGGACGTGCTCACAGTCCATGTTCGCGCTGGGCGCACAGAGCTTCGAACCGAGTGATTCGCCTGCGCCGTCCGCGGATGCACTCATTGCAATCAGGACGAGACTGGCGACAACGCCCATCAGTGCCAAAGACGCGAGCGCGATTCGATACAGACCCCCGCCGTGTCCGTACGTGCCGGATTCATCGACCGGTCGTGCCGAAGGCGGTGTGGCTGGATGAGGTGCTCCGGCGTTCATAGTTCATGAATCGGCAGTCTGCCGGATGCAGGCAGCGTGACCTGTCGATACGAGGATCGAAACTGCAACTGGGCGATCACAAGAAATGCGATCACCAACAGTGGGCACAGGACGAATCGGATCAGTGCAACAAATCCGTCATCGAATGAATACAGCTCGTCACCGTCAAAGAAAGCGGACCGGAAGGCCCACAACTGCCGCGAATCAGCGCCCACCCACGGTGTCACCATTGCCAGCGCGCCCAGCGACCAGACGCAGGCCTTCGCAAACCCCGCCGCCCCACCGATGCGGCCGGTCAGGCTGATTAGCAGGCACAGGACAAACACGCCGCAACACACAAGCACCGACGCGCGACCGACAAAACCGACAAGCGGTAATCTCGTCTCGATCACCTGGGCAAACGAATGGCTTGACGCGTCACCCGTGGAGGGCGGGCTTTCGGGCGAGACGCCCGGGTTCGCCGCAGTCGTGGCGCCGGTGCCGCGAGCCCGGCTCGCCGCAGGACCGGCGCTGAACCATGCCGTCAGATGAATGAGAACGGCAACCGCGGCAAGCCAGAAGAAAGCGTTTTTTGCCGTACGAAGCACGTCGACCGCCGCAAGGCACTCTTTCGCGAGATCCCGTTCGGCCGGTTGATTTGCCTGCATGTCAAGCCTCGATTTCGATCTCAAGCCTGGCGAGTCGAGCATCGCGATGTCGCCCGTGTGACACCGTGCTATTCAATCCGGGGGGCACCGTATGCCGGGCGCGAACCGGTACCGGCGTTTGACTGATCCGAGCCGCGGCCCGGCGGTGATGCCTCCCGCGACGCTCGTGTCGGCGGTTCGGGATCCGGCTTCGCGATGGGCTTCTCCCGACCATTCGATTGTCCGGAAGTTGATGCGTCCAGAATCTGGCCGCGAGAATCTCCGACGATCGGCACGCGCAGCACCTTCCGGGATGAGCTAACGACGCGCCCGTCATCGCGAACGTACTTAATGACAACGGCCACTTTCTTGCCGCACACGCTTACATTGTCATCCCATTTGAGCCGCAGACCGTAGCCCCATCCGAGCATCTTCATCTCTCTCGCACGAAACTGCATCGCTTCTTCGCGAGTGAATGTCCAGCATTGAACCTCAGTCGGCACTTCGCGACCGAGCGCGTCGGCATCGAGCCGATACATCGAGACCACCAGCGTTCCCGTGCCGAATACGCCCTTGGTGCTGCGGGCGCCTTCAAGATAAACCGCACATTTGAAACCATCGACCCGTCCGCTTCCGTCTGATGCGAAGCTCAGCCACGGAAAACTGTCGAATATCTTGTTGACCCGGATGATGTTGGATTCCTCGGTGCTCGGCGGCGCGCTGATCGGCTTCGGCTCGATGCTTGAGGTGCGAATAGGCTTGAGTGGTTGCTGCTGCTGCTGTGCCACGCCCCCCTGCTCTCCGCAGCCTGTGACCAGCGCGAGGATGCACAGTACGGCGATCAATCCGTTCGCTCGCGAGCGGCGGATTCCTGACATGCAGATCGGTGCTGTTCGTGTTGTCATTTGAATCGCCAATCAACTGCTACTGGGACGGCACCCAAACATTGTGAGGCCGCAAGAGCCCTTCGAACCGACAAAACCAATCGCACCTCACCGCGAGCCAACAGTCGCCGAACGCGCGTTGCGCCGGGCAACCACTTCCTCATCCTCCGGATCTGAAGGCACCATCGGGCCATACTTCGGAACTTGCGGACCATACTTTTTTTCCGGCGGGACGGACTTGTCGCTCGGCGGCTGTGTCGGCTTGCCACCGTTCGGCGGAGTGTAATTTTCGTCGACGGGAAACTCCTCGATCGACGAAATCTCGTCCTCGGACTGCGGGGTGAGCCGCAGCTTTTCGAACAGCGGGCTCGCCTTCATTTCGTCTGTGATGATGCCCGACTTATCGCGTTCCTCGATGCTCATCCGGTAGCCGTCCTCAACCGTCCGGACGATTCGTGGCGTGAGCGCGAGGAGCAGTTCGGTCTTCCGCTTCACGCGCACGGTCGTGCGGAACGCGGCGCCGATGAGGGGAAGGTCGCCCAGTAGCGGAACCTTCGATTCACTCTCCGATTCGCTGGTGGTGATGAGGCCACCGATCACGACGGTTTCACCGTCCTTCACCGCGACAAACGTTTCGGCCTTGCGGTTCGTGAAGATCGGGGCAAAGACGCCGGGACCGACCTGGATGCTCGAATCGGCAATGTCCGAAATTTCCGGCGCGACCTTCAGATAGACCCAGCCGTCCGGATTGATGTTCGGCTCGACCTTCAGAATGACACCGACGTCCTGATACACGACGTTGGTCTGCACGGTTCCGCCGGTGTTCTGCCCGGTGGCCTGCGGAATGGGTACCGACTGACCGACCGTGATGTTCGCAACCTGGTTGTCCTGGCACATGATCATCGGACGCTGAATGACTTCAAGCCGGCTGTCGGACTGGAGGGCGCGTACAAGGAAGTTGAAGTCTTCACCCGTGATGGTGAAGCTGAAGCCGCCCAGACCCGAGCCGGCCGCTCCAAGATCGGTGCCGCCAACCACGTCGAAATGGCTGCTCTGCAGAATGCCGTTTCCGCCGGGGACCGCCGTCTCGCTGAATCGCAGCTCCTGCAATGCGAACTCCAGGCCCATTTCAAACCGGTCGTCGATCGTGACTTCGGCGATCATGACCTGAATCATCACCTGCGCCGGCGGCGTATCGAGCGACTCGACGATGCTGAGCACCGATGATTTCATGCGCGGACTGGTCGAGATGATGAGTTGGTTCGACTCTTCGTGAGCAATGACGGACACATCGCGTTCCATTCGCTGCTGAGGTGACACCGCGTCTCCCACGCTGTCCAGCACAGACTTTTCCTTCTGGAAGTACTGATCGAGCGCCGTCTGCATATCGACGGCCTTCATGTTCAAGGCCGTGTAGACGAAGCTGTCGCGGTTGCGTACATCGATCGAATCCAACTGATCGAGAATGTCAGCAACGACATTGATATCCTCGGGCCAGCCCGCGGCGATGATCGCGTTGGTTCGCTCATCAGCGACGAAGGTCGTTTTCGGCCGACCGAAGGTCCCTTTTCTGGATTCGCCGCCCTGCGACAGAGCGGTCGGCACACCGGACGTTCCGCTGATGCCGCCTTCGACATTCATCTCGCGGCCCTGTTGGAATTCGGCCTGCTGGCTCGCGGATTCGTCCTGTGCGAACATCGTTTCAAGAATCTGGACGATTTTCGTCGCGTCGGCGTGGCGCAGCAGGAATACCTTGACCAGGACCTCGCGCTTCTGGATGCCGTCCAGCTTGCGAATCAGCTCCTTGATCAGCTTCAGGGTCTCGGGCGGAGCCACGGCGATGACACTGTTGCTCCGCACATTAAAGGTGATCTGAACGTTTTCCCGCATGGTCTGGAGCAAACGCTCTTCGCCAGGCGTCGTGCGATCGCGATAGGCGATCGGCCGGGAGCCCGCGGGCCGGAGATTGTCATTCTCCGCGGAGGAGCCGCCGCCCTGCGCTCCCTGCGCCATCATGATCTGATTGAGAATCTCCGCCATCTTTTCGGCGTCCTCATTGTCGCACGGAAAGATGCCGACCTCGACCAGCCCGGTGATGTCCGCCTGATCGAGCCGACCAATGATCGTCTCGACGTTGGACAATTCGCCCGGAGGCGCCGCAACGACGATCGCATTGGTGCGCTCGTCCGCGACGACTGCCACAGCCTGCGCCGCGGACCCGCCGCCTGACTGGGCCGATTGATAGACTTCGTCCAGAATCTCCTTCACCTTCGACGCGCGGGCGCGCAGAAGCGGGAAGACCTTGACCATGTCGATCAGAGCGCTGGGGCGATCCAACTGCTTGATCAAATCGGCGATCAGGACGTGATCGAGCTTTGAGGCATTGACAACGATCGTCCGCGCCGTGTCGTTTGCCTCGACGGTCACCTTGATGTCCGGCACCGACGTTCCAGTCGCCCCCTGTCGAGGCTGGTTTCGCTCCTGGAAAATGTTCTTGATCATCTCGCCGACTTTCGAGGCCGGCGCTTCATTCGTCTTGTAAACGTGAATGACCTGACTCGACTCACCCGGCGGCACGTCGAGCTTCTTGATCAACTCCACCGCGCGATCAATCCCGTCCTTGCTGCCGCCCACCAGCACGCGGTTGCGCTTCTCGTCGGCAATCACCTTCACGGTCCATCGCGCCGTGCTGCTGGCACCGGTCGATCCTCCCGTGTCGCGAACTTCCTTCAGCTTGTCGAAGTAGTCCTCGACCTGCGCGGCGACCTGTACGCAATCGCCGTGCTGAAGCTGGATCAGTTCCATCACCGCCACATCCCAAGGCTTGGTGACGCTGTTCATCCGCGAGTGAATTTCGCGGATCACCGCCATGTTCTCGGGACTGGCCGTCACGACCAGGACGTTGGCCCGATCGTCAATGACGGTGGTGACTTTCTCCCTCGCCTCGGCGCCCTGTCCGGTGCCACCGGAGCCCGGCTTGAACAGTTTGCCCTGAAACAACTGATCGACCACTTCCTTGACGGCGCCGGCGCTGACGTTGTCGCAGCGGAAGAATTCTATCTGCCCCATGACGCCGACTTCCACGTCCAGCTCTTTCACCTTCTCCATGAGCACGTCATAGTTCGTGCGAGAGGACGCGACGATCAGCGAATTCGTCGTCTCATCCACTTCAATCGAGACCTTGTCCTCCGGCCGCACCTGTCCACTGACGGACGACATTTCCGCCCGCGCCTGGAAGAGATTGGACAGCGCCCCGGAAAGCTGCGAGGCCGAGTTGTACTTCATGCGAACGATGTAGATGTTCGCCATCGGGTTCAGTTCGAGATTCTCGATCTTGTCCACGACACCCTTGATCGATTCGAAATCGCTCAGGCTGGCCGATACGATCAGCGAATTGCTCCGCTCATCCGCCACAATGGCGGGAATCTCAAAACCCAGTCCGCCGGATTGTCCGCCTTCGCGTTGATCCCGGGTCTGCGTCCAGAGATTTTTCAGCTTCTCCGCCAGATCGTTGGCATTGCTCTTGCGAAGCGTGATCGTTCGGATGTTCTCGACGAGCGCCGACGCCTTCACGTCCAACTGCCTGATGAGGTTCTTCAACTCCTCCATTCGCTCGAGCTTGGCCGCGATGATCAACGACTGCGACCGCGCATCCGGCGTGATGATGACCGTTTCGGATTTGGTCACCGCTTCGTTCGCGCCGGGAATCGTGTCCTTGCGCTTGTCCAGCATCTCCGTCAGCGCGCCTGCCAATGCCGTTGCGCTGGCGAATTCCAACCGAATGATTTCAAACGGCATCACGCCGCGGCCCTGTACGTCGAGCTGCCTGATGAGCCCGTCGAAAACCTCGACCGCTTCCGGCCGGCCCACGATGATCACCTGGTTGGTACGGGGATCGGCCTTGACCACCGCCTTATAGACCAGCGACCCGGATTCGCCCTCCGGCACGCCCTTGGTTTCGGACAATCCAGGCCGTTTGGTGAGGTTCTCGGCTTCACTCAGCATTTCACTGAAGCGTGTTGCAATCTCGCCGGCATCGGCGTATTGCAGCGTGAAAACCTTCGATGCAACTTCGGATTTCGACGGCTCTTTGTCGAACGCCAGAGCCACCTGCTTCATGATCAGGCAGTTCTCCATGGTGCTCGCAATCAGCAGCGCGTTTGAATCGGGATCGCCAAAGACAAAGATGGGCCGATTGAGATCCACGGTCGCGAGCGGATTGCCGTTTTCGTCGAGCAGCCTCAAGCGGCGGATGAAGTCCTTCATCGGCGTGTCACCCGTCGCGGCGCGCTGCAAAAGTCCCGAAAGTAGTGTCGCCAGCGTGTCCGCCTTGGCGACCCGAAGCGGAACAACCATGATGTCGGCGCGTCCCTGTCCACCGGCCTTGCCTTTTTCGTCGGCTTCCTCCGGGAGTTCGGCATCGAGCAATTCGACGAAACCCGACACGACCTCGAGATCACTTTCCCCGGCCGCGACAAACGCGGTATTCGTTTGCGGATCGATCTCAACTGAAATAAGGCTCGGCGCCAGGCCGCGCTGCTTCAGGTATGAATCAATCAGCTTCTTGAGCACTTCGCCCGATTCGCTGACGCGGCGATTCTTGAAAACGAATGCCTTCACGCGCTTGGAGATATCAACGGGAATGTCGGCGTCGCGAATCAACTGAGCGGCGAGAAGCATCTTGTCCTCTGATGCCGCGACATACAGACCATTGGTCCGTGAATCCGGGATGATATCGACCTTGTCCTGCGGTTGGGCCTGTCCCTGACCCTGGACTTCCAGCTTCTGAAAAACCGAAACCAGCGTCTGGGCCAGATCGCTGGCACTTGCGTTCTTCAGGCGGAAATATTCGATCCGCCGCTCCGGAACTGACGCCTCGAGAATGCGGATCAACTTCTCAATCGTCTCGACGTCGGACTGCACGCCTTCAATGTAGATCATGCCGGGACCGGCTTCCGAGACCGTGACGTCCGCGCCGGTGAGTTGCAAGGCGCTCTTCGCCTCATCGGACCAATTCGCAAAATCGCCCGGCTGGGTGGTCGACGCGAAAAGCTCGTTCGCCGTCATCGAGTGCTCGGCCGGTTGGCGAGCGGCGTTCGAAGGCTCGCCGGTCGCGTGCCGGCTGCCGACCGGTCGTTCCGGCTGATTCGCCGATGCACGGATCGCCTCCGGCACCGACAGACCCTTTGTCGTCACCGGCAGGTTCTTTCGAGCTTCTTCGCCCTTCGTCGCGGGCTGTGTCGTCGCCGTCTCACGTGGCCGAATCGTTGAGACGCGGGGCTTGTCCGCATTGGATTTGTCGGCATCGTCGGATTTGCTCGGTGTCGTCTGCGCGACTGCTGTCGAAAATGCCACCTGCATGAGGAGCAGCGGCATCGACGATGCAACAATTGTTGACTTCCGGCCACGGTCCTTCGACGCCGGCGCCGTCGAGTCGCCATCAAGCGCGCGTTCATAGCGGCGGTTATTCGTCCATTCGGCATCACCGCGCGGACCGCGGCGACCGCCCCCCTGCCGCGAGCCCGTGCCGCTGTTGCCCTCCTGCATCTGGCGGATCAGCTCCTGTACTTTCTGTTGAGACAGCTTGGTGCTGATGGGTACGACAGTGCGGACGACGCCTCCCTGCGGCCCCTTTGCGACGATTGTATCAATCATCCTGCGAATCTCTTCCATATTGGCCTTCGACGCCGAAACCATCAGCACGTTGGCTTTCGTATTCGCCGTGATGGTGACCAGATCGGCCTTGTAGCCTTGCATGCGCTGGGCTTTGTTCCGCTCCATCTCGTTCAGATGATCCTGAATATCGCGGGCCAGCACTTCCACGTTCTGGCCGATCGGCACGTTCACAATCTGAACGCCCGTCGAGCTCGATTCCATGCTGGAATCGAGGTGTTTGGCCATGTCGATGACTGCGTTGACTTCGCTGGTCTTGCCTTTGACGAGAATCTGGTTCGCCCCTTCATCGGCAACGATCGTGAGCTTCTGAACCGAGGCCGAGCTACGGCTGGTGTCACGTCCTTCGACAAACAGCTTCTTCAGCACTTCGGCCTTGTCGGTCGCCGTGCCGTTGGTCACGGTATAGGTCACGGGCGTATCGCCTGTCGTCGGCACGTCCAGTTCCTTGATCTTCGCGACCGCATCCGCCACTGACGCCCGCTTGCCGCTCACGATCACCGAATTCGAGGACTCAATCGCCTTGAGCCTCATGCCACCCGCGAGCACGGCCTCGTCCTGCTTCTTCTCCTGGCGACCCTCCATCCACCAGGGGATGAAACGGTCCTCCTCGCCGCTGGCTGTGCGTTTCTGCACTTTCAGCACTTCGGTCATCACTTCGAGCACTTCCTTCGCGTCCTGATACTGCAGGGCGACCATCTCAATTGTCTGATCGGTGATTCGATCCACGTCGATATCCCGGATCAGTTCGTCGATGAGATTCTTGGTGGTCTCCGTCGCGAAGATGAGCAGCGTGTTGCTGCCGGCCTCAGCCATGACCGTCACCTGGTTGTCCTGTGCTTCGGACGTGCTTTGCGATCGCATCCACGGCGGCAGGTTTCGGTTTTGCGAGACGCCGGATTTCTTGTCGAAAAACTGCTGCAGCGTCTGGGCGACGTCATCCGCCACTGCGAACTTCAGTGGAATCTTGTAGAAATTAAGCACCTTCGTGCCCGGCGACTTACTGAGCGGCTCGATCACCTGCTTTTTGATCTTATCGAATTCCGCATCCGTCGCGCTGATCAGGACGGTGTTCGTGGGTTCGTGGTACTGCGCCTTCGGGCCGTCGCCGCTCTGCCCGCCGCGCGCGCCGAAGAGCTGATTGATGTTTTCCGACACGCCTCGCGCCGGAACCTGCTCCGGCATCGTCACGGTGTGGACGATGCGTCCTCCCTCGATGTCCACCTTCTCGACAAGCGACTTGATCTGCTCGTACTCCTCCGTGTTGGCGAATGCGATGATCTTGGTCGTGCCCGGAATCGCCTTGATGGTCGGCGGCGTCTGCTGCCGACGGTTGCGGTACATGTCCTGAAAGACCGCCTGCACGGCCTGGGCGACATCGTTCGGATTTGCGTTGGTCACCTCGATCACGCGCTGCACACGCGTGTCCTCGGCCTTGTCCATCTCGGCAATCATCGTTTCGATTTTCGCCATGTTGGCCGTTGATGCCGTCACAAAGACACTATTCGTCGTCCAGTTCTCGGCAACCTGAACGACGTCGCGGGGCGAAGGATTACGATTCGGAGTGGTGAAGCTCTGCCGAATGCTGTTGGCCACCGCCCACGGATCGGCGAAAGTCAGCTTGATGTTCTTGCGCAGCACGTCGTCCGTACCCGCCGGCTTGATATCGAGCTTCGCGATCAGTTCCTCAATCTCGTCGAAGAGCTGGCTTTCGGCCGTCGCGACGAGCATGTTCGAAGCGAGGTCCGCGGTGATGTTGTACGGATACTGCCCGCTGCGCTGAACCGGCATGCGTCCGCGAAGCGATGCATCGAGCGCCCGCTGCAGATCGTCGGCACGGGCTTCCTTGATCTGATAGTAGCGCGTCTCCTTGGTCTGACCGGGCTTGTCGGTCTCCTCGATCAACCTGGCGACCTGGTCCATGTTCTTTCCGTTGGCGGTGACGACAATCGACAGTGTGCCGTCTTCAAATGCCGCGGTGACGCGTTCGTTCGGATTGCGCGTCGCGGTGCCGTACTGCTGATTGATGATGTTCGCCATCGTCCACGGGGCGACATACTTGACTTTGAAAGCGCGGGTAATGCGATCCTGCGGCGGAACGTCGAGCTGCGTGATCCAGCCGGACACCTTTTCGAAATTGGCCTCCGTGGCGTTGATGAGGAGCGTGTTTGAACCGTCGTCGCCGGTGACGTTCACCGGGAACCGGCCGAGCACATTCGGCATTGTTGCCCGCACTTGCGTCATCAGCGTGTTCGCGAGTTGCGAGGCCTGCGCATTTTTCACCTGGTAAACATAATCGCGCTTCGCAGTGCCCTCTGCGCCTTCGGTGTCCATCATCTGGACGAGCTCACCCACTTTGTCCTGGTTCACGTCATTCGCCTGAACAATCACCGTGTTGGTGTTCATGTCGAGGCTGACCGTGACCTGATCGCGGCTGGCCATGCCCGGGCGGCTCGGGAAGTTCGTCGAGATCGCCTGTTGAACGGCCTGCGGGTTCGCATAGCGAACAACATACGCCTTGGGCTTGCGGTCGCCCTGAATCGCGATGCGGTCCGTATCCATTTCCGCTAGCTTGCGATCGAACTCCTCCTTCACATGCGGGGCACAATTCACGAGGAGCATGTTGCTGTTCGGATCGGCCGTGACATAGAAAGCGTCCTGCGGCTTGTTTCCGCGGGCCTGACGCCACTTGTTCATCGATTCCTCGATGATCGGCCTCAATTCGTCCGCCCGCGCGAACCTGAGCGGCACGTTGTAACTCGCCGGCTCGGCGCCGACATTCGCAAGAATCGGCTCGATCAGCGCTTCCTTGATTTTCTTGTGCTGATCGGCGTTCGCATCGACGATCACCATGCTGGCGGCGACGTTCGCCGTGACACGCGGAGCCTCAACCCCGGATGACTGCGGCGTGACGCCCTGAAACATGGCGTTGATATTCTGTGCAACCTGGTTGACATCCTGGCCGGTCGGCAGCTTGTAGGAGACGCTCGTGCGCTGCAGCGGCGTCTCGGGCGGCACGTCCACTTCGCCCAGCATCGACTGAAGCAGCATGATCGACGTCGGTCCGCCGACCAGCACCAGCGAATTCGTTCGAGGATCGGGCGTCAAGCCGATGAGGTCGAGATTCAGGTCCGACCGCGAGGTCACGGCCGTCGCCATGAGTGTCTGGATACGCTGATGAACATCCTGAGCGGCGGCATTCTTCAAAGGGAAGCGCTTGACCTGAACATCCGTCGGCGCGGTGTCCATCGACTCGGCGATCGACTTGATCTGATCAAACATGTCGTCCGGACAACGCACATAAAGCGTCCCATTCGACTTGACCCCCTTGAACGACACGTCGTTCTGCGCTCGACCGCGGCCTTGCTGAGCCGCAAACACCTCGGTCAGCTTCGTCGCGATTGTTTCTGCGTTGGCAACGGCCAGCTTGATCGTTCGAAGCGCCTGGGCGTTCTCGATCTTCGCATCCATGCTTTCGATCTGTTTCTGGATTTCGGCCATCTGCGGCGCCGGCGCCTTGACGAGAATCGTCTTGGTGGCGTCGTTCGATGTGATGATGATGTCCGTGGTTGGGCCGCCGCGTCCGGGACCTCCGCCGCGACTCGTCACGAACAGATCCTTCAGCGACTGGACCATGTCACTCGGGGTCGCCTTGACTGTGAACTGCCGGACTGTGTTGTCTCCCGCGTCGATATCGAGATCCTTGATGATCTTGCCGACCACTTCGCGATCCTTCGCCTGACCGGCCACGATGACGCTGTTGGTCCGCGAATCCGCCTGGACAAGCACCCGATTCACGCCGGCGCGCCGCGCGCCACGGCCGCCGCCGGGAAAGCCCTGTTGCTGCATCTGTGCAGCGGCCGCACCGCCTCCGGGGAGCAATTCCCGTGCAAGGTCATCCACGATCTCCGCGATGTCGGTCGCACGCGCGTGAATCAGTTCAAATCGCTCCATGTCCCACTGCGTCGTGTTCGTCAGGGTCTCCAATTCTTCGATGAGGCCCTCGATCAGATCAAGCGTATCGGGCGGAGCCTGGGCAATGACCGTGTTCGTCTGCGTCTCGGCCGTGAGCTTGATCTTGTCCGCCGCGACAGTGGCCGCGCCGGTCTGGCCGGGCAGGCCGACAATCTGTTGTTCGCCTTCGGCCCCGCCGCCTTGCTGCGGCATTTGCTGTCCTGGACGTCCCCCCCGGCCTCGAGCCGCCGTCATGGGCTGCTCCAGTCCAAGGATGTCGCGCAATCGCTCGACAACCTGCTCCGCCTCAAGATTCTTGAGCCGGAAAAACCGGATGTTCTTGGAATCCAGCACGCGAACATCAATCTTGCGAAGGACTTCAACGATCAGCGGAATGTCCGACAGCTTCGCGATGACAAACAGGCTTTTCGTTCGTTCTTCCGGAACAACCTTCAACAACGAGCCACCGCTTGAACCCCGTCGAAGCCCCGGCTGCTGAACCACCGCGGCCTGCGGCATCTGAGGCTGCACCGGAATCGGCTGGCCGGTTTTCGGATCGATCTGCATCTGACCGGGCTGCGGCTGCTGAGGTCCGGCCTGCTGTCCGCGACGGCCTTGCTGCTGCTGCGGCTGGGGCGCGGCCTGCTGATTGAAGACCTGGTTCAACAGTTGTGCCGCCGTGTTGACATCAGCGTACTTCAAGGGAAAGACGCGAATCACGGTCGGCGATTCGTCTTCATCACCCTCGATCTCCGAGATGATCGCTTCGATCTCATCTTCCGGACCGACAATGATGTACTCACCGGTATCCGGGTCCTGAATGATCGAGACCTTGTCGTGGTGCGGCTCGCTGGGATTCTGCACATTCCGCGTACCGGCAAAGCGGAGCGACTTGCCCTCGCCTTCGTCCGATGGCTGGGTCTGCGCGACGGCCGCCGCCGCCTGCGCCTTCAGGAGCAATGCCGGCAACGATCCCGGAATCGACGAAGCCGGCGCGAAACCGACCGGGGTGTTCTTATCGGTCCCGGTGCCGGATGAATTCGCGCCCGTCTCGCTCCCGGGCTTCGAGCCACCGGGCGCCGACGGCTGTGTCTCAACCTCGTCAGGCTCCTGACCTTCGTGAATATCAATGACCTGAACGCGGCCCTCCCGGCCGGACCGAATGAATTCGATCGGAATGCCGCTTGCGGTTTGTCCGTCACGCAACTTGAGAATGGTCTCGAGCCGCGATGACGTGACCTTGTCCGAACTCAGCACGCGATAATCCTTGCGCACGCCGCCTTCGGGCACGTCGAACATCGTCGCCACTTCGCGAATCTTCTCCTCCTGCCCGGGCTTGTAGTTTCGGACAATCAGATCTCGCTTCGTCGGACCCTCGAGGAATTCCACCTTCGAGCGCTCGTTCGTGTTGATGAAATCATCCAGCGTGAAAGACAGGTCCCATGCGGACTTGTACTTCAAGCGAATCACAAAAAACTCATCGGAATCGCGGCCTTCCTTGCCAACGATCGTCGTCGTGGGCGGGTCGCTCAGAACAACCGTGAGCAGTTCCTCGATCGCAACAAAATCCTTCGGCAATGCTCGAATCAACAGCGAATTCTTGTCCAGGTCCGCGTAGATCACGATGTCGGTCGACGTCTGCGTCGGAATTGAAATCTGCTGAATCGCCTGACCCGGCTGACCGCCAGGTACCGGTCGGCCCGGCGCCTGCCGGCCCGGCGCCGGCCGCGACGTGCCGCCGGCCGCCACTCGGCCCGCAAGCAGCGCCCGGAGCTTCTGCTCATCACTTTCGGCATCGTTCACGGCATAGACCCGCGTCACCGGCGACTGATCCGGCACGTCGATGCGCTGGATAATCATGAGCGCCTCGGCCACGCGCGTTCGCGGCCCCTTCAGAATCAGTCGATCGCCGTTGGAAACGACCTTCAGTTCCTTCGCGTTCGGATTGAACTCACCGGCGACCGCCTGCCCCGCAGGCATGCCGGGCACGCCCGCCCGAGCCGTCGGCCCGCTGCCGAGAAGGGTCGTCAGCGTCGTGGAGATTTCCTCGGCCGGGCGATGCTCCAGTGTCACAATAACCTGCTCATCGGGGCCGTATTGATCCTCGGCCACCTTCTCCATCTCGGCCACCAGCTTCTGAATTTGTTCCAGTTCCTTGGGCGGCGCAGTCACCAGTAGCGAATTCGTCACCGGCTCCGCGACGATGCGGACGCTGGTATCGCCCCGTTGGTTGACCATACCAGGTCGCTGAACCGGCTGTGGACGCTGCTGCGGCGCGCCGGGTGTCGGCACATTGGCACGAGCGGTCGTGATGGCCTGCGCCCCGGGAATACCCTGAGCGAGAATCGGCGCGATCACGTCCGCCTTGCAGTGATCCAGCTTGATGATTGTCAACTCCGCCGTCGCATTGATGTCCAGCGTCTCGATCAGCGGAACGACCTGCTCCACGAACGACGGCGTCGCGAAAATCTGCACGGTGTTGTTGTAGATGTCGGCCGTAACAATCTGCGGAACACTCGATCCCGGCGCCGGCGGAAACATCGAGTTGATCATCTGGGCCACATCTTCCGGATTCGCACGCTTCAGCTCGATTGTCTGCAGCATCGGCTTGGTTGTGCCCGCCTGCGCATCGAGCTTCAGCACCAGGTCCTCGACCTGCGGCCACTCCTTGTCGGAGCAATAGACCATCAGTGTCATGGCATCGTCATCAGGAAGCAGCAGCGGCCCGGCCCCGCCCGCCTGGCCGGAGGCGATCACCTGCTGCATCTGCGCCTGCACCGGTTGACCCGGTTGCCCTGGCTTGGCGGGTTGAACCGGCCTGCCCCGCATGGCCCGATTCGCGCCCTGCATCTGCATGACGCGAGGCGTCGATCCGCCGTTGACCGACGAGAGCACCTGCGTAACCGTCTGCGCAACATCCGAGGGTGTCGCGAACTCGAGTCGCATGATGTGTTCGTGCGGCTCCTCGGGATTCGAAATATCAATCTTCTCAAGCAGCGCCATGACTTCGCGCAAGTCCGACGGGCTGCATGAGATCAGCAGCGTATTCGAAGACTGAACCGTAACCTGCGGCGCCATCGACGCGCCACGCGATCCCATCAGACGTTGGAGCGTCATCTGGATCATCTGCATCGCATCATCCGACTTCATATGTTGCAACGTGATGATCTCAGTCACCCACTCCGTCGGTACGTCGTACTGGCGCACGAGTTGCTTGGCTCGCGCCCGACCCTCGTCGCCGCCGACGATGATGACCGAATTGCTGGACACATCGGGAAAAATGTCCACATCGAGCGCGGCCTTGATCTCCTCCGGCACATAAAGCTGGGTCTTGTTCACGTCCGCCAGCATCTTCTGGAAGAGCGGTTTCAAGGTCGTGACGATCGTGTTGGCCGACGCGTTCTCGAGCCTGAGCAGTTCCTGCTTCGGCGGCACCCATTCGCCGATGTCGATCCGCTTCAGGGTCGTGAGAATCTCATCCACCAGATACTGCGGTCCCCGGACATACAGTTCGTTGTTCGTGATGTCCGGAACAATCGTCAGTGCCTTCTGCTCCTGCATATTGGCGTCGATCGTCACCGGGCCGCCTGGCCTCGCTCGTGGCGTGGGAGGCGCGATCTGAAACAGTTGATTGAGTATCGTCTGGACAGTTGCCGCCTTCTGCGCCCGCAGCTTGTAGATCAACTGAGGCTTGTCAAACTCAGTGGGCGGCTTGCCGACGGTCAGCTTCGCGACGGTGGCCTTGAATTCATAGTGTTCCTTCACCAGACCGGTCAGTTGAATCAGGTCAGGGCCGACGATCTCGGTTCCGTACGTATCGGAGAACATCGAGCGGAACTGCTCGATCACCTGAAATGCCGACCATCCCGGCGGCGTGCGATATTTGACAAGGCAGACTTCATAAAGATCCAGATGCGCCGCTTCGAACTCCTCGAACGAGTTGAACATCCGATCCGTATCGATCTTGCGAACCAGATCCGGAATGCGCTCGACCGTGAGGTACTTGGGCTTCCGCTGAATCACATAGTTATTCAGCGGATTAAGCAGCAGCAGTTCGTTCAGCTTGTAATAGGCTTCCTGAAACGTGTAGTCGTCATTGCTGAAATAGGTCAGATTGCCGGCGATCGGCGGATCAGGCTTGTTCACGAGCGGGAGGCCGCTGATTCGCGAAAAGTCCTCCAGCACGTCCTGCCACGGCATGTCGAAATACTGGAATCGATACGTCCGTGCCTCCGGCTGCGGATCCTCGATCTGGAACACGAGCATCTTCGTCTTCGTATTTGTCACAACCGGCGCTGCATCGTCCGATGTCTCGCCAGGGGTCGCGGTCGTGGCACTCGCGGGCGGAGTGCCGCCGCGCGGACTTGCCGTCGCAGGTGTTCGAGGAGCCCGGGGATCGGGCCGGCCGCCGGTACGGCCCGGCGTCGGCTGGATCGCGGGTGCGCCCGAGCCGTCGGTCGGCTGATTCATCTGATGCGCATTCCCAGGCTGCGACAGATTCGCCTTCGGAACCGTCGGCATCGCACGGCCGGTAGGTCGGTTCACGCGGCCTCCCGCTCGATTGGGATGCGTCGGCTGCGCGCCGTTGACCTGTGTGCTCGGGGGAACCGCCGCAGGCTGAGTAGTCGCCGGAGATCCGGCGGAAGGCTGACCCAGACCGGCCGGCGTCACAGCAGGCTTGTCCGCAGTCTTTGCCGGCTGTGTCGAAGCCCGCGCCGCCGCCTTCAGCTTTTCAAGATTTGCATCGTCTGCGGACTTGTCGGCCGGCTTGTCGTCTGCTGCGCTTTCGGCCGACTCGACCTCGTCCTTGGCTTCCACGCCGGCGGCATCGTCGCTCGCAGGCGTGGAGTCATCGACTTTCTGCGTCGTCGCCGGCTCATCGCCGACAACAAAGCGAGCCTGCCATGTGAAGACGCAGAACATCGCGAGCATTCCGACGACTGGCCATGCCGCCGGAAAAACTGCACGTTCGGTCTTTGTCAGTTTCTTCGATTTCATCACTACGTCTCCACGCAAAGCCGCCGCACAGCCGAATGGACCGTGCGAGGGCGCGTCTCCATCATTCGATTCCGCCCCAAGTCTTACACTTATTGCGCCGCAGCCGACGCGCTTCGCGTCCGCGACCACGCATCGATCGCATCTGCAAGACCTTCTTCACTCTCCACATTGAGCCAGACCCGCTTGCCGAAAGTCTTGCCAAGCGGATACAGGTAGTAGTTTCCGGTCGCCGGCATATACACCACGCCGCCCAGCGGATGAACCGCGCGCAGCGTGCCGCCATCCACAGCGCCCTCGTCGGCCAAAGTAATCACGCGCCGACCCGTTCCGCCCACCACGATCATTTCCTGAACGTCACGATAGGTCCAAAGACCCGCGACTTTGTACTGATCATCCGGCGGGGCATCCTCGGGCGGCGGTTGGTTCGTATCGACATAGACCGGTTCTTCCGGCTCCGGTGGAATCGTCAGCGTCTGCTTGGTGTCAGAAGGCATGTACGTTCCACCCGGTGCAGGCTTGCGGGATCGATACGTCGCACTCACCTGAATCTGCTTCGCCCGCCATTCGCCAATGTCGATCGTCTGATTCGCCTCGATCAGCATGGTGGGTGGCCGAAGTTGCTTGTCGTCTTCCGTTGTAACCACGATATTCAGCAGAACCTCTTCAGCGTTGGTATTCTGTACGGCGAGATTCACGATCTTCGGCGGTTCAGGCGGCGTTCGAGACGCCACCTTGTAGGCCCACGGACCGGCCGTTTTGAATTCGTGACGAATCGGACCCTCCGAATGGCCGTCGGCGTACGCGATGGTCAGTTCCACCACATCGCCCTTGCCTTCGACCTGCACCTGACTGTTACCGCCGACACCCTTCTGAAATTGCGTTTCTTCCTTGCCATCGAAGGAAAATACGCCCTTGATTCCGACCATTTTTCGGTCCTGGTTGTCCAGAAGAACGACGTTGGTCGGCGCGGGAACAAACTCGCGGAACAGATTCCGTGTGTCGAAAATCGCGTAGTACCAATCGGGCGCGACATCCTGCCGGACCGACGCGAGCGGCTCGGCCGGATCAGTCGGAATTGTCCGGGGCGCTTCCGCGAACGTGATGTCTTTGATTCGCTCCGGCAGCACCGGCGTCTCAACCGTCACGTCGAGTTTCACATTGTTCCGGCCGTATCGCGGCCCGAGCGGCGTGAGCGCCAGATTCGTAATCTGGCACAGAAACGGGGCGCGATAGATATCGCGAACAAATGCCATGACTTTGACATAATCACCAATCAGCGTCACGCTCGCGGCCGGCGACTTGATTTGAGTCTTCACCCCGATGCGGATGCCCATCGCGGTCTTCACGTTCGGAGAATCGAACCCATGACGAAGGGCGATTCGCTTCAATTCAAGTTGCAGCATGTCCTTCGCGAGCGTTTCGTTGAATGAAAATGTCCGCGCCGCATCCGCAAGCCAGACTTTCTCCACGCGGTGTTTTTCATCTTCGAGCCGCTTCAGTTTGTTGTAACGCTCGCTGTAGCTCTCGCGCAGCTGGTGCGCCTTTTTGATCTCGCCGATGAAAAGCCAGTTGATCATCGACCAGACGCCCAGCACGCCGAGGAATACGCCGAAAATCGCGGCCAGTCGTTTCTCACGAGGGTTCATCGGACACCCCCTTGATGGCCGATCGATCGACCATTCGACACCGGGGAAGCCGCTGGGGACGCGGCGTGCGCGTCGGTTGCCGATCGAACGTCCAGGCGCGCCGGCGAAGGCTCCCCACCTCGATTCTCGTTCGAGTTGTCGCCGGAAGGCGCCGCGTTGGAATCCGGTTCCGCTTCAATCGCCGCATCCGCGTCGTCCGTATCCACGTCGTCCCAGTTGCGCGGCTCGCGCGGAGGCAGTTCGGCTCGAACGCTCGTGTCGAATCGATAGATTTCCGAGAGATCCTTCAGGCCGCGGGGCGTTTCCGACCCGGGCTCGACCGACTTGAATCCAAGCGACCGCAGGGATTCGCTGATCGCATTAACCGTTCCTGATTCTGCCACGCGGAGCTTCATGGCCAGCTTCGCGATTCGCCCCCCCGTGCGACCGGCGCTGCGCATATCCAAATCAAGGCGATCCACACACGCCAGTTGATCCGAAGGAAACACACGCGACAGTTCAGCGACCACGTCCGGCCAGTACTGCTCCGAAGCCTTCCATTCCTGAAGCGCGTTGGCCTGCGCTATGAATTCCAGATACGGTTTCTCGATGCTCTGCTTGCGCTCGACGCTCCTTCGAACCGACTCGGCGCTCGCACGCGCCGGAAGCACAAAGCGAATATGTGCCCAGATGCCGGCGCCGATGACCAGAATCGCCGCACCAATCGCGACCGGCGCCTTCTTCAGGCGCTTCGTTCGCTTGCTGACGGGCTTCTTCGGTCGCAGAAAATCAAATGCCTCCAGCGCCGGCCGATCCTCGCTCACGGCCATGCCGATCACCGACGAGAATCCGCGCAGCTCCTTCGCACGCTGCGGCGACAAGTCGAGCAGGCGATCCGGCGAGAACAGTTGCGCCTTCGCGGCAAATCGTGCGGCCAGGGATTGAGCCAGCTCTGCCTCCAGCCCGGTCGAGCCGCAGACCACGATCTGATCAACGCTCGTGTGCGGCGCCGTCGCGCGGTGAGCCTCGTAGGAGCGGATGACATCAACCAGCAGCTTGCCGACGGCTTCCGTCGTCAGTTCGTCCTGTTCCGCATCCAGCAGAGGCAGCGCCGTGATGCGGCTATCCTTCACACGGTCCGCGCCGACCGCGTCAATCCGAGGCAATGTCAACTGCGCGGCACGACAAAATGCCAGAGTCCCTCGATCGATCACATCGATCTCAGTGTGCGTCGGACCGACATCCACAACCAGCACCGAGTGCGCCGCCAGTTCCGGCAGGCCGCCCATCACCGCGCGCAGGTTCGCGAACGGCCGCAGACCCAGTCGCTCGATGGTCAGTCCCGCTTCACGCGCGACCCGCTGATAGAATTCAAGGTCTTCATTGCGAATCGCCGCGACCAGCGGCTGACAGGCCTGTTTCGGATCATGCCCCAGCGCGAAGGCGAAATCGATGGTCGCCTGCTCCGCGGCAAACGGCAGTTCCTTCACGATCTGAAACTGAATCGAAGCCGGCAGGTCATCCGCGGGCATCGGCGGCAGGTCCAGCCGGTTAAGTACGACCTGGTTGCGCGGGATCGACATGAGGGCGTGCTTCGCGGACAGGCCGGACTGCTTCATCGCCTCCCGAATGAATGCTCCGAGCAACTCCGCATTGTCAACCGCCAGATCCGGCGGAATCGGAACCGAGACCGCCTTCACCAGATCAAGACGATCGCCCCTGACGCGAACCATCGCCATCCGAAGATCGCGGGCGTCCCAGTCAACCGCCAGAAGTTTTTTCCCTGTCAGTGCCATCAGTTCGGCTCAGCCCCCTTCAATTCGCCGGTCCGCCTCTCGCGGCTCGATCCCTACTTGGACTTGTCCTGCGCGCCGCGCAATTCGTCGCCGTGCGGACGATACGCCATGCCAAGTGGATTCAGGTTTCGGTAATACATGACCTGCGGAACCGGCCCGCGCATCTGCAGGATCACCATGAACCGCTCCACAATACCAAGACTGTCAGCAAACCCAACCGCCTCGATTCGATAAACAGACGACTTCGTCGTGATCTTGTCGAGGATCCGGCGAAACTTGTATTCACTGATCACGCCCTGCGAAACCAGCCATGACGGCGACGATTTCGTCGCGCTGTCCAGATTCGCACGTGCCGTCACGATCGCTTCCACATCCTCATCGCTCAGTTCCTCAAGCATTGCCAGTACTTCACGGGGCGCAGTGCTCACGTTGATGCGACCATTCAGGATCGGTGACGGTGACGCCGACAGACGGTCCAGCAGCAACGGCAAATCCTCGTAAGAACCCGGCGGCTCCTCGTCCGTCAGGTTCGCGTACACGGGTGCGCGGGCAGCCGGCGGGCGCTGCGGATTCTCTCCGCTTGGAGCGCTCGTCGGCGGATTCTCGGACTCGGGATCCGACCCATCCTGATCGGCGAAACCAGGCCTCGAATCTTCACGGTTTTCCTCGGATGGCTGAGATGTCGGATCTTCCCCGTCCGCCTGTGCTGGCGACTGGGGTGCACCCTGCTCAGGCGGGGACTGATCATCCGGCTGTGAAGTGGCCTCCTGCTCCGCCAACTGCGCCTCCAGCGGTGGCGCGGGAAGCAGATTCATAACACTGTTAAAACGGATCCCCGCCGATCGAACCGAGATAATATAACTGACAATGTCGCCGTCGATTTCCTGTTCAAGCTTCTCCTGAAGCTTGTCCAGATCCTGCATGTTGAGATTGATGCGCGGGCGATTATCGCCGGATGTGTTCGATTCCTGCGACCAGACCGTGAAGAACGGAGCAATGCCGCGATAGAGAACGCCGTTGCCGTCGTCCGGCGGAAACGACTCATTGCCATCATCTTCGTTCGGATCAAGTAGCCCGTTCTGGTTGTAATCCTCGCCGTACACCACCCACGTCGAAAAACCCCGCACGAGGAGCAACTCTTCCACCGAAGAAAATGCAGCGCCTTTGGCGCGATACGGAGGAATCAAAGTGGCGTAGTACTCGTTCTTTGCGCCATTAGGACGAGGCTCATCGCCCGGTTCGCGCCAATCCAGGAATGAATCGACCAGCACATCGATGTTCACGGGAAAGTCCGTGTTCACCGGTACTACCCGCTGCAGTAGTCTACGAAGCTGATCACCGGTGACAGAGTTCAGGTCCATTCGAGCCGATTCATCCGTGATGCCATAGCGAACGCGATTGGGATCATTCAGGTCCGGGGCGATCAGGCTGAATCGGAACGCCTCCTCCAGCGTCGGATCATATTTCTTCACCTCGCCGGTGACGGCCTTCTGCTGGACCGATTCGGCATCCTTGCCTTCGGGACCCGAAACCAGAAATGCACGATAACGCTCGGGGCTGTTAAACCAGCTATCCAGATCACCGCGCGTATAACGAAGAGTCACAACCGCCGATTGGACACCGGAGTTGGCCGCCTGCCTGATCTTGAACTGCCGAATCTCGGTCGTCATTCCGTCCAGATACGCGCGAACCATCAGCGTGTATCCAGCCGCCAGCAGCGACAGCAGCGCAACCATCACCAGAACGACGACCAGCATGAGGCCGCGCCTGGCGACCTTACGACGAAAACAACTAATACTTAAATGCCTTTGGTACATAATATTACAATAAATCACAACCACCGAGCCAGCCCATCACCGGCTGCCGGAACTGCCTGACCCGCTGCCTCCGCTCGCTCGCGTGCGGGTAATCTTTTGTGCACGCATCAGCCGCGATCCCATGAACGTGTCCGCCTGCGGCAAACGCACCATGATCGTATAGGCTTCACGCGTGTAAGGATCTGGCTCGGAGGGAGTTAGATCAAACTTGAGCGGATCCTCCTCTTCTTCTTCCTCGGGCGGAGGGACTTCCTGATAGCCGACCGTGATCTCGATCGCCTGCGGAAGGGAGTTCCCCATCTTCCCCTCAGGCTGCAAGCCAAGGTCCCATCGGTCCAGCCAATCCACACCGTCGTAGTAGCGGAATCGGATGAACTTCAACTCAGGCGAAACCAGATCGAGGCTGACGCAGTTCTCATCCTTCTCAAACAGCGCCGTTTGAAAGTGGGTCTTCACCTCGCGGCGCACAAGCCCCAGCGGAGCCTTGCCGGTCGTACCGTTGGGATAGGTGTAGCTCTCGTCTTCCTGGTCATAGGCGAGGTAGTACTGAACCTGCCGGATGTCGCACTCGGCCGGTGGAGGCAGTTCCTCGATGCCTCGCTGTCGGAATAGCGTCCTGTCCGGAAGTGTGACCGTCTGAAAAGAGATGAAACGCTCCTTCCCGGTGACGCCCGGACCGAGCGTCGATACAAAACCGTTCGAAGCGCGAATCTCCTCCGCAATCTGATGAGCGACCATCTTGGCGAGATAGCCCGCCGTCGTGACCTTCAGCGAACTCTCACGCGTTCGCATGACCTGGTCATAGAACGAAAACAGCAGCAACGACACCAGCACCATGAGGCCGATCGCCAACAGCACTTCCAGCAGCGTCAGCGCGCGTCGGCGATCTCGCCGCGCATCACGAGACACCGGAACGGCCAATCGCCGCCCGAATGCGTTCGCGGGTCGCCTGTGCCGGCATGGCGTCATCAGCGGCCACCTCCCTGCCCGGGTCTGAATCCGCCGCGAGGCAAATTGTCCGGAGGCTTCTGACCTCCTCCTTGCTGTCCGCCGCGCCCTCCGGCTTGCTGTCCACCGCCCTGCGGCCGACCGCCGCCCTGTTGTTGCCCACCGCCCTGTTGTTGCCCGCCACCCGGAATTTGACCGGGATTTACGCCAGCCTGGCCGGCAATGCGCTGAAGTGCCCCGGTGTCGCCGGATTGGAGCGCGGCGATGATTTGGTCAATCTGTCCGCCGGCAAACCGATCACCGAACGCCGCGATAAGCGTCGGAAGGAGTTCAATCAGCGTGTCCATATCCATCGATGCCAGCGCACGCGGATCAAAGTTGTTCGGATCGATAAACTGCGTACCGCCGGGAATCGCGTCGGTGATCTGGGTAATCTGCTCCGGCTCGAGTCCGAAGTCGTTTTCGAGATCGATTCCGCGGGGTATCGCGCGGAAGATTCGCGTCGCCATGACGAATTCGCGATCTGAGGTATCTGCGTTCGGGTCGCCGACAAAAATCTCGATATCGATTTCAAGCAGTCCCTCAACGCGAAGCGACGGATTCGTCGTCACCTTCCACGAGAGGCGATCGAGTGTCTCGCCCTCACGGAAATATCCGCTCTGCTCGCGCTCGTCGAGATTGAGCAGGCCGGAGTTGGTGTCCATCTCGGCGATGAGCCGATCGGTCATCAACATGCCCTGCGTCAGACGCTCGGCCAGTTCGACGTTTTGCTGTCCATTGCGAAACACGATTCCGATCGCCGCAATCGCCATGAGCAGAATGCCGAGCGACACGACGACTTCCAACAAGACCAGGCCGCGTCGAGCCGGGCCCGGGGCGGACGGCGTTCGCGCGCGGATCCTCAGAGAACCCGCTGCGCAGACTGAAACCCCAGATTGAGAATACGAAATCGCCACGAATGCGCTCCCTGTCCGAGAGGCCTTCAGGAGGCCTTGCGAGAACCCATTTCTTGTACGCAATAGAGCGGCAATCGTCGCAGAACGGACGATCTTTTTCGGAAGTATCTTCGAGCCGGCACGGCAGACTTAACTTTCAGCGAATCATAAAGATATGGCTTATGCAGGCGACAGCGACGCGGACATTTTCGAATCAGGGGTTCTTGTTGTCGTTCTGGTTGTCGTTGTCGCCTTTTGTGTCCGGCGGGTTGTTCGTGTTGTCGTTTTTCTGACCGGAATTCGAATTTGAATTGGAGTTGTTGTTCAGTGCGTTGTCGATGTTGTCGCGTTCTTCGTCCGTAAGATTCGACTGCTCAAGGTCTTCCTTCAGCCCGGTTTGCCCGTTCTGATCGCCCTTGCGGCCACCGGTTTCACCGTCTTTTCCGTCGCCGGACCCCCGCGGATCTGGACGATTCCCGCCACGATCCTGCATCGGCGGACGATCTCCCCCGCGATCGTTGCCAGGACCTCGGCCATCCGATCCGCCACGGCGGCCACCCTCACCCCGATCGCCTTGGCCACGTCCTTCGCCGCGACCGCCGCCGCCTCGACCGCCGTCGCCTCGACCGCCGTCGCCAACACCCCCCGCACCGCCGACGTTCGGAAACTGACCCGCGCCGCGGCCGGGCAATCCGCCCAGTCCGCCCGGGCTGGCGGGACCCGCGCCGCCGGGAACACCGCGACCCGCCCCGGCGCCAAATCCGCCGGCGCCAGCGCCGACTCCCCCGGTGCCAAATCCGCCGCCTCCGCCGAAACCGCCCGAACCGCCGCCGGCCGCAGCCGCCTGATCCGGTAAGCCGAATGACAGGTCACTCGCATCGGCATCAGTGGGCATCTCGAGGTTTTCACGCTTAACGTAGAAGGTCTCGTCGGCGAGTTGCTCCTCGGTGACGGGATCGCGCAAGTATGCCAGACCGGTCCGACCATCGAGAATGATCCAATGCTGGGGATCGTCTTCCGTCAATTCGCGGTCGAGTGCCACTTTCGTGACTTTTAGCGTCGCCCAATCCGTCGAACCGCTCGGCTCGAACAGAATGATCGGACGTCGATCGTCGAGTTCGACATCCTCGTTCATGCTCGTGATGGCCGGAATAGTCACTTCGGAATCAGCGGAATTCGCATTTCCTTCCTGCTTGTCCGAGTCTTTCTTTGCGGAATCGGTGGTCTCATCGAACGAAATCGGCTTGAGAAAGACCGGTCGGCCCAGCTCAATGGTATGCACATGGACTTCGCCGAGAAGCGGCGAATCCTGGGCCCACGTCGCCTGAAGCGGTTCCCAGACACCCGGAAACTGAATCGGGTCGTTCTCGATTTCAAAATAGGGATGTTGCTCGTTCGGCGCGAACCGTACGCGGACGCGCCGGTTCTCTTTCATCGCTTCCGTCCTCGCGAGAAAAAGCGTATCGCGCATCTGCGCAGCCGATTCCGGCAGCTCGGACGCAACAATCTGATTCTGAAGGAGCGGCCAGCTCAGACCAGCAAGAATCGCAAGCAGAAAAATCGCAACGAGAATCTCGATCAGCGTGAATCCGGCGCGACGTAACGTCCTGGCGCAATTTCTCCTTCGCGGCGTCCAGGCGATGAATGTTGAGATCTCGTGCATGTCACCCATCACGAAACCGCCGCGAGGAAATCACGCCCGCGAAGGGGCGTGAAAGGCCGCGGGGCACCGACATGAAGCCGCGCCATCGCCAGGGCGGATCAGCGCGTGCAAACACGACCTAGCGATCACTCTGCCAGTTGGTCACGTCGTCTTCAGAACCATCGAGCCCATCGGGCCCAAGGCTCCAGAGGTCGTACTTGTCACGATTCTTTTCGCCCGGTGCTCGGAATTGATAGTCACGCCCCCAGGGATCCTTCAATCCACCCGGATCCTCAATGCCCTGGATCCACTTCTTGGCGATTTCCTCATCCGCCGGCTTCTCGTAGAGGTACTTCAGATCCTCCGGCCAGCTCCCGCAATTGAATCGGTAGAGATTGATCGCATTGGCCAGCGGGCCGTTCGAGCCGACCGCCGCTCTGGCGAGCTTGACCTTGGCATCATCCGCCTGGCCGACGAGCGACGGCACGACGAAGGCTGCAAGCAAGGCCAGCAGACCGACGACAAGCAGAATTTCAAGCAGGGTGAAACCCTTGCGAACCGGACGACGTTTGACGCGCTTCGGACTCATGGTGATCAGACTCCTTCAACAATGATCTCGATATCGAGCGGATGTTCAGACCCAATTCCCTGCGGGACACGGACTGCTCACATCGGCACATCCTTATACACGTTGCATCCCGAATTGTGGCAGCAAATTCAGCGGATTTCCAGCCGATATTATAGGCCGGCTCGGGACAAGCCGAGCATCGCCGAAGGCAACTACCTGGCGCCGCCCGAGCTCATGGTCAGAATCGGCAAAAGCAATGCGATCGCAATCACGGCGACCACGCCCGCCATGCAGACCAGCAGGAGCGGTTCCAGCAATCGAACCGCCAGATCAATCTTCCGAGCGGTTCGATTCTCATACGAATCCGCGATCGTGACGAGCACGTTTTCGAGATTGTTGCTTTCCTCGCCGACGGCAATCATGTCGACAATATCGAGTGGGAACAGCCCGCTGCGTCCCAGCGGGCCCGACAGCGCGGCGCCTTTTCGCACGCTCTCCGTCGCGTCGTCAATCACCTCCACCAGCATGCGATTCCCGGCCGAGTCTCGGGCAATTTTCAGGGATTGCAGAATGGGCACGCCATTGTTGAGCAGGGTGCCGAGAATGCGGCAGAAAC